>CALYDL010000016.1 GCA_944325145.1 Candidatus Gastranaerophilales bacterium
AAGGATGATTCCCTTTGAAGGTCTTCCCTTCTTTTAACCGCTTCTTCGGGGGAAATTAAGCCTTGGTTAAAATCGGCGTCAATTGTCATTTGTTTACCGGGCATAGCATCCAATGCAAACCTTGCTGATACTTCAGCAATACGTTCAGCACCTTTTGTAATTACCATAAACTGAACAACTGTGATAATTAAGAAAATAACGCCGCCAACAACCATATTGCCGCCCGTTACAAACGTTCCGAACGCATGAATAACTTCGCCCGCATCGCCTTTAGCTAAAATAAGCCTTGTTGAAGCTATTGATAAAACCAGCCTGAACATTGTGCCGATAAGAATGATTGATGGAAAAGAAGCCAATTCCAAAGGTTTTTGCACAAACAAAGAAAACATTAAAAGAACAACGCCAAGCGCTATATTCAATGAAATTGAAAAATTTATAACCCAATTTGGCATTTCAATAAGCAAAATTAAGATAAGGGCAATTACAAAAAATGCCATTAAAATTTCGCTTATAGGGTTATTTGCAATTGTTGTCTTTCCTTGTGCTGCCATTTATTTTTCTATTCGCCCCCTTTATAAATTCCGAAGGCATTTTGAATTATGCTTAATTGTGTTGTAAAGTTGGCATCTATAACACCGTTGCTTGCAACAACCGTGCAAGAACCTTTTTCAACAAGTTCATCAGGTGTTACTATTATTTTCGCATCAATTGGAGAATCTGCCAAAATTTCAGGAATTGAAGCTTTTGCAAATTCAACATCTTCAGGGTTAACTTTAACCGTTATTTTTTCTTCATTTGAACCTAATTCATTGAAAACTTCAGCTAAAACAGATTTTAAAACATCATTTGATAAAGATACTTCTTTTTTAATGATTTTTTTAGCTACTTCAAGGGCAATTTCTAAAATATGCCCTGACATTTCTTCATAAGCTTCTTTTCTTGCAGAAACTATTTGAGATAAGGTATCTTTTAACATTGAAATTTCGTTTTCTGCTTCTAGAAGCCCATTTTTATACCCTTCACGAGCCGCAACTTCTCTTATGGTTCTTGCTTCTTCTTGTGCACGTGAAACAAGCGCCCTTTCATCAATTCTTCTAAAGCCCCTTCTTCTTTCTCCACGGCGCCTTTCATATCTTTCCTTAAATTCAAGAAGGGTAACATCAACCTTTTCATACTCATCAAGCTTAACTTCAAGCTCTGATTTTTCTTTTTTTTCTTTGGGTTTTTCAGATTTTAATTCTTCATTTTTTGAAGCATTTTCCAATTCTTTTTCAAGTTCTTTTTTTTCTTTTTTTTCTAATGCTTTCTTTTTAAGCGCATTAACTTTCCCCGCTCCTGCTTTAATTATGTTGCGAGAGCGGCTTGTTTGGTTTATTTCAACTTCTTCTTTTTGTTCTTTTGTAACTTTCTTCTTAATTATCATGATGTGAAAGCTTTTCTTCCAAATACTTCAATATTGTATTTGAAACTCTTGTTGGAATTTTTACCTCGTCTTTTGTGTAGGGAGATAAAACGAACTGTTTAATTAAAGGTCTTTCATTATCTATAATATTAGAAATTTTATTTTTATCATTAGTTTTAACAATTTTAAACAATTTAGCATAAATTCTATCAGGTGAAATAACTTTTGGCTCAGGTAAAACTTCCTTTATTTCGTTTAAACACCTAATTGTAATGCCTTTATCTATTTTTTGTTCCAAATTGGGCATTTTTACATATTGAGATAAAACCTGCGCTTCAGATTGGTTAAATTTTGCAATAATTGCTTCTGCCTTTTCTTTTGGTAATTTTTTAATTAAAAGCGCCAAAGAAGCCAATTTCAAAATTTTAGCATCGGAAAGGTCATCCCCCAAGCCTTGTTCTTCTTCAAATTGCTGTTGGCTCATAGCATCTATGCTTGATTGGCTTATTGTATTTTCGGCCAATTTTTCATCAATTCTGCCTTTGGCTTTAAGGTCTTCAATTGCTTGTTTAAAGCAGTTTTTAACCTGAATTTCAATAACTTGAATTGTTTGTTCTTGGGGAAGATTTTTGCTTATTGCCTGTTTTGCAATTTCAAAAACAGTAAAAGCAACTTTTTGTAAAACACCCTCTCTAAGTTCAGGCGCTATGCCGCCATTAATCAAATCTATTGATTTATGAAAAGTCCACTCGCCGATAAACTGGGTTATCATGCTTGCTTGTTGAGCATTCAGGTTATATTTTTCATCCTTAACAAGGGCATCACCGCAAAGTAAGCAAAATTTATGAATAATTTCAACAACAAACTTTTTATCAGCTTCCGATATGTTAGCAGGAATCACTTGGCTTGCTTCAAGCGCCAAATTTTTTGCAAAAGCCCTTTGGTCAAAACCTTGAATAACTCTTTGGGGTTTTTGTTGAGCTGCCGCAGCTTGCCCTTGAGGGGGGTTTGCCTGTGCTTTATTTGCACCCTGAGGGTTTTGGGGTGCTTGTTTTTGTGGTTGTGCTTTTTGGGTTGGCTGTGGCGGCATTTTTAAAATCCATTTATGACATTAGAAATTATACAATATTAGCTTGCTTCTATCCAGCTTTTAAGTTTTTCAATTGCTTCCAAATCATCAAGCCCCGAATAATCTGCAGCTAATTCTGAAATTGCATCATCAATATCTGAATCTCTTTCAGGTTTTTTCGGTTCTTCTTTTGTTTGAACCGCTTGATTTTGTTGTGCTTGTTGTGCAGCTGCCTGCTGCGCTTGAAGTTTTTGAAGATTTTGTTGTTCAAGAAGATTTTGCGCCATTGCAGCCTGCCTTTGAATTAATTCTTGTGCTTTTGTATTAACATCTTTTAATTGTTTTTCTTGTTCTCTTGCTTTTGCTCTTAATTCGTTTAATTCTTCATTGTGCCTTTCTTGTTCGGCTTTAACTCTGTTTGCAATATATCTTAAGCCAAAACCAAGGCCAACAAGAAGCGCTAGGCCAACAACCCACCAATGGTTGCCTGATTCTTCGGGTTTTGGAAGCCTGTTTGGGCTATCCGGTGCTAAAATCGGGTTAGCAGATTCAACAAATGCAATAGAAACATTCTCCGGGTCTACCAAAGGGCTTGCAGCGTGAGCAATTAAGGTTTTTAGGTCTTGAATTGTCATACTCATTGGAATTGCAGATTGTTCAAGAGAAACTGCGATTGAAATTTCTTCAATAGCGCCTTCGCCCATATATTCATTAACTTGGGTTTTTGTAACTCCATATTGAGTTTCATGGGCTTGACGAACATATTTTCTGTCTTGTGAAGAATTTTGCCCTGAGGTTGGAACGCCATAGGGCAAATAAACGCTTACTGCATTTATTGCAGAGTTTGTATCATTTGTGTTATCGCCCAATTTTTCGGTAAAACCTTGTTCAGACACTGCAGCTTTAGATGTAGGATCATAGATTATGCTTGTTTTTTCAACAGGCGCTTGAGTTAAAAATGTTGAAACGGTTACAACATAATTTCCTTTACCAACAAGCCTGTCTAATTGGGTTGCAACTTTTTGTTGCATATATCTGTCGTTTTCTTCAATTTTAGCTAAGGCATCGTTGTTGCCGCCAATAATGCTTGAATAAACATTGCCGTTTGTATCTGTTATTGCAATGTCTTCTGCCTTCAAACCTTGAATTGCACCCAATAAAAGGTTTGTTATTGCTTTTATTTTCATAGAATCCAATCTTTCGCCTGCGTCAAGTTGAATTTGAACGGTGGCTGTGATTGGTTTTTCATTTTTTGAAAATAATGATTGTTCAGGAACAGAAACAAACACTTGAGCATTTTTAATCGGAGGAATTTTTCTTATTAATCTTGCAAGTTCCCCGTTCATTGCTCTTATTAAACGAATTCTTTTATCTTCTTTAGTTGATGTAAAATCACCCGTATCAAAAATTTCTAAACCAACATGTTCATCTACAAGGCCTGATTGAACCATTTGTAAAATTGCAATATCTCTTTGATCTTCCGTTATTTTATCTTTGGCAGATAAAACGATTGATGATTTTGTACCATCTAAAACCCTTCTTGCCTTAATGCCCTGACGAGCAAGAAGCGCTTGAACTTCAATTGCAAGGCCTATTTTATCTGTTGTAAACAATGAAATGTCTTCTTGAATAACTTTAGATGGCGGCGCTGAAACTGCGCCATCTTTTGCATTTTTGTTATTTGAACCCATAGCAATAGCGCAAATTGCAATAATCAAAACTATGACTACTGCTATAATTCCTGCTATGACCCCATAAAATAGGGGTTTATTTTCCATTAAAGTTTTTATATCCATTGCAATTTATTTCTAATCGGTGATTGACCGCTAAAACTATTATACATTTATTTTTAATAAGAAAAAGGGCTATATTGTAATTTGCATGATTTTTTCATACGTTTGGATGACTTTACCTAAAGCTGTTGTTGCAATGTTCATTTGAATTTCTGATTTTTGAATTGCAGCCATAACATCGTGGATATCCGCTTTATCAAGCATCATATCTTCAACCAATTGATCAGGAGCGTTTAAATCTGCATTTAATTGTTCTACTAACCCGCCCATAACCGATTTAAAATCTGCAGTTTCAGGCTGTTCAATACTTTTTAATCGAACAGGGCCGTTAAACGTTGAAATTTTGCTTGGTTCAATTCTTTCGCCTAAATTAATTTTTGGTGTAATGCCATCGACCATAATTTATCACCTCTTTTTTATAAGTACATACTTAAAATTGATTTAACATAGTTTTGTGTTTCTTTATAAGGGGGAACCCCGTTATATTTTGAAACAGCATTGGGGCCTGCGTTATAGGCAGCAAGTGCTAAAATTTTGTTGCCGTTGAACCTATCCAGCATTGATTTTAAATATCTAACCCCGCCATCAATGTTTTCTTCAGGGTTCATAGGGTCTTTAACGCCTAAGCCTTCCGCTGTTTTCGGCATTAATTGCATTAAGCCCATTGCCCCTGCTTTTGATTTTGCATTCGGGTTAAAGCCTGATTCTTGCTTAACTAAAGCCTTTACAAGCTTTGAATCCATATCATATTTTTCGCAAGCTTTATCTATCATATTCATAATGTCAGATTTAGAAACATTTTCCGCTTTTATTTTAGAACCAACGGAAAGCGTGCCGAAAGGAATATTTGGCGGTGCATCCAAAGAAAAAATGCTTCCTTTATTTTGAGTTTCTTCAACAGACGTTTTTAAAACTTCATTAAAGGGTTTTGAGCCAAATTCTTCTTCTTGTTCTGTTTTTATTGGGTTTTTATTTTCATAAACAGAATTAATGTAGCTGTCTAATTGCCTTGCACGGGTAATTGCGGCAGCTTCACCTGAAGAATTTATATATTTTTGTATGGATGGATTAAACATTTTTAACCTGATTTCCCCAAACGTACGACAACATAATCGTACAATTGGTATTAAACTTTACCTTTTTCCCTTTAATATCATCTAAATTAATGATTTTTCAGGTTTGGTCAGAAAAATCATTCAAAATATGTAACAAAAAATTTACAAAAACGGAAAATTAAAACTAAGATGTAAGCATGATAAAAATTTAATAATATAATTAACTTGTGGAAACTAAAATTGAAGAAAAAATTGCAATATACCCTGGCAGCTTTGACCCTGTAACAAAGGGGCATATAGACATTTTAGAGAGAGCTTCTAAGATGTTTGACAAAGTTATAATTGCAGTTTTAAAAAACAACGATAAAAAATCATTAATTCCTGTAGAAGATAGGGTAAACCTTATAAAAGAAGCAGTTAAAGAAATTAAAAACACAAGCGTTGATTCTTTTGACGGTTTAACTGTTGAATATGCAAGAAAAAAGGGGGCAAAATTTTTAATAAGAGGCTTAAGGGCAGTTTCCGATTTTGAATATGAAATGCAGTTATCTCAAGCCAATATGTCCATAGCGCCTGATATAGGAACAGTTTTTTTAATCACAAAACCAAAATACAATTTTATTTCATCAGGCATTGTTAAAGAAATTGCAAGCTACGGAGAAGACATTTCGAAATTTGCGCCCAATTGTGTGGTAGAATATTTAAAAAGAAACAATAAGAAAGGTACAACATAAAATGGTACAAGAAGGATTGAAATTATTTGCACTTTACGACAAATTGCAAGAACTGTTAGACGAAGGATTTGACATTATTCCTTCTCATTTAATGATTGTAAAAAGCAAAGAATTAAATAGAATCGTAGATTCTTTCCCCGATGCCATAGATGAAGGCATTAAAATGGCAAAAATGATTTTAAGAAATAAAGAAGAAATGATTCAAGATGCCAAAAATAAGGCAGAGAGAATTATTCAAGACGCAGAAAACGAAAAAAGAAGAATTTTGGATGAATCTTCTCTAAGACGTGAAATGGAAGAACAAGCAAAGGCGTTTAGAGAAAAAGTTATTCAAGAATGCGAAAACATTAAAATGAAAGCATTTGGAGAAGCCGAAAGCATAAGGCTTGCTTCAAGCGAAGAAGCTCTTAAAATGAAAGACGGCGCACAAGCTTACGCCCAACAAATTTTGGTTAAAATTGAACAAGATTTAAACAATTTGTTCCAAGTTGTTAAAAACGGCCAGCAATATATAGCCCAAATGCGAAACGAAAACGATGAAATGGAAAGCCATTATATAAGAAATGATGTTTCAAGAAAATAAAACCGAAGGATAAATTCCTTCGGTTTTATTATTTAAAAAAATTACCTCTAAAAAAGCCAAAAGGGCAATTTTTAAACTTTTAATTGTGATAATATTGGTTTATGCAAACTTGTATTTCAAAACAAAAAGAATTAACTTTCGATGATATTATAAATTACTATTCAAAAGGCGAAAACCAAAATAAAAGAATAGGGCTTGAATATGAAAGAATTTCAATAGATTCTAAAACATTTAAGCAGGCAAAATTTAAAAATTTATTTGAAATTATAAAAGAATTTTCAAAAATAAACGGTTTTGAATTAATTTATGATAATGAAACAATAATTGGCGCTAAAAATAACGAAGGAACTTCAATTTCCTTAGAACCGGGCGGCCAATTTGAGCTTAGCCTGGCACCAAAAGAAAAACTTTATAATGTTCATTTTCAAGCGCAAAATTATATAAGCCAAATTGATTATATAGCTGAAAAATACGGCATTAAATTTTTTGCAATAGGAAACCAGCCAAAAACCACCTTCAATGAAATGGAAATTTTAAATAAAAGAAGGTATAAAATTATGGCAGATTACCTTCCAAAAATTGGCCGCCTTGCCCCTGTTATGATGAGAGAAACGGCAGGCGTTCAAATTAATTTGGATTATAAAAATTCAGTGGATGCCAAAAGAAAAATAAAAGCGGCAATTTTAATAAGCCCATTTTTAACAGGCTTTTTTGCAAACAGCCCCTTTAGAGAAAATAAGCTTACAAAATATAAAAGTGTAAGAGCGCTTGCTTGGAAATATACAGGCCCTGACAGGTGCAACCTTTTTTATAAAGGAATAATTGATTACACCTATAAAAATATTTATGAACTTTATGCAAATTATATTTTAGATGTTCCTATGATTTTTATTTCAAGAGAAAATAATTACCTTGAATTAAACGGCAAAATAACTTTCAGAGAATTTATGAAAGAAGGCTACAAGGGGCTTTATGCCACAATGGAAGATTATCTTGTTCATCAAAGCTTGTGTTTTCCTGATGTAAGATTAAAAAATTGCATTGAAATAAGAAACCATGACAGCCAAAACTTAGATGTTGCAGTTGGAATTGGGGCAATTTATAAGGGGTTATTATATAATGATGATTCCATTGATAAAATTTTAGATTATTTTGCGCCCCTAACTTCTTCAGACCTTGAAGACTATGGTTTTTTAGCGGCAAAATTCGGTGTTAATTTTAATGTTGAAAAATTAAACACAACGGCATTTGAAATTGTAAAAAAACTTTTATATTTAGCGCAATTTAATTTAGAAGCTGATGAGCAAAAATATTTAGATTGGCTGATTGACCTTATTAATTCTAAAAGGTGCATTGCAGATATTATTTTAGACGGGGTTAAAAACAATTTATAAAAAAAAGGAATTTAAAGTTGGAAGAAAAAACAAACGTAATAAGGGTTTTAGACAAATTAAAAGTTGATTATAAATTTCATTCTTATATTAATTCAGGGGCAATTTCAGGCGTTGATGTTGCAAAATACTTAAATCAAGATGAAAACAGAGTTTTTAAAACACTTGTAACAATTGCAAAATCAAAGAAAAATTATGTTTTTATGATTCCATCTCATAAAGAGCTTGATTTAAAAAAAGCGGCAAAAGCGGTTAGTGAAAAAGCGGTTGAAATGATAAAACAAAAAGATTTATTGCCATTAACAGGATATGTCCACGGGGGGTGCTCGCCTATTGGTATGAAAAAACATTTTTTAACCGTTATAGATGAAACTGCCAAAAATTTTGAAACAATAATTTTTAGCGCAGGAAAAATCGGCTATCAGGTGGAATTAAGCCCAATTAAACTTCAAGAAATTATAAAAGGTGAATTTTTCGATATTACAAAATAGTTTTAAAAATAAAAAAGCCGCCTATTTTAGGCGGCCTTAATTTATGAATTTATTTTGTGGAATTTTCATCCACTAACCCCTCTTTTATGGCTTTAACAGCCGCTTGAACCCTGTCATCCACACAAAGTTTTTGCAAAATTGAACAAACATGGGCCTTTGCTGTGTGAACAGAAACAATAAGTTCAGATGCAATTTCAGTGTTTGATTTTCCCTTAACAAGTAATCTTAAAACCTCTTGTTCTCTTTCCGTTAAATGCCCTTTATCATCTTTTGTTTCTTGCTTATAAATTAATTGGGTATTTTCAGGCCTTGGGAAAATTTTAAGCGCAGTTTTACAAACATTAGGGTCTAGCCAGCAAGCGCCTTGGTTTACTTGTTTAATAACATCTGCCAAAGTATCAGGGTCAATATCTTTCATGCAATACCCTGTTGCCCCTGCCCCTAATGATGCCATTACTTCTTCTTCTCTGTCATGAGATGTTAAAATGATTACTTTTATATCTTTTTTGTTAGTATTATTTTCCATAATTTTCATAGTAGCTTCCAAACCGTTCATATCAGGAAGCCCCAAATCCATAATGACAACATCGGGCGCTTTTTGTTCTATCATTTTAAGGGCATCTTCTGCATTTTCAGCTTCATTTATAACTTCAATTTCATCGTGTTGATTTAAAGCGCACCTTAAACCAACCCTTGTTAATTTATAATCTTCAACAATCATTACTTTAATAGGCGCCACGCTTAACGTCGTCATTTTTTTCTCCTTTTCGTTTTAAAAAGTATAATATCCTTTATGGCCTGTTGTTACTACCTTTTTGGTTATTTGAACTAATTTTATAATTCATTTTCGAAATTTAATATTGCCCAATTGGGCAGTTTAATTAACAAAAAGGATAGAAAAATAACAAAAAAATGCCCCATAATGTTCATTATGTTGCATTCAAGTTCTATAACCTTATATTATCATTATTTTAACCTTTGTTCAATACTTGGTTTTTTATTATTTTTTAAATTTTTAAATTCCTTTCATTCAATAATATTGCCCCATTTCACCTAAACGCAACAAATTGAACATTTTGTTGCGTTTGAAATAATCGCACATTAAAAGCAAACAAACCTTTTAAAATCATCTGTCTTTACCGAAAGGTGAAGTGGAGGGGCGGGAGTGACCTTTTTTAGGTTTAACATATCACTTTTAAAATTAATCTTCTTAATTAGTAACGCAGCCCCGACTCTGAACGACTGAGGGGACAGATGATTTTAAAAGATAAGACTAAACTTATTCACTAAGCCTTGTTTTCTTTTCTTTTTGGTTCGTTTTTCTTTTCTTTGATAGGCGCATGAAAAAAGAAAAGAAAAATGAACAAAAGAAAAAAAATAAATAAAAAAATAAAAGAATGAAAGGATAGTTTATGAAAAAAAGAGGTTTTACACTGGCAGAAGTTTTAATAACTTTAGCTATCATTGGCGTTGTTGCTGCAATTTCTATACCATCTGTAATAAGTAATTCCCAACAACAAGAATTTAAAACAGGCCTAAGAAAGGCAGTTTCTGTTTTAAATAGTGCCATTACAATGAATATGGCAATAGATGGCGAAAGCCCATATGATAATGCGAATTTATTCGGGTATTTAATGAAACACATGGCAGTAATTAAAAGCACATCCCAAAGGGATAAAATATTTTTCGTTTCAGACCCAAGAGGTTCATATGCAAATAGTGCTTTCTATACAACGGATGGTATGCGATTTGAATTTAGAAATGGAGCAAAACATACTTATTTTAAATTATACGAATCGGGCATTTATCTTTGTGATGCTGCTGTTGGCGGTTCACCATTTCAATATGATGACGGCCCGGCCGAATCTTGCGGCGGCTGCGGGTCTTATGGTTTAAATAGCAATGTAGATAAAACCACAAAAACCCCTTGCATTATTGCGGTTGATGTTAATGGCGACAGAAAGCCAAACCCTGCAAATGTTAACTGCATGTCGCATGCATGCTCAAAACCTTTCAAATATTCTGACCCCATGGGCTTAAAATTAACCGATATGTTCACTATTATGATAACAGACAAACAAGCAATTCCTTATGGTGTTGCGGCACAAAGGGCTATGTATCAGGCACAGGCTAAAAAATAATTCTCTTGGATTTTACTAGCGGTTCAAGCCGAGCAACTTCATTTCAAAAGTGCTAAATGCACTTTTTCCATTCCGTTCGGCTTTCACATTGGCGGGTTACAGGCTTCGCCTTTCACCCTACGTAAAATCCGCTATCTTTTCATTTGCCCCTTCTCTAAGGGGCTTTTTTTAATTTTAAACTCGTAAGTTGGGGTTTCTACCCCAACTTAACTGTTGGGCTAAAAGCCCAACCTACTTTCTTTTGTTCACTTTCACTAACGTTTTCGCTCACAAGCTTTGATTATCCTACGTCGCCATTCAACAGTTTCGGTTTGTGTCGGGTTCATTACCCACTAAAACCTACACTCTGGCTTACGCTTTCTTAAAGCCCTTATCTTTTGCAATAGTTCTTCCCATTTTTATTATTTTTTCTTCCAAAAGTTTTTTATAATCATCTTCTTTATTGTTCAAATTTTCTTTTCCGGGGTAAATTTCATATTTTTCTTTATAATCAGAATTTGTTATATTTGGCATAATAACATTAGCGCCCGATTTTAAGGCAATCATTCTTCCTTCTTTATTAATAACTTCCATAGCAGTTGTTGCGGGAATGTTAATTTTTGGCATCATTATTCTTGTTATTGCCATCATTTTTAAGGCTAAATTAAAATTATTTTCATTTATTTTGCCAAATAAAGGAGTATCAGGATGAGGAATAAAAGGGCCAATACCTATCATATCGCTATCAAGCTTTTTATAAAATAAAATATCATCAGCCAAACTTTCAATTGTTTGATTTGGAAGCCCCACAAGAGAACCTGTTCCTGTTTCATAGCCCAATTCTTTTAAATTATAAAGACAGTTAATTCTGTTTTTAAAATCCATATTTGGGTGAAACTTTTTATATAAAGCTTCATCTGTTGTTTCAATTCGAAGCAAAAACCTGTCAGCACCAGCTTTTTTTAATTCCCTATATTCTTCTTTTGTTTTTTCGCCAATGCTTAATGTAAGAGCAACATCAAACTTTTTAATTTCTTCAACAATTTTTGTTAATTTTTTAATATTAAAAAAATCATCTTCGCCTGATTGTAAAACTATTGTTTTATAGCCGGCTTCTACCCCCAATTTTGCCGTTTTTATAATTTCATCTTCATCTAATCTGTATCTTTCAACATTTTTATTATCTCGCCTGATTCCGCAATAAAAGCAGTTTCTTTTACAAATATTTGAAAATTCAATTAACCCTCTTAAGTGAATTTCATCACCAACATTTTCTTTTCTTATTTTATCCGCCCTTAAAAAAAGTTCCTCACCGGATGAAACCAATAAATCAACAATTTCTTTTTTATCTAAATCAGCCATAGTTTAAATATTACCACACAAAAAGGATGAATAATTCATATAAACGATTAAAAAAAGTGAATTATAAACTATTATTGTTCTTGAAATACGAGGTAGTTTATGAGTTTATCTTTACAAATTATTATAGGTTTAACAATTGGGCTTATTTTGGGCTTTTTTACAATCATTGCAACCATAAACAAAAAAGAACAAGAGCTTATCTTAACTTGGAACAATTTATCGGATGCTTTAAATATAAGATATTTAAAATTAAAAAATGTTCTTAATTTTTTAAAAAACCATATGAAAAATTTTCACAGTGAAATAAACAAATTAATTGAAATGTGCGACAGTTCAATTGAAAGCGACCCTTCCATAAAAAATATTTCAAAAAAACTTCAAGACGAAAACAATATAAACTACACTCTTGAAAACATTAAATATAATATGCAAAATTTCCCCTCAATTGAACAAGACACAGAAATTCAAAGTGCTTTAAATGCAATTATTGAAAGCGAATATAATGTAGGCGAAGCAATTAGAATTTACAATGCAAAAAACCTTGAATATAAAGTTTTATTGGATACTTTCCCAATTTCTCTTGTGGCGTGGGTTTTAAACAAAAATCAAGATGAAATAATTTCTTTTAACGTTGCAAACGTTGAAGAATTTGGCGACAACTACATTGATGAAGATGAAATTTAATTAAACCTTATTTAAGGTAAACCTTCTTTACAAATAATTGTTTTTAAACCCCTTTTATGTCATGGTTTTTATCATAAATATATAAAAAAGCGGGTTTATAAAATGCAAAACATTGAAAATATTTATGAAATTGACCTGTCTTCAATTGAAGACCCTAAAATGCTTGCAGATAGCGTTATTGCAGCGCTTGAAGATGAAAAAGCAAAAAACGCATCAATTAAATTAAAATTGGGCGACAACAAAGTTAACCAATCACAAATGGTTTTTATTAAATCTTTAATTGAAAGCTACGGTTCAAAACTAAATTTTGTTGAAACATCTAATGTTTTAATTAAAGATATTTGCTTAGAAATGGGTATTGAAGCTTCTAAAGAAAGGCCTGAATTAATTTCTATTTCAAGCGAATCTTTTAACGATATTCAAAATGCAAAATTAGATGACCTTAGAGAAGAATTTAAAACAGGTTTTGAAAACAAAGAAGAACAGCAAGAAGAAGAAAAACCAAAAGCTGTTGAACTTATAAAAAGCGAATCAACAGATGAACCCGAAATTCAAAAACAAGTAATCGGCGTTTACAGAAAAGCTGATGAAAAAGAAAATGCAGAATTTTTGCAAGATGAAGAAGTTGATTTTTATGCCGTTCCAACAGATGAAACGGTTGTAATTGATACAAAAGACACAATTTATATAAACCAAACACTAAGAAACGGCCAAACCGTTGATTATGATGGCAACGTTGTTATTATAGGCGATTGCCACCCCGGTTCAGAAATTAAAGCAACAGGCGATATAACCGTTTGGGGCGTTTTGGGCTCAATTGCTCACGCTGGGGCTAAAGGCAATGTGGAAGCCAAAATAAGGGCGCTAAAAATGAATGCGGTTCAATTAAGAATTGCAAACTGCTATTCAAGACGCCCTGATGGCGGCAACATTCCATACATTGTTAAATCTTCCACATTTACACCGGAAGAAGCAAGAATAGTTGATGATAATATAGTGCTTTTCAAAATGGCGCAAAACTAAAGGAGAGGAATAAATGACAGGTTCTGTAATAGTAATAACTTCAGGAAAGGGCGGCGTAGGCAAAACTACAACATCTGCTAACATTGGCACAGCCCTTGCAAAAGACGGTTCAAAAGTCGTTTTAATAGATACAGATATAGGTTTAAGAAACTTAGATTTATTGTTGGGGCTTGAAAACCGCATTGTATATACAATTGTAGATGTGGTTGAAGAACGCTGCAAACTTAAACAAGCACTTGTTAAAGATAAAAAGAACCCTAACCTCTGCCTTTTAGCAGCAGCCCAAACAAGAGATAAATCCGCAGTAACGGAAGAACAATTAAAAGATATTTGCGAACAATTAAAAGAAGAATTTGATTACATTCTTGTTGATTGCCCCGCAGGCATTGAACAAGGTTTTCAAAACGCTGTTGCAGGCGCAAACGAAGCAATTGTTGTAACAACGCCTGAAATGTCAGCTGTTCGTGATGCAGATAGAATTATTGGCTTATTGGAAGCAAAAGAAGAAGTTAAAAAATACAGGCTTCTTGTAAACCGTGTTCGCCCAAATTTGGTTAAAACAAACGATATGATGAGTGTAGATGATGTTGTTGGAATTTTATCAGCCGAACTTATCGGTGTAATTCCTGAAGATACTGGCATCATCACTTCAACAAACAAAGGGGAACCAATTGTAAACAATGAAAAATCTCTTGCAGGGCAAGCTTATATGAACGTTGCAAGAAGAATTAAAGGCGAAGAAGTGCCTTTATTGGATATTGACCAACCTACAACTTTCTTTGGAAAGGTTAAAAAGTTTTTATCTAAGAAAGTGAAGGTATCAAAATGAGAGATTTATTTCAGGAGCTTTACAACAAGGTTTTAAGCCTTTTTAATTCATCAAAAGAAGAAATTAACCCGACAAAAAGTTTAGCCGTAAACAGGTTAAAAACTGTTTTAATGCAAGATAGAGTGGGCTTTTCGGAACGTGCCATTCAAATGCTAAAGGAAGAACTTATTGCAACGGTTACAAAATATATGGAAATTGACACGGAAAATTTTGAACTGCAAATAGATGCGATGGATAATTCTAAAACGGTTTTAAATTTGTCAATTCCTGTTTTAAGGCCAAAAACAGACGATGAAATTGATACAAACATCAAAGAACAGCAATTAAAAACACAAAGAAAAGCCCAAGAAATTGTTAAAGAGTTGGAAGGGCTTATAAAAGAAAGAACCCAAGCTTTAATAGACGGCAAAATTGACCCTTCTTTGTTAGAAGAAGCAACCAAAAAAGCTTCACTTGAAGAAGAAACAGAAGAAGCTGATTCAAAAGAAGAAACAAATCAAAACGAAAGCGAAGCCGAAAACAAGGAAGAAGCAGAAAATAGCGATAAAGAACCTTCTAAAGAAAGCGAAAACGCTGTTTCTTAAACAAAATGTAAGGTTCAAAACCTTATTCAATATACAAAAGCTTGATATTTACCTTTGTTTTATTTAACATAAAGGTAAAGTAAGCAAAATAATTAAAAGGAGAGATATAAATGCAGCTTATATTAAAAAAAGATGTTCAAAACGTAGGCGAAGCAGGCGATTTAATCAATGTTAAAGATGGTTATGCCAGAAACTATTTATTGCCAAACAATTTAGCTGAAGTTGCAACAGAAGGTGCACTCGGTGCAAGAGAAAGAAACATTCAAAGAATTAAAGCAAAATCAGAAAAACTTCATAAAGAAGCGCTTGAAAAAGCAGAAAAAATTGAAAAAATTGAAGTTATTGAATTAAGCGCAAAAGCAGGCGAATCAGGCAAATTATTCGGTACAATCACAACCAAAAAACTTGCTGAAGAACTTTTAAATAAAACAGGCGTTGAAGTTGACAGAAAAACAATTATTTTAGACAACCCAATCAACAAAGTTGGTGAATTTTTGATGACAATTAAATTATCATCAAAAGTTAAAGCTCAATTAAAAGTTGTTGTTTCAGCTTCAGAAACAATTAAAGAAGCAATTGTTGAAGAAACAACCGAAGAAGAAGCAAAATAACTTCATAAAACAAATTTTAAAAACTGCCTTTAATCTAAAGGCAGTTTTTTGTTACATATTTTTTAAAAAGCAAGGCTCTTGGTAGAATAAAAATATTGAAAGGTTAATTTTGTGCTTGAAAACTTTCACAAAAATTCAATGAAACTTGTTTTATCTGCCAAAAAGCGTGCAAAAAAGCCAATAAGAAGGTCTGTTTGCCCCTTAGATATTCTTCTTGCATTTTTTGAAATTGAAGATGAAACAAAAAACTTTTTAATAAATTTGGGCCTTAGCGAAGAAAAAATTTTAAATACCTATGAAGAAATAAACACTAAATATCCAAAAACCAAAGAACCTTTTTCAAAAGAAGTGATTAAAATTTTTTTATCTTCACTAAAAATTATCAACAAAAACAAAGAAGAGCAAATTTGCCCAATTCACCTTTTATCAGCCATTTTTGATGAACAAGACCCCATTTTAAAAGAATTATTCAACAAGCTTAAATTAAACGAAAAAGAAATAACAAACACATTGTATAAAAAAATTAAAAAATCAAAACAAATTGCAAGTTTTGTTGAATACAAAGTGTTTAATAACTATTCAAAAACAGTTTCAAGAAAAAACGCACTAAAGCAACAATATTTTTTCTTATTAAAGCTGTTCCGTAAAATATAAAACTTATATTAATCTTGTTTCAGATTTTTGCTCTTTGTGGTAAAATCAGGGTATAGAATTAGTAACCATTTTTAAGGATTATAAATGCATGTTTGAAAGATTTACTGAAAAAGCAATTAAAGTAATCATGCTGGCCCAAGAAGAAGCAAGAAGGCTGGGGCACAATTTTGTTGGCACAGAACAGGTTCTTTTAGGGCTTATTGGAGAAGGCACAGGCGTTGCCGCAAAAACTCTTAAATCTATGGGCGTTACCATTAAAGATGCAAGAGAACAAGTTGAAAAAATAATAGGAAGAGGTTCAGGCTTTGTTGCAGTTGAAATTCCTTTCACCCCAAGAGCCAAAAAAGTTCTTGAATTATCTTGGGATGAAGCAAGACAACTGGGCCATAACTACATTGGAACAGAACATCTTCTTTTAGGTTTAATAAGAGAAGGTGAAGGAATAGGCACAAAAGTTCTTGAAAACCTAGGCGTTGACCTTAATAAATGCAGGTCAAACGTTATAAAACTTCTTGGTGAAACAAGAACATCTACAAATCAAACCGCATTAGCCGGCAATATTCAATCTAAAGCAAAAACACCTTCTTTAGATGAATTTGGAACGGATTTAACTCTTGCTGCTCAAGAACAAAGGCTGGACCCTGTTGTTGGCAGAGAAAAAGAAATTGAAAGAGTTATCCAAATTTTAGCAAGAAGAACCAAAAACAACCCAATTTTAATTGGTGAACCGGGTGTTGGTAAAACAGCCATTGCACAAGGTTTGGCAATGAAAATTGTGAATTCCGAAGTTCCCGATATTTTGGAAAACAAAAAAATCGTCCAGTTGGATATGGGCCTTTTGGTTGCAGGCACCAAATATAGAGGCGAATTTGAAGAACGCCTTAAAAAGATTATGGATGAAATCAGGCAAGCAGGAAACATTATTCTTGTAATTGATGAAATGCACACGCTTATTGGCGCGGGCGCTGCAGAAGGCGCAATTGATGCGGCAAACATTTTAAAACCTGCGCTGTCTCGTGGTGAAATTCAAGTAATTGGTGCAACCACATTAGATGAATACAGAAAACATATTGAAAAAGATTCAGCCTTAGAAAGAAGATTTCAAATGGTTCTTGTTGAACAACCATCTGTTCAAGAAACAATTGAAATTATTATGGGCTTGAAATCTAAATATGAAGAACACCACAAATTAAAAATTTCAGATGAAGCAATTATTGCAGCAACAGAACTTTCAAATAAATATATTACAGAAAGGTTCTTGCCCGATAAAGCAATTGATATTATAGATGAAGCTGCTTCTCGTGTTCGCCTTAATGTTTCTAATTTGCCGCCTGAAGGCAAAGAACTTGAAAAAGAACTAAAAGCGACAATTAAACAAAAAGAAGACGCTATAAGGAGCCAAGAATTTGAAACAGCATCTAATCTCAGAAACACTGAAGTCCAAATCAAAGACAAAATCAGAGAATTGCAAGATTCCTGGAGAAGTTCACAAGAAAACAACAAGCCCACTGTTGGAGTTGAAGAAGTCGCTCAGGTTATTTCAACCATCACAGGAGTTCCTGTTACAAAAATTACCGAAGGGGAATCTGAAAGACTTCTTAAACTAGAAGATACTCTTCATGCAAGAGTTATTGGCCAAAATGAAGCGGTTATTGCACTATCAAAAGCAATTAGGCGTGCAAGGGTCGGCTTAAAAAGCCCAAACAGGCCAATCGGAAGTTTTATTTTCTCAGGGCCCACCGGTGTTGGTAAAACAGAACTTGCAAAAGCTTTGGCAGAAGCTGTTTTTGGTTCTGAAGACAACATTGTAAGGGTTGATATGTCAGAATTTATGGAAAAACATTCAACCGCAAAATTAATAGGCTCACCTCCCGGCTATGTCGGCTATGATGATGGCGGCCATATGACAGAAATCATTAGGAAAAAACCATATTCTGTTGTATTGTTCGATGAAATTGAAAAAGCGCACCCTGATGTATTTAACATAATGCTTCAAATTTTAGATGACGGCAGATTGACAGATTCTAAAGGCAGATTAATTTCATTTAAAAACACAATTATCATCATGACATCAAACGTTGGTGCTTCTATGATAACATCTACCCAAAAACTGGGCTTCTCGGTTGCAGGGGATGAAAAGAAAGACAAATACGAAAAACTTAAAGATACGGTTATGGAAGAATTGAAAAAAGCCTTCCGCCCCGAATTTTTGAACAGAATTGATGACATCATCGTGTTTGCTCACCTTTCTAAAGAAGAAATCAGACAAATTGTTGATTTAATGTTAAAAGATTTATTCAAACGTCTTGATGAAAGAGAATTAACAATTGAAGTTGGCGATGATGTTAAAGATTACCTTGCAAAAGAAGGCTACAACGAAGCTTATGGCGCAAGGCCGCTTAGAAGGGTAATTCAAAAGAAAATAGAAGATGTTCTTGCTGAAGAAATTTTAACAGGAAATTATAAGCCAAAAGACGTTCTTGTTATGTCTATGGAAGATGATAAAATTAAAATTTCAAAGAAAGAAAAATAAAAAATAAAAACTCCGCTTAAACCAAAGCGGAGTTTTTAATAATATTACACAATTTGGCAAAAAAAAATTTTATATGATATTATTAAATCAGTTTAGTTTAAATTAAATAAAAGAAAAATTATGCCAAGAAAAAAAGAAGTTGAAATTGTCCTTGATGTTGAAACCACAGGGCTTGATTACACGAAAGAAAAGATTATTGAGTTTGCAGGGGTTCGTTTAGAAAACGGCAAAATAGTTGATAGTTTTGAAACTCTTGTAAACCCTCACCAAAAAATAAGAAAATCTTCAATGGCAATCCATGGTATTACAGATGAAATGCTTGAAAGTGCCCCCGACGAAGAAGAAATTTTTCCTAAAATTTTTGAATTTATCGGCGACAACCCAATTGTTGCCCACAACGCCATTTTTGATTACAGTTTTTTAAATAAAACATCAAAAAGGCTTTTTAATAAACCTTTTGATAACAGATACATAGACACCCAGTTTATGTTCAAAGAAGTTTACCCGCACTTGGAATCTTGCGGGCTTGATTGCCTTATGGATATTTTCAAAGTTAAATATTCAACCCGCCACAGAGCAATGGCAGACGCAGAAGGCTTAGCTAAAGCGTATCCAAAATTAAAGAAAATGTATTTTGAAAAATACAATTGGCAATTAAGCCAAATAGAAAATGTTGAATATTTATTTGAAAGGTTTTTAAGGCTGCAATCAACAATTTCTATTTTGCAATCTGAAATTCAAGATCTTAAATCTATTTTTAGAATTTATTTTGAAAAAGGCGGCGCGCCAATTACTGCAAACAGCGGTGAAACAATGGCATATAACACCAAAAAATCTTTTGCTTATGATTTTGAACAAGTAAAAGATGCCTTAAATGAAATCGGGGTTTTGGAAAAAGCGGTTAGATTAAACAATGTTTTCATTGATAAATTGGTTTTATCTTCCACTGTTGATGATGAAATTAAAGACAGAATAAAATCTGCAAGGTGTGAAATTTCAGAAAACAGAGTGTTTAACGTTATAAAACCCGATAAAGACAAAAAATAAAAGCTAAAAAGCCCCTAAATCTTAGGGGCTTTTTTAAAGATTTATTCAATTTTTATTCAGCTTTAGCTTCTTCTTTTTTATTTATCATATCTTGAATTTTTGCGATAATTTCTTCGCCTTTTTTCTGCATTTCAGAAACCACATCATCCGCTTTAGCTTGAATTTCTTTCACTGCGCCTTGTGCTTTATCGTAAGCTTCTTTTGTTTTGTTGCCAATCGCTTCTCTTGTTTCTTCACCTGATTGAGGTGCCAATAAAATGCCGATTATAGCGCCAACTGTGCCGCCTACAATAAAACCTGCAATAAATTTTCCTGCTGACATAATTTATTATTCCTTTCTATTACTTTTTAAATAAGCTTAAACCCGCCTTAAAGCCTTCAATAAGCCCGCTTAAAACGCCTTTAACTTTGCCGCCCAAAACTCCTGTGGCACCTAAAATGCCGTTTAGAGCACAATTCATAACTTTTACTCTGTTATCTGCGGTTTTTACAATTGAATTAATGCCTGAAATTGTTTCTTTCAAGTCGTTAACCGCAGGTTCTAAGCCGTTATTTACTGTTTCAACCGTAATATTCAGGCCTGATACAAAAGTTTTAACGGAAATTAAAAGCCTTACTATAAAAACAGTTAAAACAATAATACAAACCGTGCTGACTAAAACCAACGTAATCAGGCTTATTTGCATAACATCCATAATTATTTTCTCCTATTACATTCCATATACGTCGGTTTCAATTTTTTTGGCATTAGCCAATTTTTCAGCCTTAATGTTATCTGCAATTTTTTTGCATTCAGCTTCAATTTTATCTTTTGTAGATTTAATAACATTCATTGCTTGGTCTTTAACCTTGTTAATTTCAGGGTTGCATTTTTCAACAATGTTTTTAAATGCTTCTTTTACTTCTTCTCTTGATTCTTCACCTGATTTTGGGGCAAAGACAATACCTGCAAGAACTCCGCCTGCAACACCTGCTAAAATACCCATAGCAAATGCAATTGAACTTTTTTTGCACATTTTCTAATTTTTCTCCATTTTAAAAAGACTTTTTTAGTATATCATTTTTTTACCCCCCTTTAAACCCCCTTGTTTTGCCGTTTATTCTTTCGTTTAAAACTTCAATGTACATTTGAACCCGTTTTTGAACCATTAATTGTTATTTTTACAATTGTTAATTATTTGAAAAAAATAAATTATTTAGATTAGATTTAATCAAAAAAATTGCTTGTAAAAAAATATTTTGTTGTTATAATAATTTTGTTGAACTTCAAGAATATCTTGACAGAGTTCAAATTGAATAATCCTCAGTAGCTCCTTGGTGAGGCTTGCCGAACCAAAAAAATCAGAGCAAATGCTCTGCCATTGAGCGAAACGGAAAAAGAAAAAATTTAAAATTGAATAATCCTCAGTAGCTCAATGGCAGAGCATTCGGCTGTTAACCGAAGGGTTGTTGGTTCGAGTCCAACCTGGGGAGTTTTTTATTGCAAAAAACGGGCAAATAAGCCCGTTTGTAGATTATCAGAGAGATTGAGAAAAGTACCCCCAGAAGTTTGAGAAAATTCTCAAACTTTTTAAGTTTCGGGGGAAATATTTCAAAACTTACTGATAAAAACTCTTAAATTCCTTGATTATCCGTTCTCAAAGTAACTGATACTTTTTTGATAAGTTTCGTATTCTTTTGTGTTCAATTATAAAACACACGTTAAACATATTTTAAACTACATTTAAATAATAAAAATTAACAAATAGCACATTCCGGTATTATAGATTTTGAAGCAAAAAACATTATTTCCGTACCTTTTTTATTTCTACCTTCAGATGCAGAGTATGAAATATTGAATTGCCTAATTTTATCTTCTTTTACAAATTGATATAAATCTATAATCTCAGGAACATTATCGTAACTAACAATCCACTTGCCCTTTAACTTGCGTACGCAATTAGCGATTCTGGCATGATCTCCTGATTTATAATGATTTGTATATAACTGATTACCCTTTCTAAAATAGGGAGGATCTAGATACAATAGGCATTTTTTAAAAGTTTTTTCGTTTTCTTCTAATAATTCAATCGTATCTTTATTATATAACTTTATATATTCTTTAAACTCAGCGATTTTTCTTATTCTTCTTATCAAGTCTTCTTTATTAAATCTTGCGTCAATTTTCCACTTTCCTGTTTGGTTAATTCCACCTATAGGACCGCCTTTTATCACACCTGAGAAGTTACATCTATTGAGGTAGAACGCTGCAAAACTGATTTCCAAATTAGTATACATATCTTGATTTTTATAAATACTTTTTTGTTTTCTCCAGGTAGAGATATTTATTGGTGTGTTTTCTATTTTTTGAATAAACTGTTCAGTATGGTTTAGTATTGAGTCCCAAAAATAATATATTCCATTGTCTTTATCATTTATCCATACTTCTTTTACATAACCTTCAATCAGAAGAGTTAACGCTAATTCTGATCCTCCAGCATATGGTTCAACATACACAGGTAATTTGTCAAAATTTGCTTTAACAAATTGTTTCATAAACTTTGCTATTTTACCTTTGCCTCCAGGATATCTTAAAGGTGAGTATCTCACATTAACACCATATCCTTTCAAATAATGGACGAATATTATCCCAAAATACTTTTAAGGAACTCTCGTCTGGGCTGAATTTAGAATTATGAACATATTGGTTTAATGCTTCTATTTTTACAGGAGATTTTTCATTATCTATGGTTGTTTTTATAGCATTCAATTCTTTGTCTGACAATAAATCATTGCTGTGCATATTTTCTGCAACACAAATTATTCTAGCTCTTAGTTTAAAATTATTAGAATTTTCTCTTTTATCTTTGTAAGTAGGAATATTCTTATCTCCATAATCATCTACTGTAAACTCTAAAAATATTCTTGTCATTATTGCAAACGACTCTTTTTGATTATTATCAGATAAATCTTTCATTTCAAGATAAATATCATTAATTCTTGATTTTGGAATTTTTAATTTAAAATTTGTAGGGAAAAGAGTTGTTCTATCTAATAGTGATTTATTTTCCTTTATTCTAACTCCAGAAGAATTTCTTTCTGTATAATTATCGCTAATTTTATTAGAATTTTTTAATTCATCATTCTTAAAAGATTTATCATTTTCTAATGATTTTTCAATTATATTATCTTCTTCTGTTTTAACAGGACTTTTATTAATTTCAGCCAAATCAAAAAGATTTGTTTGAGGAGAAACGTATCCGTTTTGTGAAAAAACTTCATCAAAATATCCTTGTATTGTATTTTTATTAATATGATGTGCAGTAATTGCGTTTAATGGGTTTAACCATTTTATAAAAGCATCTATTGAATTAGTAAAAACATTCATATTTGATATATCAATTGATAAATTCTTGTTGAAAGAAAAACCCATTTTTATTAATAAATCTTCTCTTCCAAAAAATCTTTCAATTATTGCCGCACGTTTTCCTTCAATTAATAAACTTTTAAATTTATTAGAATACTCTGAATCAATTTGATTGGTAGCTTCCCATAACTTAAACAATCTATATACATTTTTATAATCTTTAATATACTTTAAGTCAGATAATTTTCCACCTTTATTTAGATATTCTTGTATTGCTGCTCCTTGCGCTAACCTAGACCAACTCTTTACTTCTATTTGAGTATGCCTATTAAAGATTTTTTCATTCAATGCTTTTACATCATTGTATATAAGACAATTTACAGAATTTACAAAAAATCGCTCAAACTTTAAATCCGTAAGATACTTTGATGGTTCTGCCAACGCTTTTAAAGCAGCAATTCGCCTATTGCCCTCTTTTACAATATATCTACCATTTTGTTCCAGTACATAACAAAATGAATCTTCAAAAAAATCTTTATTCTCATAAATAGATTTAACTATTTCTAAAGCATTTTCATTTTTTAATAAATAATTTATTATATCATCTTGAGAATGAGAATCATTATAAAGCATTAAAAAACGCGGATTTTGTGTATCTAAATCCAAAAGAGAAATATTAATTTTTTCAGTCTTATAAGCTTTTGTCATACTATAAATTTATCCCATAAAAATGATATATTTTAAATATTATGTATTCTTATGTTAATATGCATTATAATGTGATTTGTGGCAAGCCCAATCGAGCATTTGCTTGATTTAGACATACCATAAAATTTGTTTTAAACTCATTTTTGGTCTCGCTTGGTAAATCTCTGCAATACTGTGTTATACATTGCTTAAATATTTTCTCATCAAGTTTAGACCACTTTTTACAACTTTTTGGTGAAATCCTTTTGATGGTTCTTACATCAGGAGGATTTATTCGACATTCTTGGATCAAATCCTGTTTAATTCTATCTTGCAACATACCTATTTTGGTGAAAATTGGATTATTTGGTTCTAATTCTAATAAATATATAAGAATACGCTTTTCTATTGCATAATAATCAGGATCTGGCAATCTGGTAAATATTGTTTTATCTTCAATCCCTTCAACCTCGTTGTCTTTTACGTCACCGTCCAATACAACAAAAGAATTGCTTTGTTTTATAACAAGTGGAAAATTTTCACATAAATTTATCAAATGATGTTTTGAAGTCCCATTGTTAACTTCATCTGCATCGAGATTATGCTCTATTTTTATTAACCCACAAATTTTTTGTCCGAGAAGCGATTTAAGCATATGTTTGGCAATTTTATCCTCGCAATATACCGTTGCTTTATGTTTTTCTGTTATATCTTCTGGTTTTGAAAGGGTTAGTTCCTGATAAGCCAAAGAATATTCAGGATTTGATATTATAGCATAATTTTTATCACTGCCTGCTTGTGAATAACTAATAAAATTTATCACAATCTTATTTTCTTCTAATTCTTTACCTTTATTAAGGTATATATTTTGAATAATGTGTAGAGAATGCGTTGTAAGGACAACTTGAACATCATTGTCCTGAGCCCATTTATATAAATAATTAATTATATTTACTTGTGCTGATGGATGTAAGCTAGCTTCAATTTCATCAATGCACAATATTCCACCATTTCCGGCACGCTCAAAAGCTACTAATTTATTAAAAATTGAACCAATATTATCTTCTCCTGAGGAAATAGAATTAAAATCATATGTTGCTTTTTCGCCAGCAGGACCAAAGGTTTTCTTTTTCTTATCATCAGATACTGCTAAAAATTTCTCATGATTTGACGATACAAAAACATATCCATAAAACTTTATAAGTTCTTGTTGTTCTTCATCTGTCAACGAAATATTCTCTTTTTCATTTGCACTAGTTTCAACTATTGGATTTAAACGTCCTAAATTATGGAAGGATGTATTAAAAATAAAATTACCATCACCTTTGCCATGACCAGAAACAACAATTCTATGCCTATCTCCAACTACATCAATATTTACAGTTTCTTTTATTTTTTCGTTTTTAGTTGAGGCAAAGCAAACATTATAACTATATTCATCATCATATTTTTTCGATAATTTAAATACATCACCTAAGTTTGTTTTTAATGGAATACCAAAAGCATCTTTGGTGTCATTAGAAAATGGATGCGCAATTAATCCCATTAGAGTAGTTTTCATTGTTCCATTTTTGCCGGATATGAATGTTAAGTGTTTACCTAATTTTATTTCTCTACCAGATAAACTTCTAAATTTTTCAATCTCGATTTTATCAATTTTTGATATTGGAATATCTTTATTACTTTCATAGCCATAATGAGCTCGATTATGATATTCTTGCGTATCATTTTCTATAATTTGAGTTTCCTGCGGCACTATAAACCTCCATGACACATTGTTAATCCCCATAATATTATATCATGCTAATAAATATGAATTATAATATTACACATCCTTGTAGTTTTTAATTTGTCCGTTTTTGACACGTTATTCTTGTATGATACATACAGGAACTTTTAGTATTTTTATGTTAGAATAACTAAAAAAAGAGAGAACAAAATGAAACCAATTGATGACATTGAAGAACAAGAAAAAAATGAAGAAACAACCAAATTAAACTATATTACACCGGCATTGAAGAAAAAATGGTGTAATGAAGGTGATAAAATTGTCATGGAATATTCAAGAAATGACTTTGGTTTAGATGTCAGCGGTTACTATTTTACAGATGGAAGAATTAAAGTAAAAGAAGATGGAAGTGTCGAAAGAGGCAAAAAAATAAAGTAGATTATTTATTGCTCTGTAAAGGTAATTATCCATTAACTCTTGTCGAAGCAAAAGGATACGATCATGATATAAACGATGGTGTTAGCCAAGCACTTAAGTACGCAAGACTTTTAGATGTTCCATTTGCATATACATCAAATGGAAAATTATTTCATGAAGAAGATATTAAAATGGGAACAAATAGGGAGTTTGCACTAGAAGATTTCCCAACTTCAGATGAATTATGGAATAGATATGTAAAAAATGAAAATTTAACACAAGAACAACAAAAAATAATTTTAAGTCCATATTATACTTTAGGAAATAGAAAACCAATATATTACCAACGAATTGCAGTTAATAGAGTAATCAAAGCAATTGCAGAAGGTAAAAATAGAGAATTACTTGTTATGGCAACAGGGACAGGTAAAACATTTGTTGCTATGCAAATTATTTACCGATTACATAAAATGGGGTTAAAGAAAAAAATATTATTCCTTGTTGACAGAAATGCTTTAGCAGATCAAACAATGACTGATTTTGTCGCGTTTAATCAAAGCTCAATGGTTAAGATTGGTGAAAAATATTCTTTAAAAAGACAGGAAGACGTAAAGATGCTTTCTGCATATGAAATATTTATATCACTTTATACTCAATTAAAAGGTGGAAAATCAGATGATGAAGAAAGCGAACTTTATTTTGAATCAGATGATACAAAAAATTATTATAAAAATTTACCACCAGATTTCTTTGATTTAATAGTTGTAGATGAATGTCATAGAGGCTCTTTAAATGAAGAAAAAAGTTGGCATGAAATATTAGAATATTTTGGAAGTGCAACTCAGATAGGTTTAACTGCTACTCCAAAAGAAACTTCTTTTGGTTCGAATATTACATATTTTGGAGATCCTATTTTTACATATTCTTTACAACAAGGAATAGAAGATGGCTTTCTTGCTCCATACACAGTTATTGCATATGAACTTGACGTGGATAGAGATGGCTATCAACCAAAACCTGGCGAAAAAGATATTTATGGGAAACCGCTTGAAGATAGGCTTTATACTGCAAAAGAATTTGATAGGAAGTTAATTATAGATGATAGAAGAGAGATAGTTGCACAAAAAATAACAGAATATTTGAAAGAAACAGATAGATTTGCAAAAACAATCGTTTTTTGTGAAACCGAAGAACACGCAGGTGGAATGGTAAATGCGTTAAAAAATTTGAATAGCGATTTGGTTGCAGAAGATAGCAGATATGTAATGCGAATAACAGCCAATGATCAAGAAGGAAAAGATCAGATTAAAAATTTTTCATCTAAATCGCAAAAATATCCGGTAATAGCAGTCACAAGTAAATTACTGTCAACAGGAGTTGATACAAAAACGGTTGAACTTATTGTTCTTGATAAATCCATTGGATCAATGACCGAGTTTAAACAAACTATTGGTAGAGGAACACGTATTGAAGAACACTATGAAGTTGATGGTAAAGAAAAATCTAAAACTCACTTCACAATAATGGATTTCAGAGGAAATTATAGAAATTTTGATGACCCTGATTTTGATGGCACGGTTGAAGTAATTGATGGCAATTCTGCTCCATTACCAAAAAAAGGTGAAACTAAAACAAAAACAGAAAGATTTAGAATCAAAGGAGTTGAAGTAGAAGTCACTGGTAAAATAGTAAGATTTTTGAACGATGATTTAACAACAAATAAAGAATAAACTATTGAAGATTTTGCAAAAAATAATATAAATGAAGCTTATAAAACTTATGATGAGTTTAGATCTGCTTAGTTTAATTCAACAAATAAGACTCAATTTATAAACGAAATTTTAGTAGATCAAAAAATTATACAATTCCTTAAAAAGCAAATCGGTGAAAATGCAGATTGGTATGATCTTATAGCATATTATGGATACGATATTGAAATTCCAGATAAAAAAGAAAGAATTGAAAAATGTCGTCAATTTATTGGAACATTAAATGAAGAGCAGCAAAAAATCGTTACTATTCTTTTGAAATGTTATCTTGATACCGATTTTTATGACTTAAAAACAGTTGCAATATTTGAAGTAGATGCTTTTAGAAGCAATCATTATAGTAAAAAATCAGCAGTAATGGCTATTGGTGGTAAAGAAGAGATTAAATGATGATTATGAACCAGTTATTCCTGAGCCATTTCGATTTAGAGACTGGGCGGCCCCAAAAGACATAAAAAAAAGATTATCTGGAGAAGGTTTAGTCACTTTTGTTAATGATAAATTATTTCCTTTTTTAAAGGGTGAAACCATTGAATATAAAGGAAAGAACTATACATTTGATTCCGATGGAAATAATAATAAGGCGAATACTGTAAAATTATTTATGAATGAAACGTCAAATTATATGAAAGATGGAGTAAAACTTCGTCAAGTAATTGATGAAATAGCAGATATAGATTTTGACGAATATCAAGATAGACACGAATTTAATGAATTTTATGAAACATTTTTACAAGAACTTCAAAAAGGTGGTAAAGCAACAGGTGAATTTTATACTCCTCGTGCATTAACAAGATTTATCACTGAACATGTTGCACCAAAACTTGGAGAAAAAATTGCCGACTTTGCCTGTGGTACAGGAGGTTTTTTAGTTGAAGCAATTACATTACTGCAAAAACAAGTTAAAACAGCGGAAGATACTAAAACAATACAAGATTCCATATATGGAATTGAGTGGAAACAATTGCCATATATGTTGTCATTAACGAATATGTTACTCCACGATATAGATAATCCCAAAATTAATCACGGTGACGGTTTAGCAAAAAATGTATTAGACCTTGATAAAAATGATTACTACGATTGTATCTTAATGAATCCGCCTTTCGGTGGTGATTTTAATAAACAAGATTTAAAAAATTTTCCTGACGATTTAGCATCCGCAGAATCAGCAGATATGTTTTTAGTAAGAATTATATATTCTTTAAAAGAGAATGGAAGATGTGGTTTGGTTCTCCCTGATTCATTATTCATAAGCGATAATAATAACACTAAAAAGGATAGTTTAAAGAGAAAATTACTTGCAGAATGCAATTTGCACACCATTATTAGATTACCAAGTTCAGTATTTGCTCCTTATGCATCTATTCCAACGAACTTACTATTCTTTGATAAATCCGGACCAACTAAAGAAATTTGGTATTATCGTATGGATATGCCGGAAGGAATTAAGCATTTTAATAAAACACACCCCATTACTATTGAAGATATGGATTGTGTTGAACAGTGGTGGAATAATCGTCAAGAAATTAAAGATGAAAAAGAAGATGAATCTATGACCGAAACATGGAAATCTAAAAAATATACTATAAAAGAAATTGAAGATAGAAATTATAATTTAGATTTGTGTAGCTATCCAAATGAAGAAAAAATTGTGCTTTCGCCAGACAAAACAATAAAACAATATAAGGAATATAGAACTTCTATTGAAAATACTCTTAATAAACAATTAGAAAATATCATTAACTTATTAAAAGGTGACGAAACATTAACATCTGCTAATATGTACAATGAAAAAAAAGAAAAGTTTGAAGAATTAAATAAAAATTTCAAAAAAGAAATAGGACAATCAATTATTCAGAGTGCCTTGCAAGGAGAGTTATCAAAACAATTAGAAACAGATTCAAATGTTGAAGATTATATTAAATTGTCAAAAAGTATAAAAAATGAAAGAAAAGAAAAAAATCTTCTAAATAATACTAAAACCACCCAAGAAGTTATAGATGAAGGGCTTTTTGATATTCCTGACACATGGAGATGGGTTAGATTTGGCGATATTGTTGATTTCAGAATGGGAAAAACTCCGGACAAAACGGACATTAAGTCCTATGGCAATGACTATCCCTGGGTAAAAATTGGTGATATAGAAAATGATGGAACAGTAACTTCAACATCAGTAAAAATTTCTGAATATGGATTTAAAAATACTTTTTCGGAAAAAATTTCACCAAAAGGTACTCTTATAATGAGTTTTAAATTGACAATAGGAAAAGTCGCAATACTTGATATTGATGCGTTACACAATGAAGCAATTATATCAATATTTCCTTTTGTAGAAAAAGACAATATAACAAGAGATTATTTATTTAAAGTATTACCTTATATATCGCAATCAGGTGATTTTAAATCAGCAATAAAAGGAAAAACTTTAAATGCAAATAGTTTAACTAATTTATTAGTTCCGCTTCCACCAATAGAAGAACAGAAAAGAATTGTTGAAAAATTAGATAAAATAATGCCATTAGTCAATGATTTAGTGGTTCAGTAAAATAATATGCAAGATTCAATTTTACAATTAAAAAAGAATAAAAAAATTAATATATTTGGGACGAATTATAAATTAATATCCAAAAAAGGTATTGATAGAAATTCAATTCAAATTGTAGATGATAATGTTGTTATGAATTTAAAAGATAATTGTACTGAAAAACAATATGCTAATCTTGTAAAAAATTGGTACAGAAATATTTTAAGAGATGAAATAGATATAATTTTACCGAATCTTGAAAGGAAAACAAATATACATTGTTCTACATACGGCACGAGAAATATGCTTACTCGTTGGGGTAGTTGTAGTATAAAAAGCAAAAAAATATGGTTAAACCTTCAACTCGTACAAAAACCTAAAAAGTGTTTAGAATACGTTATTTTACACGAATTATTACATACAAAATTTCCTAAACATTCACAAGAATTTAGAGACTTACAAGAACAATTTATGCCAAATTGGAAAGAATGTCACTCCCTTTTAAATAATTAATTATATTTGTGTTTATATGTAAAAATTTAAAATAAAACTGGCTTTTCTATATACTTCCAGGTATTGTGTTTTCTGATATGAGGAGGATTAAATATGGAAAAAACAGGATTGAACATTACTCCAAAGGAGTTTAAGCAACTGAGCAAGTGGTCGGAGAATATTTATAACACAGCGGTTGTTATTGATTATTTTGTTGCTAATCAACCAGATATTGAAGAATGTTATAATCTTGCGCTAGTTATTAAACATTTGCGAAATGAGGCAGATGTGCTAAACGCATTTTTTATCGAACACGAAAAAGATATCGAAAATTTAAATACCGTTTAAAAGGTGTTTAATCGGCGTTCAAATCATGTTCACAAAATTCTTCATGAGTTATGCCGAGAATTTGTTCCTCAATTTCTCGTATAACATCCGGTGTTAAGCCTTTCGGCTTTTCCTCTTTAGGTATTTGTTTTTCACTTATCACTTCATCCTCATAAGCTTTAACCGGACCAATCAATTTTAGCATTCTAGTAACAGCATAATACCTTGCAGGCTCGACTTTACCGTTATTCCCCATATCCTTTTCGATAGAATTTATCAAACTTCGGGTAAAATTATATAAATCAGAATGCAATGTCGTTTTAGTCCGAATATATTCAGCTCTTTTGGTTTCCCAATTATCAGACTTTTTCCATCGGCGGAGCGTTCTTTCGTTCAAATGAAGCTGCCTGGCAATATCTTCTAACGACATAAATTTTTCAGCATAAAGTTTAAAGGCATCTTGTGCCAATGTTTGTTTTTTCATAGTTAACCTCGGGGTAAAAGATTTTGGCGTACACACAGGATAACTCTGTTTCGCACAAACATCAAGTCCCAAATGTGCCTGAATGATACGTTTTCTGGATTTTAAGTTGATGTTTGCTTCTGAAAGAGCGATGAATGGTGTAGCTTGAAAGGAGTATACTATGATTGAAATCGGTAAAAAATACAGATTAAAAAAGCTCAAAGGTTGGTTTGAAAAAGATAGCGAAGAATTTACAGTTGTTTGTTTCGGCGAACACAATATTGTTGGCTGCGTCGCACCGGATGGTGAAAGATATGTATTTGATAAAGATTTTTTGATTGATCCTGACAAGCCGGATGAGATATACGCAGATATTACAATAACAAAAGGATAAATTATGATTGAAAAAGATTATATGCTATACGGAACAAAGATTTTGAACTTAAAAACACAAGAAATTGGACTGCTGATCTGTTTATGGGAGAACAAGTTTGCCGATAAAACAGTAGATTTCGCGACCTGTGTTGATAAAACCGGCAAACGCTACAATATTGAACTTGATAATATAAGAGGGGTTGAAGATGATTTTGAAAAATAAATTAACCAAAGAGACATTGGACATTCCATATTCTGAATTTAGAATAAGATTTGCAAAAGAAATTCAAGATGCATTTGAAAGTTATCGCAAAACACAATTAAATAAATATTCTTGGAACTTCAAAGACGATAATTCTTTGGAGTTTAATTTCTACTTCCAACTCCAATGGAATTTTAATCAATTTGGAAATTCAGTTTGGTATATTGAAAGAATGTGATTATATCTAATTTTTAAAATAATTTAATCAAACCATTCAATTTCATTTTTTGCAGGGGTTTTATCTGTTTGAACTGTCCATTTTATATTATGACATTCTTTCAGCTTGTTTTCGCAATACTCAATAAACTTTTTGATTTTTTCTTCTTTTGTTACTTTTGCAGCTTTCATTTGCTGATATAATTTTTTCTTAGCTTGTGCGTATTTCCCAAAGCAACAGTTTTCATGTTCAAGTGGATTAGAACCATCTGTTTTGTTTAAATTTTCACAATCATAGGAATGACAAAATCTAACTTTTTTATTAAATTTTTTATTGCCACTAATGTGCTCAAATTCATTTGGTTTTCCACAATGATGACATTGTTTATAAATCTGTTTATACTCTATTTCGCTTATATCAAAGAAGTTTAAGTCTGCTATATTTACTAATAACCAATCTAGTGCATTAGGAAGATTATTAATTTCAAAATTTACTTTAAATAAAACCGGTGCATCTTTTGATATAAAATTTTTATAATAATAAACAAATCTTTTTAACAACAAATCCATAGCATCTGGTGGTAAACAATCTAAATTTTGCAAATTTTCGTCAAGCTCAGAAATATCAATATCATTGTAATCAAGTATTTCTTTAGCATTTTGAGCTAAATTAAAATTCTGAAATTCTTCTATATCTTTTTTCTTTTCTTTTAACCAATCAAGAAAAGGTTCTTTTAAAAAATCAAAATTATTCATAATATGTTCTTGAAAATATTACATTCCATTACATATTTTAATATGTAATAATAAAAATGTAAATAAAAAGGAGATAAAAATGAAAAAATTTTTAATTAAAACGCTGAAATTTCAAAAACTACCATTTTCAGATTTATTTTTTAAAGATAATGTTTTATTAACTCTTGTAATATCTAATAAGCACAACAGAATGTTTAAAATAGAAAAACCACAAATTTCTGATGACTATATTAAAAATTTTGAAGATTTTTTTATAGTAATTGATACCGGAATGCAAAATTCTTTTATACTGTTAGATAAGAATGATTATTTGTTTCTTCAAAATACTAATGGTAATGCAAATATCCGTTCAAAAATGATTCTCAGATACAGTATTTTCCCAGCTATTGATGAAGAGGTTACTCCAACAGCCATAATTGAAAACAAACTATTTGTATCGGAAACACTAAGAATTCCACTACTCGAAAAAGAAGATATAAAATCAATAATAGAAGATAGACTTACAATAAATTTATAAGGAGACATTTTATGAATATAAGACACAATTGGACAAAACAAGACGATTATTATGTTTATTGTTTGTATGTTTTAAAAATTACAGACACTCAAAAATTGGAAAAAGTTGCACAGGATATTGGTTGCAAGCTAGGAAGCCTAAAAATGAGAATTAAAAACTTTGAATACATTGATACAAAAACTACAGGATTATCTAACTATGGAAAAATTTCAGAAGAAGTGTACCGGGAGTTAAAAAATAATTTACAAAAAGAACAATATGTTATTAGTGAATTTAAGAATAAATTTAGATTTTGATTGTCATAAAAGACTCGCTTTCTGCACCCAATAATTTGGGTGCTTCTTTATTTTATTATCTTAAATCCATCTTCTAATTTCTGCTGTATTAAGAATTCAAACCTCATTTTAAAATCATTAATATAATGCCAGGCGAGGTTTTTATAGATAATATTTAGTATATTCAAGCTCTTTTGTTCTGAGTTTAAATCTGCTCCTGAATTTTGATTTTGCTAATTTGTCTAAAATATCCATTTTATATCTATTACTTGTACTGATATGGTGTTATATGTCACAACATGCTCGTTTTATTGAAAATTACTCCATTTTTTATTTTTTATTAGAGTTTCTAAATCATTAATATCTTTTACTTTTTCGTCAAAATTAAAATATATTTTGCTTCCAAACATTCCGCCTCTTGAATCTTTATTGAAGTTGATATTTTCTTTGAAATCACTAAGTAAAAACATTTGAACCCCATCATCCCAACAATATTTACTTTTTTCTGTTGCTTCTTTAATAATATCTTCTTCTTTGTAATTATCACTATCAAACCACGATATACTTATATTTTTTTTAGCTTTTGAATCATACATGCAAACAGCTTTTATTTCTGCTATACAATTTACGTTTTTATTTTCATAAATACCAAAATATTTTGAACGAGCGTGTTTATATGCACCTTTTGCCTCTGGGCAAAGATATAACTTTCTGTTAATTACATCGTTTTTCGAAACTGCACAATTTACAACGTCTAATCTATATTTCCAGGTCGGTAAAAGATTATTCTCATCCAAAAATTGTTCGTATTCTTTAATTATATTGTGAAGAGTTTCTGATTTAATTCTGTCAGAAATATTTTCTAGTGCATATTTTAATTGTTCAAATTCAACTTTTGTAATAATTAAATCTTTTTCGTCCTTATATTTTTCTTTTATTGCATCAAAAGCTTTTGATTCTTCTTTTAAACCATCAAAATTTGCAAGTGCAATAAATATTTTCTGTCCATTAAAATTCAAAAGATTTTCAATATGGCGCTCTAATTGATCATTATAAAACCAATCAGTAGTTTTGGTTTCAATAAAAATTTGAAACGGTAATTGCTGAATCACTCCGTCAATTATAGAATTCCCTCTTTCGCAACTATATCCAACTTGTTGTAAGAAATTTACTCCTATATTTATATTCCGTCCTTCATCTGCTAATAAATCAATTATAAATGACTGAAATAAATTCGGGCTTTCATTATAAATTTGCCTTAGAACTAATAATGTGTAATTTGTAACCTTGTTTTCTTTTTGTTCATATTGTGGGAAAAAACTTACTTCTGTCATAATCAAGCTCCTTTATATTTAGTATATCATAATCTAAAGGTATGCCAGATATGGATCTAGTAAACTATTAACTCAATATTCTTTTATAAATTTCAATAATTGCATCATTTATGTCAATAAAAATTACCTTTTCAAAACAATCGCATTTAGTTATAAACTCACTAACTGCATCTGTTGCTATTTTGCATGCTTCTTCTAACGGGAAATGATAAATTCCACAAGATATAGATGGAAAAGCTAGCGTTTTGATTCCATTTTCTTTTGCAAGATTTAAAGCCGTTTCATAACATGATTTTAAAAGTTCTCTCTCTTTTTTATTGCCGCCATGCCAGACGGGACCGACAGTATGTATTACATATTTTGCCGGCAGATTATAACCTTTTGTAATTTTTGACTGTCCCGTTTTGCAGCCGTTTAAAGTTCTGCATTCTTCTACAAGTTCTTTACCTGCAGCACGATGAATAGCACCATCTACTCCGCCTCCACCTAATAAACTTGTGTTTGCGGCATTAACTATTGCATCAACTTTTAACTTTGTTATATCACCTTTTAAAACCTGAATTTCAGTCATTTAACTATCCCATTTATAAACTATATTGTTATATCAAAAATTGACAAAAGAAGCCTTAGTTCTTCAATATCCTTAGCCTTCTTTAAAATATATTCTTTTGATAAATTTTCTTTGTAGAATTCAGCTTCATCCTTTTTGCCAAATATCCCTTTTAATGCTGATTTAATCATCTTTTTATTTTTGTCTAAATTATCTTCATCAAATAAAGGTTCTTTAAATTTCGGTATCTTGTGTTCGAAAAGTCTGATTAAAAGACCTTCAATACTCAAAGGATTCGAGACTATGATTGTTGGTTTCCGATTTTCTATGTTTAAATTTTGTAATTCTTTATCTGAAACACTAGCACCAATAGTAACTTTCCATCTTTTACCTAATTCACTTTTCCAATCCGTATCAAGTTTGTCATCTTCATCAAACCAAGCATATATTTTATCAAACCCTGGTGCTTTTAATGCCCTGGCTAAAATGGCATTTGAGGTTCCACCTAAATCAGGGTGAATATTTAAATTAATTCTTTTTTCAGAATCAAAAATGCTTTGTAGAAAATATAGAAAAGTCCTTTCTCGTTTTCCTTCCAGAGCTATAAAAACTGATTGTTTTTTGTTTCTTTTCTTTTTTGTCATTCCCTACAAATCCCCAATTCTTGGTGTTGCACCATAAGTGCCGGATAAATATTTTTCAAAGAAGTTTTCAGTATTCCTTACTCCCTCAATTTCATCAAGTCTATAAACTTCTGTGTTTAAATAATCTTCTTTTTCGCATAAGAATATCTGTTTTTTATCTCTATCATTCAAAAATAAAGGTTGATGAGTTGAGAAAAATAACTGTGCATTATGTTTATTTGTTTCTTTATTTGTAAAAAGACTTATAAGTTTTCTTGCTATATCATAGTGTAATCTTGCATCTATTTCATCTATAATAGCAATTCCACCTTTTGATAAAACTTTAATTAGATTTAAAAGCAAAAATGTTCCCTTAACAGTACCAGCCGATTCATCTATGGCAGATAAAGAGAAACTTTGCCCATTATTTGAATGTTTAAAACCTATAATTTGTTGTGTTGTGCCATTATCAAATTGTATTTTAAATGATTCATCCTGAGCAAAATCTTCGATACCAAAATCAAAACTCCTTAAATAAGGAATTAAATCATTTTTAAATTCAGATTTCTCTAGTGCTCTTGATAAATATACAGATTCAGAAACGTGATCATAGCTTCTTGAATCTACATTTGAAACATTACTAAAAATACTACTTGTAATTTCTTTTAAGCCTAATTTTTCAAGGTATCCTGTACCTAATAAGAAAGATAAAAAGGTTACATTTTTCTTAAGTTTAAATCTGTTTTCTTCATTAGAGTTTATTTTAGATAAATCATTATACCTATTGTATGTAATTTCTATATTTCCATTACTACTTTTCAGTTTATAAAGATATGAATATCCTTTTTCAGCTTTTGTTGAGAGTGTTTCTTCTAGGATTTCTTTTGGAGATAAAACTAACTCATATTTATATAATTTATTATTATTATCAAAGGTTAAAGAAAATTTTGTATCTTTATTTTTATTTAGTTTATGTTGATCAAATAATGCTTCATAACTGCCAACCATATCATAATATGACATTTGAGCATACCAAAGTAGAAAATGAAGTGCTTTGAAAACATTGGTTTTACCTGAAGCATTTGCGCCAATAAAACAATTTACATTGCTAATAAATTTATCTTCATACTCAGTAAAACTACTAGAATATTTCTTTGTAGAAGTAAAGTCTAATTCTTGTTCTTCATTTATACTATAAAAATTTTCAACAGTGAAATTATGTATCATGTTATAATAACCTCGTTTTGTTATTTTATTTACATTTTAACTCAATAATAACATTTTATCAATGCCAAAAAATCTAAAACAGCCTGTTTACAAGCATTATACCAATTTTATAATTACATAGATTTTATAATTATCAACTTTTTAATAATGTTTAATATCAATTGAATGCCATCTTAACTTTAAATATGTATCATCTCATAAATCAAATTTAACTGATCTTCAAAGTTGGGGTTGAGTTCTTTCCATAAAAATACTGCAAGGTGGTGGTCGAGGTATTTTTGCATACTTGCCATAAACTTTTTGCGGTAAAGAATGTTATACATTCTTCGAGCTTCTTTTACTTCTTCAGGTTGCTGGCGTCGTTGCGGCAACTTTGCTTTTAGTGGTTTATGCATAATAAAAACCTTATCATTATAGCAATACAAGCATATTGAAACATCGTTCATAAAAATCCTGACTTGTGGAATTTGTGGGTCGGAATCAAAATGCTCAACCAATTCCTGATATTGTTTGTCAAAAATTTTTGCTCGAATATACTGATAAAAAGTCTCTGTTGTAGTGTTGCCTATATTTGCAATTTTTGCGGTTTGAGATGCAGGGATTCCAAAACAGAAGCATTTATAAATAATCTCAATTTGCTCTGTCGTTGCAAGATTATAGACTTTTGGCAGACGATTTAGATTTCTGCGGACTTTTGGTTCTTCTTCTCTGTAGTCCGGCATGAAATATTTGGGGAATATTCCCATTATCCCTTCTGTTTGGTACTTTTTACGTTTGGAATGAAACGCAGAATATGAAACCTTTAGCTTTGGATTCTTTAAAGGGATTATTTCTAAAAAACTCCGCAATTCTCTGCAATTCATACCCTCGGTTAGTTTAAAAAGTTTTAGGTATCTATATATAAATTCTTTGCCTCTATCAGACGCCACAACATACAAGCGTTCTTCCTCTTTGTTATGGAAAAGTTTTTTGACTTCTTTATCCATTGCGCGTCGTTCGGAATCCTCTAAAAAATCGTAGAGCTTAAGCGACGAACGTTTAATTAAATATTTCCCCTCTAAATCGGGTTCTTTATTGGGTTTTACGATGTAATTACCTTTTAAACAATTTCTTTTAACGGTTTCTTCCTGAATATTCAGCAGTCGAGCGACCTCAGATATTGTAAGCCAAATATCTGAATCACTGCTTTGAGTTGTGGGGACATGTTTGTTCACACACTTTTTAAAATTTGTGTATAGATATTCTGTACTTGATATCTTTTTAATTTGGCTTAAAGATTCTAAATCGTTTAGTGCTTTTTGAATTGTTTTTTCATTTTCTTCAAGCATTGGCAGAATGTCAGGCAGAGTGAATTTATTAAGCCATTTTGCTATTTTAAGAATTTTCATTTGTAAGTTCAATTTCTTCTGCGTCAGCATCGTCATTTTTTAACACCTCCTTCAATGTTATTTCGTCTATTTCTTTTATTCCGTTTGATTTTGCGACCCGTTCCGCTTTACTGATAGTTTTTACCAATTGTCTGAAACGATTTGTGCGAGTGTATAAAAGCTTTTTGGCACAATCCGTAAACGGAACTTCTGATAATTGGTCGATTATTGAAGTTATATCTTGTTTTGAGAACGGCTCAAATTTTATAATTTCCAATAATCTGTCATATAAATGTTTGTGCCTTTGGAGCCTTTTATTAGCCGTACCCATTCCGACTAAAACAATAGGAACATTCGTTTTATCATGAATGTCCCTTAAAGTTTCAACTGCCCGAGAATCAATAGTCAAATAGTCCGTTTCATCTACAATAATGGTTCTTGGGGTTTTGATTAATTGCGATACAACTTGATTGAAGATATCCGAGAATTTATTGTATGGAATCTCGCCTAACTCTTCAACCATCTCTTCTAATAGCCAACGGGCAGACATAAGATTGGCACTCCTGATTAATATTGCATCATTTTGTGCCGCCCACCAAGTTATTGCATAAGTTTTACCAAGTCCCGGCTCGCCATAAACAAGTCCCATTCCGGGGACTCCGTCTTCTCTTTCTTTCAGGCGGTTCATCATCGAGATTAATTGTTTCACGTTTTTTGTTTTCACAAAGACCTTTTTCATTACTGCTCCTTTCCGTATATTTCTTTGTATTCGTCTGATTTTATGTAATTAGTTAGCCACGTTCTGTCCTCTTGGCAAATGCACCCATTTTGCATATGCCATTCGTAGCGTTCATATGCACTTTTAAATATTGGTCGTGCTACAATTGAAGTCTTAACCTTTGGTTCAAAATCTTGTTTCGGCTTTGGTTCAGGCTGAACCGTAATTTCTTTAATCGACTCAGGTTCAGGTATCCGAATATTTTGCATCAATTCTTTTTCAAGATAATCCATATCCTCTAAATTGAAATGCTCCCTGACAGCCTTAATTGTTTTTCTGCGAAGCTTTTGTTGTTTTTCAATCTTTTGTTTGTAATCCTCAATATCTTTAATATCGCCCATTTGATACGCAAGCGGATGCGTTTCTGTTATGCGGTTTGCCTTACAGATAAATTCGCCCTTCATCGAATAGACTTTTATATAGGAAAGGTCAAACAAACTGTACTTTATAACCGTTTTTTCTTTGATACCATAAAGCGCCTCATCAAAATAATCAGCTTTCAAAAACCGGATTCCGTTTCTGCCGATGCTCTTAATTTCTTGTGCCATCATCAAATCATCAAGCGAGTTTTCGTCAATATTTTGCTTTTCGATTTCGTTTAAAACTTCTTGAATTGTTTTATCTTTAGCGTTCGGACAAGGTTGCGAGTGTTTGAATTCAAGCCATTTATCTATCATTTTAAGTGCCTGCTCAATGGTTGGAGTAAAGCCGAATTTTTCGTGAATATTTTTGTGCAACTTTTCGTTTCGCATCAAATATGCCGGCTTATTTTCAATGCTTGTGCCAATGTAACTTGGAATCAGCTTTTCAAAACTTTCCTGAAAATCCAAAAAGAAACGCTCGATGACTTTCGCTCGAGCGTTGTATGGAGTGGCATAGACAGGCTTTATTCCGAGTTTATTGTAGACTCCTGTAAACCCTAATTCCTCAAACTTTTTATCCCCATTGAAGAATTTGCTTTTAAACGCTCTTCCATTATCTTGATAAACATATTCAGGAATGTGATCCATTTTTAAAATAGCATTTCTTAGAGCTGATGCGATATTTTGCGTACATTCTTCAAGCATAATATCGTACCCGACAAGACCGCCGGATTTCCAATCCAAAAAACCAAGCAAAGTTGCTCGGCAGGGTTTGCCTGTGAAAGGATTTATTACCTGAAAATTGAGCGTATGGCCGTCTGCGACAAGCACTTGCCCTGCTTTTAAAAGTGCAGCGTTTCTTACAATAAACGGACTTACTTTATCTTTTAATGCTTTTTCGCCGTCTCTTGCAAGTGTCCATTTATCGAAATTATTATCCCTGAACCACTCCGCATACCGCCTGAATGTAATATCTTTAGGTAAAATCTCATGACCGCGTTCTTTTAGAATATGCTTGGTTAAAGAAATTGCTTTACCTATTGAAAATGCACTTGGGGAGAGCAAAATCTGTATAAATATTTTTATTTGTTCTTCGTTTAATGTCGTTCTGTATTCTTTTCTTGTTGAATATTTGTATTGCCTAACAAGTGCAGTCCAATCTTTGTTGTAATCCAAAAGTGCCCGCCAGCGATAAAGCGAGCCGATTGAGACTTTACCTAAAATCCTAAAAATCTCTTCCTGAAACATCCCTGTATTATATAATTGCAAGAATTCTTTGTCGGGGATGTTGCCACTTGTTTTCAACTTATCTCTTTTATATTCTTTCCTGAAATCAAGCCACGCATAGATTAAATCATATTTAGCAAGTGCAATTTTTCTTTGGTTTTCAGAGATTAGTTTTTCTTGTTTGATATTGAGATTGCTTAGTTCAATAACCTCGTTATCACAGGTTTTATAATCGTCATAATATTCCTGAAAATATTTAAGCTGAAGTTCTTCTTCAAGTGTTGATAATTTAATCTTGTATGTTTTGCCGCCTCTAATATTTTCAACTTTGTATTCATACTTATTTTGATTTAATGCAAGCCGAACTGCTCTTCTTGTAATATTTTTCAATTTTGCAAGCGTTTCAACATCAATCCAAATATCATTATTATTAATGTCTGCCATACCGTATCCTTATTTATTATTGAAGCTACTGTATGTTAGACTGCTTTCTCTCAAAAGGGAAGTCATTGAGGGGGAAATATGTTGTTTTGTGTCCGATTATATCTGAATTTTAAGCAGAAAATTTTATAAAACACCCATAAAACTATTTTAAAACGCAATTTAAATACAGTTTGAACTTAAAATTTTGCAAAAATCTAACATTTTCTCTTAATTTTGCTTCCTTCTTTAAGGGGTAAAATTATTCCGATATTTTTTACACTTAGTTTTAGAAAACTCATCTTAAAGTTTTGGAATTTATTTTGGTAAAATATTTATAAAATAAACTCAGGGAAGCAATTTCCCCTTAAAAATTTTACTTCCGACTTAGGAGTGAATATCATATAATTATGCGAAATAATTATAATTCTAAAAGGCACAATTTGCGGGGTTTTTCCAAGTTTAATATAAATTTTGAATAGCAAATTACACAAAATGTCCGCTTTTT
>CALYDL010000017.1 GCA_944325145.1 Candidatus Gastranaerophilales bacterium
TACCCTGATAAGTTCCAAATATCGACGCTCATTTTATTAAAAATTGAATAATTGTTTGATGATTCAATTTTGCTTGTAACATGCCACGTGCCAAAAAACCCTTTAAATGGGGCATCATAGCTTGTGGAACCCTTCAAGGTTTCGCAATTTGAAGGTGAAATTAGAAATATTAAAAAAATAAAAATAAATATAATTTTTTTCATTACATATATTTTAATTGAAAACTTAAACTTTTCAAAAATAAACACTTGGGCAATTTTTTAAATTCTTTCACTTGAAATTATTTTATTTTTAGAATATGCTTATATTTGCTGATACCAATTGGTTGAAAGTGCTTTATAAGTTGATAATTAAATAAAAATGTCGTGGCGGGCATCGTCAAGCGGTTAAGACCATGGATTGTGGTTCCATTATGCGTGGGTTCGAATCCCACTGTCCGCCCCATTTATATAAAAAAGACCTTTTAATAAGGTCTTTTTTATTGCTCAACTTTGGGGTGAAAAATTAGATTGAAATTCAACTTAGCATTTCTTATTTTTCTTCTTTTTTGCTGCCTTTAGTGATTATTAATTTATCGTTTTCGATTGTGTATTTAACCATATCAACTTCAGGGTTTACATCTAACAACCCAAGAATTGTTGAATTTATGCTAAGCGCCCATCCGTTTCCGTTTCTCATTAATTTTCTTTCAACTGCCATAATATTTAACCTTACAATATACTTGACAATATTATGCCGTTTGTATATATTAATTTCTAATCTTACAAAGTATGGTTAAATGTATATATGAATGGTATAAAATTCAAAGTATTATTTTTTGTTTCCCTTATTTTATTGAACTTGCCTGCAAATTCAGAAAATAAAATTTCTACTGAGTTAGTAAAAATTATCGATGGTGACACGATTATTTTAAGGGTTGATAAAAATGAATTTCCAGCTCGCCTTATTGGAATTGATTGTTTTGAAACAAATGTAAACAATAGAGCTTTTAAACAGGCATATTTGAATAATTTATCCATTGATAATGTCTTATTAAAAGGAAAGAATTCTAAAAAATATTTAAAGAATTTGTATAAAAATACAGATAAAACTTATTTTGAATTTAAGGGGTTAGATATTTATAAAAGAGTTTTAGCAGTTGTTTATTTTGATGATATAAACGTAAACGATTCTATGAAAACTTTCGGTGGTTGTATTGTATATTAATTTGCAGGTTAGGGTTTCCACCCCAACTTTATATTTATGATAGTTAGTAGGTTGGGGTTTCTACCCCAACAAAATATTTGATATAAAATGAAATAATGAATTATAAACGTGTTTTTGTTCCAAATAGCTATATTCATCTAATTATTGTTTCATACAAAAGAAAAAATATTTTTATTGATAACATCAAACTTTTAAGGCAATCATTTAAAAATGCAAAACTCTATTTTAAATTTAAAATTATAGCAATATGCGTTTTGCCTGATCATATTCACCTAATTTTAAATCCTCATAATATTAAAGATTATCCTAAAATCATTACTTCAATAAAATATTATTTTTCAAAAAACTATAATGTTGGGGTAGAAACCCCAACCTACGGTTATATTAACAAAGGCGAAAAAGGAATTTTTCAACGCAGATATTTTGAACACACAATTCTTACAGAAAAAGAACTTAACAATCATATTGATTACATTCATTATAATCCTGTAAAACACAATCTTGTTAAAGATGTTAAAGATTGGCAATATTCATCATTTCATAATTTTGTCATGCAAAATTTATATGATAAAAACTGGGGAAACAGCGAAGACATTAAAAAAATTGTTAATTTGGATATTGAATAATTATCTTACTTTATAAGACAGACATTTGGATAAAAGCCCAACTTGCTAAAAAATACGGTTTTGACGCTGAATATATAACGGAAAAAATTTTAAACCCGAATAAAAAAGGGAAATGCCAAAATATTAAATGCAAATGCCGCAATTGATTATGCTATAATATTCTTAGTTTTGGAATTTATGGGGGTAAAATTTTGAAAAAAGGCGTTTTTATTTTTTTATTTTTTCTATTTTTTAATTTTAATCTTCCAAGTTTTTCAGCTAACCCCTATGAAATTGAAGAAGCAAAAATTGAAATTAGGGAAAACAACCTTCCATACAGGCCAATTGGCTTTTTTGGGGCAATTCAAAAGCAAGATATAAAGCTTGTTAATCTTTTTATAAAATCGGGCTTTGATGTTAATGAAACCTTTATGGGCGTTACCCCTTTAATTTATTCTATTATCGAGGGGAACAAAAAAATAACCGAACTTTTGCTTAAAAATGGCGCAGACGTTGAACAAACGGCAATTCCTTGCATGGTAACATTTAAAAAAACAAACCCAATGTTTTATTCAATCAAAAAAAATGATGTTGAAACTGTGAAACTTTTAATTGAATATGGCGCTGATGTAAATAAAAAGCTTGGAAATAAAACCCCATTGGATTATGCAATAAAAAAAGACAGAAAAGAAATTGTAAAAATTTTAATTGAAAACGGTGCAAAAAGTGAATAAAACAAAAGCCCTTGAATTTCAAGGGCTTTTTAATATCAAATTTAAAATTATTCTTCAAATGAAAGGTTTGTTTGTGAAACTGAATTATCTTCTTCAGCTTTTTGGTTTTCCCCTTCAGGTGTTGTTGTGCCGTCATCGGGGTCAATAATTTTATTAACTGAAACAACGCTGTCGCCTTCAGATAAATTCTGAACCTTAACACCTGTTGCAGGGCGGCCTTGTCTTGAAATGTCAGAAGCTGAAACCCTTGTAACAACACCATTTGCACTAACTACCATAATTTCATCTTTTTCTTCAACAATAGTTAATGCTACAAGCCTTGAGGTTGAGGTTTTGAACTTAGTTGCAATTAAACCTAATCCGCCTCTGTTTTGAGGTCTGAATTCAGAAAGTTTTGAACGTTTACCAAAACCATCAGATGTTAAAACAAGAAGGTCTGCATCATAATCTTTTGGAACAACATCGCAGCCTATGATTGTATCACCTGTTCTTAATTTCATTGAGTTAACGCCCCTTGCAGCTCTTCCTAAAGGCCTTAAGTCTGAAATTGCAAACCTGATTGCCATGCCGCAAGCAGTACCGATTATAACTTCATCATCATCTTTTGCTAATTTCACCCAATTCAAGGTGTCATTTTCTTCTAAGGTAATTGCAATAATGCCCGATTTTCTGATTGAAGCAAAGTTATCCAAGCTTATTCTTTTTATGTAGCCTTCTTTTGTCAGCATAATTAAGTTTGTGCTTGAATCAAATTTGCTGACAGGAACAACTGCTGTTATTTGTTCGTTTTGTTCAATCGGAAGAACATTTATGATTGGCAAGCCCTTAGATTGTCTTGAACCTTCAGGGAAATCATAAACATTTAAGCTGTACACAACGCCGCGAGATGAGAAGAATAAAACTTTATCGTGCATTTTTGCAGTAAAGAAATGTTCAACATCATCGTCTTCTTTTGTTTTCATGCCGCCTTTGCCCCTTGTGGCGCGGTTTTGCCTTTCAAAAGTATCAAGCGAAATTCTTTTAATATAGCCTTGTCTTGTAATGAAAACAGCCATTGAAGTATTTGGGGTTAAATCTTCAATGTTGAATTCGCCTTGTTCGGGAAGAATTTGTGTTCTTCTTTCATCGCCGTATTTTTCTTTGTCTTCATCAAGTTCTGTTTTAATGATTGTTAAAATTTTGTTTCTATCAGCTAAAATTGCTTCGTATTCTTTAATTTTTTCTAACAAATCATTATATTCGGCTCTTATTTTGTCTTGTTCTAAGCCTGTTAACCTTCTTAATTGCATTTCTAAGATTGCATTTGCTTGCTCAAGGTCAAGCCCGAATCTGTTCATTAAGCCTTCACGAGCCATTTCTGTTGTTTTTGATTTTTTAATTAATTCAATAACTTCATCTAATGCATTTAAGGCAATCATCAAGCCTTCTAATATGTGGGCTCTTGCTTTTGCTTTTTTCAAGAAGAAAATTGTTCTTCTTGTAATAACTTCAACCCTATGCTCAACAAATTCATTCAAAACTTCATATAAATTAAGAAGCCTTGGTTGCTGGCCGACAAGTGCCACCATATTCACCCCAAATGTTGATAACAATGGGGTTTGTTTGTAAAGGTTATTTCGAACAACATCAGGTTTTGCATCACGTTTTAATTCAATAACAACCCTCATGCCGTCTCTGTCTGATTCATCTCTAATATCTGAGATACCTTTAATTTTTTCATCTTTAACAAGCTCTGCAATTTTCATAATTAATTGAGCCTTGTTAACTTGATATGGTAATTCAGTGATTACAATTGCTGTTTTAGACTGTCTGCCTGCTCCCCCTTGAATTTCTTCAATGGTTGAAACCGCTGACATTTTAATTGAACCTCTGCCTGTTTCATAAGCTTTTTTAATTTCACTTGTTCCAATAATTGTTGCGGCAGTTGGGAAATCGGGCCCTTTAATATATTCCATTAACCCTTCATTTGTAATGTCGGGGTTATCTATCAAGGCTTTTGTGCCTTCAACAATTTCGCATAAATTATGGGGCGGAATATTTGTTGCCATACCAACTGCAATGCCTGAAACGCCGTTTAATAAAAGCATTGGTAATCTGACAGGTAAAACCGCAGGCTCTTGAAGAGAACCATCAAAGTTTGGCATAAATTCAACCGTTTCGCAATCAATATCCGCTAACATTGAGGTTGTAATTTTGTGCATTCTTGCTTCCGTATACCTCATAGCAGCGGGGGAATCGCCATCCACAGAACCAAAGTTGCCATGGCCGTCTATTGTTAGATATCTTGTTGCAAAATCTTGTGCCATCCTAACTAAAGATTCATAAACCGCAGTATCGCCGTGGGGGTGATATTTACCAAGAACTTCCCCGACGATTCTGGCACACTTTTTAAAAGGTTTATCAGGCGCCATGCCAAGTTCGTTCATAGCAAAAAGAATTCTTCTGTGAACAGGTTTCAGCCCGTCTCTAACATCAGGCAATGCACGACCTACAATAACACTCATTGCATAGTCGATATATGAACGCTTCATTTCATCTCTAATATTAACAGGTACGATTTTTCCATGGTCAAATAAATTAGTTTGGCTCAAAATTAAACTCCTTAAAAATAATTAATGCGCATAACTCATGCACGGTAACTCTATTGTACAACAAGCAATAAGCCGTTGCAAATTTTGATAAAAAATGTTTATATTTTTTTTCTTTTATGCTAAAAATATTGTGCTATGAATGAAATTACAACTTTAATTAATATGGAATTAAACGGCGAAGCCGTTGATAAAAAAGAAACAATAAAAAGGTTAAAACCCTTAGTAAATAAAGATACTATTGCGCTTGCTCAAGTTGACCCTGTTGTTTGCGATATTGAACATAACTTTAATAAAGCAAAAATTTATATTGAATGGGCAAACGAATTAAAACTTGGAGCAATAGTTTTCCCCGAATTATTTTTAATGGGTTATCCTGTTTTTGATATTATAGACAGATTTCCAAATATTGTTGAAAAAAACATTGAATATTTAGAAAAGCTTGCAAAATTAACCGGCAATACAAAAGTTTTAATCGGTTTTTGCGAATTTAACAGGTTTTATATAGGTAAAAGATATTTTAACTCTGTTGCAGTTTTACAAAATAAAAAAATTGAAAAAATTATAAGAAAAACCTTGCTTCCTGTTTATAGCGAATTTAACGATGCAAGATATTTTCAATCGGCCGAATTTAACCCAACAGACAGAATCATAGAAATTGGTTCAAATAAAGCTGCCATTGTAATTTGTGAAGAAAACTGGGCAGACAAAGATTTCTTTGAAACGCCTGTTTATAGTTTCGACCCTGTTGATGAAATTGTTAAAACTCAACACCCCGATATTATTATAAATTGTTCATCATCCCCAACAAGAGCTAAAAAAGAACAACTTTTAAATAATATGTTATCTTTTGTATCTAAAAAACATAAAACTCCGATTGTTTATGTTAACCAAGTGGGCGCTGTTGATAACATTTCATTTTTGGGTTCATCAAGGTGCTATGATGAAAAAGGCAAAATTATTGCAAGGGCAAAATCTTTTGAAGAACAGTTCTTTTTGCTTTCAATGCCAACCAAAAAACCAACCAAAAACAATTTAAACCAAATTTTTTCTCTGCCTTCAGGCTTAGACAAAAGTTTAAATGAACAAAAAGCATTTTCACTTGATTATGAACCAGATTTAGAAAGAACTTATTTAACGATAATTAATTCAATTAGAGATTACTTTAAGAAAAATGGCTTTAAAAGGGCGGTGCTTGGCGTTTCAGGCGGCTTAGATTCTTCCGTTTGTGCTGTTTTATTAGCTGATGCTCTTGGTAATAAAAACGTTTATGCAGTTTCCATGCCATCCAAAATTACAAGCAAAGAAAGCAAATCTGACGCTAAAGAACTTTGCGAAAATTTAGGAATTAATTATTTTGAAATTCCGATTAATGAAATGGTAGAAGCTTCTAAAAATACATTTAATGAAGTTTTTAATAACGTTGAAAAATCTTGGGATGGCAGATATACTGCCCCCTTAACCATGGATAACATTCAAGCACGCTCTCGTGCCATGATTTTATGGGGAATTTCAAATGAATTTTCAGGCACAATTCCAATTGCAACAAGCGACAAATCAGAACTTTATATGGGCTATGCCACAATAAACGGCGATATGTCAGGCGGTTTTGCGCCAATTGCAGATGTTACAAAAACAAAACTTTTTGCTCTTGCAAGGTGGTTAAATGCAAATCGTATTCAAAAAAATGCAATTCCAAGGGCAATTTTAAATAAACGCCCGGGGGCCGAACTTGCAATAGACCCAAAAACAGGCAAACCCTTGCTTGCAGAAGATGCCCTTATGCCTTATGAATTTTTGGATGAAATTATCTGGAGAATAGAAAATCTTCACCAAACAAAAGATGAAATGCTTAAAGAATGGTTTTTATATGAACAAAAAAACCAAATTACAAATAAGCAAAAATCAGAATGGATTGATAAATTCCACAAAAGAGTGCAAACAGCGCTATTCAAGTGGTCTATCATGCCGCCTTCTCCAATTGTGGATGCAAGGTCTATTAATAAAACCGAATACAATCAGCCTATAACGTCCAAAATAAAATTTTACTAATGCTTTAAACTTATATTTTTTGTAAAATATTTGTACAAGGTTTTTATTATATGTATAATTTTATTATCATGTCTTTGATAGGGTTAGTTTGAGAAGTTAATGTCATTTAATAAAATAAAACGTTTTATACTAATTTTAACTGTTATATCAATATTACAGGCCTCTAACCCTGCATTGGCTTTTAATTTTAAGTTCCCCTTTTTTAAGAAAAATAAGCAAAAACAAGAAAAGGTAATTGAAGAAAAATTGCCCTCAGATGGGCTTGATGAAGAAATTACCCCTGTTTTAGATGAAAATGTTGAAAATGTTGAAGAAGGCGAAGTCCCCGCAGTTGAAAACACTGAAGATGAATCTTACTATGAAGGGGATGAAAACCTTGTTTACGTTAAAACCCTTGAAATTCTAGGGAATAATATGGTGGAAACTTCTTTTATCAAAGATATGATTTCATCTAAAGAAGGCCACATTTACGACAGAAAAGAAATTACCAAAGATTTAAACAACCTTTATGCAACAGGATATTTCACTCAAAATATTCGTGCGGTTCCAATTAAATTAGATGACGGTTCTGTCAGATTAAGAATTGTTGTTGAAGAAAACCCTCCCATAACAGGGTTTACAATTACAGGCAACAATTCAATCCCGTCTTCTGATATTTTAGAAATTTTATCTCCCTTGGAAGGACAGCCTCAAAACATTATTGAATTAAACCGTGCAATTGAAAGAATTCAAGAACTTTACGCTGCAAGGGGTTATATAGTTGCAAGGGTTTCTGAAATGACAGATGACCCCGATGGTGTTATAAACATTCACATAAATGAAGGCACCATAGGCAACATTAATGTTGTGGGCAACCACAAAACAAAAGACTTTATTGTAAAAAGAAACATTTTATCTTCTGTTGGTGAAGTTTATAATGAAAACGTTATGCGCTCCGATATTATGCGCTTAATGGGGACGGCCGCATTTAAAGATGTTCAAAGAGATATTGTCTTAAATGAAGAAACAGGCCTATATGATGTTACAATTTCACTTGAAGAACAAAGAACGGGTAAAATTTCGCTCGGCGTTGGTGTAGATTCAAGCTCAGGTTTCTTTGGCTCCGTTGGTTTTGGTGAAAACAACTTTAGAGGTTTAGGCCAAAAAATTAACCTGAACGTTATGGCAGGTACAGGTATCTTAATGAACGACAACAGCGTTTTAAGACGTGCAAACTGGCAAGCCGAACTTTCATTTTTAGAACCACATTTTAAAAAACAAGGGCAATCTCTTGGTTTTAGAGCATTTTTAAGAAGCTTTGGTTCATATCAGGTTCCATTGGCTGTTGAAAAAAGATATGGCGGCGATGTTACTTTAGCAAGAGTGTTTGAAAAATATCCAAGGTTAACAGGAAGCATTTCATTGGGCGCAGAAGATGTTAACCTCTCTGAAGGCGATGAAACCCAAATGAGAAATCTTTTTGCGGCTCACGGCCTTTCTATGGATCAAAGACATAAAATGTTAGAAGGCGGTTTCTACTTAAGGGCAATTCCTGCAATTACTTATGATACAAGGGATAATATTACAAACCCAAGGCATGGTGTTGTTGCAAGAATCAGCTTAGAAGAAGCGCTAAGTATAGCAGGTGCCGGTTCATACGGCAAACTTGAAGGTGTTATTAAGAAATTTATTCCTGCAGGCAGAAAATCTTCAATTGTCTTAACTGCTCGTGCAGGGGGCAACTTGAACGGCAATATTCCGGAATTTGCAATGTATAATTTAGGCGGCCCATACACAATTAGAGGCTTTAATATCTCTGAAGTCGGTACGGGCGATGGCTTTATGATGGGTAGTGTTGAATACAGAACACCAATTCCATTTATTGACCGCTTAACATCAAATTCATTTATAAACAATATAAGGTTAGCTGCTTTTGTTGATGCAGGTAAAATCTTTAACCAATCTTTGGGTGATGAACTCTATGATAGGCCCGGTTATGCAATTACAGCAGGCGCAGGTATCAGAATATTTATCCCTGGCCTTGGCCCAATCAACTTAGATTATGGCTTCCCGTTAACAAATACGGCAGGCTCAAGGTCCAACGGGTTCTTCACATTTGGCATGGGCGATATGCTCTAAAAAATAAAATAAAAAATTATTTAAGCCTTTCTTTGGCTTTTATAATGTCATCTTTATATGTTATTTTGATGTTTTCAATATCGCCGTCAACCACAAAAACATCATCTAATTCTAAATTCACAATTAACCCTGCATCGTCTGTGACACTAAGGTTTTTTTCAAGTGCAATTTTATGGGCTTTTTTAATTAAACCTGAAATAAACCCTTGCGGGGTTTGGCACCTTAGTAAATTTTTTCTTTTTGGAATTTTTTTAATTATTTTATTTTCATCAACTTCCATAATGGTGTCTGTGGTTTCAACGCCTGTATTTATGGCATTAAACTTATCAAGCGCAATGTAGCAATTATTTATAAGCTCATTTTTAATATAAGGCCTTGCGCCATCATGGATTAAAACTTTGGCGTCATCTTCTTTAATTAAATTAACACCTATTCTTGAGCTGTCTTGCCTTCTTTTCCCGCCTTCTGTTACCATAAAAATTTTTTTATACTTCAATTTTTTGCAAAAATCAAGGTAATCTTTGCTTGTAACTAAAATTATTTTATCCGTTAATTCATTTTTATTAAAAGCTTCAATCGTATATTCTAAAATGGTTTTGCCGTTTATTTTGACAAATTGTTTTGGAACATCAAGGCCGCATCTTTCGCCTTTTCCTGAAGCTAAAATAATTGCATAATTCATAAAAAAAATTTTAGCACAAATTTTTTTTCAGGGGTTTTAATATTCTTGCAAGAATAAAAAATAAAAAAAGAGAAAAGGAATTATGAACATTAACGCTATTAACAACATTCATTTTGGCCAAAAACAATTAGGTACAATGGGCCAAGATAAAAAAGGTGAACCATTAAATTTTGTTGAATATGAATATGGCTTTTTTGATATGCTTCACATAAGAGATCAAGTTGACAGGTGGGAACCAACACAAGGCAAAGGCGGCAGAAATTTATATAACCGTTTTTGCGACCATTATATGAACGGGGGATATCTTAAAAGATATTTTGGTGTAGAAGATAATGAAGGGAACATTAAAGCAATTGTAGAAGCAGATGTTCAAGCAGACAAGACAAATGAAGAAGAATTTGGCACAATTAAACCTTCAAAAGTTGCTTTCAACCCCGATGTTGAAGAAGAATCAACACCTGAAATTAAAAAAGGAATAAAAGAAGAAATTAAAAAACATTCAGATAAATTCAAAGATGTTTTTGCGCAAATAATTAACAAAAGAAACAGAGTTCTATCTTTCACATTAGATGAAGATGGCAACATTCAAGAAAGAGAACTCAAATTAAACGCATAAAAGTTTATCTTTTCATAAATTATCTTTTCATAAATTGCGGCCTGAAAAAATTTTTTCAGGTCTTTTTTTAACTTTTGTAAAATTATTTCTAAAAGATATATCTAAAAGAAATAAAAAGATGTAATATTTTTTTATGCAAAAAAAGAAAAAATACAAAAGAAAGCATACGCCAAAATTTAAAAAATATTATAAAATAAACCCCCAAGATGAGTTTCTGATTGAAAAAGAGAAGTTATTGCAAAAAATTTATACAAAAATTGCAGATGAATTTTTCCCCGATTTTAATTCTTATAATTTTGGCGATTGGCAAATAAACTTGGATGGAATAATTTTATATATTGACCCCCTTTTTGGCAATCAGGCAGAGATTTTCGGCACATCAAAAATGCCGCTTTTAAAAAGGCTTAAAATACATATAAGGCTCCTTAAACTTTTAAGGAAAGGTTATACAAAATTAAAGGCGGTAAAATTATGTCTTTTAGCACTGATGAAACAATAGAAAGGCTTGATGAGCTTGAAAAAATGGCACTAACCCCAAATGAAAAAGGGGATATTAATATTGCACTTGCAGTTAAAATTGAAGAATTAAAAGCAAAATTTGCCCAAATGAAAATTGAATCTGAAAATGAAAAAAATTTTACTCTAAATGTAATTGTTCAAACAAAACGCCAAAAAAAGCTCATTGATGAAATTTAAATCTCAATTATGAATTATTTAAAATTATCCAAAGTATTTGAAAAAATGGCTGTTGCCTACAAAAAATATCGCTACATTATAAACCAAGGCGGCACTTCAAGCACCAAAACTTTTTCAACGCTCCAATTATTAACGGTTTTGGCGCTTAAACATAAATTTGAAATAGATATAGTGGGCCTTACTCAAAACCACTTAAAAACAGGTGTTCTGCTTGATATGCCAAAAGTGTTATCGCAATTTGGGCTTGATTTTTATTCCCTTTTTTCAAAAACAAATAAATCTCTTTTATTTCAAAATGGAACAATTAACTTTATATCTGTTGATACCATAGGAAAAGCCCATGGGGGGCGCAGAGATATTTTATACTTAAATGAAGCAAACCACCTGAATTACAAAATAGCAGAACAATTAATTATAAGAACAAGAGAAAAGGTTTTTATAGATTTTAACCCCACAAGAAGATTTTGGGTGCATGATGAAATTTTAGCCAAAGAAGAAAAAAATTCCATTTTAATAAAATCAACCTATAAAGATAACCCTTTTTTGGAAAAAGAAATTGTAAATGCCTTAGAATCAAGAAAAAATGATGAAAATTTTTGGAGAGTTTACGGGCTTGGCGAAGTTGGCTTTATTGAAGGCAGGGTATTTTTAAATTTAGAAGTTAAAGAATTTGATAAAAATAAATTTGAAAAATATTATAACGGCATAGACTGGGGCTTTTCAACAGACCCATTTGCATTTATAAGAGCTGCAATTGAAAAAGATTGCCTCTATATAACAGATGAAATTTATAGAATTAACCTTTTAAATAAAGATTCAATTCCTTTGGTTAAAGAAATTGTGGGATTAGAATATGTAACTTGCGATTCAAACGAACCAAAAAGTATAGCAGAATTCAGAATGAAAGGAATTAACGCAATAGCTGCCAAAAAAGGAAAAGGAAGCATTGAAGGGGGAATTAAATTTCTTCAAAGTTTCACTAAAATTTATATTCACCCCGATTGCAAAAATTCAGAAAAAGAATTTTTTAATTATTCCTTTAAAAAAAATTTAGAAGGTGAAATTATCCCTGTTCCAGAAGATAAAGACAACCATTTAATTGATGCTCTTCGATATGCGGTTGAAGACCTTGTGGGCGATGAAACATTTAGTATTATTAAGGGTTTATGGTTGTAAAAAAATGTTTTTTATTATAAAAATTCTTTATGAACGAAAAAATAAAAGGTTATTTATTTGGCGCACTTGCTGCGGCTTGTTATGGGGCAAACCCTTTATTTGCCCTGCCTATGAATAAAATGGGAATTTCAATGAATTCAATTCTTTTTTATAGGTATATTATTGCTCTTTTTATTTTTTTCATTTTAATTAAATTTGTAAAAAAAGTTCCTTTAAAAATTAAGAAAAATCAAATAATTCCAATTTTTATTTTAGGGGTTTTGTTTGCAGTTTCATCTGTTACTTTATATGATTCTTTCAGGTATATTGACGCAGGAATTGCCTGCACCATTCTTTTTATCTACCCCGTTATTGTTGCTCTTATAATGATTTTATTTTATGGGGAAAAAGTTCAAAAAGGAATTATAATTTCTATTTTTATAACATTATTTGGAATTGCTTTGCTATATGACGGCAATGTTCAAAAATTCAGCATAAAAGGTGTTTTTATTGTTTTATTGTCTGCACTTTCTTATGCTCTATACATTGTAAAAATTAAAACTACAAGAGAAATTAGAAGAATAGACAGTTTCAAGCTTTGTTTTTATGCTCTTTTATTTGGGCTTGTTGTTCTAATTTCAAGCGTAAATTTTGGGGCAAACTTAGACCCTCTAAATACCCCTAATTTGTGGTTATTGGCGCTTGGGCTTGCAATTTTCCCCACAATTTGCTCAATTGAATTTTTAAATTTATCAATAAAAATGATAGGTTCAATTCCAACTTCAATTTTAGGGGCGCTTGAACCATTAACTGCCATATTTTTTGGTGTCACAATTTTTGGCGAAGTTTTAACACCAAAAAATATAGCGGGAATTATTTTAATTTTATTTGCGGTTTTAACGGTAATTTTAGAAAAAGCCAAAAAAGAAGTTACAAATTAATCGCTTCTTTCATTTCTTTAACATAATTATAAACCGCATCTAAATAATTATCGCCCGATTTTTCAATTAATTTTATAATAGCAGAACCCACAATAACGCCATCAGAATGTTTTGCAATTTCTTTTGCTTGAATTGGGTTATTTATTCCAAACCCGATTGCTGTTTTTGTTATTGTTGTTTGCCTTATAACTTCATTAATTGCGCCTAAATCTGTTGTAATTTCTTCTCTAACACCGGTTGTTCCAAGAGAAGAAACAACATAAATAAACCCACGGGATGCTTGAGCTATCATTTTAATTCTGTCGTTTGAAGTTGGCGCTATAAATGAAATTATTTCAACATCATATTTTTTTGCAACTTCTTCAAATTCTTCTTTTTCTTCATAAGGAACATCGGGTAAAATTACACCTTTTATTTCTAATTCTTGGCATTTTTGAAAGAATTTATCCAAGCCATATACAAATAAAGAATTTGCATAAGCCATAAAAACCATAGGTAAATTTGATTTTTCTCTTATTCTTTTTAACATTTCAAAAATTTTTTCAGCATTAACACCGTTTTTAAGCGCTAATTGGCTCGATTTTTGAATAACAGGGCCTTCTGCAATAGGGTCAGAAAATGGTATTCCAACTTCAATTAAATCTGCCCCTGCTTCTTCCATTTTTAAAATAAGCTTTTCTGTTGCTTCTAATGTGGGATACCCCGCTGTTAAAAATGGAATAAAAGCTTTTCCTTTATTAAAAACATTGTTGTCAAAATATGTATTACTCATAAATGTTTAATCCTCTATATCTTGCAATGTGGGCAACATCTTTATCGCCTCTGCCTGATAAACAAATTATAATATTTTCATCATTTTTTAATGTTGGCGCTAATTTCATAGCATAAGCCACCGCATGAGCACTTTCTATTGCAGGAATTATTCCTTCTTTTCTTGATAAATATTCAAAAGCATCAACTGCTTCATCATCTGTTATTGGAATATATTCTGCCCTCTTTGTTTTGTGTAAATAAGCATGCTCAGGCCCAATCCCCGGGTAATCAAGCCCTGCTGAAATTGAATAAACGGGTGCAATTTGCCCGAAATTATCTTGGCAAAAAATTGATTTCATCCCATGGAATATACCTAAAGTTCCTTTTGTAATGCTTGCAGCGTGAAATTCCGTGTCAACACCTTTACCTGCTGCTTCTAAACCAATCAGGCGAACTTGTTTATCAGCTATAAAATTATAAAACATGCCTATTGCATTAGAACCGCCGCCAACGCATGCTAAAACGGCTGCGGGCAATTTGCCTTCTACCTTTAAAATTTCTTCTCTTGCTTCTTTACTTATAATACTTTGAAAATCTCTAACAATCATAGGATATGGGTGCGGCCCCATAACAGAACCTAAAACATATAAAGTGTCATCAACCCTTCTGCTCCATTCTCTCATGGCTTCTGAAACAGCATCTTTCAAAGTTGCGGTGCCTGATTCAACAGCATTTACTTTTGCACCTAAAAGCTCCATTCTATAAACATTTAAAGCTTGCCTTTTAGTGTCTTCCTTGCCCATAAAAATTTCGCATTCTAACCCTAAAAGTGCAGCTGCAGTTGCCGTTGCAACACCATGCTGGCCTGCGCCCGTTTCTGCTATAACTCTTTTTTTGCCCATATATTTTGCAAGAAGAACTTGCCCTAAGACATTATTTATTTTATGAGAACCCGTGTGGTTCAAATCTTCCCTTTTAAGATAAATCTTAGCGCCGCCCAAATCTTTTGTCATATTTTTTGCAAAATATAAAAGTGATGGGCGCCCTGCGTATTTTTTTAATAATGAATTTAATTCTTCATTAAATTTTTCATCGTTTTTATAAAAATCATAAGATTTTTCAAGGTTTATTATTTCATGCATCAGGGTTTCAGGAATGTATTGTCCCCCAAATTCGCCATATTTTCCGTTTGTCATAAGCTTTTATCCTCTTACAATCTTTATTATATTAGAAACTTTTTCTTTTGTCTTAAAACCGTTTTCTTCAACGCCAGAAGATATATCAACCCCATAAGGGTCTAATTTTTCTCTCATTTCTAAAATGTTTCCTTCGTTTATTCCGCCTGCAATAAAATAAGGAACATTTGAGTTGATTTTTATATTCCAATTAAAAGTTTTATTTAAGCCCCCTGCTTGAATTGGGGAATACGTATCAAACAAAATAAAATCTGCTTTTGTTTTAATATCATAAAAATTTTCTTTTACTTTTATAACTTTAATAATACTTAAGCCTCTATTTTTTAATTTTTCAATGTCGCCTTCGCTGTATTCCCCGTGGAGTTGCGCTATATCTATTATTTTTTCATTATAAAAATTTAGAATATCTTCAATTTTGCTATTAACAAAAACGCCAACTGCTTTAATTTTTTTATTCAAATTTTGTTTTAATTGAAGCGCTTTTTTAAAATCAACTTCTCTTTTGCTTTTTGCAAAAACAAAGCCGATATAATCGGGCAGAAATTCATTCATTATTTCAATTTCATCTGATGTCTTAATTCCGCAGATTTTTATTTTCAAATTTCGCCTCTTAACTTTTTAATTTCAGCAATTTTGTTTTCACTTCTCATAAAAGTTTCACCAATTAAAGCCGCATTAACGTTTGCATTTTGAAGTTTTATAATATCATCTCTTGTTTTTATTCCTGATTCTGAAACAAAAAGAATATCACTTGGAACCAATTTTCTTAATTTTAAGCTGTTATTAAAATCAACCTCAAAAGTTTTTAGGTTTCTATTGTTTACGCCAATAATTCTTGCATTTGCTTTTATTGCCGTTTTAATTTCATCTTCATTGTGTGCTTCAACAAGGGCGGATAAATTCAAATCTTCTGCAATTTTTAAAAATTTTGAAAGTTTAATTTCATCTAAAAGAGAACAAATTAAAAGAACGCAATTTGCACCTATTATTTTTGATTCATAAATTTGAAGTTCATCTATTATAAAATCTTTTCTTAAAACAGGCTTTTTGCTTATATCTTTTACAATTTGAATGTATGAATTATCCCCAAGAAAAAAATATGGTTCGGTTAAAACAGAAATGCAATCTACATTTGCATTTTTATATTCATCTGCAATTAAATTGGGGTGAAAATCTTTGCAAATTAAGCCTTTAGATGGTGATGCTTTTTTAATTTCAGCAATAATTGCAACATCTTCTTTTTTTAGGGCTTTTTCAAAAATAAAGCCTTCGTTTTTAATTGAAAGCGCTTTTTCTTTTAAATTGAAATCTTTTTTTAAAATTTCAACTCTTTCTTTTGTTTTATCTGCAATTTTTTCTAAAATATTCATTTTTGATACCTTTTGGTTGCCAAAATAAATTGTTCAAGTTTTTCTTTAGCTAAACCCTTTTCAATTATATTTTTTGCAAAGTCAACACCTTCTTTTATTGTTTTTGTTTTGCCTGTTATATAAAAAGCAAGGGCAGAATTCAAAATAATTACATCTTTTTTGGCATCTTGAATTTTATTGTTAAACACACCTCTTATAATTTCAGCGTTATCATAAGGTGTTCCCCCTTTAATTTCATCAAGAGATGATTCTTTAATATTAAAATCATTCGGGTGAAATTCACCAGTTTCTACAATGCCATTTTTAATTTCAGCAAAATAAGTTTTTCCAAAAATTGAAGCTTCGTCAAGCCCGCATTCGCCAAATAAAGTCATCCCTTTTTGAACTCCTAAATTTGACATCACATGAGCACTTGGCACAACCAAATTTTTGTCATAAACGCCGATTAATTGCATTTTAGCACCTGACGGGTTAATTAGGGGCCCTAACATATTAAAAATGGTTCTTATTTTAATTTCGCTTCTTATTTTTAAAACATTTTTAATTGTAGGGTTATAAATTGGTGCATGCATAAAGCATAAATTTGTTTCTTTTAAAATTTCTTTATTTTCATTAGGGTTTAGCGCAATGCAGCACCCTAAGGCTTCCAGAACATCGGTTGAACCTGATTTAGAGGATGCGGCTCTATTCCCGTGTTTTGCAACAGGAACATCTCCTGCTGCAACAACAAATGTTGTAGCGGTTGAAATGTTAAATGTGCTTGCGCCATCTCCCCCTGTTCCTACAATATCAATAACATTTTTATCCAAATGCAGCTTATTTGCTTTTTCTTGCAATAATTTAACACAAGCGGTTATCTCTTCAATTGTTTCACCCTTCATTCTAAGGGCGGTTAAAAAAGAAGACACTTGAGCATCAGTTAAGCCGCCTTCCATAATTTCGCTCATAATGGAAGTTATTTCAATGTCGGATAGATTTTCTTTTTTAACAAGTTTTTTAAGTGCGTTAATTATCATAAGAAAAATTATACTAAAAAATTTGAAAAATGGTTATTTTAAACAGTTTTCAAATTTTTAAACTCTTTTGAATTAAAAATATAAACTCCCACATCGGGCAATTTACGTTTTTGATTATAATTTTTATTATGATATCAGTGTATATTCATTTCTCTCACTCGTAAACTGTTTTAACCGAGGGGATTTACTCTCGGTTTTTTTTATTTCATTTTAAAATGGGGAATCCATTTATTTTTAATTTTGTTTAATTTGCCCGATTGTTCTAAACTCTTTATGGTTGCATTCACCATTTTTCTTAGGTTTTTTGTATCATCGCCTTTTTTAATACCAACAGCATAATATTCTTCAGTGTATCTTGCAGGAAGAATTTTATACCCTCTTGTTTCTAATAAAAGCCCGTATAAAAGGCTGTCATCCGCTAAAATTGCAACAACTCTATTTTGTACTAAAAGCTCAAATGCTTCTTTATAGTTTGGAACCCCAATAGCATGGGCATTTGGTGCAAGCAGCCTTAAGGTTTTTTCGCCTGTTGTGCCCAAAACAATTGCAGTAGGTTTTTCGTTTAATTGACTTATGGATGATATTCTTGAATATCTTGGCACCATAATTGCTTGCCCTGCAACAAAATAAGGGGTTGAAAAATCAATAATATCTTTTCTGCTTTCATTAATACTCATCGTTGCAACAACAATATCGACCTTCCCTGTATTTAGGGCAGAAATTCTTTCAGATGGTTTTAGGGGAATAAACTTAACATGGCCCTTAAAATCAGAATTAAAAATTCTTTTTGATATTTCATAAGCAATATCTGCATCAAAGCCTGTTACTTCGCCGTTTCTTAAAAATCCGAAAGGCCTTGAATCGGTTTTAATTCCAACATTTATTCTGTCTTTTAATTTAATTTCATCTAAAAGATCATTCGGCCTTTTTTCTTGAGTACACCCAACAAGAAAAAAACATATTAACAAAAATAAAAAACTTAACTTTTTCATTTTTTCATACTACCATAAAAAGTATGAGAAAAGAACTTTTGAAAATAGCGTTTGTCAGAATGCTTTGGATTACAATAGGCACGCTTATTGCGGCATTTTCCTTGGAGTGCATTTTAATTCCAAACGATGTAATTGATGGCGGCATTGTGGGCATTTCAATTATGGCGAGCTATTTAACAAAATATCCCTTGGGTTTATTTTTAATTGTTTTGAATTTGCCTTTTGTTGTAATGGCTTTTCAAAAATTCGGTAAAATGTTTCTATTTTTAATGTTTTACGGGCTTATTACTCTTGCCTTGTTTTCAGAAGCTTTTTTGCATACAAAATATGTTTTTACAAACGATACTCTGTTAGCTGCGCTTTTTGGCGGAATGATTTTAGGAACTGGCGTTGGCATTGTTTTAAAATCAAACGCTTCATTAGACGGTACAGAAATTATGGCAATGAAGCTTGCGCAAAAGCAGCCGTTTTCGGTTGGTGAAATTATAATGTTCTTTAATATTTTTATTTTTACGGTTGCAGGGTTTGTTTATGGGCCTGATAAAGCAATGTATTCTGCTATTACATATTTTATTGCATACAGGCTTATTGATATTGTTCTTCAAGGCTTAAACGAAGCAAAATCCATTTTTATTATAAGTTCAAAATATAATGAAATTGGAAAAGAAATAATGAAAACACTTGATAAAAGCGTTACATACCTAAATGCTGAAGGCGGCTATTCGGGCGCAAAATCTAAAATGATTTATTGCGTTATTACAAAAATTGAAATTCAAAAAACAAAAGATATAGTTAATTCAATTGACCCTTCTGCTTTTATTGCCATCGAAAACGTTCATGAAGTTGAAGGAAAAAGATACAGAAAGAAAAAATGAACACAAAATTAATATATGAAGCGGTTTATAACGGTTTAATTGTTGCAAATACAAGGTTGAACCTTGAAACTTACAATAAAGTTGAAGTTTCAAACTGTAAAATTAAAAATGAAATTTTAAAAAATGCCTATCTTGCATATAAAACTCAAAGGCCCCTGTGCCAAGATACAGGCCAAGTTGTTGTTTTTTTAAATATTGGGCAAAATGTGGTTTTAGAAGGTGAATTTATTTATGATTCAATAAATAAAGCAGTTTCAGATTGTTACAAAGATAATTTTTTCAGAAAATCAACCGTAAAAGACGCTGTTTTTGATAGAACAAATACGGGCGATAACACGCCTGCCATTATCCACATAAATTTTATCAAAGGAGATGAAGTTTCAATTTTAATTGGCATAAAAGGCGGGGGTTCAGAAAATATGACAAGATTAAAAATGATGAACCCGACATCTTCCATTGATGATGTTTATGATTTTGTAAAAGAAACGGTATTATTGGCAGGTGAAAATGCTTGCCCGCCTATGACCGTTGGAATTGGCGCAGGCGGAACGGCTGAAGTTGCGGCTAAATTGGCAAAACTTGCACTATTTAAAGGAAAACCTGTTGATTTAACTATAGAAAATGTTTTGGATGTTAAAATGCTCACAACTTCAACCCATATTGCTTCACTTCCTGTTTGCGTTAATATTAATTGCCACAGTGTAAGGGAAATTGAAATTAAAATAAAAGAAAATAAAATTTATTATGATTTTAAAGACTACAACCCGATGAAAATAGAAAATGAAAATGATGCAATTAAAGTAAATTCAAGTGACATTGAAGCTTTAAAAAAATTAAAAACGGGTGATAAAATTTTATTATCGGGAAAAATTTATACTGCACGAGATATGGCGCATAAAAGGCTTTATAATTCCATTTTAAATAATGAAAAATTGCCGATTGATATTAAAAATTCAATTATATTCTACGCAGGCCCCTGCCCCAAAAAAGAAGGGGAGATAATTGGCCCGATTGGCCCAACAACATCTAAAAGAATGGATAAATTTGCGCCCTTACTATATGAAAATGGCGTAATTGCAACAATTGGAAAAGGGCAAAGAACATTTTCGGGCGGCTATTTATATCTAAAAGCAACGGGCGGAGTTGCACTTTTATATCAGCAAGCAATAAAAAGCGCTAAAATTGCTGCATATGAAGATTTAGGCACAGAAGCCATTTATGAACTGGAAGTTTCTAGTATGCCATTAACAGTTGAAATTTTATAAAAAATAAAAAATATCGGGATGACAAGATTCGAACTTGCGACCCCCGCGACCCGAACACGGTGCGCTACCAAACTGCGCCACATCCCGACATTAATATTCAATTTTCAAACTTTAATCGAGGCGCAAATTATACGCCAAAAGAAGTCATAAAAAATATTATCACTAAAAAATATTTTTTAAAAGGCTATTTAATTTTTTTCTCAAAAATTTTAATGAAATCAAACAGCCAATATTGTTCGGTTGTTTTGTTTGTATCAATTTTTTCTTTTATTCTAAGCAAATTTAAACCAAAAAAGGAATAATCAAATTTTGGAATAACAACAGGATATTTTGTAATTCCATGGTTTAGGTCAAAAAGCGCAGTCAGTTTAATTCCAATATATTTATCATATTGCTTTTTCTTATCAAGAGAACATCTCATGGTAGATTTTTTATTTACATAGTAAAAATAATTCCCTTTTGTTGTGGTTGCAATTTTGTTTGCAAGATAAACGGCCTGTGTGCAAAAATCGCAATCTTCATAAGAAACATTTTCTCTAAAGAAAAGAAGATTTTTAGACAAAAATTCTTTTTTGTATAATTTGTTCCAAACGCCCCTGCCTGTGCCATTTCCGTTTGTTATTCTTGCTTTTTGAATTGTTTCTGAATATTGTTCTTCTTTATCGTATTTTAAAAGAATTCTTTCATCGCCGTTTGGCTTAATTCTTGTAACGCCTGTCATTGAAATATCGGCATCAAATTTTTTTATTGAATGATATAAGGCTTCTAAAAAATCTTCGCTTATATAATCATCTATATCAACAAAAGAAATATAATTGCCATTTGCTGCTTTTAGCCCCGTATTTCTGGCGCCACCTTGTTTTTTGTTTTCTTGAGAAAATACTTTAACTTTATTATCGTTTTTTTCTAATTCTTTTAAAATTTCAAGAGAATTATCTTTTGATTCATCATCAACAAAGATAATTTCATAATCTTTAAAAGTTTGATTTTTGATTGAATTATAGCAGCGTTTTATAAAATCTGCTCCGTTATAAACAGGGATTATAATTGAAATTTCAGGCATTATTTTCTCCTAAAAGTTTTGTATAAAAAGTTTCTTCGATTTTACAGTTTAATTTTTTTGGAATTTTATATGAAAGCTTATGAACAGGGCAAAGCTTCTTTATTTCTTCACACCTTTTTTCATCAAATTTTTCAAATAAAATTTTGAAAATTGCAAAGTTAAAGCTTCATCAATTGTTGGAACTTTATTCCATAAATTTTCATTATATTTTGTTAAAAGGGTTATATAATGCGGATGTGTAAAATATGAAATTAAAAAATCATTGTCTTTCCAATAGTTTAAAATAGATTCTTTGAGTTGAATTAAAAGTGCATTTGGAGTTTTAGACGATATAAAATAATTTGCTCCTGCAAATTTTTCAGGTGTTTTTTCTATTTCTTTATACATAAAAAAATCGTTTTCTTTTATATAGTTTGGCAAACTTCCTGTAAATAAAATTGTTGAATCAACCCATATACAAGGTATTGTTGCTAAAAGGCAGCTTCTTAAAATGTCTGAAAATTGAGCATAGCTAATTTTACCCTGTTTTTTAAGGTCATATATAAAAGGTGGAATTTCAACATAATCTTCAATTGTTTTAAAATCTAAAACAATATGCTTTCTGTCAGGTTCAAATTTATCAATCGAATTAATGCAGGTTTTAACAACGTTTGGTGCATTTTCAATTCCTTGTTCCCAATATTGAATAATAGGGGGGTTATTGTCATAGGGCTTGTTTTCGGGTTCTTTATAATTTTGAACGGCTATTGAAACATATTTTTTTAAATAAAGTTTTGTCCAATCGGCTTTTAATTTTGCTCTAAATTTTTTATTTGGAATAAGTGCAAGGAAAACTTTAAAAATATTATTTATTAATTTTTTAATTTTATTTTTCATCTCTCTCTTAATCTTTTGCCTTATAAAATGCTGTTTATGGCGCTTTCTGCCTTTTCTTTTGAAAAACCTTGTGTTTCACTTTTTTGAATAATAGAAAAAACTTCCCTTAAGGTTTTAGGGTTAATGTTATATTTATCTGTTAAATATTTTGCATAGCGGCTGTGAATGTTAAATGAGCCGGATAAAAGATATGGAATGTTATAGCCCCAATCTGAATTTTCTTTAAATTTTAAAATTTCATTTGTAATTAATTTATTTATAATATCTAAATTATAGTTTTTAAAATAGAATTTGTTTAAATATTCTGCTATTAATTCCGTGTTTAGGTTGCCTGCGCCTCTTCCCATACCAAAAAGGGCGGAATCTACAATAATGTTTCTTTTTTCTCTTGCGGCCATCTCGATAAAATCTATTGTAAGAGCAAAAGACAATTGCAAATTATTGTGAGAATGAAAACCGATTTTAATTTTATCGTCTAAATTTTCATTTAAAATTTCAAAAACTCTTTTTAAATCATTTCTGAACATAGAACCATTGGTATCAACAATATAAATGCAATCAGGCATGATTTTGTTTGATAATCCTGATAATTCCATCAATTCTTGGTTGTTGTATTCATTAGTGTTCACCAGTTGATAAAAAAGTTCGTAGCCTGAATTTTTAATTATTTTTGAGCGTTCAATTGCTTCTTTATATTTTTCTTTATGGAAAATTTCCCTTAAAATATCAATTCTGCCCCTGTTTTTAACAATTTTTTTAAGGTCGTATTCATTATGATAGAGCATAAGAGAATATTTTGCTTTTTTTTCGCATTCAAGAAACATTTCAATATCTGATATATTTGAAAAATTTGTTTTATTAATGCTGAAATCTTTATTTATAAGCCAACCGCATTCAATTATATCAACATTTGAATTGTTTAAACCCGAAATCAAGGCTTTAATTGTTTCAAAGCCAAAATTGCCGTCATTTACATATGTGCCGTCTCTAAGAGTGCAATCCAATAATTCGGTTGACATAAAAAATCCTTATAACTTATTTAATTATACTATTAAAACATTTCTATGTCGCTTATTGAATTAGGATTAAATACAACAAAACAAGCTTTTCCTCCGCCTGCGCCATAAGCGCAATCATATCCCAATTCTTGAGATATAATATTTCTTGCGTATTCATTAATTATTGAACTTGCCACTTCTCTTTCAATATCTTGAGTAGGATAGCCGACAGATTTCATTCCGACGAATTTTTTTACAGCTTCTTGTGTTTTATAGTTGTTTATTTTTTCATAAAATTTGCCTTTTATATGGCCGCAATTTCCTTTAATTCTTGCTTTAACTTTTGCGCTGCCATAGTTCATAGCATCCCCTTCAGATGGAGTGAAATAAAACCCCGGGCCAAATTCGGTTCTTTTAATTCGTTTTGGGTCAAACCCGTTTTCAATTATATTTTTTGCATCTTCTGTGACAAATGTTGCATGGTAAAATTCGCCGTCAATTTCTCTTGAAGGCCTTATATAACCTTTAATTGCATCTTTTATTGTCATAACTTTTGATGTGCCATCAGGTTGTTCAAAAACAAAAAGGCTGTCATCAAGCTTTTTCTTAATTGCAGGGTGCAATTTGTCTTCTTTATCAAAACAAACCCCTCTTAATTTTGCCTTATATTCTTTTTGCAGTTTACTTCCCTTGTTTGGGTCTGTAAAAAGGGGTGCATAATCATAATTATCAGAATTTGGCAGTTCAAAAGCGGGTTTTGTTTCACTATTTTCAACCTTTGTTTTTGAATTTTGCCCTTTAAAATTAGTATTGCAAACGTAATTATTGCAAGAAATTTTCGAAATATTCATTTTTTATTACCTAACAACTTCACTAATTATTTAAACACAAAAAAGAAAATAAAATTGCCCTTTTGTTAAACAAAAGGGCAAAATTTTAATTTTGATTACCATTTTTTGTATCACTAATGATTTTGCTTATTTTATCTTCAAGGCTTTTAAGTTCATTTTGCTTTTCTTCAGGTAAGCTTTTTCTCCAATTGTTTAATTCTTCAATAAAAGTTTCGGATGATATTAAACAATCGCCGCTGCCAACTCTATCTGAATATTTTTTTGTAAATTCCAAAATGAAATCTTTGTAGGCTTCTACAATCATATCTGAAATTTTACCTGCCGCATTTGTAAAAGAGTCAATATCTTTTTCAATTACTGCTAATTTTTGGTCTGAAACATCCGGTGAACCCAAAGCGTTTCTTTGAACATGTGCAGGCCCGGTTTTTGGCCCCATGCCCATATCCAAAACCGCAGCTCTTGCTAAGCCCGTTACTTGTTCCATATCACTTGTAATTCCATAGGAACCTGTCATATTATATATAATTTTTTCGGCAGAATGGCCGCCAAAGCTGCAAACAAGGTCGCTCATAATTTTTTCAAACGAATATTCTTCGTTGCCTGAGTTTTTATGATACATAGCACCGCCAAAATTTCCCCTTGGGTCAAGCGTTATGAAGTTTACCTTATCGGGCATATGCCATGGAATTTGTGATTTTTCAGCTATTTCATACATAATTTGAAGTGTAACCGCATGGCCTGCTTCATGAGATGTTACAACCCTTTTCCTTGCAGGTGAAATTTCCATTTCGTTTGAGCGGCCGGATGTTACTTGTAAATATGCTTCCGTAAAATCGGATGTATCTATTTTGTCTTTTTCTCTTTCCATTTGAACAGATTTAACAACATCTAACAAATACATTAAATCTGCAACAGTAAAGCCATAAGCTGTTTCTGCGGCGTTTTTAACCACTTTGTCTTTTTCTTCTTCTGTTTCGCCTGCAATTTCAAGCCCCATTTTTTTGATGTAGTAATCTAAAACTTCTTTTCTTTCATTTGAATCTTGTGGCGGATAAACAATGATAGAATTTAAGAATTTGTATGGTTTCATTATGTTGGGGTCAATAACACCGGGCATATTCGCAGAACCCACTATAATTAAATTAACATTGTCATTTTTCCTTGCATTTTCCATTTCATCCAAAAGTTGCGAAAATGCTTTTTGTTCATATATGGAAGATATTCCGTATAATGGGTTTGCCGCAAAGTTATCAAAGTTTTCAATGAAAATCATTGCCGATTTGTTTTCATTTGCTTCTGCTTGCGCTTTTGCGGTTGAAACGATTTTTCTTATTTTCATTTCAGATAAAGAAGCATTTTGAGAAAGCGCATCTATATCTTTTAGAGCAAAATCTTTAGCATTAATAATAATCATAGGAATTTTAGCTTCGCCTGCAATGGCCTCTGCTGTATGCCTTCTGCCGCCGCCATATGATGAACCGTTGTCTAATTGCGCAATAAAGCCTTTTGTTCCTATTGTGCCGTTTTTAATTTGCTTAACTATGCTTTGAGCGTCTTTTTTGGTCATCGGGCTGCCTATAATATCATCTGTTGTTTTGCCGGTGTCAAAAATAATGTTTGATTTTTCCCCTGTGGAACTTGCTTCTGACAGGGTTTTTGTTTCTTCAATGTATCTTTCAATGTCGCTCGGTAAAAGCTGGCTTTTATCTACATAATATTTTGAAGCGGAACTTAAAAGAGAAAGCGCCTTGCTTGGGTAGTTGCCTTCTTCCAAGCTTGTAAGTTCAATCGCTTTTTCTATTGCCTCTTTTGAAAATTCGGCTTTGGTTTCGTTTTTAACGAAATTGAGTCCGTTTTCATCTGTTAAATATTTTTTTGCATCCGTTGCGTTAAGCGAAGGTATTGTTTGAATTGCATATTCGGATAAAACTTTACCGAAATTTGCACCGTTTGTTGTGTTTGCATAATAGTTTTCAGGTGCCATTGAAAATACAAAATGTACGCTTGAGCCATTTTTTAGTTTTGAAGCACTGTTTTTTAGCGAATTTAATTCATTACTTGTAATTTGTGCACCGGGGTTGTTTTTAATAAGCGAAATCATATCGCCCACAAAAACTGTTGCTCTGCCTGCTTTTTTCGGGTCTCTTGCAATTTCTTTAATATAATCAAAAACAAATTCAAAACTTGCTTCTTCATTTAAAACAACAATATCAGTTGTTTCGGGTTTAAGATTTTTATACGTTTGCCCCGGTTTATTTATAAGGTTTACAAAGCTTGAAACAAGATAATTGGATGAATCTTTATTGTTTGCATCGCAAAGAAAAACTGCATTGTTGCCAATATCTAAGTTTTTCCATATTGCATCCGCTTTGTCGTCAAAAAATCTTAAGTGATGTTTTTTCTTATGTGAAGAACTATCTATCATAAAGGTTTTTTGAAGATCATGCCTGAAACTTTTTGCCTCTTTTGATAAAGCTAAATTTTTAGTATAGTTGGATGCAACAAGAAAATAATTGTCTAAAAAGCTGTTTGAATTGCTAACAGAAGCAGCATAATCAAACGCTTCTGCCATATCATCTATTGTATCTTTAGAGGGTGAAATTCCCAAAGAAGGCACAAGTTTGGAAAATTTCGCCTGCCCGCCTTCTTTTTGTCTAAATGTTGCAAGTGTTGATTTAATATGAGAATTAATAACTTTTCCTGCTTTTTTCCTTCTTTTTTCATTTGAAAATATTGCAAAATTTGGTGAAACAAGCCCTTCTGTTGCTACGGGCAATTTCTTTCTTCCTGTTTCATCATAGGTTTCAACACCTTCGTCTAAGTTTTTAATGTATTGCTGCAGAGTATAAAGTGAAGCAAGGTAAAGATGCCAGGTTTCAAGTTCTCTTGAACCTGTTTGTTTTGCAATTGTTTTTCCTAATTCATATACATCCTCTGATTCCGGTGTAAACGAATTTACCATTTCTCTTAAATTTTTGTAATCTTGTCTGTCTTTTCTTTTGCCTTCAAAGCTTATGTTTTCATAAAAAGGCATTGAAGAATATTTACTGTCGCTTTTTGTTTCCTCTATTTTGTTTTGGCTTGAATTTTTTACTCTGTTTTCATAATAAGACGGAACATAAGAACCAATTGGGTTAATTTTCATTTTTCCTCGCTTCAAAATAAAATCTCGTGTTTTATGTACAACGCCCAAAACTTTAATTTTTTGCAGAATTTGTGCTTTTTTATTTTTTTAATTGTTACAAAAATTAAAATAAAAAAATGAAATTAAACTAAAGAACCAAATTATGTTGCTTTTGAATATACCCGATGTGGTAATTTTAAATAATTGAATGAATTTATAACATAAAAATGTCAAGAAAAGGTTTAATGGAGAAAATTAAAAGTGTCTGATGTGAAAGTTGCTCTTAAAAAGAGTTTTATGCAAGCCCCCATTGTTGAAATGAATGAATTAAACAATTTATTTTTTGAATTAACGGGAAAATGCTGCAATTTAAAATGCAGCCATTGCTTTATTAAAAGAAACCCTTTTAAAAAAGAAAAAGATTTTATCCCCATAGAAAAAGTTAAACAAACATTGCTTGCAGTTGACAGGGGAAAATTAAAATCAATATATTTAACGGGCGGAGAACCCATGATGCACCCTGAGTTTAATTCAATTTTAAGAATGTGCCTTAAAGTTTCAAACGCAACAATATTAACTAACGGAACATTCATAAACGACAAAAAGGCAAGGTTTTTAAGAAAAATAGACGACGAATCAGATTATGAAACAATTTATAGAATAAGCTTTGAACATTATGATGAACACAAAAACGATTTAATAAGAGGAAGAGGCACATTCAGAAAAGCATTGATGGCAGTTCAAAATTTATATAAATACGATTTTAACCCCATTATTACAGTTACTACTTATTATAAAGAACCAAGAGAAAAAGTTTTTGAAGGATTTTATGAAATATGCAAAAAATTTGGTTTTGAAATCGGCCAAATAAATTTAAAAATTATCCCCTATTTTGATTCTAACCCCATGATGTTTAGGCAACTAGAAGATAGCGATTTTGACACAAATAAATTAGATTGCAAAAATTCAAGAATTGTAAGCTCAAAAGGCGTTTTTTCCTGTCCTTCATTGTGCAACGATTTCAGAGCAAGGTCGGGGTATTCAATTGAAAATTGTTCAAAGAAAATATATTTAGATACCGAAAAATGTTATAATTGTTCAATTCATAAAACAAAAGCTTTTGCAAATGATTGGATGTAAAAAAAGGGCTTAATTTAAGCCCTTTTTATTCTTCTTTCCTGTTTCCTTCCTCATTTACGTAATAAGGGTTTGTTATCCAAACCGTATCGCCTATTTTTAATTGTCTTTGCGGATATTCAAGCGCAGAATCAAATTTTTCGCCTTCCATGCCGCCTTGTTCCGTTATAGAAGCTGGTGCTGCATACAGACAGCCGTCAAATATTCTTGCAGGTGCTTCATAATTTGTTCTGTATGATTCATAATCATTATGAATCGCATTAGAATAAAATTTATTGGCTTTTCTTATTCCTGTTACTTTTCCATCTGTTTGATAACCCTTTGCATAGGTTTGAATATTAGAATATAAAATATATTTTCCATCTTTTACCCTGCCTGTGTAAGTTACTCTTAAATAACTCGTATCTTCGGGCTTTTTGCCAAATTCAATTCTTTCCATATAAGGTGATGAAAGTTTTTTCCAAGTTGAATTATTGCTCATATGGTTATAAACCTTTGTAATAGCAACAACTTCTTTTGTTTTGGGGTCATATTCCGTCATTTTAAATGAGCAAAAATCTAAATCAGCGTCAAATTCGCCTTCCTTTTTTTCAGGGTATGAAAATGTTGCAATAATATTTCCGTCTTTATCGGTAACATCGCTCATATCTGCTTTTTCAAAAACATTGTGCAGTTTTCTTGCTGTTTGAACGGCTTTTTGTTTTGCTTCTTCTTTTAATTTTAAATAGTCTTTGGTGATTTCTTTTTCGTCTAAATCAGGAAACATTTTTCCTGTTGAGCTTGCAGTGCTTATGTTTTTTGCTCTTTCATTAACGGAAATATCCGCACGAGCATTGTTTGCAATTGTTTCACTTGCTTCTTTTGAAGTATAAGAAGTTTCAGCTTCAACTGAAGTTTCGTTTTGTTTGCTCTCAACTTTTGGCGTGGTTTCTTGAGTATTACCGCTTGTTTTATTTGTGTGCAATACAGAACTAATTGCGCCTAAAAAGCCCATAGCAATATACCTTAATTTTTTCTTACATTATAAATAAAGTATTTTTTTGAAAAATAATTGCTATTTATATAATTTTGGTTAAAAAACTTTTTCTGTGAATTTCAGTTATTCCGAATTTTTTAATGGCTTCAATGTGGCTTTTTGTTAAATAGCCCTTGTTTTTTTTAAAATCATATTCGGGGAATTTTTTGTCTAATTCAAGCATATAATTATCTCTTGAAACTTTGGCCAATATGCTTGCAGCAGCAATTGAGGCTGATGTTGAATCGCCCTTAATTATTGTTTTTTGGCTAAATTTAAAATCTTTAATTTTTCTGTTGCCATCAACCAAAATTAAAACGTTGTCATCTTTTAATTGTTGAATAATATCTTCAACTGCCATCTTCATTGCAAAAAGAGAAGCGTTTAAAATGTTTATTTTTTCAATAACATCAACATCGACCATTTTTATTGAATAAATTGAATTTTCTTTAATGATGGGGAATAGTTCTTCCCTCTTTTTTTCTGTCAGTTTTTTTGAATCGTTTAATTCAGGTAAAATTTCAGATAAATTATTATTTAAAAAGCAAACTGCAGCAGCATATACTCCGCCTGCCCCCGGGCCTCTTCCTGCTTCGTCTGTTCCTATTATAAAATTGTAGCCGCTATTAAAAAGGTTTCTGTTTGAATTTTTTTCAAATTCGTCAAATTCAAAAATCCGTTGGTTTTTCAAGCGTAAACTTTCCTATTTTGCCGTCTCTAAAATTTGTTAAAATAAACTGCGAACACCTTTGAATATCAGGTTCATTGCCTTTTATAATCCAATTTCTTTTTTTTGCAATTGAATCAATAGAAAACTCATTTTCATCAATTTTATAATATTCCATAACTTCTTTTTTATAATTTTTTTCTAAAATTTTTAAAAGTTCAAATGCCACAAACTCATTATCATAAGCATTTTCAGAAATTGAATTAACCATTGCAAGCTTAATTGCCTTTTTTTGGTCATCTTGAACCGTTGGAATAATTCCCGGGGTATCTAAAAGCTCCACTTGAGGGTGCACCCTTACCCACTGTTGGTTTCTTGTGACACCTGCTTTTGCACCTGTTTTTGCTTTTGATTTTCCCGTTAATTTATTTATAACGCTTGATTTACCAACATTTGGCATGCCAATAACCATAACTCTAATGGGTCTTGGTAACAAACTCCTTGCTTTCAATTTTTCAAAAACGGGTTTAGCTTCTTTTAAAATTTTATCTACAATAAAAGGCACATCTTTTCTGTTTTTGGTGGTTGTTAAAATACAGGGGCAATTATATTTTTTTTCGATTTTCTCGCACCAAATTTTGTTTAATTTATCATCTGCAATATCAGATTTATTTAAAAGAACGATTTTTAATTTATTTCCCGTTAATTTTTCTGAATTTTGATACCCCGATGAAATTGGAATTCTTGCATCCAAAATTTCAAGAACTAAATCTACCTGATTTAATTTTTCCTTTAATTGTCTTTCGGCTTTTGCAATATGGCCCGGGTACCAATGGATGTGGTTATTCAAAGAAAAATCCTTTCTTTTAACTTAAAAAGCGCCGTTTTAAAAATATAAAAGGGCGCTTTAAAAATAATTTGAAAAAAATAGAAATTAACGTTTTTCCATTTTTTCTCTGATTCTTGTAGCTTTGCCGCTGCGTTCTCTTAAGTAGTAAAGTTTAGAACGTCTTACATCACCTTTTCTTAATACTTGAATTTTTTCAATTCTTGGTGAATAAATTGCAAATACACGTTCAACGCCAATGCCTTGGAAAACTTTTCTAACGGTTACGGTTTTGTTGATGCCTGAACCGTGTTTTTTAATAACTGTTCCTTCAAAAGCTTGGATACGTTCTTTGTTGCCTTCAATAATTCTAACAAACACTTTAACAGTGTCGCCGGGGTTCATTTCGGGCATTTCTTTCTGTGTATATTCTTTTTCTAATTCAGTGATAACAGGATTCATTTTATACCTTCTTTACAATAATTTGTGACTTAAATTTTATAGCAATTCTAATGCTAACTTAAACATTTTTAATATTCAAGTGTTTTTTAACAAAATTAAATAATTTCATATATAATTTTTTCTATGAAAAAGATTTTAAGCGTTTTTGTTGTTGTTTTGCTTTATTTGTTTGTCTTTATATTTGATGAGGATAAAACCGAATATAAAGTTAAAATAAACCTTCCGAAAGAAAAAATTGAAGTTAAAATTCAAAAAAAAGATAAAGCCCTTAATGTCATAAAACACCAACAAAATAAGGCTTTTTTATACCCTTCTGTTTTTGAAAAAGGAAATATTGTTTTATACCCAAATAACCCAAATGAATTTCCCTATCCGTCATTTGAACCTAAAGCAAAGGCTTGCAGGGTTTTAATAAATAAAATTAACAATGCTAAAAAATCAATAGATTTTGCAGTTTATGGAATTGATTCGCAAGATGAATTAATTTTTGCTTTAAATAATGCTAAAAAAAGAGGCGTTATAGTTCGAGGCGTTTCAGATTCAAACGAAATTGGCGAAGTTGCATATAAAGATGTTTTAAAGCTTAAAAATATTCCCATAACTTTAGATAATTCCCGCTACATTATGCACAATAAATTTTTCATAATAGACGACATTTATTTATTAACAGGCACAATGAATATGACAAATACAGGCTGCGGGGGCTACAACGGAAATTTAATGGTTTCTGTTGAAAATAAAACAATAATAAATGCTTATAAACAAGAATTTGAACAAATGTTTAAAGGAATTTTTAAGAAAAATAAAAAAGATTTTTCAACCCCCTTGGTTCAATTAAATAATGATGTTGAAATTAAAGCTTCTTTTTCACCATCGGGCGATATATATGAAAAAATAATGGCGCCATCCATTAAAAATGCAAAGAAAAACATTAAATTAAGCATTTTTGTTTTAACAAGAAGTGATTTAAAAAAAGATTTAATAGATGCTAAAAAAAGAGGGGTGGATGTTAAAGTTATAATGGATTCGCTATCTGCCAAAAATTATAAAAATCATCTTGAAGAATTAAGGCAAAATGGCATTAAAGTTAAAGTTGAAAATTGGGGCGGCAAAAACCACGAAAAAACAATTTCAATAGACGATGAAATTTTAATAACGGGAAGCGCAAATTTTTCATATAATGCGGTTTTAAGAAACGATGAAAACATTTTATTTATAAAAAATAGAGAAATTACTAAATTTTATAACGGATTTTTTGGAACCCTGTATAGTTCAATTGATGATAAATATTTAAAAATTTCACCTTTAGCAGAAAGCATTGAATCAAAAGGTTCATGCTTTGATAAAATAGACAACGACTTTGACGGCAAAATTGATTTTTTGGATTCAGGCTGCAAAATTAAACAATAATAAAGCTTCACATTAGTTTGCACTTGCCAATTTTTTAAGATAGAATATTTATTGCTTATAAGATTTTAATCAGGAATTTTGTATATGGAATTTTTTAGAAATAATAGACGTGTAATTGTCGGCATTCTTGCCGTTGTTGTTGCTTTTTGGTTATTAGGTGCAACTATATTAATTCCGATTCTTGCAAGATAATTTTATGAAGAAAATAATAAAAATATTTGTAATATCTTTATTAGCTTTGTTTACTGTGTTTGAAGGGGTTTCGCCAAGCTTTGCAAATCAGGACAAAGCACAGCAGATTGAGCAAAAAAGAAAACAGGCAAAAAATGTAATTAAAAAATTAAAATTGCTTGAAAGAATTGAAACAGGCAAACTTTATAACAATCAAAGAAAACTGGAAAAAACCGAAAACAGTTTAAATAATAATAAAATTCAGTATGAAAAAGCAAAAACGGAACTTGACAGATTAAAAGAAGAACTAGACCGTGAAATTGCGGAATATAATTTGTATCAAAAAGGAACCGCAAAAAGAATAGTTCAAATTTATAAATCAAAAAGGTCCGGTTATGTTGAATTTTTAATGTCATCAGGGGATTTGAACGATTTTTTAGACAGAATTTATTATGAAAATATCATAATGAATATTGATAAAAAGAATATGGCAAATGCAAGAGCAAGAGCCGCTTCTATCAGAAGCTTAAAACAAAAAATGGAAAAACAAAAAGAATATTTGGCTTCGTCCATAAAAACAATGGACAGGCAGCAAAAAACCATTCAAAGTGCAATTGATAGAAACGAAAGAATGATTTATAAACTGCAAACAGATAGGGCCGCTTGGGAAAAATCCGAAAGAGAGCTTGCAAAACAATCAGAACAATTAAGCAGGTTTATTACAAAAACTGTTAAAAACGAATCGGTTGCAACTGCTCCAAAAACATCCGGCGGTTTCTTGAGGCCTGTTTCAGGCAGGGTTACTTCTCCTTATGGCACAAGGGTTCACCCTATATTTAAAAGAACAATTAACCACACAGGCGTTGACCTTGGAATGCCCATGGGCGCTAAAGTTAAAGCGGCAAATTCGGGCAAAGTTATTTACGTTGGTTGGTATGGCGGATATGGCAAAGTTGTAATTATAGACCACGGCAGAGTAAACGGGGTTCCTGTAACAAGCTTGTATGCTCACCTTTCAAGCTACTCGGTTTCAAACGGGGTTTCTGTTTACAAAGGGCAAATAATAGGAAATGTTGGTTCAACAGGCTATTCAACAGGCCCGCACTTACATTTTGAAATAAGAGAAAACGGCAGACCTGTTAACCCTGCAAAATATGCACCGATATAAAATGATAAAAATAAAAAACAAAATTTCATATCTTTTAATTTTAACCGCAATGCTTATGGGGTGCAGGTTTGCTTGCGCAAACGAAGTTGTAAGATCTGAAGAGATTGTAAGTGAAACTCTAAAGCAAATGATGGAAAACGAAGATAATAATTCCCCATCCGTTTTTGTTGGCGGCAACCAAGCTTTTAACAAAGGTGAAAGCTACAAATTTGCTGTTGATGGCGACAGGCCCGAATTCCAAATTAAAAATTTATCTGATTATCTGAAAGAAAAAAGAGCAGAAAAAGAAACTGCCCCGCAAACTTCAAACGATAACGAAAAAGACGGCATGCAAATTGATTGCACCGAAATGGAATATTTTGAAGAAAGAAACGAACTTGAAGCAAGGGGAGATGTTTTAATTTCAACCTCATCAGGCGTTCAAGTTACCGCAGATAAAGCCATTTACAATAAAGAAAACAACACTATAAAATTAATAAACAATGTTGAATTAAAAAAAGGCAACACAACAACCAATGGCGAATATATGCTTATAGATTTAAACGAAGAAAACGCCATTATGGATGAACCCATTACAAGTGTTGGCAATTTAAGAATTAATGCAAAAGAAGGCTATGCTTATTCAGACAGAATTGAAAATTTGTCAGGCAATGTGGAATTAAACCAAAGAGTTGAAATGAAGCTTTATTCATCCGGCTTTACAAGCTATGGCAGAGCAATCAACGACTTAAATTTGGTTGATTTTGACCTTAAATCTTCAAGGTCAAAACCGTATAAAATAAGAACAAAAGAAATAATTATACGCCCTGAACGCGACCATGATTCAATGTTGATGAAGGATGTAGACATTTACTATAACAAAAGAAAAATTTTAAACACTTCTTCAATTGAAATATTTACAGACAAAGAAATGACATACAAAGAAGTGAACTTCCCCGTTGAATTCGGCTCACTAAAAGGTATGGGCTTGTATTTTGGGCTTGGCTATACGTTTAAGCTGCCAAAAACATACACATTCAGAGTAACGCCTTTGTTGTCATACGGCGATAATGAAATAGGCGCAGGCGGCATTTTAATGTTGAAATCAAATAAATTAAGATTAGAAGGCGGCTGGGCATCTTCCACAAATAACCTTATTGTAGATGGTGAATATAAATTAACCGATAAATTAACGTTTGATTTCGGGCGCCATGTATATAAAAGCGAATGGTTTAACGGTGGTACAAGAGCAGGTTATATAGGTGAACTTGCGTATGATGATTCATATCTTGTAAAAGACCTTGGAAATTCAATTTTCAGGCATAGAATTTCAGCAGGCTATGTAGCAGATTATAAAAGAGAACACCAAGAAGACGATATGAGAGATGGTTTTAGATATCGTTATATGGCAGAACTTTCAAAAAGCTTGAAAACATTCGGTTCAAAAGAACAAGATATGTATGTGAATATTAGTGCTTTAGCTCAAACAATGGCAACTGTTTATTCTGAAACAGGCGATACAATGGCACTGTTTAGAGTGGGCCCAAGCATAACATCAAGGGTAAAACGCTGGAATTCAAATATAACATATACATTAGGCGGAGTTCATGGCCATTCGCCATATGCATTTGATGAATACAGATATGGCCGCCAAACAATTATGTTTGATGAAAGCTTAATTTTGAATAAATATATATCAATCGGATACAGAGGCACATTGTCGCCTTTGAAAGATAACTACGATAAAGACATTTTAACAGAAAACAGATTTTACGCAGTTGTTGGCCCTGAAGATGTTAAGGTTGCCTTTTCATACGACGCTGTTAGGCAAAATATGAATTTTAACTTCTTGTTCCTTTTGGGGTCAGATAACCTTGATTTAAGATATGAAAAATTAACAATTCAAAACCCTGATAAGCTTGGCAAAAGGCAAGTTAAGCAATCAGATAAAGATTTGTATAAAATAACTGTTCCTGAAAGTTTGTAATAATGGCATGGTTTTATTTGTTAATAGCTGCAATTTTTGAAGTGGGTTGGCCTTTTGGCTTAAAAATGGCAACTTTTGGCAATAATAAATTGATATGGATAATTTTTGCAATTGTTGCAATGACTTTAAGCGGAGTTTTCTTGTTTTTGGCACAAAAAACCATTCCCGTTGGCACAGCCTATGCTGTTTGGACAGGCATTGGCGCAAGCTGCACATTTCTTTTGGGCGTTATTATTTTCCATGATGCCTTTAGCTTAATGAGAGCTTTTGGAATTTTATTAATTATAGCAGGCGTAATTTTGCTAAAAATCGGGCATTAACGTAATTTTCCGAGAGGGAAGAACCGGGAACCTGTGAGAGTCAATAATTTTAAGCAATAAAAAATGCCGTGGTCACTCTGCCGAGGAAAAGTTGACTAAATGTCAAGTTTTCCGAGAGGGAAGAACCGGGAACCGGTGAGAGCCAATAATTTTAAGCAATAAAAAATGCCGATGGCCGGACTCGAACCGGCACGTGGGGTGAACCACACCAGATTTTGAGTCTGGCACGTCTACCAATTTCATCACATCGGCAAAAGCTATTTAATTATCAAATTTATAAATCAATGCTAACAAAAACAAAAACTTCTGTCAAAAATAAATAAAAACAATAAAAAATGCCCCATAATGTTCATTATGTTGCATTCAAGTTCCATAACCTCATATTATCATTCTTTTTACCACTATTCA
>CALYDL010000018.1 GCA_944325145.1 Candidatus Gastranaerophilales bacterium
ATGGAAGACCTTAATGCTACAAGCTTGGAAGCTGCAGTTAAAATGATTGCAGGCAGCGCAAGAGCTATGGGCGTTACCGTTGTAGATTAATCGTCGGGAGGCAATTTATTGCCGTTATTACCGCAAGAAATGGAGAAAAAATGTCAAAATTAACCAAAAAACAAAAGAAAATACAAGAATTAATGGAAGGCTTCAATCAACCTGCAACTGCAGCAGATGCAATTGATATGCTTCAAAAAGTAGCGTCTGAAACTTCAAAATTCGATGAAACAGTTGAATGCCACATGAGATTAGGTATTGAAGTTAAACACGCTGATCAACAAGTTAGAAGCACAACAGTTCTTCCTGCAGGCTTAGGCAAAACAGTTAGAGTTTGCGTTATTGCAAAAGCTGATAAAGCTGCTCTTGCTAAAGAAGCAGGTGCTGATGAAGCAGGTGCTGAAGAAGTTATCGAAAAAATTCAAAACGGCTGGTTTGAATTTGATACATTAATTGCAACACCTGATATGATGGCACCTTTAGGTAAATTAGGCCGTATTTTGGGGCCAAAAGGCTTAATGCCAAACCCAAAAACAGGCACAGTTACACCTGATGTAGCTAAAGCTGTTAAAGATGCAAAAGCAGGTAAAGTTGAATTCAGAGCAGATAAACAAGGTATGATTCACGTGCCTTTGGGAAAAATTAAATTTTCAAAAGAAGATTTGATGAAAAACTATTCAACTTTAGCAGATGCTGTTATTAAAGCAAAACCTGCTTCAGCTAAAGGTACATACATTAAATCAGCTTACCTTTCAACAACAATGGGCCCCGGAATCAAATTAGATCCGAAAAACATTGCACTTGAAATTAAAGAATATATTGATTAAGGATAAAACATTTATATAATGTTTGGAAAAATTCAAAATTCAATAAGAAAAAGTACGGAGTATAAAAAGTTTCGCTCCGTACTTTCTATTATTTTTGAATGGTTCTATACAAAATTTTGTTTCGGTATTTTAAGCCGCTTTGAAAGAAAGTTTGTTAAATTTCTTTTTGTTGGTTTTATGAATACTGTTTTTTCTTATATAATTTATGCCATTTGCGTTACTATTTTATCTCGCCCCACTTTATCTTTGGCAATTTCATATGTAATTGGCATTTTGTTTAATTTTCAAACAACAGGAAGAATTGTGTTTAAAAACAGCGATAACAAGCTTCTTGTTAAATTTTTCTTATGCTATATTACAACGTTTTTTATTAACAGATATTTTTTAGATACTCTGGTTGCAGATTTTCATGTTGATAAATATTTATCCCAAGCCATTCTTGTGTTCCCCATCGCCATGCTTTCATTTTTGCTTCTCAAAAATTTTGTTTTCAAAGAAGCTAAATAATATTTCAAATTTATTGCTGTGCTTATTTTTTGGGCATATTAATTTTAGTTACAAAAGTTAATATTGGAATTTTCATTTGGCAATTATTATATATGTATATACTTTATATATACATATATAAAGTTATTAGAGAGTGAAAATGACAGTAAACCAAGTTCAATTTAACAATTATGATTATTATTTGGGAGAAACACAAGCCCCTGTTAAAGCAAATGAAGTGAATGAAACAATTTTTGGAAGCAACATAGCTTCAACAGGCACAATAAAACCGCTTGAATTTGATGTATATGAAGCCCCTGCTTCAATAAATACAAAGATTGAAGAATTAAAAAACAGACTTTCATCAGTTAAAGAAGAACAAGGTTTAATCGGAAAAGCTTGGGATGGCATTAAAAACTTGGTTGGTTTGGGCGCAGGTTCTAATAAAGCAGAAAAAGCCATTGAACAATACGAAAATGGCGAAATTTCTTATGAAGAAGCAGAAAAAGCAATAACAAAATATGAAGACGGTCAAAATATGTCGGTTGATGTTGTAGGTGACATCGTTTCCGGCATCGTTTCAGTTGGTGCAGTTGCATTTGCACCATTTACAGGCGGTGCTTCACTTCTGGTTGGTGCTGCAGCAGGTGCGGTAACAAAAGTTGCCGTTAAAGGCGCAGATTCTCTTATCGGCGGTCGTGATTATAATTTGAAAGATTTTGGTTATGACATCATAACAGGTTCTATAAACGGTTTAATGGCACCCGTTACAAACGCAATTGGCGGTGTTGCAGGCACAGGTGTTGCAAAAGCTTGCGGGTTAAACGTTGCAAAAACAGCGACAAAAGAAGCAGCTGAAGGTGCAGCAACTGCAGGAGCTAAAGGCTTTTTAACAAAATTGCTTGCAAATCAAGGTGCTGAATATGTAGCAAAAGAAGGCGCTGAAGCCGGTGTAAAAACAGTTCTTGCAAAAGTTGCGGCTTATGGAACCGATATGGCGATAGATGGTGCATTAAGTGGCGCAACAGATGGCTTTGCAAGAAGCATTGCTGATGGCGACTTTGAAAATATGGGTAAAAATATTAAAGAAGGCTTTGTTGGCGGCTTAATTGCATCACCTGTTATTGGCGGCGGCTTCAAAGTTGCTGGTAAAGCAGGCAACAAACTTGCTTCAAAAGTATTTTCATCAGGTGCTGATGCAATTGCTGATCAAACAGTTAAAGGTGCATCAGACGGAGTTGCTTCAATGGCTGATGATTTTGATTACAGCTATTTTACAGGCAAAGCATCACAAGAAGCGGCAGAAGGTGCAGTTGATTCTGCTTCTCATCAAGTAAAAGATATTAATTTAGAAATGGCATCTGAAACTCAGGGCTCTCAATTTGGGGATGAAATCGGCAATGCAGGCACAAAACAAAACCTATTCGATGTTGAAGAATCGGAAATGGCTTTAGGGGAAGATGTTATTCCTGACTATGATTCATTGGATTCAGATTGCGGTTTAGGTGCGGATGTAGATTTAGGCTCTGATTTTGACATTGCACAGGAACACCAAACACCAAAAATGGGTGATGAACTTTCCGGTGAAAGCAATTTAGCCGCTCCTGATTTTCATGAAGAAACACCCGATATTTTAGAAGCGCAAAAACCGGCTGATTATGTAGTTACGCAGCAAGAAGCCGCAATTTCGAAAAAAATATTGGAATTAAATGCTTCTCATCAAACAACAACAAAGAACTTTAATATAGACGGCAAAAATTCTACTTTTATAATTTATAAAGGCTCACAAGCAGGCAGCAACAAAGGCGGATATGTAGTAAATAATTCAACCGGTGAATTATTCTATTCAAAATTAGGTTCAACTTCACAGTCACAAACTGAAGTTTTGGCTTCAAAATTATATAAAGCAGCAGGTATTGATGTTCCCGAATTGACACTTTATACTGACGAAAAAGGTTCTATCGGTTTATTGAGCAAATTTATTCCTGAACTTTCACCTGTTTCAGCGCCTCAAAAAGATTTAGCTAAAGGCTTTGGTATGGATGCTTTGCTTGCAAACTGGGATGCTGTTTGTTCAAATAATGCAGTTACCGATGGCTCTACAATTTATCGTATAGATGTTGGCGGCACATTTGATTTCCGTGCTCAAGGCGGCAAAAAGGCTTATACATCAATTGTAGATGAAGTTACAACATTAATTGACCCTAAATATAACCAAGTTTCAAGCAATTTGTTATCATTAATGACAAGAGAAGATTTAATCGATTCTCTTCAAAGAGTTGCAGATTTATCAGATGATGATATTATCAAAATTCTTCAAGAACAAGGTATGACAAAATATCAAGATGTTCTTTTGAAAAGAAAACAATTTATGGTTGATTTGCTTGAAGAAGTAAAGAAAATGCCAGAAGATAATTCAGATATGTTAACTCTTTTAACAAGGGCAAAAAACAAAACTTATGAAACAACTATTTCAAGAGCTACATCAATTAAAGATCTTGCAGATATTCAAACTTCAATTAATAAAGTTACAGATATTGACCAAAAGAAATTCCTTCAAGAATTATTAGATGCAAAAAAAGCAGAAATAAATTCAAAAACTTTTGTTCCATCAGTTAATGGTGAAGTTGATGAACAAACATTTGAATCATTACTTAAAAAGAATGGCATGGAAGTTGGTTCTAACGGTGAGTTCCATTTAACCCTTTCACAAGATTACAAAGATGGAATTGTTAACAAATATGGCCCTTCAACAGGTTCAAAAATTATTAAGAAAATTGAAAGTCCATTAACTTCAACAGATCTTGATCAAATGAGGAAATTAATGAATGTTGTTGATGGTAAATATGCTCAATATTTTGCAGATGATATGACAGAATTCTTAGCTTTCTATCAAGTGATTAAAAGCGGTAATGTATTCACCCACTTTGATGAATTCTCCCCTGCTCAATGGGACGCTATTATGAACACTACAAAATATAAAGTTCCTGTAAGCACAATGGAAGCTCTCAGTGCATATAAAGGTTCATCATCTAAAATTAACGGTGCGCTTTCTGCAATGAAAAATAACCCTTCATATGATCCTGACAGCTATACAAAACAACAAATTGAAGCAATTACTCAATACATTGATACCCAATCAATTTCTGAAGACATTAAAGTATATAGAGGCGAAGGCTATGAAGTTTTAGACTCTGTTGAATTGAACGGTAAAAAATTATCAACATTAATGCATGATGCAGCTTATTTTAGCGACCAACAAGAAATTGACAATCTTATACTTATGATAGAACAAGGCAACTATGTTGCTCACCAAGAAAGGTTTATGTCAACATCTCTATTGAAAGATTCAGCTTTTTCAGATAGTATTGTATGGGAACTAGATGTTCCTGCCGGTTCAAAAGGTGTCTTTCTTGAAGGTTGCAATATTTCAGGTTCATTGAGCAATGAATGCGAATATTTGCTTCAAAGAGATTGCAGAATTTTAATTAAACATGCAGATTTCAAAGATGGCAAATGGCATTTAAAGGGCAGTATTGTTAATGAATAGGAGCTAGATAATGGACGAAGAACAAAGAAAAAATTATAAATCAGAAACAGAAAATTTAAAGTTCAAAAAACAAATTTTGAAGTTTTATCCTGAAGACGAAGCAAAAATGGAAAATATGACCGTAAGGGAAAAAATTGAATTTATAAGAAAATTGAAAGATGAAAACAGATATATAATTATCGATGAAATATAGCAGGAAAGGAACAAAATGGTTAATATATCAGGCTTAACTTTTTTTAAAGGCATAGGTTTAAGCAATAATGAAATGGTTAGAAATGAAAAAAATGTTGCGAGTTCTCCTATGGGCAAAGAAGAAGTTCCTCTGCAGCCTTCTTTAGAAAAAGACACCTTTGTTGCAAGCACTAAACCATCTAAGGGTAAAGTTTTATCAAAAAAAGAACAACAAAGGCTTAAACACAATAAACAACTTAAAAGTGAAACGGAAGGGATAAAATTTAAAATGGTTAAATTAAAATTTTACCCTGAAGATGAAGCAAAAATGGAAAATATGACCGTAAGGGAAAAAATTGAATTTATAAGAAGATTAAAGGATGAAGGCCGATATACGGTTGTAAACCCTGAAGTTATGGATGAAAAATAATTTATCCCTTATATCTTGTGTCTGAATTTTCTATTTCATTCGGTTTTTTGTATAAATCTTCTGCAAGTTGAATTAGTTCGGTTGATAATTCAACCGAATTTTTCCATTTTGCAGGTATATTTTCTGTGCCAAGATATGCGCCCATGATGTTTCCTGTTATTGCACCCGTGGAATCACTGTCGCCATTGTGGTTTACTGCCATCAAAACCGATTTTTCGAAATTATTTGGTGATTTGAGTGCACAGTAAACGGCAATTGCGATTGCTTCATCTCCAACCCAGCCTTCGCCGATTTCTTTTATTGCATCTTCCGGGTCAACATCTGATTTTGCAAGCTCTTTTGCTTTTGCAATAAGTTTTGTTGTGTCTTCGTTGCCTTCATAGGTTTTTAAAATTTCAACGGAATTATCAACGGCTTCTTCTAAATTTTTTCCTTGAATCAAATTTGCAATAATTGCTGCCTGCACTCCTCCGGGTAAATATCCGCCGGGGTGCCCGTGGGTTATTGCGGCGCATCTTGCACCTGTTTCAAAAGCTATTTTTGGGTTTTTATAATACATTAAGCCGGCAGGTGCCGTTCTCATAACGCCGCCGCAGCCCTTAGAGTTATTTATATGTTCTTCAATTGTGCCCATTTTTCCGCTTGCTAAAGCCCCAAGGCAAGTTCCCCCGGGGGCTCTGTTTGCATAAAGAGTTTCTATGTTTGCAATCCACCCTTTATCGCTTGGGCTATACCCTTTTTCTTGCGTAGCGAGCCAATCTTTATAAGATGTGTGAATTTCTTTTATATCGGGCATTTCGTTATCATTAAACGATTTGATGGCAGATTTTAATAAGCCGTCTGCCGTAAAGATTGTCATTTGGGTGTCATCGGTTATTTCTGCAATGCCGTTTTTTAAAACAAAATCCTGAATGCCTTTTTCGCCGTATTTTTCTTTTATTGAATATAATGATGCAAATTCTATGGGCCAACCTAAAGCATCTCCTATGGCGCCGCCAAGAAGACAGCCTTCATAATTTTTTATCTCATGTCTTTTTGCTGCATTTGCGGCAGGGCTTAGTTTTTCTATTTCCATTTGTGAATAATAACCGTTTGGAATGTTATTCAGGTCTTGAGAAGCTGCAGTTTCTTTGGCGGTATTTTCCGCTTGAAGTTTTTCTGCTTCTGCTTGTTCTTTTTTGTTTGTGCCGCTTATATTTCTAAAAAATAATTTTTTAATATTCATTTTAATAAAATCCTTTTTGTATAAGGCATGAAAATAGTAAAAATTGCACTATTTTTATATTTTAACATACTTTGTAACAATTTTTTTGATTTTGCTTTCAAAACTTGCCAATCTTTACAACAGATAGTGTTTGTGTGAGAATATTTTCATCAATAGTTACATTTAGTTAAATAAGGAAAATAAAAATGCCAAGACAAACTCCACTTGAAAAAATAAGAAACATTGGTATTGCCGCTCACATTGACGCTGGTAAAACAACAACAACCGAACGTATCTTATTTTATACAGGTAAAACTCATAAAATCGGTGAAGTTCATGACGGCGCTGCTGTTACCGACTTTATGGAACAAGAAAGAGAACGTGGTATTACAATTCAATCAGCTGCTGTTACAGCTAGTTGGAAAGGCCACCAAATCAACATTATTGACACCCCCGGCCACGTTGACTTTACAATTGAAGTTGAACGTTCACTTCGTGTATTAGACGGCGTTGTTGCTGTATTTTGCGCAGTTGGCGGTGTTCAATCACAATCTGAAACAGTTTGGAGACAAGCTAACAGATATGAAGTTCCAAGAATGGTTTTTGTTAACAAAATGGACAGAACAGGCGCAAACTTCTATCGTGTAGTTGATCAAATCAGAAACAGATTGGGCGGTAATGCTCACCCAATCAGGCTTCCAATCGGCGCTGAAGATAAATTCACAGGCCTTATCGATTTATTCACAATGAAGGCTGAAATTTATACAAACGATTTAGGCACAGACATTAAAGAAGAAGAAATTCCTGCAGATATGCTAGATAAAGCTAAAGAATACAGAGAAGCTTTAGTTGAAGCTATTGCAGAAACAGATGATGCTTTAATGGAAAAATTCTTTGAAGACCCTGAATCAATTACAGTTGATGAATTAAAAGCAGGCTTAAGAAAAGCAGTTTGTGAAAACAAAATTGTTCCTGTTACTTGCGGTACAGCATTTAAAAACAAAGGCGTTCAATTATTGTTAGATTCAATTGTTGAATTAATGCCTTCTCCCGTTGATGTTAAAGCTATCGAAGGTGAACTTGAAGACGGCACAAAAACAGAAAGACACTCATCAGACGATGAACCTTTCTCAGCTTTGGCTTTCAAAGTTATGACAGACCCTTATGTTGGCCGTTTAACATTCTTAAGAGTTTATTCAGGCAAAATTACTTCAGGTTCATACGTTTTAAATGCTACAAACGGCAAAAAAGAACGTATTTCAAGATTGGTTCGTATGTATGCCGATCAAAGACTTGAAGAAAACGAAGTATACGCGGGCGACATCTGCGCAGCAGTTGGTTTAAAAGATACAACAACAGGTGACACTTTATGTGATGAAAAAGCTCCTATTATCTTAGAAAAAATGAGCTTCCCTGAACCTGTTATTTCAGTTGCTATCGAACCTAAAACAAAAGCAGACCAAGACAAAATGGCAATTGCTCTTCAAAAACTTGCTGAAGAAGATCCGTCATTTAGAGTTAAAACAGATAATGAAACAGGGCAAACAATTATCTCAGGTATGGGCGAATTGCACTTGGATATTATCGTTGACCGTTTGATGAGAGAATTTAAAGTTGATGCTAACGTTGGTAAACCTCAAGTTGCATACAGAGAAACAATCAGAGGCAACGCAGATCAAGATTCTAAATTCATCCGTCAATCAGGTGGTAAAGGTCAATATGGCCATGTTAAAGTTAGAATTTCACCGGCTGAAGAAAACGCAGGTTTTGTATTTGAAAATAAAATCGTTGGTGGTGCTATTCCTAAAGAATATATCGAACCTGCAAGAAAAGGTATGGAAGAAGCACTTGAAGGCGGTATCTTAGCAGGCTATCCTATGATAGACGTTAAAGTTGAACTTTATGATGGTTCATATCACGAAGTTGACTCATCTGAAATGGCATTTAAAATCGCAGGTTCAATGGCTATTAAAGAAGGCTGCAAAAAAGCAAGACCTTGCATCTTAGAACCTATGATGAAAGTTGAAATTGAAGTTCCTGAAGAAAACACAGGCGATATCATCGGTGATATTTCATCAAGAAGAGGCCGTGTTGAAGGTATGGAAATTATTGAAGGTACAGGAATTCAAAAAATCAGAGCTATTGTTCCTTTGGCTGAAATGTTCGGTTATGCAACGGATATCCGTTCAAAAACACAAGGCCGCGGCACCTTCTCAATGGAATTTTCTAAATATGAACAAGTTCCGACAAACATTGAAACTGAAATTATTTCAAAATCAGGCGCAGCTGTTTAGTTGAACTTATTTAAAAAATTAAATCGACTCCATAAATTCCATGGGGTCGATTTTTTAGTTAAAAAAACCCTTTGCAAGTTGCAAAGGGATATAAAATGAAAAAATAGTGAATGCAAATATTTGCATTCAATGAGAAACTTTTTTGCAAATATCTATGTTTAATTAATATTCCTAATAACTGCCTTAATTGCTACTTTTGCGCCTGATACATCGCCCTTTGCGCCACAACACCATAGGGGATTGCTTGTTTATCTGTTATCATTATAGTGAATATATCTGTTATTCTTTTATCATCAGGAGCAGCCACCTTATATGCATTTGTTTCTTCACAGTTAGCGCCACGAGTACAATTTACATTTGCCGGATTCGGTTTTCTATCTCCATTTACGTCTACAAGTAATACACATGGGGGCTTAGTTGTGTTATCAGTATTACTATTTAAGCCATAGCTGCCACAACCTCCGAAATTTGTATTTTCAGGTGGACTAAAACTCATAATATGGGTTTTTATGCGTTTTTCGTGCAAGTAGGGTCCAAAATTGCCATTTTGAATAGAATCCTCGCCTTCAAAGCGCATGCCATCGGTAGTGTAAAAAGCTGAATTGCTTCCGCCAAACCATTGTCCGTTCAAGGCATTATAAGAATGCAAATAGGGTAATTTTGTTGTTGATTTCATTATACTCATATGTCTTTGAAGATAATTAAATAAATCTTTATTTTCATAAGGGCTTTCGCCATCAAGTGCCATATTCATGGTTATTGCGCTATTTAAAACAGAAACCGCTTTTCTAAGCCCTGTTTTAAATTCTTGTTGTTGGCTGTTTGAAATAACACTTGGAATAGAAATAGCCGCAACTACCCCAATAATGGCAAGGGTGATTAGCACCTCTGCCAAGGTGAATGCTTTTTTCATTATTTAACTATCCTTTCATTTTTTTTGCACCATATTGAAATATTTTGGTGTAAAAGCTCTGTAATTAAGACAGCAAAATAAAACGCCTTATCATAAAATACTTGAATTTAATTATTTGTATAGGTTGTACATAATTAAAAATAATGATAAGATTAATGTTAAGAGAATTATGCACCAAAATATTTCATTTTGGTGTAATTTTATTTATGAATAAAAAAACAAAAATCGGTTGGGACAGGATTCTTACCCTGCGACCCCCTTTGTTCCAAGCGAGGTGCGCTATTTTTTAGCAATAAAAAATCGGGATGACAGGATTCGAACCTGCGACCCCCTCGTCCCAAGCGAGGTGCGCTACCAAGCTGCGCTACATCCCGATATTATATTCAATTTTCAAATTTTTTAGGCGCAGCTTGGGTATTCTTTGCGAAACGGCTCCATCGAGCTTTCGCTCTCCATTCGCCTGCCCCATTCAAAAGGTTATCAACCTTTTTCACGGGAGTCCCTGCTACATCCCGATTACAAGCCACTTAGGCCTAATCGCTTTAATTATAGTATCATATAAAAAAATACATTCAAGCCTTAAATAAAATTTTTTTATTTTTCATCTCTTTACATTACTTAAAAAATAGCGAAAAATAAGATACGCTATATATATTTTATGCTAATATTCATTTATAAATAATTTAATACCCCTTTTTGTTTGATTTAAGAATGAAAAAAAGTAGGAGAAAAAATGCTGAGTTTACTTCAAAAAAATGTTTTTACTTCTTTTGATATAAAAGAACTGTTCCCCAGATTAACTCAAATATATGGCGTTGGCGAAGTTAGCGAAGAAAGAAAAAAATATTTAGATGAAACAATAGATAAATTCGGCTATATTCCATACCCCCATTATAAAGCACTAGAAGAATTAACAGATGGCGAAATTATCTATGCTTTAATTAAAATTTTTGAAAATGAAGGGGTTTATAAAAATTCTAAACTTGTAAATTGCAATAATCCTTCAGTTTTAGCAAGAAGAAAAATTAAAAATTCAGATTGGTTTAAAAAAGAAGGCCACAATATTAAACTTTTGTCTTTATCTGCTCTTGGAAACGGAAATGTTTCAAGTAAATGCGCAACATTTATTCAATGGTTAGCGCAAGTTGTTTGTTTGCCGAAAGGAAACAAAAGCTTAAACATTTTGGCAGATACAATTTATCTTCTTCCTTTCCACCCAAGGGAATTTGGCTGCGCTTATTTGCCCACATCATCTGAAATTAGCCCCAATATGGAAGATGAAAAACTTTCAAAATTCTTTGGCCTAAAAGCTAAAGAACAGGTTCAACTCTTTATAAACCTTGCGCAACTTGCAGGCCACCCTGTTATTTATGATATTCTTCCTCAAACAGGAAGATTTTCTAAAATCGTTCTTTCAAATCCTTATGTTGCAAGGTGGGCAAACATTAAAACTTTAACAAATAAATATATTGAAGCATTGGATAATATAATTTCCGAAATTAAAACTTCCGGCAAATTTAATGAAAATGAAGTTGATAATGTAAGAAATAAATATGTAAACATTTTAAACGGTTCTGATGATTTTTATTTTGAAGGCGAAAAACCAATTTTTGAAACCGTTGAACTTTATATGCATGATATTAAAATTAAAATTGCAAACGAAGCTTCAGTAAAAAATGTTCAAGAAGAACTTGTAAAAGAAGTTCATAGCATAATAGAAGCTGTTAACGGCAAGAAAGTTCATAAAGAAGAAGACATTATATGCCAAAAAGATATAATAAATGCTCTTATTCAAAAAGGCTATTGGCCAATGCCGGGGGGCGCATGGTGTTCTTCAAGTATTCCTGTTTTTGAAAAAATGAACAATACAAGAGAATACCCAATCTACAAACATTTTGATTACAAAATGCAAGATGTTTCTAAATTTGCAAACCTTGATTGTCAAACCCCATATTATTTTGTCTACCTTGAAAATGGCAAATATAATGAAAAAGTTATTGATTTTTATGTAAATTACACATCAAAACTTCAAAAAGAATATAACTTTGATGGTTTTAGGGTTGATCATATTGACCATATTGTAGATAATTTATCCGAACAAAAAGGAGTTCCAATCAGCTATAGAATTCCAAGGAAAGTTTTAGGCAAAGTTAATTCTAATTTAAAGAAAAATGTTCCTTATTTTGCTACATTAGCTGAATATATGCTATGGGATAATTATTACAAGGAATACCACAAAGATATGAACTTTGACCTTCTTTGGGGAAATGATATTGTGTCTCAATCCTCTAAAACTCCAAAGCAAATTATTAAAGATAATAAATTCCTTGAAGATTACAATTTCAAAGAAGCAAACAAATTTAACCGTTTGTCAATTTTAAAAACCTATAACAACCAAGACGGCGAATTTGAAGCAATAGACAGATACCCCGGCCAACTTGGCGAACAGGGTGCATTATTTAAATGGTTTAAATATAAATTTTTACCGGGCGGCCAATTTGCAAACAGGCCATGCCTTTATATAGATGGCGATGAAAGCTTTACACAAAAAGGCATTGAATATGTAATTGGCCATGAAGTTTCAATGAAAAGAAACGTTAATTGGAATTTTTATGAAAAATTCAATGCAATTAATTATTTTGTTCAACATTCAAAAATTGTTTCAACCGGTAAAGCCAAACTATTGGAAGAAAAAGAAAACGGCCTTTGCTATTGGGAAATAAATTCAGCATTCGGTTCATTATTAGTTATTGCAAACTATAAAAACCCAACAGAAAAAATGCAATTTAATAATGAAGAAGGCTTATCTTGGGTTGAAACAGTAAGGGGTGAAACCATTTATAACAGCAAAGTAACCTTTAAAGGAAGAAAATTAAAATCATATTTTGAATTTGGCTATGATGAACTTCAAAAGTGTGTTTTAGTTGAAAAACCGCTTCAAGATTTAATTGAAAATGAAATTAACATAAATGTTCTAAACCCCGCCGAATTTAAAATATACGGGTATGAAGATTAAAAAAATAAAAAAGAGGGCAAATTTAAGCCCTCTTTTTTTGAAGTTACACCATAAATATTAGATAATTTTTCTCTTTTCATCTTTCTAAATGAAGTCAAAGAAACTTCACTTTTGTAGAATATAATTGTTAACAATTATTAAGACTTTATTTGGGGAAAGAGAAAATATTAAATGAGCGAGAATTTTGAAACAGATTCCTATAAAAAGGTTGTTCGTGTTTCTGATGAAGAATTGGCCCAATTGTGGCAGGAATACCATAGAGATAAGAACAACAAAACCGCAAGAGATAAGCTCATTGTTCAATATATTTATCTTACAAGATATGTTATAGGAAGAATCAAAGTTAATCTTCCGCCAAGCTTTTCTTATGAAGACATTGCAAGCTATGGTGTTGAAGGCTTAATTGATGCTGTTGAAAAATATTCACCTGATAGAGGTGCAAAATTTGAAACCTATGCTCTTATGAGAATAAGAGGCGCTATTATTGATAAAATTAGGGCAAATGATTGGCTTCCAAGGACTGTCAGAAAAAAAATAAAGGAAGTTAAAGAGGCCACAAACAATTTAAAAATTGAACTTGGAAGAATGCCCACCAATCAAGAAATTGCAGATAAATTGGGCATAGAAAAAGAAAAAGTTGATGAAATTTTGGCTCAAGACACAGGAATTGATTCTCTTTATGATAAGAAAAATTTAGGGGATGAATCTGTTGAAATTATTGATACTATTGAAGATTCAAAAAGTGAGCGCCCAGAAGAAGCAGCAGAAAAGAAAGATGCTAAATTAGAATTGGAACGTGCCTTAAAAAGGCTTCCTGAAAGAGAAAGAATGCTTCTTGTATTTTATTACCACGAAAATATGACCTTAAAAGAAATTGGCGAAGCTATAAATGTTTCAGAATCAAGGGTTTGCCAGCTTCATGCTCAAGCTATTATGAAATTAAGAAACATTTTATCTGCTTCAAGGCAAGACAGAATGTCAAAATCTATTGTTAAAACTTCAAAACATTAAATTTTTAGGCAATTTTTTCATTAAAAAAACCTTTATTAACTTATAGGAGTTTTATAAGGGGAAATAATGAGCGCCAATTTTGGCATAAACAATGAATATTTTAGCCAGAAACCCGATTTAAAAGGCTATCAAACAAAAGGTGCTGCAAGCTTAAATGAAGCGGCATACGGGCTTTTTAACGAAGACAAGGGCGTGAACGGCAAAATTGATGAAGCTGTTTTTCAGGGAAATTCGGGCGATTGCTGGTTAATTTCAGGAATTTTATCTTTATCTTATACGCCTGAAGGCGAAAAATTAATTCAAGATGCAATTTCAATAAACCCTGATGGCTCTTATAATGTAACATTTAATGGTGTTGATAAAACTTATAATATAACAAAAGAAGAACTTGAAGCGGCAAATAAAAACAGCTTTTTAAACGGCATTGGCATGGCAAATAGTGAATATTCAACAGGCGATGATGATATGCTTTTAATTGAGCTTGCAATGGAAAAGCTTGTATATGAAAATGATATTCCAATTGAAACAATAGAAGGCATTACAGGCGGCAGTGCATATTACCTTTATCAACTATTCACTAAAAACGATGTTGAATACGCACTTGGCGACAATGAAAATGAAGTTAAATATTTAATAGATTATTATTACCAAAACCAAGATACATCCGCTGCAACATTGGGTGTTGGGGATGGTTTTGCAGGTTTGGAAGATGACCATGCTTATGCGGTTAAATCTGTTAACCCTAATTATATAGAACTTGCAAACCCTTGGGATGCAACAGAAAATATCAAAGTTTCAATTAAAGATTTAGCTAAAAACTTTGGAAAATATGATTTTTCTGTTGTTGATACAAGTTTATTGGAACAAACTGATTATCTGGAAGATTATTACGCATAAAGGATTTCTTCAAAAACAGATTTTGGCTGTTTGCAAACAGGGCAAACAAAATTTGGCGGCTCTTTTTCTATATCTCCCTCATAAATATATCCGCAAACTTTGCATCTGAACCTTTTTCCCATTGGTTTTGCTTCGTTTAAATCTTCAGGCGCAATATATGTGGGCGCTGCTTTTGGGGCTCTTCCTTTAATAACATCGTGGTAATATTTATATGTCATTGGAATTTCATCATTAAAAACATCGCCATCAATAATTTCGCCAATAAAAAATGTGTGAGTTTCCAGTTCAACCGCCTGAACCAATTTTAGTGCAATGTAGCCTTTTGAATTTAAAAGAACGGGCAGGTTATCAAACATTTTATATTCAAAGCCATCGAATTTATTTTTTTCTCTACCCGATGCAAACCCAAAAGTTGCAATAATATCGGGGTTTGTTTTTTCGGATAAAATTGTTAAGGCAAAATTTTTGTTTTCTTTGATAATTGAATTTGTATAGTTATTGTGGTTTATACAAACGCCGATTTTATTTTCGGTTAATTGAACGGCTGTATTTATAATGCAGCCTGTTGGTTTTTCTTTATCTAAGCTTGAAACCACATAAACACCGTAAGATATATCCCACAAAATTTTTTTATTCATATATTCCCCTTTAATATGTTATTTCAACTTTCAAAACATCTTCTTTTGAATTTTCAAAATATTCATAAGCTTCAAGAATATTTTCCAATTTATAAGATTTTGTAATTAAAAAATCTGTATTAATTTTATTTTCACTTATTAATTGAATTAATTCTTCACAATGAATTGCATCAACACCGCCTGTTTTATATGTTAAATTTTTGCCGTAACAATTTGGAAGCGGAAAAATTTGGTCTTCTTCATACATTGCAACAACCCCTATTGTAGAATTTGGCCTTGCAATTTGAATTGCCATATTAAAAGTATTTTTGCCCCCTGCTGCTTCTATAACGCCATCAAGGCCATAGGGGGTAATTTTTTTAATTTCATCTTCAATATCAACCTTATCAGGGTTTATGAAATAATCTGCAAGCCCTTTATTTTTTGCTATTTTAAGCCTTTTTTCATTTATATCTATTGCAACAATTTTTTTCACCCCTAAAATTTTTGCAGATATCATAGCACACATTCCAACAGGGCCAGAGCCTATTATTCCAATGGTATCTTCTTTTTTTATATCTAGCATAAGGGCAGCAAAATAACCGCTTGATAAAATGTCGCCAACAAATAAAGCGTTTCTGTCTGAAACATTGTTTGGCAATTTGTATAAAGTATTATCCGCATATGGAATTCTAACATATTCCGCTTGGGCGCCATTAATTCTGCAGCCAAGTTCCCAGCCGCCATTTATGCAATTATTTACAAAGCCACATTTACAAAAATAGCATTTATTACAAAAAGTTTCGCAGTTAACGGCAACTCTATCTCCAATTTTTAAATTTTTAACATTATTGCCAACTTCATCTACAACACCAACAAATTCATGCCCCAAAACAACTTTATCATTTGCTCTTGGAACAAAACCTTTTTTAATGTGAATATCAGATGTGCATATTGAAGATAGGGTAACTTTTAAAATAACATCAGTATCTTTTATTATTTTTGGTTTTTCAATTTCAACAAGTTCAATTTTTTTGTTGGAATTTTTATTGTAAATTAAAGCTTTCATTTTTAATTTTCCGGTTTATAAATTATGCCATTTAATTTTACATATTTTTCAAGAATTTTTTCGCCTTCAATTTTTTCAATATTGGGGAAAACTTTTATTCCTCTTTTTTCAAATTCTTCTATCCAATTTGGTTTAAAGCCTTCATAAAACCCTGTTATTTTTTCAACTGAAGCTGATGGTGCGGAATAATAAATTTTTTTAATTCCCGCCCACATAATAGCGCCCAAACACATTATGCAAGGCTCGCTTGTTACATAAATTGAAAGGTTGTATGGTGCAAGGTTGTAGGTTTTCAATTTTTCTTCAGCAGCTTTTATTGTGTTAATTTCTGCATGGGCTAAGCTTAAATTTGATTTAACAACAGAATTTCTTTCCTTTGCAATTAAATTGTAATTTTCATCATAAATAGCGGCCAAAAATGGGCCATAGCCGTTATCAACCGTTTCATCAAGTTCTTTTAATAAATTTTTTATAATTGAAATATCATTTTCATTCATATTCAAATTATAGCAAATTTTTTACTTTTTATGTATTATATTGAATATTGTCAAGGAAAAGGATTGCTTTTTGAATATATCGCAGGTAAACCATTTTAATTATGGGAAATTTTGTAGTAATTGGCCAAAAGGCCCTTCTTTTGGTGCTTTTTCTACTTATGGCGCCATAAATACAATTAATCTTCCAATGGATATGTTTATAAAAACTCAAAATTCGCCAGCCATAAGAACTGCAGCTTTTTCAAAAGCTCCAAAAATAAAAAAACCTGCAAATAAGCGTTTTGAAATTGAAGATTATTGTTCTTTGGGAAAATGCGAAAAAGATTATATGATGGCAAACATGCCGGATGGCATCAAAGCTCTTGCAGTAGTTAATATTGGCATTGGTTCTGCTATAAAAAAAGAATTTGATGAAAAATACGGTGAAGGGGGTTATAAATTTATATCATTAGGAACATCGCCCGCTTTGGCTGCAAAGGTTATGGAACTGGAAGGGGCAGATGTTGTTTACCTTCCAATGTCATATTCCCACTCAACTTGCACAAAATCTTGGCTTGAAAAATCACCTTATATAGATTTTTATAAAAGCTATATGGAAAAAAACGGCCTTTCAAATGAAGCCCTTCAAAAAGAAGGCAAAAAAGGAATTATTTGCGATTATACAATAACGGGCAGAAGCTTAGAATTGTCTGAATTTATGTTAAAAGGGCCATTGGGGCTTGATGAAAGTTTGCTTGATACATATACAATGAATGAACTTATTAAAAATTCCAGCTATATTCCTGATGAATTTAAAGACAGATATTTAGATGAACTTTTGAAAAAAGAACGTGCAGCTGATTATTGCAATGTTCCGCATTTTTCTTTTATAGATAAAAAACCTTTTAATTCAGGCAAAATAAGAGATGCAAAAAGCCTTGAAAATTATTTTGATAATTACCGTTCATCTTCTTCAAACGCTTTTAATTTCTCGGTTATGAAACTTTTAGAAGAACGAGGCGAATTAAAAACCGGCCAAAATTAGAAATTAAAATTATCGACAAAATTTTTTTTAAGGCATATACTTAAAGTTATGGATAAATTAAATTTTTTAACGGCAGGCATTCCCTTATGCGCCAAAGATTATAAACAAGGGTTTGAAACTTTAACAAATATGGGCTTAGATGGCTTAGAGCTTGAATTTGTAAGGGGTGTTAGAATTTCTGATGTTTCAAGAAAAAGTGTTTTAGAAAGAAACAAGAACCTTATAGTAACAGCCCATGCGCCATTTTATGTTAATTTGAATTCAAAAGAAGAAGAAAAAATTGAAGCTTCTATTCAAAGAATAATTGAAACTGCCCTTGTTGCAAATTCCCTAAATGCTTTTTCCATAACATACCACGCCGCTTATTATATGGAAAAAGACAAAGAAGAAGTTTATAAAAAAGTGGTTGAAGGGAATAAAAAAATTTTTGAAGCCCTGGATAAAGAAAACGTTAAAATTTGGGTTCGCCCCGAAACAACAGGTAAAAAAAGCCAATGGGGCGATGTTGATGAAATTATAAGGTTATCTAAAGAATTTGAAATGGTTCTTCCTTGTGTTGATTTTTCACACCTTTACGCCAGAGAAATCGGCGAATTTAATTCATACGATGATTTTTCAAAAGTTTTTGAAAAAATCGGAAACGAGCTTGGGCAGGTTGCACTTGATAATTTTCACGCTCATATTGCAGGCATTGAATATACAGGTAAAGGCGAAAAACAGCACTTAAACCTTTTAGAATCAGAATTTAATTATAAAGATTTATTGAAAGCTTTTAAAAAGTTCGATATTAAAGGCGCCGTTGTTTGCGAAAGCCCCAACATTGAAGAAGATTGCAAGCTTTTATCAGATTATTACAATTCGCTTTAATTAAACATTGAAACTTTTTTATTTCTTTTTCCGTCTAAAAGTTAAAAGAAGCATTTTTGTTTTAAAAGGGTTAGAGAAATGGAAAAGGAATTAATGAGTTCAATGGATAATAATTTAGATAAAGATTTTAACTTCGATTTTTTTGATGAAGTTGAAGAAGATGAAGAAATTAAAACTTTTAATAACATAATGAATAAAGATGAAATTTTGCAAACTTACCTGAAAGAAATTGGCAAAATTAAACTTATGAATAAAAAAAACGAAGTTTTAACGGGGAAAATTATCAAAGAAGGAAGTGAAAAAGAAGCAATTATTGCAAAAAAGAAATTAATTCAGGCAAATTTAAGGCTTGTTGTTTCAATTGCAAAAAGATATACAGGCCAAGGAATTTTATTTATGGATCTTGTTCAGGAAGGTTCTTTGGGGTTAATTAAAGCGGCAGAAAGGTTTGATTATACAAAAGGTTTTAAATTTTCCACTTATGCCACCTGGTGGATAAAACAAACAATTATAAGGGCAATTGCAAACCATTCAAGAGCAATCAGAATTCCTGTTCATATGAGCGATAAAATCAGAAATTTAAAAAAAGCAATTTTAAAATTGAGCGTTAGCTTAGGAAGAGAGCCTGAAGATTTTGAATTGGCCGAATTTTTAAAATGTGATGAGAAAAAAATTAAGCAAATAAAAGCTTCTATGCTAAAAGAACCAATAAGCCTTCACACCCCTGTTGCGCAAGACCTTTGCATTGAAGATTACATTAAAGATGAAGAAAGCAAAACCCCTGAATTAATGGCGCAAGACGGGCTTTTAAAAGAAGATATAAACGGTTTATTAAACCTTTTAACAAAAAGAGAGAGGTTTATAATTTTAAACAGGTTTGGTTTATTTGGAAGATGCCAAAGAACGCTTGAAGAGTTAGGAAAAACCTTGGGCTTTTCAAAAGAAAGAATAAGACAAATTGAAGGGGAAGCAATTCGAAAATTGAGGAAATGCAAAAACATAGAAGAGATGAGGAATTATCTTTCATAGAAAAAATAATGCCGCTTTATTAAAAGGCGGCATTTATATTTTTTCTATTATTTTATTAACAAGTTTTTTGAATTTATCAGAGGTTTCTTTTCCTATTTCTAAAACTTCATTGTGGCTGAGTTTAGAATCTGTTACGCCTGAAGCGTAATTTGAAACAAGGCTTATTCCTAAAACTTTCATTCTAAGCCAATTTGCAACAATGGCTTCAGGCACTGTCGACATTCCGACAACATCTGCGCCCATTGTTTTTAACATTTTAACTTCGCTTGGTGTTTCATATGAAGGGCCTGTTGTTGCCGCATAGACGCCTTCTTTTAAATCTATGTTTATTTCATTTGCAGCTTCAAAAACCCTTTTTCTTAGTTCTAAAGAATAAACTTGGCTCATATCAGGAAACCTTTCACCCATGGAATCATCGTTTTTGCCAATAAGAGGGTTTGTGCCCATTAAATTAATGTGGTCAGATATAAGCATTAAATCCCCGGGGGTTAAGGTTGTATCCAGAGCACCTGCTGCGTTTGTTAAAATAACAATTTTTGCGCCCAGTTTATTTAAAAGCTTTATAGGGTATGTTATTGTTTCCATTGAATTACCTTCGTAAAAATGGAACCTTCCCTGCATTACAGCTACATTTTTGCCGCCTGTTGAATAGAAAAACAAAGAGCCTTTGTGCCCTGTCACAGTTGATGGCACAAAACCTTCAATTTCAGAATATGGAATTGAAACGCCATTAAGACCATTGGTAAAACCACCAAGGCCTGAGCCTAAAACCAACAAAATGTCAGGAACAAAACCGTTTGTTTTTTCCTTAATGTAATTTACGGCATTTTCCAATTGCATAAAATACCTTATAAATAAAACTATTAACCGACAAGGCCGCTGTCATCAGATTCAGAAGCTTTTACCATAATGGCGTGCTGAACAGGCTTTTCTTTTTTAATGCTTGTGTCGTATGTTGCTTCAAAATCATAGCCGAAGTCATCTTTATTTTTTTTGATTTGTGATTCATCTACAAGTCTTTTAGCAATATCAATAAGTTCATAAACTAATTGATATCTGTTTTCTGTTTTTTCGTTTAATTCCCATGCAATTTTTGTAATTTGGTTCATATTAAAAGTTCTCCTTAATCTAATATACAATGATGCAAACATTCTTGCAAGGTTTTTTTATATGTAAGGACAATTGAAAAATAATAAAAGATAGTGTAAATTTTAATTTATGGAAAATCTTGTTGAAATTAAAAATGTTTATAAAACCTATTTTTCAAAACCAAATGCATTTTCAAAAAAAATCATAGAAACAAATGCTGTTAATAATGTTTCATTTAATATTAAAAAAGGCGAAATTAAAGGTTTAGTAGGGGAATCAGGCTGCGGCAAAACAACATTAGGGAATATGCTTTTAAAATTAACCGAAATTACAAAAGGTGAAATTTTATTTAAAGGGCAAGACATTTCAAAATTTAATAAAAATGAAACAAAAAATTTTAGAAAATCTGCCCGGATGATTTTTCAAAACCCCTATTCAAGCTTAAACCCCAAGATGAAAATTAAAGATATTTTAGTGGAACCATTAGACATTTTTAAAATTAAAAAAAATAGAGATGATATTTTATATGAAACAATTTTTTCTGTTGGCCTTAATGAAGATGACTTAAAAAGGTTCCCCCATGAGTTTTCAGGCGGGCAAAGGCAAAGAATTGCAATTGCAAGAGCCCTAATTTTAAGGCCCGAATTTATTGTGGCGGATGAGCCTGTTTCTGCTTTAGATGTTAGTATTCAAGCACAAATTATTAATCTTTTAATAGATTTAAAAGAAAAATATAATTTAACATACCTTTTTATTTCCCATGACCTAAACGTTGTGAAATATTTATGCGAAAACGTTGTTATTATGAACAAGGGCAGAATTGAAGAGATGGGCAATATTGAAGATATTTTTAATAACCCCAAAACCGATTATACAAAAACATTAATTAATTCAATTCCAAGGCTTGAAATTTAGAAGTTTAAATTTCTTCTGCTATTTGTAATTTTGCAATTTTTGGGTCTAAAAGACGTTTGCCAATTTCAGGAAATTCAATTTGAAGAAGGCACCTTTGGCCATAATTAATAACTTTTAAAATTTCGCCTTCGCCATATTTTTCATGGGTTACTTTGTCGCCTTCTTTGAAACCTAAAACGGTTTGCACTTCATCTTCTTTTTTGATGTCATCAAAGACGGGAAGCTTGTGTTCAGGCGTTTTGATTTCTTTTTTAATTTTTTCTAAATCTATTGAAACTTTATCATCAATTTTTAATTTTTGAGAAGAATTTGTTTCGTTTGTTTCATCGTTAATTATTTTTTCAAATTCATCATCAATATTATCTTTATTTTCTTCGATTTCTTTTTCTTTTTCGATGTTCATTTCATCAAGAATTTTATTTGTTTTATCATCCTTGATTTTGTCTTGAATATTTGAATCTACAACTTCATCTATAATTGTTAAAACTTCATCTTTGGTTTTTTCAATTACGATTTCATCTTTTTTATTTTCTTTTTCTAAGGTTTCTTTAAATGAACTTTGTTCATTTTCTTCTTTATTTAAAGAATTAACCTCGTCAATTGCATCTAAAATGTTGTCATCAATAATGTTTTCATCTTCATTTGAATAAACATTTTCTTGAATTTTTGCAAATTCTTTTAATTCTGCTTTTGTTTCTTTAATTTCAGATAATTCTTTAATTTTTTCTTCGCCTAAAATGTCTGCTTCTTTAATTTTTGGCATTTTGGGCGCTTTTTTTGTTTCTTTTTCAACTTTTGTTTCTTTATTTTCTTTAATTTCGGGTTCTTTTACTTGTTCTTCTTTTATTTCAATTGTTTCTTCAATTTCGGGTTTTACTTCAGGTTTTATTTCAAGCTTTGTTTCAGGCTCAATTTTTTCTTCAACTTTAGGTGAAATTTCAGCTTCAGCCTTTTTATCTTCTTTATTTTCTTCAATTTCTTCTTCTTTTTTAGAAGGTTCTTCTTTTTCTTCTGTTTTGTTTTTGGTTTCTTGTTTTAATTCTTCTCTATTTTCTTCTTTATTTTCTTCTCTATTTTCTTTAATTTCTTCTTGTTCAATTTCTTTGTCTAAAGGTTCTTTTATAGCAACATCTTCTTCTTTGGGTTCATTTTCTTCAATAAAATAATCAAGTTCATCTTGAGAAATTAAGTTTTCAGGCTCAATTATTTCTTCTTTGTTTGGTTCTTCTTGAATGTTTTCTTGAAGGTTTTCATTAGCCATTTCAGCTTCAATTAAAGGAATGTATTCCATATTTGAAGCATTTTCTTCAACAGGGGCTGTTTCTTCGTTAAAATCAACTTCTTTTTTTGGTTCCAAAATATCAGAAAGGCTGATTTCTTCATGCAGCCTTTTTTGCCTTGGTTCTTTTTGCTTGATTTCAAAGTTATTTGGCCTTAGTTCAAAAGGCGTCATATCTTCTAGTTGCAAATTAAGAGAAATAAAGAGTTTGTCTTTGTCTTCATCTTTGTTTTTTGGCTTAAAGGGTGTTTCAAGTTCAAGAGTGAAGATGAAATCTTTTGTGTCTTCGCCAAAAATCATAAATGCGTCTTTATTTAAAGATTGAATTTGGAAGTTTGCATGGGTGAAATCTCTTTTTGGGTTCATTGCAGGCAGCAAAATGTAATTTTGCGCAAATTCCATTATATATGAGGCTTTTTTGTACCCATAAGCAAAACTTGGAATAAAAGATATATTTTTCTTTTTGAAATATAAGCTATTTAAAATGTCGTTATTAATATTATTATCATTTAACCTTGCAAGAAGGAAAATATCTTTATCAATTTTATTTGAAATGTATTCAACAAATTCTTTTTGCCATTCAATTTTAAGGTTTGATAAATCTAAAACGGTGATTTTATTTTTTTCAACAGATTTAAACAAACCTTCATATTCTCTTTTTGTTTTAGCAAAAATGTTTAACCTGTCGTATTTTTTAAGCCAGCTTATTAAAACTTGCAATTCAACCGAAGGTGTTAATTTTGCTTGGTTTTGAACAACTTTTATAAATCTTTGGTATGGAATATAATATTCTTCATCATTAATTAAAAATTTCTTAACTTCTTCAAAAACATCTCCTAAAACCACTTGAGTTTCAAGTTTTGCCCTCATTAAGCTTTTTTGTTGAATGTAATCTATGGTGTCATACGCTAAAGGCAATTTGAAATTTTTCATTGCGGCAAATTCATGTGCGCCTTCAATTTTAACCGCACCGGAAAAATCTAAAATAAGAATATTTTTATATTTTGCAAGCTTTGGAGAAAGGGTTTCAAAAATTTGGTTTGTCTGTTCAAATTTATCTGCAAAAATAACACAATTATTATCAAAGAAATTTGTATTTAGGCGCATTTCTTCTTTTGTTTTGAAGCTTTTACCTATTAAAATTGTTTTTTTATCTAAATTAATGCACTTTTCAATTTCAGACTGCTTAATTTTTGCAACTTCACATTCTCTTGATGGGGTGTAATTGTCATAGGGTTTAATTTCATTGCCGTTAACAATACGATAAATTAATTTAATTTTGGCAACATTTGCTTCTTGGTCAAATTTATCATCATAAACTTCAACAACTTGAGCCAAAAAATTTTCATCAGCATCTCTTACGAGCAAAAAGTCGCTTAAACTGAAAACTTCTGTTTTCGGGTTAAATAATAATCTGATAGTATCGTTAACTGTTTGTATTACGCGCATTTATAAAAGAATATTCCAACTTTTAGATTTATATATAATTATTCCAAATTAATTATACTATACACAAAAGTAATGTAAAATATGTAATATGTTGTATATTTAGAAGGGAAAAATTCTCTAAACTCTTGACAGTTTAGCTTGTCTTTCATAATATATCATGTAACAGAACAAAATGCCGATGTAGCTCAATGGCAGAGCAACGGTTTTGTAAACCGTAGGTTGCGGGTTCGAGTCCCATCATCGGCTTTTATTTCTTGAATTACGGTACATTGATAAAGTGTTATTAATTCATGCTCGGATGAGGATGTGAAACAAAATTCTAAGCCCATGTGGCGCAGTGACTCTGCCGAACAAAAGGTGACTAAATGTCACGTTTTGTGAGAGGAAAGCACTCCCTGTAAGGGAGGGCGCAATAGGGCAAAACAAAAAAGTCATGCCCATGTGGCGCAGTGGTAGCGCACTCCCTTGGTAAGGGAGAGGCCACGAGTTCGAGTCTCGTCATGGGCAAATTTAACACTAATTGTTATTCACCTTTAAAATAGGTTATTTAATAAGGGTAGATGCCCGAGTGGCTAAAGGGGGCAGACTGTAAATCTGTTGACGTGAGTCTACGGTGGTTCGAATCCACCTCTACCCATTTTTTATTTTTAAAAACAATCAAACCAAAAATAAAAACAAAGGAGAAAAAAACTTATGGCAAGAGAAAAATTTGAAAGAACCAAGCCGCATGTTAACATCGGTACCATTGGTCACGTTGACCACGGTAAAACAACGTTAACGGCTGCTATTACAGGTACAATGGCTGCAGCTGGCCAAGCTGAAGCTAAAAAGTTTGATGAAATCGACGCAGCTCCTGAAGAAAAAGCTCGTGGTATTACGATTTCAACAGCACACGTTGAATATGAAACAGCATCAAGACACTATGCGCACGTTGACTGCCCGGGCCACGCAGACTATGTTAAAAACATGATTACAGGTGCAGCTCAAATGGACGGTGCTATTCTTGTTGTTGCTGCAACAGATGGTGCTATGCCTCAGACAAGAGAACACATTCTTCTTGCCCGTCAAGTTGGTGTTCCCAGACTTGTTGTATTTATGAATAAATGCGATATGGTTGACGATGAAGAGTTATTAGACCTCGTTGAAATGGAAGTAAGAGAAATGCTTTCTTCTTATGAATTCGACGGCGACAATATTCCTTTCGTTAAAGGTTCAGCTCTTAAAGCTTTAGAAGCTGTTCAAGCTAACCCGACAATCCAAAGAGGCCAAGACAAATGGGTTGATAAAATTTGGGAATTAATGGATGCTATCGACAGCTACATTCCAACTCCTGAACGTGATTTAGACAAACCATTCTTGATGCCTGTTGAAGACGTATTCTCAATTACAGGTCGTGGTACTGTTGCAACCGGTAGAGTTGAACGTGGCGTTGTTAAAGTTGGTGATGAAGTTGAAATCGTTGGTTTCGGCGAAACAAAGAAAACAACTGTTACAGGCGTTGAAATGTTCAGAAAACTTCTTGATCAAGGTCAAGCAGGTGACAACATCGGTGCACTTTTAAGAGGTATTGATAAAAAAGATATTCAACGCGGTCAAGTTCTTGCTAAACCGGGTTCAATTAAACCTCACACAAAATTCACCGCTAACGTTTACGTTTTAACAAAAGATGAAGGCGGACGTCACACTCCTTTCTTCCCTGGTTACAGACCTCAATTCTACATCAGAACAACTGACGTAACCGGTTCAATTAAATTTGACGGCGAAATGGTTATGCCTGGTGATAACGTAGTTATGGAAGTTGAACTTATCGCTCCTGTAGCTATCGAAGAAGGTATGAGATTTGCTATCAGAGAAGGCGGCAGAACAGTTGGTGCCGGCGTTGTAGACAAAATCCTCGGATAGTCTATATAAACAAATTAATAAAAACCCGAAAAGTAAAATTTTCGGGTTTTTTAATGCTTTTTAATAATCTTATTTGGTTTTTTAAATAAAAAAATTGGCGGCTTATAATTTTGCCGCCAATTTCATCAGCTGAACTATTTAAAGGTTTGCTTTAACTTCTTTTTTATATTTTTCAACGTTTGGCTGTAAAACTTCGGGCAATGCTTCATCGGTTGGAGTTTCATTGCCTTCCGTTCTTCTTAGCATATTACCTGTATATAAGGTTTCAAAATGTTTCAATTCAATAAACCTTGCAATAGCTTCAGGGCTTAGATTGTCTAAAACTATTTCAGATACAGGGTGTTGCGCTTTGTATGCGGTTGTAACGCCTTTTAGCACTGCATTTGTAACTTTATCATTTGTTTTTGGATATACAAATGTATAGAACGAATCTTTATTGTTTTCGTCTAAATCGGCTTCTGCATTGTAGTGAAGATATCCGGGGCCAACATTTGTATCTGTTGAAATTTGAGCCTTCAAAGATTCATTATTTAATTGTTTATCCCATAACGTTGTGCCGTTAAATGCATCTGAGAAATATTCAACAAAATGTCTGCTTTTGCCCTTTGCTTTTGAATCTACATTAAATGCAGCCAATTGCAATGCTTCATTTTGGTGAATATCAGGGTTTAGAAATTCTTTTTGTGCATTTATTGATGCAATTAACATTTTTTCAACATCTTCTTTTGGAACTCCAATATATGCCAATGTGAATAATGTTGCATCATCAAATATAGAAAATCTTCCGCCGACATCATCATGAACAAGACCTGAAAGTTGAATTTCGCCGTTTTCAACTTCTCTTCTTAATTTGCTTTTTTCAGGCGAAATATCAGTCATTGCAATAAATCTGTCTGAAACATCTTCTTTTCCCAAATGTTCTTGAACGACATTTTTAAAGCCATTGTATGCGGTTGTTGTTTCAAGTGTTCCGCCTGATTTTGAAACTATAAGAAATTTTGTTTTATCTAAATCAAGCCCATCTTTAAACCTATCAAAGCTTTCAGGGTCAATTGACGAGTAAAAATGCACATTTTTATCTTTGCCAAGCATTTTTACCATAGCTTCGGTTGTGTGTCTTGAACCGCCTATGCCAATAATTGCAAGGTCTTCAAAGCCGCCTTCTTTTGCTTTTTCAGCCATTTCATAAATGTTATCTAAATTTTGGAGCTGATTGTTTGGAAGTTTATTTATCCAATTTAAAAATTGCCCTTCTTTTCCAATTCTGGACGTTATATCTGAAACAGCTTCGCTTGCGTTTGCTTCATATTCCGAAAAATTTATATCAGGCGTTTTAATTGAAACATCGTTTACACGTTGAAACCCCTTAAAACTTACATTGCCTGTTGTATCAAAAATTCTGTCAAGTTCTGCTCTTAATTTTTCAACTTTTTTATCAGCAACTTCGGCTTCTTCATCGTATGTTTCAATATATGCTTTTACTTTTGGTTCGGTTCCTGATTTTCTTACTAAAACAGATGAGCCGTCTGTCATATAAAGCTTAATGCCATCGCCGCCTTTTTTGTAGCCTTCCATTTCATCCATAACGGCTTTTGTTTTTTCAACATCTATTTCAAAATCACCAAATTTAGTATCGCCTCTAAGCGCGTCATTTAAAATGCCGTTCATTTTTTTCATGATGGTTTCTTTTGAAGCTTCGTCTTCAAATTTTTTGCTGAAATTATCTGCTCTAAATTCAATGCCTGAAGCTCTTTTTATGTTTCTTAAAATTTGAGATACCGGTTTATTTTCATAAGCCATTAAATCTAAAATCATAAGAAGTGCCATGATGCCGTCTTTTTCAGGAATGTGCCCGTTTATGGTTAAACCGCCGGATTCTTCGCCTGCAACAAGAATATCTTTTCCTTGTTTTCTATTATTAATAATATCTTCGCCAATATATTTAAAGCCAACAGGGGTTTGAATTACGTTTAAATCATTATTTTGGGCAAAAATATCAAGCTCTGATGACGTTGCTTGGCTTCTTATGATATCGCCTTTCAGCCCTTTGTTTTTAGCTAAATGGTGAGCAACAAGCAAAATTACATCATTTGGAGAAATAAAATTGCCGTTTTCATCTACAACACCAAATCTGTCGGCATCGCCATCGTTTGCAAGGCCTACTCTCATTCTTGCTCTATCGTTTCTTACTGTTTTTTTAAGTTCTGAAAGGTTTGCATCTGTTGGGTTTGGCCCTTCTTTGTCATCTGAATGTATAACTGTATATGGAATGCCGTTATCCCTTAACAGTTCAGGAAAAACATATTCACCTGTGCCATTCATGCCGTCATAATAAATTGAGATGTTTGCATATTTTATATCTTGCCAATTTACTAAATTTTTATTGTCTAATTCTTGTTTATACATTTGATAGGGGTAAACTTCAATATAACCGTTTTCTTTTGATTTATCGGTTGTATAATACCCTTGTTTTGCATATTCAACTGCATTTTTAGCAATTTCTTTTGTAACATTCGGTGGAGCAATAGCGCCGTCATCCGTTACCAAATTAAAGCCGCCGTCAGACCATGGGTTGTGGCTTGCGGTTAAAAGAACCGAAATATCGCACCCGGCTTCTTTTGCCATTTGTGCTAAAAGTGGGGTTGGAACAGGCTTTTCTACATACATAACGCCAACACCCTGTTTCATCAAGGTATCTCTTATTAAAGGCAGAGATTCTCTTGTGGCGCGTCTTGTATCACCGCCAATAATTACAAGCGGGTCTCTTCCGCTTTCTTCCGCTTTGTCGTTTGCATATTTTGCAACACCTAAAGTTAAAAGCTCAACAATATCGGGGTTAAATTTATCGGAGCCATAAGTTGCCCTGTGCCCTGATGTTGAAGTTGAAAGACTGTTTGCGACAAATTCTGCCATTTTGGGGTCAACATTAATTTTGTGAGTTTCAATGTTTCCTGTAAATGTTACTTTGTCTTCAATGGGTTTAATAATACCGGCATTAACCGGATTTGTTGCTGCTTTATTTTGTACAGCAAAAACATTCTGGAGCCCAATGCCCGGATTAAATAAAATTTTCATAACACCTCGCTGCCCGTTTTTTAAAAAACGGGAAATATTTACCTAACAACAATAATTGCCTTATCTATAAAACCACTAAAAAAAACTATTTGCCAGTTAATTTTTTTTAATTTTACAATTCTTAATATGGACTCTATGCCCCTTAAACATTAAAAAAGCTCCCTTTTAAAGGGAGCTTTTTTATTTTATTCAAACTAGTTGAAATATCTTTTTAATAAACCGTCAAAGCCTCTGCCATGGCGAGCTTCGTCTTTTGCCATTTCATGAACTGTATCATGAATTGCATCATAACCAAGTTCTTTAGCTCTTTTTGCGATTTCAAGTTTGCCTTCGCAAGCGCCATGTTCAGCTTCAGCTCTCATTTCAAGGTTTTTCTTAGTTGAAGATGTTAAAACTTCTCCTAAAAGTTCAGCAAATTTTGCAGCATGTTCTGCTTCTTCAAAAGCGTATCTTTTATAAGCTTCTGCAATTTCAGGGTAGCCTTCACGTTCTGCTTGTCTGCTCATAGCAAGATACATACCAACTTCCATGCATTCGCCGTTGAAGTTTGCTCTTAAGCCTTCAACAACAACAGGGTCAATGCCTTCGGTTGTTGCTACAACGTGTTCGCAAGCGTATGTTTTAGCGCCTTCTTTAACTTCTTTAAATGTTGTTGCACCGCAAATAGGGCATTTTTCAGGTGCCTTGTCGCCTTCATGAACATATCCGCATACTGTACATACAAATTTCATATCAAATTCCTCCTAAATAAATTAGTCTTCGCTTTTTTCAAACATATCTTTGCCTACACCGCAAACAGGGCAAACGTAATCTTCCGGCAAATCTTCAAAAGCAACATCGTTGTTTTCTTTTGGGTCATATACCCACATGCAAGCTGTGCAAACGTATTTATCCATAGTTTTTACTCCTTCTTTTGCTGCCTGTATATTATACCATAAATAAACTAATTAGTTTTATCTTAATTTGTTTATGTAAGTTTCAAGCATTTTTAAACTGCCGTCATTTTGAATATTTAGCGCCTTATTCAAATAATTTTTGGCATTTTGTTTATCTTTTTTTGCATAATAATAATATGAATATGCAACATATGTTGAATAAAGCTCTTGGCTTGTTTTAGCAAGAGGTTCCGCTTCTTTTATATATTGAAACATTTTGTTATAATCGTTTCTTTCTTCATATAAAACCGCAAGTTTCAGCCTTGAAGCACAATCATTAGGCTTTAATTGAACTTCTTCAAGCGCCTGTTTAATTGCATATACTTCTCTTTCATCTTCGTCGCCCAATAAAATTTCTGCTCTTATATTGCCCCTTTCTTTTGTTTTATCGCCGTTTGTAATATCGGGGGTCACTTTATATAAAAGAGTTATAGTATTTACATCGCTTCTTGAAATAAACGCTGTTTTCTTTTGTTCTTTTGGGTTTAAAAGCGGATACATTATGCTGTCTTTATTGGTTGAATGGCCTGCAATTCCAAGGGCATGGCCAAATTCGTGAACAGAAATATTTAAAATTGTAGTTGGGTCATAATATTTGCGGTTTGAATCTCTGTCATAAACATATATATATGTTTTAATTAATTTGCCTTTTTTTACAATCGGGCTTGTATATGCCAAAGTTCTTTCTTCGTGGTTTTCAACTTGTCTTATGAATTTTTTATTATTTACAATCTTGAAAATAATATTTGCATCTTCTTCGTTTACTACAAATTTCATTGGAATGACATTTTTCAAAGCGGTTTGCCAAATTAAAACAGCCCTTACAAATGCATTTGTATAATAATTTGGTGCATTAATATAATTTTCGATAAAAATTTTAATTGGAAATTCGCTTTTGTTCCATCTTAAAATTTTGCCGCCTACATAATATGCTTTTTCAAGGTAATTATCACCTGTTGCATATAGAATGCTTTGTCTTGCAATTCTTTCAGATTGAGTTAATTCAATAGCAAAAGCATTTGAAGCTAAAGAGAATAAAAAGATTAATAAAAATAAAAGTTCTTTTAATTTCATACCTTTAAAAATATTTGTTTGTTGCAGAAATTCTTGCTATTGCTTTTTTAAGCGCAATTTGAGCTTTTAAAACCCCAATTTTGTCTTGGTGAGATTCCAACTTTGCTTTTGCTCTTTCATAGGCTTCTTTAGCTCGAACTTCATCAATATCTTGTCCTAATTCTGCAATATCGGTTAAAATAACGGCTTCATTGTCTTTAAAATGCATAATGCCGCCCATTGTTGTTATATAAACGGGTTCTTTTTCTTCAATAACTTTTGTAACGCCAATTTCAAGAACACTTGTAATTGGAATGTGGTTTGGCAAAATGCCTATTCTGCCATCCATTGTATCTGTATAAAAGGCATTAACAACGCCTTCATATACAATTTTATTTTGAGTTACAATTTTTAATTTAATGTTTTTATCGCTCATTTTTTAAGCCTTAAAATCTACGAAACAGTAGTTTTTGCTCTTTCAAGAACATCTTCAATTGTGCCTGCCATATAGAAAGCTTGTTCGGGTATATTGTCATATTCGCCTTCAATAATGCCTTTAAAGCCTTTAATTGAATCTTCAAGTTTAACATAAACACCTTTGTTGCCTGAAAATTGTTCTGCAACAAAGAAAGGCTGCGACAAGAATTTTTGAATTTTTCTTGCACGGTTTACGGTTAATTTATCTTCTTCAGATAATTCATCCATGCCTAAAATTGCAATAATATCTTGCAAATCCTTGTATTTTTGAAGAATTTCAAGAACTTTTTTAGCAACGCTATAGTGTTCAGTTCCCACAATGTTTGGATCAAGCGCACGAGAGCTTGATTCTAATGGGTCTGCAGCAGGGTAGATACCAAGAGAAGCAATGTTTCTTGATAAAACCGTGCTTGCATCAAGGTGAGTGAACGTTGTTGCAGGTGCAGGGTCTGTTAAGTCATCTGCAGGAACGTAAATTGCCTGAACAGATGTGATTGAACCGTCTTTTGTAGAGGTAATTCTTTCTTGCAATTCGCCAACTTCTTGAGCCAATGTCGGTTGATAACCAACGGCTGATGGCATTCTGCCTAAAAGTGCAGAAACTTCGCTGCCTGCTTGAACAAACCTGAAAATGTTGTCTATGAATAAAAGTACGTCTTGGTGTTTAACATCTCTAAAATATTCAGCACATGTTAAAGTTGACAAACCAACCCTCATTCTTGCTCCGGGGGGTTCGTTCATTTGGCCGTATATGAGGGCAACTTTATCTATAACGCCTGATTCTTTCATTTCATTGTAAAGGTCGTTTCCTTCACGGGTTCTTTCGCCAACTCCGCCAAAAACAGAAACGCCTGAGTGTTCATGGGCAATATTGTGAATTAATTCCATAATAAGAACGGTTTTGCCAACGCCGGCACCGCCAAAAAGCCCAATTTTGCCGCCTTTTTGATATGGAATTAAAAGGTCTATAACTTTAATGCCTGTTTCTAAGATTTCAACATTTGTGTTTTGTTCTGTTAGTGTGGGTGAGGGTTTATGGATTGGAATATAGCTGTCTGCTTTTACATCACCCATATTATCAACAGGTTCGCCCAAAACATTTAAAATTCTGCCCAAGATACCATCGCCAACAGGAACCTTTATTGGTTCATTTGTGTTTATAACTTTCATGCCTCTTTTAAGGCCGTCTGTTGAGCTCATAGCAACAGACCTTACAACATTTTGCCCCAAAAGCTGTTGAACTTCCGTTGTTGTTTTGCTTCCATCATCGTTAATAATTTCCAGCGCATCATAAATTTCCGGCAATTTTCCCGATGAAAATTCAACGTCAACAACAGGGCCTATAACTTGTACAATTTTCCCAAAATCACTTGAAACAACATTATTCGAAGACACTTTGAAGCTTCTCCTCTTTACCCATTAATATCAAATTTATAACCTGATATTAACACAAAAAAAATATGCTGTTAAATTAAACTTAAAGCGAAACTACAAATTGCCCTGTTGAATATTGTTTGTAAAAATCTTTAGAAGTGTCTTTTTCAATGGTATGAAGGCTTTTTGCCTGTTCTGTATAAATTTTTTCTTCCAATTTCATAACGCCTTCTTTGGTTAATTTAACCAAAGTTGTCATTGATGTATTGGCATCTTTTCTTTTTGTTCTTGATTCTTCAATGCCCATTCTTATTTTATTTAAAAGTTCTTCTTCTTTTTTGTTTATTTCAATTTCTTGAGGGTTTGTTGTTTTCATAGCCCTTTTTGTTTGAAGTTGAACAGGTTGAATTATATAATTTTGTTTGCTTTTAATCGCATCTTTAAAGAAAAGTTCTAAAAAATTCATTTGTTTTTCCTTATTAATACAATTTCATGGGGCTAAAATATAATGCCCCTTTCACATGCTTGCATGCCTTTTCATCTTGAATAATTTTTTCCGTAAAATTTGCCATTTTGATTTTTGCTTCCAAAGATTTTAACTTAAAATCTATTTCAGATTTTAATTTTAATAGCCTTGAAAAATCATTTTCAGAAAAATTTTCAGTCGGCAATTTGTCTATGAAATTTACGTTTTCATATACTGACATATCTGTAAACTGTGCTTCCCGTAATATTTATGACTTACCTATATAAAAACTTTTTTTATAAAAAAATTGCCTTTTAATTTTTGTTGTAAAAAAATGTAAAAACAAGTTTATAAACAATAAAGAATTTTTTGCTTCATGTCGTATAGATGATTAAAAAGATTAAATGGTTAGTTTATGAAAGGCTGTTTTAATTTATGAAAGTCAATTTAGTAAAAAACGAGCCGAACCGGATTGAAACAAAAGCCGATTTTGCCCCCTTAAAAGAAGAAGTTTCAATTGAAAATATTGAAATGCTTACAGTTAGTTCAGAAGATGAAAAAAGGGAAAAATCCCGCATTATCCCCATTAAATTGAGGCCCGAAGAAGCAAAAAGAGCTTATGAATACCAGAAAACAATGCTGAATTTTGCTTATCTTCAATACAAAAAAAGCATTGGAACAAAACAAGAAAGTTCAATGCAAAAGCTGTATAAAGAAGCTTTGGGCGATTATAACTTCTTTGTATCTGTATATGAAGAAGACATTTCTAATTAAATGTAAAACGTAGTATGAAAAAGCGTGTGTAAGTAAACACAAACATTTAATTAAAAGCAGAAGAATTTTCTTCTGCTTTTTTTTAACAAAAACTGCTGGTAACGTTTTTTATAACCCTGCCAATTACTTTAAAGCCCAATTTTTCAAGGTCATCTAAGGTATAATGAATTTCTTTATAGCTTGAATTTCTGAAATAAAACCTGTATGTACCATCGGGCGACTGTTTTATGCCATTTATAAAAATTAAACTGCCGTTTTTTGTTGTATAAACAAAAATGCCGCTTGCTTGAATATTTGTATCTGAAATATCAACAATAAGCATATCTTTGTTTTTAATCGGCGTTTCGCCGCCATCCATTGTATCCCCCGGCATTTGCAAGGTTCTTAAATTTTTTTCATCTTTAAGCCAAACGTTGTGAATTAATTCCCTATCAAGCCAAATACTTGTAATAACAGGGTTTTTAATTGTTTCAATTAGGGTTGGGTTTTCATAATATATAATTTCAACAGCATCAGGAGTTTCTTTTGCCCCTGAATTTTGGGCAAACATATTGCCGTTTCCTGTTAAAAGCCAGTTAATATTTACATTTGTTTTTTCAATTAATTTAGCCAAAAAATCTGCAGATGGTTTGTTTTCACCACGTTCATATTTGCTTAATTGCTGCTGTAAAATGCCAATGTTTTTTGCAAATTCACCTTGTTGTAAATTAAGCGTTTTTCTTAATTCCTTTAACCTTTTGTTCATTTTCACCTTTAAAATTTATCTTGTTTTATTAATTCATACATCTAAAAAGTTTAAAAATCAAGATGAATAAAAAATATTATATGTAGGTTTAGTTTAATTTGTTTTTAAATGGGCGAAATATATTGATAAGAGGAATTTTTTATTATAATATTATAACGTCTTTTGGGCAGGTGGCGAAACGGTAGACGCACCGGTTTCAGGAGCCGGCGCAATAAAATGCATGTGGGTTCAAATCCCATCCTGCCCAAATTTTTCGATTTTCATTTAACGAGGTTTGAACCCACATTTTGTGGGAAATATGCCCTTTCGGGCGTTTGCATTCTTTATGGAATGCAAAGTCCCATCTGTGCCCAAATTTTTCGATTTTCATTTAACGAGGTTTGAACCCACATTTTGTGGGAAATATGCCCTTTCGGGCGTTTGC
>CALYDL010000019.1 GCA_944325145.1 Candidatus Gastranaerophilales bacterium
CAAACACTTTTTCTTTATGTTTTTATTATCTACCTAAAATTTATATTTGTCAACCCTTCTTTATATTTTTTTAATATCCTTGCTATTGTTGGCTTTCAGCCAATATATGAATAAAGCGCAAGGGCAACATGCTATAAAAGTGTACATTTAACAATTAAAATTAAAAGGTGAATACAAATATTAAAAAGCAAAAAAATAATTGCTTGTAAATTTTAAAAACCAAAATACAAAGCTGTGAGCAAAAGCATTGAAAAAACTACTGTTAAAATTGGAATCAAGATATTCTTTAATTCATTTATAAGAAGCCTTCTTGTTTTATTTTGATAAAAATATTCAATATCTTCTTCAATTTTTTTTGTGTTGCCTTTGCCATTGAAGCTGTATTGAATTTTATGAATGTTGTTAAAGTTTTCAAATATTTTGTAAATAACATCCATTGGAATTAAAGGCGCATTAATAACTTCAAATTTTTGTTCGTCAGAAAGCGTAAAAATAAACTTAATTTCATCTATTACTGTTTCTTTTTTATATCTGCTTGAAAATAAATTGGAATGTCTGCTGTGGTATCTTGTGTTGCTTTTTCTTCTTTCAAAAATGTTCATTACTATTTCTAAGCCCAAAAGTTCATCTTCAGTTATTGTAAAATTTTTAGATGCGTCATAGAAAATGAATTCGATACCGCTTTTTTCAATTTTTACTTCTTTAATGTTTTGTGGTTGTTTAATTTCTTCTCTTCTTTTAATTTGCCTAACCGTTAATACAATACAAGTTGCAAAAAATAAGAATGGAAGAATTTTTGCCATAACTATATCAGATATTTGAGCGTTATTATTGAAAAAATTTAAAACGTCGCCGCTTGTGCTGGAAAGATAACTTAAATAAGACAAAACAACGGCCGCTATAAAAAAGAAACCAATATTTTTATAAGAACAATTTTTTGGAACATTTTGAATTATCATTTTTTGACCCCCTTTTTTTCTTTAATTTTAGCAATTTTTTATAAGGCGGTCAAAAAAGATGGTCAATTTAGCTTATTCTTCAATACATTCGCATTCATCTTCCTGTTTTTCAAGCTCTAAATTGTCGCATAAAATTATTTTAATTTCTTCACCTTGTTTTGCGTGGTATTTTAACCCCGGTGTTATAAGCCCTGTTATTAAACCAACGCTTGTTCCGACAGGAATACCGATTGCAAAGCCTGCGCCTAATTTTGCGGGGTTTGGAATGAAAGCAAACCCTGTGCCTGCGCCTGCACCAATAATTCCAAAACCTAGGGTATATGAAACAAGTTTGCCTGTTGTCATCCAGGGGCCTTCTTTTAAAGAAGCATCTTTTGTGTTTGGAACCGCTTTCATATCATACAATGTGCCATCGGGCGTTTCTAAACAGTTAAAAGAAAAATAAACCCTTGCATTTTTGTTTGGAACTCTTTGTTTTTTAATTTTAATAACCGTTGCTAAAATTTTAGAATTAGCGGGAATTAACAATGTTCCTTCTTTTGTATAAACTGCATCTTTTATTAAGAAGGTTACCTTATCACCTGCATTTGAACATTCTGATTTATAAGGGCATTCAAATGCAATTCTTAAAATGTTTCCTTTGCACAAAATGTTTTTGTCGCAATCAACTATAACTTGATTACAAGAACATTTTTCTTCTTCAAAAAGATGTTCATATTTTGGGTAAGCTGCATCATCTGCATAACATTGCGGTGTTAGAAATAAAAAAGCCGATAGAATAATTATTTTTTTCATAATTATAATTTTTCATTTTCAAAAATTTTTTTAATTGCCCGATTAACCATAATTCTTTTGGGCAAAATTAAAAAATCAACAATTTATGGTAAGATGAAGTTGTTTATAAAAGGAGAAAAAATATGAAAATTGTTGTTCCTGCAAGTAATGGCAAACTTTGTTCACATTTTGGAAAATGTGATTATTTTGCCTTTGTTGATGTTGATTTAGAAAAAAAAGAAATAAAAAATATGGAAGAAAAAATTCCTGATGGCGGCGTTTCTTGTCAGTGCACAAATTGGCTTGCTAATAACGGTGCAAACATTGTTTTAGCAGGCGGAATGGGTTTAAGGCCGCAAAGCGTTTTAGAACAAAATGGAGTGGATGTTGTTTGCGGCTGCCCCGAAATTGATGTCAGAGAACTTGTTCAAAATTATTTAGACGGTTCTCTTGAATTAACCGAAAATTCCTGTAACCACGATGAACACCACAATTGCCACGGCGAGCACCACCACTGCCACCATTAAAAAAATTAAAAAGCCAAAGGTTTTTCCTTTGGCTTTAATTTTATTTTGCAATTTCTTCAAATAAGAATTTGTTTTGGGTTTTTGTCGTAACTCAAGGAATATTTTTTATTTGCTTCAACTTCAACTTCAATTTTTTGAGGGTCATATGTGGTTCTTACCCACTTGTGCAAAATTCCCGGCCTTTGGGTTTCATATTGAATTTCAAGAACATTTTTCCCCGGCAGCAAATAATGCCCTTTTTTGCCATATCCTTCCATAACTTCTTCTTTTGCTTCACCGTTAACTGAAAGGCAAGTTAGAGTATTGATAAAACCAAAGGGGTGAAAAGGCCTGTCATTTAACACCATAAGAGAAGCATCGGGGTTTTCTTTTTCATATCTTTTTTTGTGACCGTTATGCAAGTATATTATAAACATTTGGTAAGCAAGGCTTAAAACAATAAAACCGCCTACAATTAAAATGTACTTCATTAAATCCATTTTCTTCTCTCCTTATTTTTTTATTGTCTCAACTTTAACAGGTTCAATATTTTGGTTTTTTGCACCCAATTTGGTTTATTTTAAAAAACAAATTTGATTTTAATATTTTAATGCAAATTCCAATGGCTGTTTTGGTTAGTATTTTTATTGAATTTTACGATATTGTTCTTTCCAATTTAAAACCAATGTTTATCATCGGGTTTATTTTGCTTTTAATATCAAATTCTCTAACAGGGCTTGGGTTTATTTAATGACAAAATCTAAGATGGTTTTAAACCCAGGAAATGGAATTGTTGAAACAATTTGCGAGAAATTTAAAAAGCCTTTTTCGTTTGTCAGAATAAGGTTTGATGTTTCCCTTGTTGTTTTTACAATATTATCGGGCTTTATAATTAAAGGCAAAATGGTTGGTGTTAGCGCAAATATTCTTGATAAAAAAATTGACGGGCAAATTGAAAATTAAACCAAAAATAAATTTCTATATTTTTTATTTTCAAAAAATATGGTACAATAGCCGAAATTAAGGAATTAGTATTTTTGGAATTGAAAAGGGATTAGGAATGAAAAGAAAATTTTTACCGTTTGTGCTTGCGGCAACACTTTTAATTGCCCCTGCGGCAAATTCTGCTGAGGTAAATGTTTCTTCTTGGGATGAATTGCAAAACGCTTTTGCTGATGGTTCTTCTCCAAATTTAGAGCAAGATATAACCGCTACAATCGGTGCGCTTGGAACAGTAAGCACGGATACAACCCTAAACGGCAACAATTTTAATATTAGTGCGGAAAAAAACGGCAATATTAATGTTAGCAGCAATGCTACGCTTAATATTAATAATGTTGGCAATGCAGATGACCAAAATTCAACAGGTTTAAGCAATTTTATATCGGGTGACGGCGGTGCAATTTATAATGATGGAACGGTAAATATAACTAATTCAATATTAAGCAGCAACAAGGCAAACGACGGTTCAGGCGCTGCGGGCGGCGCTATTAATAACAGAAACATTCTTAATATTACAAATTCAATATTTAAAGCAAACAGTTCTGATGATTGGGGCGGCGCAATTTATAGTTCAAATGCACTTGATATAAAAAGTTCAATATTTTCAGAAAATTTTGCAAACCAAGATGGCGGCGCAATCAATAATACAGGCGGCAACCTTACAATTGAAGACAGTTCTTTTGTAAATAACAAAGCAAACGGTTTAGGCGGCGCAATTTATAATAATAACGGAACTGTAACCATTAATGCAATAAATAACAATGTTGAATTTACGGAAAACATTGCAGGCGGCGATTCCAATGCCATTCATAATAACGGCAATACAATAGTTAAATTAAACGCAACAAGCGGAAACAGCATTATATTTAACGATAAAATTACAAGCACGGGCGGTGCAATTGAAATAAACGGCGAAAGCGCAAACAGTGAAGGCGCCATTGAAATAAACAATTTGGTTTCAGGCGGAACAGTGAGCCTTGAAAACGGAACCGTAAAATTTGGAACATACAACGGCAATATTGGTGAATTTGACCAAAATGTTAATTTTGAATATACAAATGGGGCTGTTTCTCTTCAAAACGGCGCAATAGGCAATGTAAATCTTGGCAATTTAACTTTAAACGCCACAATGAACCTTGCCCTTGAAGCAGATTTAGCAAACAAACAAATGGATACAATTTCATTAAATAGTTTTGTTTCAAAAGACAATAATATTAATATTTCAAATATTTTGCTTTTATCTCCCACAAGCGAAAAAACGCTTTCTCTTTCTCCAATAGATGATTCCATGCCAAGCGATATAAAAAGCGCAATTTCAAGTGCAATTCAATACACAGGCGGCGATGTTGCATATTCACCAATATATAAATATTCAATAGATTATGACCCAAATACAGGCTTATTTAATTTTGCATCTTTGGGGGGAAATGATTATCAGGAATATAACCCCGCTATTTTAACTGCCCCTGTTGCAGCACAATTGGGCGGATATTTGGTGCAATTGCAATCTTATGATGAAGCATTTCAAAATATGGATATGTATATGCTGATGACAAAAAAACAACGTCAGGCAATGAAATTCAGAAATAAATATGCTTCAATTGCAAATAACAACATTGTTTTTGACCCGACAATTTCAAGATATGAAAACCCAACGGGCTGGGTTAGGCCCTATGCCACTTTCGAAAGTGTAAGGCTTGATAACGGCCCTAAAGTTTCAAACGTTGCATACGGTTCATATTTTGGAAGCGATTCTAAACTTTATGAACTTGGCAACGGCTGGGATGGTATGTTTAGTTTTTATGGCGGCTACAATGGTTCTCACCAAGCGTTTGACGGCATCAGCATTTACCAAAACGGCGGCACATTGGGTTTATCAGGGTTTGCATATAAAGGCAATTTCTTTACAGGCTTAACCGCAAACGTTGGCGCAAGCGCAGGCAGGGGAACTTCAATGTTTGGCGATGAAGAATTTACAATGTTAATGTCAGGTATTGCTTCAAAAACAGGCTATAACTTTGAACTTAAAGAAGGTGCTTTCATAATTCAGCCAAGCTTATTGATGTCATATTCTTTTGTAAATACTTTTGATTATAAAAATGCCGCAGGTGTCAGCATTAATTCAGACCCATTGCATGCAATTCAATTGGAACCGGGGATTAAATTTATAGGCAACCTTAAAAACGGCTGGCAGCCATATTTAGGAGTTAGCATGGTTTGGAACATTATGGATAACACCCAATTTATGGCAAACGATGTTTCACTTCCAAGCTTATCTGTTGACCCTTATGTTAAATATGGCTTGGGTGTTAGAAAAACTTGGGGCGAAAGGTTCACAGGCTTTTTCCAAACATATATTACAAACGGGGGCAGAAACGGCGTTGGCTTGCAAGCAGGCTTTAGCTGGATGTTAGGAAAAGAACCCGCGGCAAATAAAAAAGCAACGGGCAAAACCCCAACGCTTGAAAAAACAAAAATTACAATAAATAATGTCAAATAAGCGGGTATATTACCCGCTTTTTTAAATTTCACCTTTATAGGCGCATTTAATGTTTTCTTCTTTCAGGTAATTAATTCCCCACCTGTTTAGTTCAATAATAGCAGAAATTAGCCCTTCACCCCTTTTTGTTAGTGAATATTCCGTTTTTGGCGGCACCACGGGGTACATTTTTCTTTTAATAATGCCATCTTGCTCAAGTTCTTTTAACTGTTGAATAAGCATTTTTGGTGTTGAGTGGGGAATTAATTTTTTTAATTCGCTGTATCTTAAAGTTTTATCTATAAGGTGCCCGATTATAACCCCTTTATATTTTCCCCCGATAATTTCCATTGTAACTTCAAGCGGGCATTGATATTCTTCTTGCTTTCTTTTTGCCATAAATAAACCTAATTTACTTTTTAGTAAGTATTATACAAAAAAGTGCATACTTGTCAAAAATAAAACGTATATTAAAATGTAATTGAAAGGAAAAATGATATGAAAATAACACAAATAAGAAATGCAACAGTTATTGTTGAATATGAAAATAAAAAATTTTTAATTGACCCTTGGCTTATGCCAAAAGGGTATATGGAAGGGTTTGTTGGTGCATACAATGCAGATGTTCGCCAACCAAGGGTGGAACTTCCTTTTGAAATAGAAAAAATTGTGGATGTTGATGCCGTTATAATTACCCACCTTCACCCGGACCATTGGGACGAATTTGCAGAAAAAAACATTGATAAAAATGTTAAAATTTTTGTTCAAAATGAATTCAACAAAGAATATATTTTAAAAAAAGGCTTTTTAAATGTTGAAATTTTAGCTTATGAAGGAACAAAATTTCAAGATATAACCTTATTTAAAACAAAAACAGAACACGGCAAAAAAGAAATTATAAAGCCCATTTGTGAAAAAATGGGAATGGAATATGACGCTATGGGCGTTATTTTTAAATCAAACAACGAAAAAACCCTGTATATTGCAGGGGATAGCATTTGGTGCAATGAAATAAAAACAACGATTGAAAAATTTAACCCCGATGTTATTCTTTTAAACGCTTGTGCTGCAATGGTTTTAGGCGGCGAAAGGCTTATTATGAATATAGATGATGTGAATGAAACCATAAAAACCGCACCCAACGCTTCAATAATTATAAGCCATATGGATACAGTGAGCCACTTAACCCTTACAAGAAAAGATTATATTGAATTTAAAAATAAAAATAACCTAAAAAATTTCTTCATCCCAAAAGATGGCGAAGAAATGAGGTTTTAAAAGGGATAAAAATAAATTTTACTAACAACATAATTAATATCTATTTAAAACAAATTAGTATAATATTATGTTAAAAACTGAAGTCTGAAAAATAATAGTAGGCTTGAGGCATAATAATGTGTACCATTTTAGATGACATATTTTTATTTTTTATAGCCACGAGCACAATAACATAAAAACAAGCAAATTGTTTTTATGCTTGCTTTTTTGTGTGCAATTTTTATTATTTATTTTGACTTCTTGTATTCCATAAGTTCTTTATTATATTCATAATCTGACATAGGCGGCATGGATGCAAATTCATTATATTCAAGCGGTTTTATTACTTTTGTTTCTCCTGTTGGTAAATATAAAATATTTACAGTGTTTTTTGTAGTTTGACAATATTTTAAGTCTTTATACATTTGTCCCATATCTGGAACTGATGCTATGCAACCGCCATTTTTCATTACATCTGCCACAATTTTGCTATAGCCTGAATCTTCCATGCAAGCTTGTGTTCCTCCATGGTTTCTTATGCAAATTTCCGTATCACTTTGTCCGGCTTTATATCTGGGAGAAAAACTGCTTTTTTCTTTTTCATCTTCATTTTTGTTAATTGTGTAAACTGATTTTCCTTGTGCAGCTCTTTCCATTTGAACAGAATTCATTTCTTTGTAAAAGGTGTTTGGGTTAAGTTCCCTAAATCCCATAATATATTTTGATGAATTTATATCAATATTTTCGCCTTGCATAAATTTTACAAAGGCATTAATATCAGTGCACTGTCCACCAATTAAACCGTTTTTGTCTGTATTTGTATTAAGATTCGCTACACACAATGGCTGTCCTTCTTTGGTAAAAAATCCCCATATATATTGTTTATCTGTTATGCTCATGGTTCCTAAAACTGCTATATGAGTTTTATTTGTATTTGGATTGTATACTTTGTATGTGTAATTTACTGCTAATACAATATTGCTCACTACAAACATAATTGCTACAACTAATAAAACTTTGAACTTTAATTTCATTATACTGCTCCTCTTTTGCTTTCCATTTTATCAAATTGCTCTTGTATTGTATCACTGCAAATTAATAAATTATTTAATTATTAAATTGTACACTATAATGCAAAATGTTTGGGTTTTGTTTACAATCTTAAACTTTTTCTTAATTAGTTTCTTTTGAAAAAAAGACTCTCAGGATTTTCTAAGAGTCTTTTTATAAATGGTTACTTTAGAAAAGGACATTTCAAGCCATGAGCTTGAAATAAGTCTTTAACATTGGGTTCAAATCCTGCTTATTAAAAAGCTTCAATCAATGGGGTTTGAATTCAGGCATGAAAAAAGGCTCTTAGGATTTTCTAAGAGCTTTTTATAAATGGTTGCGGGAGTCCACATTGAACGTGTTTGGAAATTTGAAAGCAAAGTTATACGCACATCTTCAGATGATGTAATTTCGTTCATAAGAAGAAAAAAGGTGTTTTCTCGTAACTCACTGGAAAAAACTATGGGTTTAACTACTGGACAAGCCTACTGGTATATTAACCGACTACTTAAAACAGGTATGATACGCAAACTGAAAGCAACAGAGTATGTTGGTAATAAAGGTAAACAACAAGCACTATATAAAATTTATGCATAATTAATAGGCTCGTCAATGATTTTTTCGGATGTAATTTTTAGAATATCGTCTAAACTAATTAAGTCTATGTTTTTATCTTTTGCAAAATCGTAAACACCTTGAGTAAATCCATTCAATGTAGCAATTATACCTTTATTTACTCCTCTGTCTTGCATTACACCATATAATTCTCTTGCTGTGGCAATACCTACATTATTTTTAAAGGCTTTGCATTGAACAAATATTGTTTCTCCATCTTTAGTTAAAACAATATCAACTCCGCCATCATTTGTATATTGAGTTAATTGTGAATTGTAACCCAAACATTTAAACAAATTTGCTACTGCAATCTCGAATTCCCTGCCATTCATTTTTAACCAATATTCTCTTTTCTTTAGTTCCAGAGTTCTATTGTATCCATCTAGGCAAATTTTATATATATAATACTTTGAATCAATTTTGGTTTCGGCATTTTTAATTTTATTAGCAAAATCTCCTGCAAAAATGTAATATATTGGTCCCAAAACTATAGCAATCCAAGGCAAAGTTTTTAAATAGTCTATAGTAGTTACAATTGAATCATTTGCACTACCTTTAAAGCAATAAAAAACAGCTAAAAGACATAAAATAAGAAAGATTATAAATGTAATTATATCAACAACTAAGGCTCTGTTTTTTTTGAACTCATCATTCTGTTTTAGCATTTCTTCTGTTAAACCAACTTTATCTAAAGTTGGTTTCTCTGTTATTGTTGGAAGATTTAAATAGTATTCTTCGTTTACTTTGTTAATAAAATTTCTAATTGAAGTTTTATTAATTCCTCTTTTAAAACTATTTTTAAATATCTTTCGATAATCGCTCATTTATACAATATCCTCTTTATAGGAAATTATGCTATAAGTATTATACAATAAACTAGGCTCATTAGTGAATAATACAAGCAAAAGATTTTTTTTGGAGTTTTAATTGCTATCTTAAAGAATAATTGCAATCCACTATTAAATTCACAAAATGTTTATTTTACGAATAACAAAATTGTATTTAAATTGTCAATAAATTCATAATTTGATTGAACATGAATTTAGACTATAAGTTCTTTAATACAAGCTTAAGTCTAAATTGGTGTAAACACTTGTTATTATTGGATTATAGGTTAAAAATATAAAAATGCTGCGATTTGTAAATATTGTCAATAAATGTAAGATGATATTATTGACAAATAACATGTAGTACGTTATTATAAAAGTATGGAAAACAACAAATAGGAGATAATTATTATGACATCTAAAATCGAATTACAAGCAACAGTTAAAACCCTTCAAGCTCTTTATAGCCAAGAAGCAGAACTAAAAGAAGCTATCAAAAATCAAGAGCAAGTGTTAAAGGACTACATGGAAGCTCAAAACGTGGAACATTTAGACTTAGGAACAGCAGTTGTACATTGGACTCAAGTAGTTTCTAAAGTATTTGATTTAAAAGCCTTTAGAGCAGATTTCGGAGATGTAGCGGAGTATATGACAGAGAGATTAAGCAGACGTTTTAAGGTAGCCTAGTAGCTACCTTAGTAATATGAGGGTAATTATATGACATATTTCGCCTATCTTAGAAAATCCACAAAAAAACAGGAGTTTGACCGCCAGTATAAACAACTCATGGACTTTTGCACTGCACAAGGCATAAAAATATCACCTGATAACATAGTTACGGAGAGTAGGACAGGCAAGAACTTTGATAGACCAAAGTTGAAACAGCTTGCAGACGACATGCAATCAGGCGATTGTTTGATATTAATTGACGTCGCACGTGCAGGCAGGACGTACGCAGGCACATTGGAGTTTTTCCATAAATTGAAAGAAAAAAATATTTCCTTTGTTGTTGCAACCTGCCCCCTACTGGACACTCGCAAAAAGGACGACAATCCAGCAACCGCCTTAGTTGTGGACATCGTACTTGCTACGATGACATGGTTGGCTGATGAAGAACGCCGTCAACTCCTAGAGAAAACCAATGCAGGTAGAGAAGCTGCAAAAGATAAAGGGGTTAAATTTGGCAGGCACGAATTGACCTTTAACGACCTACCAAAAGAGTTTCTAAAGGTCGTGGAGAAAGCTACAGGCAACGAAACAAAGACCGAGTTATTAAACAGTATTAATGGAGCTTTGATAGCAAAGAACAAGAAAAAATTATCACGTGGAACGTTTTACAACTATCTCAAAATTTACGACAATTTTAAATAGGTAAAAGTTTTTGGTGGTGTTGAAAAAATTTGTCAGCCTAAAATCAAAATTGGAATCGAGGGGGGATATTTTTGCTCTATCCCCCCTAAAAACCTTATGTAGCTTACCTTGTGGATGTAGGACTTGTTTTGTTGCTACATATATGTAAAGCCCTTACATATCCACCATGCCTGTGTTACAAGCCTTTTAGATGTACAAGAGCTTTATATTATAGGAGTTTTTGAGCTGTATATACGCTAACTGGGTTATTTATTAAGGCTCGGCAATAGCTTTTTTGCAATGTATGACTGATACTTGCTATCAGTCTTTTGTAACAATGCTCTTGCTTTTTCCATTGGTGATAATGGTTTTGGAACTTCGGCAGTTTTTACAATATCGTTATTTTGTTGTTTTTCCTTATCTTTAAAGTATTCTTCTAATACTTCAAATACTATTTGTTCAACTAATTCTTGGTAATTCATTTGTTTATTCTCCTTATAAATTAAAATTTAATTTGAGGCTGTAGAAAGCCCATTATGGGGGGTAAAAATATATTTAGGTATATTTATACCCCTTAATTTGAATTAATCGGGTTTCTTCCGCAAACGATTCACATTATTAAGTTGTTTTATCCATTCTTTTTTCGCTGATTCTAACTTCCGCATAAATTGAGGTTTGGGGTAAGTTTTTCCGCCTAATTTCTTTGCGAAAAATGCTTGAAATTCTTCATCATTAAGAAAATCATAAGTTTCAATGCAGTATCTTTCCATTTTACTTTTTCTCCTTGCCATTCTTGGCATTTTTTAATACAAAAAATTCGTGTAATTTGCCCCTATTATTTAAGAGGTATTTAACATCTTGGCTTGTTATATCTGTTGCATTCGCTGGCATGCATAATAAGCCATATTGCACGCCATAAGCCCGTAATAGGTTCAATAGCTTTGCAATCTCGCTTAAGCGGTGTTCTTTTAATAGGCGTTCAACTCCTAATTGAATAAGCAAAGTATCAAGTGCTATTGTTAGCTGGGTGTAGCTACTAGGGCAGTTGACAATCCAATATAAGTAATTAATGAATGTTGCAATAATCGGAGCTTGCTTTGTTGGCGGTAGCTGGGCATAATAGCCTATATTCCGCCGTATGCGCTGCTTGATATGCTTTGTTATTAATTCGGATTTAAAGGTTAATTTATTATCAATAATATTGAAATCATCAATAATAGTGTGGCTTTGAAGCTCTTGAAAGGTTTCTTTTATAACTTGGTCTTTCTTTCGGTGCTTTCCTTGAAATATAAGCCCCTTTTGGAATTGAACGTAATTAACAAGGTACACATCGGAATATGTGTTATCAATAACGGCGCTGCTGTGTGTCATTTGTTGCAATAAATGTTCCAATAAGATATGTGCATTTATTGATATAACGGTTTTTCCAAGTTTTTCGGATAGTACCAAAGGCATATTGTATAGGGGTTTGAGCTTGTTAATTTGGAAAAAGTTATTTTTATTTTCAACAACAGTTTTGGCTGTTTTTTCAATCAAATCAAGGGTTTGCAGTGCTAGTTGTGGTAATTTGGATAACTTATAATCTGCCCAATCGGGGCATAGTTTCGGCATATTGTATTTATTGAATACAATACCCTGACAACCTGAAACACTTATTATTCCTTCGTTTTCAAGGTTTTCCAGCCTATTAAAAGTTGCTTCATCAGTAGGTGCAAAGTAATATATATACATGCCAGTTAATGGCTCGTACGCCCACATAGTGGGAAGATTGAGCAACTTGAAAAGCAGAGGATTGCACACTAAACCAGTACAAGGTTGAGATGGATACATTAATCCCAAATATTGTTTTTGTTCAATGTAGTCCAAAACGCACGCTGTACTTGCGTTTTTAAAAACATTAGTGAAGGTTTCGTCATCGAGTACGACATCGAATACAAATCCGGGTTTTCTGCCCTGATTGAGTTTTTTCTCTTGTTTAAGCCGATAATCGGCTGGATTGAATTGTTTTTTAACCATTGTATCATTCCTCATTTTAATTACGAACAAAATAAAATGTAATAATTCGGTATTGCGGAAGAAAATTAAAAAGGTAATTATTAAGTTAATTACCTTTTATTGTTCGTTTATTGGAATGACCAAAAGGTCTTAAATACTTGGGAAAGCTGGGATACCCAGCTTTTGTTTTAGTCGTCATTATAAAATATAATATTTAGGATTAAAACTAAATTAAAATACTTAGAAGGAGGGAATATTAGAGATACTTGGGAAAGCGGGTTTATCCAGCTTTTGTTTTAGTCGTCTAATGAAAAATGAATATAAATAATCAATAATTAATCAATAGGTAAACAATGGATAGGAGCTTTTATATTAGCCTCAAATGTAGTCGATATAAGGCTTTAGAGCTTTTAAAAATTGCAGAATGGTAACAAACTTATTGCAGGATAGTAACAAATTAATTGCAACATGGTAACTGATGAGTTGCACGTTGGTAACAATAAAATTGTAGGATAGTAACTTGTTTTGGTGCAAAAATTGCAGAATGGTTACTTTTTAACTCAAGCATTTAACCCTAAAGGTACATTACTTAAAGAAGGGGAAACGTTTTTTCATCTTCATTGCTTCCGATTCTTCTTCATGATTTAAAATCAAGTCTAATTCTTCTTTAGGATTTTCTGCATTTGCAATCCTTTTGAGTTCCAAAAGATAAACTGTTCCATTTTTAAATGTTTCTATCAGATTATGAACGAAATGCTCCCAAAAATCGGAATTTGGTATCTCACCGCTATTGACTATATTATCTGTATTTACTTTAAAATCCGGGTCTTTTTTCATGCTATAATTATAGCATGAAAAAAATTGCAATTGGACAGTGTCGAGTATCAAAAGGGGATAAAGCTGAAATAGAGAACTCTCTAAAGAGCCAACAGGCTGAAATTCTTGTTCTCGCTGAAAAGCTAGGAATAAAAGAAGAACAAATCGACTGGTTCATAGAGGAAGCAGCTAGGTCATCATACCAAGAAAGGGCAAATTGGAAGCCTTTTGAGGATAAAATAGATGAAGCTTGTAATAATCCTGATATTTGCTATTTTCTTGCGTACTCGCAAGAAAGGTTTTGCAGAAATCGACGCAGGTCAAATCAGTATAAAGATAAGTTACGCAGTAATGGAATTGAAATTAGATTTGTTAGTGGCGATGTAGAAGACCCCAATAGCGATGGCGGATACTGGCAGGAGGGCATTCAAGAACTTGTAGCAGAGGGGTATAGTAGAAAGGTTAGCTCGGACACGTTAAGAGGATGTAAACAAACAGCTAAGACAAGAGACCCTGAAACTGGTTATGTTTATAAAAATGGTGGCACTGCACCTTTTTGGTTAATACCCGTTAAAAAAGTTATTGGTACAAATCAATACGGAAAAACAATAACAAAGACAATATGGGACAAAAATACAAATATATATACGGCTAAATATAATGGACGAGAAACAAGTAAAACCATGTGGGACTGGGGAAAATATATATTTTTAGAGCTTAGATTAAACCAAGCAAAATCTCTTGATGAAATTGTTGATTTTATTAATAAAATTGAATTACCAGTGAGCCGTAATTGTGCATTTGCGAGAGCAAATACTTTATCATCTCAACTTACGAACGAATGCTTATATGGGGTATCCATATATAACAAGCGTTCATTTAAAGGAAAAACAAAATCTGTATTAAATCCTGAAAAGGAATGGATTATAGAAGAAAATGCAATGCCAGCACTTGTAACAAAAGAGCAATTCGACTTATTGCAAGAAATATCAAAGAAAAAGGCACGCAAAATTGGTAATACATCAGCAAATACGACTAACAATAAATTGCTAGTTAATATACCTGATAAGTTCTATTGTGCAAATTGTAGAGCTAAAATTATATCATCAGGTAAACATTACGTATGTTCCAATTATAACAGTTATGGGCGAAAAGGTTGTGGGGCTTCTAGTTTCTACGTAAACAGCGAATGGCTAGACTCGAAACTTGAAAAGGAAATAATTAAATTAATACTTGATGAAAAAACGATTAAGGCATTATATGACCAGTATATAAATAAGTATGGAAAAAAGGTAGATATGGATAACAACAAAGTTGATATATCAGACCTACAAAAAGATTTGAAGAAGAAAAAACAAGAAGAAGCTAATCTCTTAAATGTAATTGCAAGTGGAAATATTATGGCCGCAGCATTGAATTCTATAACATCCAAGCTTAATACAATTTCAGAAGAGATAAAAACATTAGAAGCTCAAATTGATAAGAACAATAAGCCTGGCAGATATAAAATTCTAACCTACGATTACTTCAAACAACTATGCCATGAGGGTTCTAAGCTATTAACCCATAGTTCCTTAGCTGAAAAAAGAGCATTTATTGAAAAATGTATTGAGTCCGTAACCCTTGACCCTGTTAGAAAATCAGTAAATGTAAAGTTTAATATTAACCCGTTTTGGACGTCTTTGGAAAAACCTAAAAAGACTAAAAAACTGGAAGCTTCTAGGTTTGAAACTTCCAGTGAAATGGTTGCGGGGGCAGGATTTGAACCTACGACCTTCGGGTTATGAGCCCGACGAGCTACCAGGCTGCTCCACCCCGCGATATTATTCAATTTTTTATTGAGCAGGTATCTCATCGGGCTTGCCCGACTCGATAATTTTTATTTGGCTTCAACTGAAGCCAACGGGGCTGCTCCACCCCGCGATATTATTCAATTTTTTATTGAGCAGGTATCTCATCGGGCTTGCCCGACTCGATAATTTTTATTTGGCTTCAACTGAAGCCAACGGGGCTGCTCCACCCCGCGATATTATCGCTTACAATTCATTATTAAACGCTGAAAAATAAATTTCAACCTTTTTGGTGCGAAATTACTCCAAATGGTTTATAATAAGCAATAAGGGTGGTTGTTAAATTTATTTTTTAAAAAATGAACAATTTTTATTTTCAATCGTTATATTAAATAACAAAGGGTAAAATAAAAATGAAAACTAATTGCAGCAAATATCAAACACTATTTATTTTTAAAAGCGAAGAAGAACTGAAAAACCACATAGAAACCTGCCCTGATTGCAAAAGGGAACAAGAAGAAATGGACAAGGTTTCATGCCTTTTAAAAGAAGTTCGCTTTGAGGTTTTAAAAAGAAAAACAAAGAAAAAAGCGGCAATCAAAATTGCATGCGCCTTTTTAACTGTTTTCTTGGCTTCAAGCGCACTTTTTCTTGTCGGCTACAATACAAATTCCGACAACAATTTCTACGGGGAAGTTTTAAGCGCCTATGATTACGGCTTTCCTGTTGATTCATACGGTTTGATAACGGTGGAATAATGGATTTTAAAAATTTAATAGAAGAAAACAAACAAAACGTAAAAAATGTAATCAGAAAATTTATGGGCAGGGAAAATGAAGATTTAGAGCAAGAGGTCTATATCAGGGTTTTAACTGCAAAAAAATATGAAGAAAAGGGAAGTTTTAAATCTTGGATAAATTTAATTGCAGCAAATGTTTCAAAAGATTATCTGAAATCTGCCAAAAACAGGTATGAAACGCATGTTGAAGATGAAGCAATTTTTGAAAACATTAAAGAAAGAAAAACGCCTGAAGACCTTCTTTTAAAAAAAGAAAGGCAAGAGAGAATAATAAAAGCAATTGAAGAACTAAAACCAAAATTAAAAGAAGTTATAATGCTTTCTGAAATTGAAGGTTATAGTTATGAAGAATGTTCTTTAAAATTGAAATGCCCAATCGGCACAGTAAAATCAAGAATTTATAATGCAAAAAAAGAACTTGCCGAAAAATTGAAAGATTTGTTATAAAAAGGAGAAATATTTATGAAAAAAACATTTTTGACATTGGCAGTTTTAGCGCTTGCTTTCACTGTTCCAACTTCTGTTTTTGCAAATGAAACAGAAACAACACCGTCTCAAAATGTTCCAATTCAAAAAGATGTGGCAAAACCAATGCCTGACTTTAAAAAGCCGCCCATGCAAAAACAATATATGGAAAAAAGAAAACAAGAATTTGAAAAAAGGCTTAAATTAACAGATGAACAAAAAATAAAAGCTAAAGAAATTCAAGAAAAAAGCAGAGAAGAAATGAAGCCAATTATGAAGCAAATAAGGCTCAAAAGGGAAGAAATAAGAAAAATTGAAAATTCTTTTAACACAGATGCGGACAAAAAAGCTTTAATTGAACCATTAAGAAACGATGTTCGTGAATTAAACAAAAAAGCGCACCAAATGCGAGTTCAAAACATGAAAGAATTTGAAGGCATTTTAACTCAAAAACAATTAAAAGAATTAGAAAAAATGAAACAAGAAGGCAGAAAAAAGTTTGAAAAAAATATGAAAAGGCAAAGAAACGAATTTAAACCGCCATTTTTAATGGTGCCGAATGATTCGCCAAACCCTGAAATTGAAATAGAAAAAGCACCAATAAATAAGCCCGAATAAAAAATAAGGGCTCCCTTTCAGTTAAGTTAAAGTTAATGCGCCTTTCTTGGGCGCATTTTATTAGCTTGTTATTTTATAATCAAAAATGTGAAAAAAATTATTTTTTGGTTTGCTAAAAGCTAAAAGTTCTTTTTTTCCTTGATAAAAGGCCTTTTTGTAATGTTCAAAGAAAGCGCCTTCTTTTTTTACAGCCAGCATATCGGCTTTTGTTAAAATAATTTCCATTTTCGCCAAATTGCCGTTTTTAAGGCGTGTGGCCAAGCTTTTTGCATATTCCGTTCTTTCAAATTCATTTTTATTTGGTGAATTATAATTTTTTAACCATTCGTGTTCTTCAATTAATTTTGAAACATCTTTTCTTTTTTTATTTGGCAAGTTTAATCTTTCAAGTATTGAAGAAGCTGCAATTGCGCCTGTTTCGGCGTGGGCTTCATCGTTTATGCCTTCTTTTTTTGTAATATCATGCAAAAGAGCCGTAATTTGCAGGGTTTTTTTATCATCTTCATTTAATGTTTCAAAATCAGGGTCATTCATTACATTTTGAAGAACGCATAATGTGTGAATATCTAAAGTGAAATCGTGAGTTTTGTTTTGTTTTTTGCCAACAGTTGTGTAAAGTTCAGGTGCTGCATTAAAAAGAAGAGTTAACTCACTTGAAAGTTCTTCTTCGCCTTCAATTTGAATGGAATTATTTTCATTAAATTTTTGAATTGCTTGGTTTAATTTTTCTCTTGTATTAAAAAGCCTGTCATCTGTTTTTGTTTTGCTTTGCCTTGGGTGCCCTTCAAGCCCTGTTTTATCACCGTTTTTTGTTAATTGAAAATTAAATTCCAAATACAATTTCTTTTTTTCTTCTTCGCTTTTTCTATTTAAAATGTGTTCGACATCTTGAATAAAAGCTTCTTTTGGGTAATTTAAAGATAAAACAAGCCCTTCTTTTTCAAAATCAAAGGTTCTAAATTTACTCTCGTTTTTTTCAATTTCGCTAAGCCCTAAAAACAAAGCCTCTTTTTTATTTGTTTTCGTTTCACTTAAGCTTGTTAAAGGCTTTTTGCTAAAAGAATCGAAAGGTAAGCCTCTTGTCTTTCGATTTCCCAAAAAAACATTAGTTTTGCTATTTGAAATTTTAAATTGTTGCTCTTGTATCGGATATATTTTCATAAATGCGCTTATTTTCAGCTGTTTATTTTAAATTTCGGTTATTGAAATTGCTGTTACACCTGAATTTCTTGCTACATCCATTAGTTTTACAACGCTTCCATGGGTTGAATTTCCCTGAACTTCAATCATAAGCCCGTCTGTTAAGGTTTTTGACCTTGTTTTAATTTCGCTTGCCAAATTATTAACGGGAATTTCAACATCATCTATATAATATTTGTTGTTTTCATCCACAACTATTGTTAAAATTTTGCTTTCTTCGTTTTGGTTATCTTGTGTTTGTTCAACATATTCAGGAATTGCAAGCTTTAAACCCTGCTGGTCAAGCATTGGCGCAATAACCATCATGATTATAAGTAAAACCAAGAAAATATCCGTTAACGGCGTTATATTTATTTCATTGAATGTAGGTCGTTTCATTTTGCCTCTTTTTCAAGTTCATCTTGTTCTTTTTGACTCAAGGGTTCGCCTGCTACAATAAGCTTTTTAAAGCCTGCATTTTGCGCAGCGTGCATTATATTTAAAATATCTGAGCTTTTAGCGTCTTTATCCGCTTTAACAATAACTTCTTTTGCTTCATTGCTGTCAATTAAGCTAAGAAGCTTTTCTTCAACCATATCTTCAGATATTTTTTCACCATTTAGGTAAAGTTCCCCTGCTTTTGTAACGGAAACCGTAGCATTAAGTTCTTCAACCCCTTTTCCTGAAGTTATTTCAGGAATTTTAATGTTGTTATCTACTGATTGAAAGCTTGGCGCAATTACCATCATAATAATCAAAAGCACAAGAAAAATATCCGTTAAAGGAGTTATATTTATCTCGTTAAAGGTTTGCTTTTTGCCGCTTTCATCTTTTGTAACTTTAATTGACATAAAACCCTCTTACAGTGCAATTGTTCCTGTTTCATCAACATGAACTTCTTCATCTGAATCGATAAAGCTTAAAAATACTAATTTAATAAGTTTAAAATCAGATTCAAACCTTGTAACCACGCTTTGGAAGTAGTTGTATAAAATAACCGCAATAATAGCAACACCAAGACCAAATGCAGTAGCAACAAGGGCTGATGCGATACCTGTTGCAACTTCTGCGGATTGGTTGCCTTTTGTTGCCAAATCTTGGAAGGTATATAAAATTCTTACAACTGTGCCAAACAACCCTAAAAACGGTGCAACACCGCCAATGGTGCCTAAAATATTTAAGTGTTTTTCAAGTTTTCTTGTTGCAAGAGAGCTTGAAATGTCATAAGCTCTTGAAAAACCTGCTCTTTGTTCGGTGTAAATTCTTAAACCTTCTTCTGTCATTTCAGAAATAATTCCGCCCAAATCAGCTGAAACTTTTTTGGCTGCGCCAATGTTATTTTTGGCTAATGCCATTTGAAGATTTTGAATAAAAGCGCCTATGTCACGTTTGTTTTTTGTGTAGTATGTAATTTTTTCAATTGCAACGGCAATTACAAGAATTGAACAAATCAAAATCGGTGTTAAAACCGGCCAATCAAGTAAGAATGATTTAATTAAAAGTTCCATTTTTATTCCCCTATTATATTATTATCTGTAACTTGCGCCTAAAACGTTGTAATCAAAAGTAAATTCAATTTCAACGCTTGAGCCTGTAAATTCAGGCGGAAGTGCCCTAAATGGTGCAGACATTTGAACTGCAGAAATTGCTGCCTGATCGTTTGCGCTTGAACCTGAAGGCTTTGAAACTCTTACAGATAAAAGCTCTCCTCGTCTGCCTATTTTAAATAAAAGCACAACTCTTTTTGATGTATCACCTTTTGGCGGATGCCAATTTCTTTTAATTTTAGATTCCAATTCCCTCATATAAGGGCCCCATTGAGGTGATTTTATAGCATCTATACCGGGGGCGCCGTTTGGGTTTCCGGGGCCCGGGTTTCCCATATTTCCCGTGCCATAGCCGCCACGGCCGGTGCCGCCTGATGAACCGGTTCTGCCTGAACCTGCGCTTGCGGTTCTTGTGGTTGAAAATTGCGGTGCAGGCATATTCATAGCACCTTTATTGGAACCCCCTGAACTTGAACCATAGCCGCCGCCACCTGATGTTTTTGTGCCTGTACTTGTTGAAAAACCTTTTCCAACAGGTGCGCCTGTATTTGGAACGGCAACCTTAAACGGGCTTGATGGCGCTTTTGCCAATTTTGGCATTTGCGGTTTTGGAGTTGACGTTGAAGGTTTTAAAACAGGCCTTTGAGAAGGCGCCATTGGTTTAGATGGCCTGCTAACAGCTTTTGGTGCTTGAGGAGCAGGTTTTGAAACAGGCTTTGAAACAGGCCTTTGAACCGGTGTCTGTACAGGCTTTTGCGCCACTTTCTTTTGAACACGCTGTGGTGCAGGGCTTGGTTTTTGAGCAGGTTTTGCTGCCGGTGCCGGCGATGGGGATGGCATTGAAACTTTTCTGTTCGGGTCATGGATTCCCCCTGCTCTTGAATTTTTATCAGAACGATATTTTGTTTTTTTGTTAATCGGTTCTGCCTCATTTTGGGTTAAAACAAATTCAATATCTTTTGTTTTCCATTCAGGTTTTTGCACAAGCGGATTATGAATGCCCAAAAGCATTGCAAGGTAAAAACCAAGAGCTAAAACACCAACTGTTAAAGGATGCAAAATAAACGCAGACAAAACAAAGTATTTTAAAAAACTGTCTTTGTCATCATCAAATCTATGCGGAAGTTCTTTTTCCACACCGTTTGTTTTTGGTGTTTTATCCTCTTCTAAATTGTATTTGCTTATTTTAGATGTCATTTTTTCTTCTTTTTTGTTATTTTATGTTTTTATTTTAAATAATAGTTTGGGTTTTAAAATAGCCTGATTGATTACATTAATAATCGTATTTGTATTCTGTCGGCTGAGATAAAGTGATGGGTTGAGTGAACATAATATCAAGATAAGCGCTTGCGGGAATATTAACGTTTTCACCTTTGTTCATAGCACCTTTTGCAAGCCCTAAGCCGCCGCCGATTGCTGTGCCATAGATTGCGCCTTTACCAACAGAACCTGATGATAAAGCACCCATTGCTGTACCCAAAGCTGCGCCTGCGCCTGCGCCAATGACTGTATTTTTGGCATATTCTTTGGCACCTTCCATTTTTGTGCCGCCTTTTAAAATGCCTGTGTTATCATCTGTTTTAAAAACGGCGTTAATTGGAATATTGTAGCCTTGAGGTGTTCTTAAATTGTTAAAAACAACTTGAATTTGACCGTTTCTGTTTCCATAGCCCGCTTTTTTAGCTTTAATAATTGTGCCGTTTAAAACACTTCCTCTTGAAGCTATAAGTTTTCCGTTATAAACAAAATCGTTGGTTAAAGTTGCGCTAACGGCACTTCCAACGGTTGCAGTTTCAGAATTTATTGCGTTTGATAACATTACATTTGCGATATTTCCTGCAGGAACGTATGTAACAGAACCTTGAAGCGAATTAACATTTTGAACGTTTGTTTGGGGGGTTGTATAAGAAAAATTGCCTGCAGCATAAACTGATGTTGTGCTTAAAATTAAAGCAGATAAAGTTAGTGCAGATACAGCATTTTTTATTTTCATATATTAATCTCCTCCATTTTTAAAATATTATACATTAAATTTTAATTAAAATCTCAATTTTTATTTTTATTAATATGGAATAAAATCTTCATCTAAAATTATATATAAGGTTTCATTGGGCATTAAAGTTATATGCTGCCCAAATTCATATTCGCCGCTTGGAACGTATTGCGCAACAACGCCATTGAAATATTCCCCTTTTCTTGGGTGAAGCGCTTTGTTATAAGAAGCAGGCGGGGTTAAATCTCCCCCAATTTGCCTTTCGCCTTTATATGTAACTGTTCCTTTTATTGAATTTTTTCTGCCGTCAGGTGATACCATTTCAATTGTTTCAATTCTCATTGCGGCGTTAATTCCCGTTATTGGCATTTTTAACATCGTAATTTTTGCTTTTATAATTGAATTTTTTGGTATTATTTTATATTCTTGAAGCCAAAGGTCTGACGGCACTATAAAATAAACAAAATCACCTTCTTCCAAAACGGAAGATGAAATTGCTTTTGTGGGGTTAACGGGAATAAATGTATCTTTAACCAAAAAATTTGAGCCAACATCTGCATAAGCCAAATGGGGCATAAACATTGAAAACATTATGAATAAAATAAACAGAAGTAATTTTTTCATACCAGAATTTTAAATTATTTTTTCAAATTTTGCAAAAAGAGGAGTATTTTTTGTATAATTTCAACTATGTCAATTAAGTTTTTCTTGAATAAAAAATTCTTAATACCGTTTTTTATTTTTATTGTTTTTTTGGCAGTAACCGTTTCTTTTTGTGCGTTTGCAATTAAAAAAGTTGAAGATATTAATTTTATAAAAGGGCTTTTGTATGATAAATATAACCTTGTTTTAGAATGCGATGAAATTAAAGGAAGCTTTAGAGGTTTAAATTTTAATCTTCATTCGCCTGAAATTTCAATTTCTGCGGATAAAAATTCTAAACCCTTTATAGATATTAATAATTTAAATCTTGAAATCAAAATTTTGCCTTTATTTATAAAAAGGCTTTCTGTAAGCGATTTTGAAACTTCTTATATAGAAGTAAATTTAAAAAGGGATGAAAAAGGGGTTTTTGATTTTGCAAAATATTTAAAAATAGACAATAAAAAACCCTTCTTTAAACTTAATTTGGCAAATATTAATGCGGATGTTGAAGCTTACAGCATAAATTTTAACGATAATTTCACAAAAACAAATTTTGAACTTTTGGGTTTTGACTTAAAAAGCTTGGGTTTAAGCAAAGAAAGCAAATTTAACCTTTCAACAACAGGCAGCATAAAAATTAACAACAAAATCTCAAACTATTTAATAGATATAGATTACATAAAAAACAAAAATTCAATGAAATTAAACCGCCACGAGGTTTTAATTTCAGAATTAGACACATCTTTTTTAAAAAAATATCTTTATAAATTTAGCGTTTATAACACAGATTCTCTTATTGATATTTATTCAACCGCAATAAATAAAAAACAATTTAAACTTACAATCTTTTTAGATAAAGTTAATTTGGCTTTTGATTATAAAGGCGAAAAAAACAAAGTTCAAACCAAAAAACCTGTTATTTTTGAAAACATTTATAATTTTAAAGATAAAAACCTGTTTATAGAAAAAGGTTCTTTATTAACAAAAGGTGTAAATGTTGAATATAAAGGTGAAATTAAAAACCTTTTTAATATAAAAGAAATTGAACCTAATCTTCAAATTAAAATATCAGATACAAACCTTCAAGATTTGGTTTCTTTGATTCCTGATACTGTTATTCCTTTTCAAGAACCATACGTTCAAAGCATTAAAAAATATAATGCAAATGCAATTATAAACGGCGGCGCAAAATTCAAATTTAAAGATATAGATAATTTTTCTGTTAAAGGAAAATTGAATTTTGATGATGTTTATGTGGTTGAAAGGCCAAAAAATGCAAAAACATCTTTTGGCGAGTGCGAATTTTTAGGAAGAAACGTTATTATAACAGTTTATGCAAATGCGCCAAAAGGTTCTGTTTTAACGGTTGTGGGCAAAACAAGAATGCAAAAAATGCCCTATGCTGAATTTAGCGTTAAATCAACAGGCAAATTAGATTTAGCTTTTGCACATAAAATTTTAATGCCCGTTCAAAAAATTCTTAATTTAAAATTGGGGCCGCTTCCATTTATGACATTAAAAGGAACCGGCACAATAGAGCTTAAAACAAAAGGCACAAAAGAAAAAGCAAGTTTAAAAGGCTTTTTTGAAACAAATGATGCCACAGTTACAATGAACGGCTTAAACACCGTTTTAACAAACGGCAAGGTAAAAGTTATTTTTGATGAAGATAAAATCTTATTTAATGGTGCAAACGGTTTAATTGAAGGCGCAAAAGCAAAAATAGACGGCAATTGCGATACATCGGGCAATTTGCTGGTTGATGTTTTTGTTGAAAATATAGAAGCAAAAAAAGCAATTAAAATAGCTGAAACTTCTGAAATTGTAACAACTGCGCTTGATGGCGGCGAATTTTTAAAAAGTTTTCAGCCAAGTTCAGGTTTGCTTGATTTTTACCTTAATTTATCCGGAAATGTTCCCCCCGATGCTGTTTTTGGCGAACAATCAGATTCAATTTTAGCTAAAGGAAAACTTGTTTTTAAAGGAATAAACTTAAATGTTGAACCTAAAATTAAAGGAAGCAACCTAAAAGGAACTTTAACCTTTGAAAATGATGCAAAATTTGATTTAACGGCAGATATTTTTGATTCTCCTTTTAAAATAAAAGGCAGCGTTTTTCAAAAGGGCGCTAAAAATAAAGTTCAAAAAGGAGTTCCATCTACTTTAGACATTCAATTTATTTCAGATAACATTTCATCTCACACAATAGGAAAGTTTATTTTGGATAACATTGAACTTTTTGCGCCTCAAAACAGGCTTTTTGCAACAAATTTGGGGCAATTATTTGTAACAAACAAATTTATTGCAAAAGGAAACGTTAAAGCAAACGGTTTAATTTATTCTAATGCCACAGAGCTTGATTTATCGGGCTTTGATTTTGACGGAAATATAGAAGGCGTAAATAAAAAAGGCTCCGACTTTTATTTTGGGGAAGGAAACATAGAATTAAAAGGCAAAAACGCCAAATTTAACGATTTAAAAATAAACGCTGCAGGAATTAATTTTGCAATATGTGGCGCTATAAACCATTTTGCATCCATTAAACCGAACAATAATTTAAAACTCATATTTTATAATTCACCTTTTGCAAATTATCTTAATTTATTTGTAAAAATACTTCCCGATAAAACCGCCAAATTCTTAAAAACCGTTCAAAACCCGAAGGGCAGCATTTCAGGCAGAATGAAATTAAACGGCGATAAAACAGACGGCGAATTTTTACCTGATAAAGTTTCTCTTTATGATGTTATAAACAAAAGAGAAGTTTCTGTTAAAAGCGGCAAAGTTAAATTTAAAAACGAAAAAACCATGCTAAGCGCTTTTAATATTTTATATGGAACCTTGCCTTTATATATAGATGGCTATATGCAAACAGACGGCAGAATTAACCCCGAATTTAACGTTTTTGTTTCAACCAATTTGAATGAAGTTGAATGCGACAGTTTAATTAACCCATATTTAAAATACCCCGTTCAATTGGATGGTGAAGCTTCAATTAAGGGAAGATTAACAGGCAATCTTAATTCTTATGTAAGCTACCTTTCAATTATTCTAAACGAAGGCTCGGATATGTCTTTTATGGGTTTAAAATTGGGAGATAGAAATGTTAAAAGGGAAATTTCATCTAAAATTAAATTTAACGGCAATTATGCAAATATAAACTATATTAAATATTTCAAATATATTTTATCTCAAAGCAATAAACAAACCGTTTATGAGCTAATAAATGTTTCAGGCGGCGTTAAATTAAACAAGGGAAATATTGCCCTGAATAATTTAAAACTTTTTACCCCAAACCCTGCACCTGTAAGGTTTTTAAACCCATTATTCAAAAAATCTTTAATTAAAGACGGGCTTTTTACTTCAAACCTTGTTTTAAACGGCGACCTTACAAACCTTTCTGCTAAGGGCAAATTGAACTTTTCAAAAGTTTTTGTTCCAATTTATGAATCTTTCATAGATAACATTGAAATTGTTTTAAACGATAAAACAGGCCATGCAAAATTCAGGCTTTCCGCTTTCAATACGGTTGGCGATATTGATATAGATTTTGTAAATAAAATTACATATCCGATTATTGTAAATAACGTGGTGCTTCATTTTGAATCCGTTTCAATTAATAACCTTTTAAAATCTTTTGCGGCGTTTGCAAATTCCACAGCGCCAAAAGAAGGGGAAATTATTTCTCAAACACAAAATAGTTCAACAATAAAACCTGAAGACATTTTAATTAAAAAAGGTTCTTTAATTGCAGATGAAATTAATTTTAACGGCATTATTGCAAGCAACCTGAAAATGAACTTTTCCCATAACAAAGAAACATCTTTAAAAATAGATGATGCTTACCTTTCAATTGCAGGCGGTTTAATTAAAGGAGCCGGCAGCTATAACTTTAAAACTAAAGATATATTTGTAAAATCTGATTTTATGAATTGCAGCGCAGACGAATTAACAAAAGCTTTCTTTAATTTATCGGGGCAAATATACGGAAATGCAAACGGCACATTTGTAATTTCTATGAAAGATTTTACTTTGGATGATTACGTAAGAAAAATTAATGCAACTGCAGAATTTGCAATTTTAAACGGCAAAATGCCCAAATTGGGTTCAATTGAATATCTTTTAAGGGCTTCCAATTTAATTAAAAGCGGAATATTCGGGCTTACAATAAATAATGTTATTGAACTTTTAACCCCCTACAAGCATGGCGATTTTAACAGAATTAAGGGTGACCTAAAGGTTAGTGACGCAAAAATTCAAGATTTAAAAATTTATTCTCAAGGCGACAACTTAAGCACATATACTTTTGGAACCTATGACATTTTAGGCGGCGTTGGCGACATTGAAATTTTAGGAAAACTTTCAAAGAAAATTTCAAACATTTTAGGCCCCATTGGCAACACTTCGGTTGTTTCAATTTTAAATATGGTAACAAGAAACAAAATGGATGAAATTGTTAAAACCGAAATGCTTAAAAACGTGAACAAAATTCCTTTAATGGATTTAAACAACGATGAATACAGGCTTTTTAACGTAAAAATTGAAGGCCCTGCAACGGCAGATAATATAGTAAAATCATTCACTTGGCTCAATTAATTGTAAAAATTCTTGCTATAAATTATCGTTTTTTTTAAAATAAAAAAATCGGAGTTTACAAAATGAAAAAATTTCTAGTTTTAATATGCATTCTTATGGCAAGCCTTCTTTGCACGGCTTGTATAAATAATTTAGCCATTCAAGAATTAAACCAAATGGGCAAAAATTATTTAGATAAAGGCGATTACAACAATGCAATTTCAAGGTTTCAATCAAGCGTAGATTTAGACGAAAATGTTTTTGAATCAAGATATAATTTAGGTGTTGCATACATTAAAAAAGAAGATTATAAAAATGCAATTGAACAATTAAAAAGTGCAATTAAAATTAACCCAATTTCCCCTGACGCCCATTATTCTTTAGCCGTTGCGCTTGAATCATACGGCCTTCAATTTGAAGAAAACCCTCTTGATGAAAAAGAAGACAAAAAAGAATTTACAAAAGAAGAAATAAATGAACTTTTAGAAAATGTTGAAGAAGCTATTAAAATGTATGAAAAATATATTGAATTAGCGCCTGATGCAAAAGATACAGAAGCGGTTAAAGCTCATATTGAAGAATTAAATAAAACAATAGAAGAAAACAAAAGCGGGAAACAAGAATGATTTTATACCCGCCTGAACTTAATTATTTTAGTTTTTTCGGGCTAAATATACATTATTATTCTCTTTGTATATTTTCAGCAATTATAATTTGCTATTTTGTTTCTATGTTTTTATCTTCAAAAATAATGACTGCGGTTGATAAAAACGTATTATCGGATATGCTGCCTTTGCTTGTAATTTTTTCAATTATTGGGGCAAGAATTTATTATGTTTTACTTTCAATTGAATATTTTATTTTAAACCCTGCTGCCGTTTTTATGGTTTGGCAAGGGGGGTTATCCATTCATGGGGCAATAATCGGGGGAATTATTTTTGGAGCAGTATATGCTAAAAAAAATAAAATTAATTTTTTCCCATACGGAGATATAATTTGTGCAACATTACCTTTAGGGCAAGCAATAGGAAGGCTTGGAAACTTTTTTAACCAAGAAGCTTTCGGTATGCCAACTTTTAATGCGCCAATTAAGCTTTATGTAAGTTCAAACTTTAGGCCCGAACAATACCCCAATAACAAATATTTCCACCCCTGTTTTTTATATGAAGCAATTTTAGACCTTTTGGTTTTTATTATTCTTTTAATTTTAATGAAAAAAACCTCTAAAAGTTATGATGGCGTTATCTTTTTTGCATATATTCTTTTATATTCCGTTGTAAGAGCAATAATAGAACCATTTAGGCTTGATACGGTTTTTTATATGGGAAATATTCCCTTCCCCCTTCTTATTTCAATATTTGGTATGATTATAGGGGTTTTAGGAATTATCATCAGAATTAGAACAGGTAAAGAAAGCCTTTTTTAATTTTTTTTAAAATATTGATAAATAGTTTGAAGTTTGCTTTAATTAAAATGTTAGGAGCAAAAAAAGTTTATGTATTTTGAAAAAGTGTTAACAATGATTCTTGCAGGCGGCCAAGGGAAAAGGCTTTTCCCCTTAACAAGGGATAGAGCTAAGCCCGCTGTTCCTTTTGGCGGCAGATACAGAATTATAGATTTTGTTTTGAATAATTTTGTAAATTCTGGCCTTTATAGAATTAAAGTTTTAACACAATATAAATCAGATTCTTTAAATAAACACATTTCAAGAGGGTGGGATTTATCATCTTCTATTGATCAATATGTAGATTTGGTTCCTGCGCAAATGAGAACGGATGGCAACTGGTATAAAGGAACGGCAGATGCTATTTACCAGAACATAAACCAAATAACAGATGAAAAATACCAAACCGTTTGTGTTTTTGGGGGCGACCATGTTTATAAAATGGATGTTCGCCAAATGCTTGATTATCACCACAAAAAAGACGCTGATATTACAATATCCGCTATTCCTGTTGATATTGAACTTGCAAGCGAATATGGCGTTATTGAAGTGGACGATGATTGGCGCTTAACAGGTTTTATTGAAAAACCAAAAACAAAACCGAAATCTATGCCAAATAACCCGGATAAATGCTTGGTTTCTATGGGAAACTACATTTTTAAGGCAAATTCTTTGGTGGAAGAATTAAAACTTGATGCTATGGATATAAATTCAGACCATGATTTTGGCAAAAACATTATTCCAAATATGCTTCAAAAGGGCAAAAAAGTTTATATCTATGATTTTTCATCAAATACATTCCCCGGCATGACAGATTCAGAACGCGGTTATTGGAGAGATGTCGGAAATATAGACAGTTATTTTCAAGCAAATATGGATTTACTTGAATATAACCCCGAATTAAACTTATATTCAAACGAATGGCCATTAAGAACCTTTAACTACAACTTCCCCCCTGCAAAATTTATTTGGGATGAAGATAAAAGGGTCGGCGTAGCCAAAAATTCGCTTGTTTCAGAAGGCTGCATAATTTCAGGCGGTTCGCTTTCAAATTGCGTTTTATCGCCAAAGGTTAGAATAAACAGTTACAGCCACATTTCAAATTCAATTTTATTGGAAAATGTGACAATCGGCAGATATTCAAAGATAAATAAAGCAATTATTGATAAAAACGTTGAAATTCCGCCGCATACAGAAATTGGCATAAACAAAGAAGATGACCTTAAAAGGGGCTTCTATGTTTCAAAAGGCGGTATCACCGTTGTTCCTAAAGATGCCATTGTTAATAATTAATTTATAAACCTTGATGCTATTTTTGAAAAAGCGGAATCGGATGAATAATTTTTCATTTGTTGAAAGTGTTTTTTGCTTTCTTCAATAGGGTCAACCGGTTCTTCTTTTTTAATGTTTGACGGAAAAACGGTTTTTGGATTATAAATGTTGCTTTGTTTTTTCTGCTGTTCCAAAATAGCTTTTCTTTTGGCTTCTTTTTTGTTTGTTACATATTTGTTGTACATCGGCAAAAGTACACCCAAAAATACCAAGGAGAAACCAAGCCCGCCTAATTTTGCAAGTGAACGGTAGTTTTTATGTTCGGGCGCTATTTCATCAAAAGTTTTAATGTTTGTGTCTTTAATCCAGCCTGTGAATTTTTGCCAAAGATTTCTGTATTCTTCGGGTTTTTTGGTTTTATTGAACATTTGAAGTTCGCCCGTTTTACCTTTTTTAGAGAATTTTTGAATAGCTGTTGCTGCAAGCTTTTCTGCGTAGTCTCCAAGGAAATATAAACCTGCAAATGAAGCTAAATCTCTGACGGTGCTTTCTCTTAACTCGTTTGGGTCTTCTGCTGCAAGCATTCTTGATGCAAAAGTAGATGTTGCAATTACTCTGCATTGGTTTAGAGTTGGGAATTTGGTGTTAAATTGAAGCATTTCAACTGCAGAAGATAAACTTTTTGGGAAGGTTTTTCCCATTGAAAGTGCCGCTAAACCTACAATTGAACCCACTGCAAGCGGTTTTGTTATTTTTAGCTGTTTCTTTTCATCTTCGGTTAATTCACGGTTTTCGTTTTCAAAATCTTTATAAATTGGAGCGCCCGCTTTTTTATATTTATGACGGGTCATGGCTCTATTTATGGTTTGAACGCTCATAGCCAAAGGAATTACAACGGCAAGCCCCATAAGGCTTTTTGCATTAACAAGTTTTGTTGCTTGTTTTATAAATTTATCGGGGTTAACCCTTGCTTCTTTTGAAATAGAAAGGGCAGTTCCAATGTCTGCAGTATCTCTTAAGAAGTTTCTAAGGTCTGAACCTATGTTCTTGCCGTTGAATTTAAGAGTTTGGGTTGCTCTAAAGCCGCCATTTTCATCAATAACTTCAACAACTTTTCTTCCAAGCTCGTCTTTTCTTGTGTATTGGCCTTTAACTAAAACATCATAGGCGTTTTTAAGGGCTCTGTTTCTTTCTCTTGTATATTTGAATTTTTGAATTATATTTTTTGGCCTTGCGTCACCCTTCATTGCAGGTTCTAAAAGTTCTGCGGCTTTATCTATTAAATTTTTATGGTCTGATAATTTATCCCAAGAATCAACACCATTTAGGCCTTCAATTTTTTTAAGCGCACTTTTAACAAAGCCTCTGTCGCCAAAAGTTTTATTTTTTAATATTTTTTCAGCTTCATAAAGTTCGTCTTTATCTGTTATTAAAGATAAATCTTTGCCAATTCCCGTATAATCTTTCCAAACGCCGACTAAATTTGAAATTGCTTCGCCGTTTGCCCAAGACCTTGAAAGGTTCAAAGGTTTGCCTTTTGGTGTCATGAAATCTTTCATATAGCCGTCGTTTATAAGCCTTGCTGCCCCATAAACAAAGGCGCCGGGGATTAAGCAGTTTACAATTAAGCCTGAAAATTCACGCCTTGCGGTTTCTGCTGCTGCAGGAACGCCTGTTTGTTTTAAATCTACTATGGTTCTTGGAACATCGGTTGCTGCAGTATCAGTAAAGGCAACACCAATCATCGGAACGTCATCGCAAACCTGGAAAAACTTGCCGACCCCGTTCATAACGGCTCCGCCAATTCCACCAAATGAAAGTTCCTTGTTAGTTTTGTTGTTATGTCCCGTTTGGTATTTTATATTTTGGACACTATTTATTTGCATTTCAATTCCTTAAATGATGCGGCAAAAAACTATGCTCATTTGGTATAAAACATCAAAAAAAATAAATTTGTCGAATTTATTTTTTTGTTACACCTGTAACAATATAAAACAAAGGTTTTTTATTTGCAAACAAAGAAGAATCTTTTTCTTAACGAAATTTAACCTATAAAAAATAAGGGGCATATAAGCCCCATTTAAGCAGAATTGAAAGGTAGTAAGTAAGTGTAATATTTTTTGGTTTTTTAAGGATTACGTAGTATAATTTTTTAAATTGTCTTTAGTTACTTTATATGTTAGCATGGTTATGTTGCAAATGCAACATGTTTTTAAAACAACATAGAAACGGGATAAAAATGGAAGAAAAACAGGAAAAAAAATACACAGAATCGCTATTTTATGAAGTTTACCTTACGGGTAAATATATTAAAAAAATGTCTATTCAGCATTTTAAAAATTTGAATTTGGAATTAACAAGCGAAGAATTTTCAACTCTTGATTTTATCTACCATAACGGAAATATGTGCCAAAGAGATTTGGCGCTTAAAATGTTTATAAACAGAGCCAATATGGGAAAAATTTTAAACGGCTTAGAGGAAAGAGGGTATTTAAAAAGAATTGTTGATGTTAAATGCAACAGGCCCGTTAAATTAATTTCCATGACAAAAGAAGGCGAAGATATTTATGCAAAAACGCTTATAACATTAAGAAATACAGCACAAAAAGCCTATTGTAAATTTAAAGATGATGAAGTTAAGGTTTTAATTGCAGGCATGCAAAAATTAAGAGAATATTTAAAAGAAATTGTTGAAATAGACATTTAGCTTTAACTTTACTAAACTTTATATATTTCTTGCAGTATGTTAAATAACCATGGTATAATTTTTTTACTTCCTTCTTTGGAAGTAAAAAATCGAATCGCAATAAAGACAAAAGAGCGGTAATTCAATAAAACCGTTCTTTTTTTTAGAAGAAAATGATGAAAGAACACTTCAACAAAAAAGAAATATTATCTGCAATCATACCCGTTATTGAAAACACGGCTATGAGATATAACCTTATTCCGATTGAAATTTCTTTTGAAAAAGAAAACGGCCATTGGTTTTTAAGAATTTTTATTTATTCAAACGACCACCCCGTTAACCACAAAGATTGCGAAAACATTACAAGAAGCATTGGCGATATGCTGGATGAACTTATTCCTTTTAAATATTATTTGGAAGTTTCATCTCCGGGGTTGGATAAAAAATTAAAATCTAAAAGGGAATATGAAATTTTTAAGGGGCACAACGTTTTAATTAAGGTTAAAACCCCGATAGCAGAAGATTTAAGCAAAACTTTCACAGCTAAACTTGTAGATTATAACGATTCATTTGGCCTAAAAGTTTTTGTTTATGACCTTGAAAAAGAATTTGAAATTAATTTAGAAAACATTTTTACAATAAGATTAAACGATATTGAAGAAATATAGGAGAGATAAAGATGATTAAAATTGGAACAGCGCTTTTTGAAGCAGCAGAACAATTAGAAAGAGAAAAAGGAATTTCAAAAGACGTCCTTGTTTCTTCTCTTTGCGACGCTTTGGTTGCAGGCTATAAAAAACACATTAAAGATAAAGACGCAGAAAACGTTGAAGCAATTATGGATGAAGAATCAGGCGAAATTGGTGTTTTCAGAACAAAACTTGTCGTAGAAAATGTTGAAAACCCCGATACCCAAATTTCACTTGAAGATGCAAAAGAAATTGACGATGAAGTTGAACTTGAAGATGAAGTTAAAATTGAAGTTACCCCTGAAGATTTCGGCAGAATTGCTGCACAATCCGCTAAACAAGTTATCACACAAAGAATAAGAGAAGCTGAAAGAAAACTTGTTTTAGATGAATTTATGAGCAAAAAAGGCACTCTTATTACAGGTATAATTCAAAGAAGAGATGACAGAAACGTTATTGTAAATATCGGTAAAACAGACGCTGTTATGCCCCTAAAAGAACAATTGCCGGGTGAATATTATAAACCCGGGAATAGAATCAGAGTTTTTGTTTTAAACGTTAAAGAAACAACAAGACTTCCTCAAGTTATTGTTTCTCAAGCACATTCTGAAATTGTAAGAGAATTGTTTGAACTTGAAGTTCCTGAAATTGAAGATGGTATTGTTGAAATTAAATCTATTGCAAGAGAAGCAGGATACAGAACAAAACTTGCAGTTTGGTCAAATGACCCATCCGTTGATTCCGTTGGTGCTTGCATCGGGCCAAGAGGTTCAAGAATTCAAACAATTGTCGGCGAATTAAAAAATGAAAAAATCGACATTGTAAGATACTCTGAAGACCCTGTTGAATACATTGTAAACGCACTTTCACCTGCAAGAATAATTTCTGTTGATATTTTAGCGGATGAAGAAAACAAAAAAGAAGCATTTGTTATTGTTCCTGATGATCAATTATCGCTTGCAATCGGCAGAGAAGGCCAAAACGTAAGGCTTGCTCACAGGCTGACAGGCTGGAAGATTGATATTAAATCTGAATCTCAAGCAGCACAAATGGAAGCAAGACAAGAAGCAAAAGCAGTTGAAGCTCAAGCTGAAGAAGCCCAAGCTGAAGAAGCAGTTGAGGCAGAAGAATAAAATGCTGAAAGTTATCATAGCAGGCTATGATAAAATGCTCGCAG
>CALYDL010000020.1 GCA_944325145.1 Candidatus Gastranaerophilales bacterium
TCCATTATAAAAAGGGCGGTTGAAAAAAAATTAATTGAAGTAAACACAATTAATTTTAGAAATTATACCCATGATAAACATAAAAGAGTGGATGACACACCCTATGGGGGAACAGCAGGCATGGTGCTTATGGCGCCCCCAATTTTTGAAGCTTATGAAGCAATTGAAAAAACAGATGATTTTGAATTTATAATGCTAACCCCCCAAGGGGAACCTTATAACCAAAAAATATGCACAGAGCTTGCCCAAAAGAAACAATTAATTCTTCTGTGCGGGCATTATGAAGGATTTGATGAAAGAATAAGGCTTGGTTTAAAACCAAGGGAAATTTCACTAGGAGATTACATTTTAACAGGGGGCGAACTTGGCGCGCTTTGCATTATAGATAGCGTTTCAAGGCTTATTGATGGTGTTTTAAATAAATCTGATTCACCTTTGAATGATTCTTTTTCTGTTGGTTTAGATGGGCTTTTAGAACACCCCCAATATACAAGGCCAAGGGAATATAGAGGAATGAAAGTGCCCGAAGTTTTATTAAACGGCAACCACAAAGAAATTGAAAAATTTAAACAAGAGCAAAGAATTTTAAGAACAAAAACCAAACGCCCCGATTTGCTGGGGTAATTCAAAAAAAAGAACCCTTAAAAGGGTTCTTTTTAATTAGCGGACGACGAGGCTCGAACTCGCAACAACCTGCTTGGAAGGCAGGGACTCTACCAATTGAGTTACGTCCGCAAAGTTGCTAGCATTATTTTATTTAAAAAAAGAAAATTTTTCAAGAAATAAATTAAAGTTGCATTGTTTTACAAAAAAAGCTTTCTTTGAACGGGCTCTGCTTCCAATAAATCTCCGATTGAGCATTCTAAAACCTCGCACAATCTGTCTAAATTTTCATAAGAAGGCTGTGTTCTGCCGTTTGCCCAAGAATAAATTGTTTGCTGGGGCATATTTAAAACAATTGCAAGGCGGTATAAGGAATAGCCTTTCAATTTTTTTGCGGTTTCTTTAATTTTAATTTTCATAAAAAAATTACTCTACAAATTTAATAACAAAAAATAAATTACTAAATTAATTGTATAATTAAACCTTAAAATACAAATCATATATATAGATTAGAGAATATTACCAAAGAAAGGTTATAATTTTATTGTAAAATCGTTGCAATTTTACCCAAAAACATTATAAAATAAGTATATCTTTATAACCGAGGGGTTTAAAATGAGTTTAAAATCGTTAGTTTCAACTTTAATAATTTCAGGAATAGTTTTATCAACAGGCATTGCATTTGCGGCAAGCAAAAATGTTCAAATTCCGACAAGCTTTGTTTATCAGGCAATAAACAAATATAAAAACAAAAACTATACAGGCTGCATTCAAGATATGGATTATATAATTCAAAAAGGAAGGCCTTCAGATATTGTTTATTATTACAGGGCAATTTCATATTCACAATTGGGAATGCCTGATAAAGCAAGGGAATCTTATGACGCTGCAAGAAATATAAGCAGAAACAGAGTTTTAATAGATTATGCAACGCAGGCAATTAATTGCATAGATGATGCAACTTTGTGCGATGCTAACCTTGACGATAGCGACATTACAAAATTTATTAAATCAAACGAATTTATGCACAATGACGTTAAAACAACCCTTGAAAACCAAGCAATTGAAAGGGTTCAGCAAGAAATTAACGAAGATATTAAACCAACAGAAAACAATTTGAAATATATTAATCAAAATAATGAACCCACAGATAAAGAAATTGCAGATGCAGTTAGAACCTTATCAAAACTTGGCATTAACCCATTAGCAAATATGAATATGGGGCAATTTGGAGCAATGAATTCTGAAATTGCACAAATTAATGCTATGTTTGGAAACAACAACAATAATAACAATAATATGATGAATTTCATTCCAATGATAAGTGCCATGAGCCAAAGCGGCGGGGGCAATTCAAATATAAGCAAAGAATTTGTGCAAGCTTATATGATGAACCAAATGCTGCCGGGGTTCAATTTTTCTAATAACGACAAATAAAAGATATTAAAACGTGAACGATAAAATAAAAAGTGCCGTTAAATTGTTTTATGACAAAGACTATATAAGCGCTAAGGAAATTTTTGTGTCAAACGGCCTTTTTTATGAAGCGGGGCTTTGTTCGCTTTTGGTTCAAAACCTAAAAGATGCAAGAAAATATTTTAAATTAAAAGAAAACGTTTGCCCTGCTTCAATTTTCGGGCTTTTAATTTTAGATATTATTGAAAATAAACCCAAAAAACCGCCAAAATATTTTCAAGTTAGGGCATTTTTAGAAATTTATATTAACCTTTTAATTGAAAACGGGCTTTTTTCTTGGGCGCAAAAAGTTATAGATGAATTTCGCTTTTTTACAAATTCAAACCTTGAAACGCCAAAATTTATTGCAAGAGTGTTAAATGCAAACAATCAAAATAAAGCAGTTCATTACTTTGCAGACATTGCAAAACAAGTTTGCTATTATGACGCTGAAATTCATTATATAGATGCAACTTTATATTTTGAAGAAGGCGACATAAAAAAAGCAAAAGAAATTGTTAATGAAAGCTTGAATTTTGCAAGCGAATATTTCCCAATTTTAAAATTGAAAGAAAAAATTGAAAAATTGGGTTAATTCTTTCTTAATTTTTGAACAAACCTATCAAGCCTTGAAATTGCCTCTTTTAAGTTTTCCATAGAATATGCATAAGAAATTCTTAAATAGCCTTCGCCGGAATCGCCGAATGCGTTGCCGGGGATTGCCGCAACGTGTTCTTCTTCCAAAAATTTTGTAGCAAACTCTTCGCTTGTCATATTAAATTCTTTTATACAAGGAAAAACATAAAAAGCGCCATAGGGTTCAAAACATTCTAAGCCCATTTTTTTAAATGAATCTAATAAGAATCTTCTTCTTTGGTTATAAGAATTTCTCATCATTTTAATGTCGTCATCACCTTTTTTAATTGCCTCAACGGCGGCATATTGGCTTGTAGTTGGAGCACACATTATTGCAAATTGGTGAATTTTTGTCATTTGCTGAATAATTTCTTTTGGCGCACAAGCATACCCTAAGCGCCAGCCTGTCATAGCATAAGCTTTTGAAAAGCCGTCTATTAAAATGGTTCTTTCTTTCATATTGGGCAAAGAAACTATTGAAAAATGTTTTTCTTTATATGTTAGAGCAGAATAAATTTCATCAGATAAAACATATAGGTCATTTTCAACAATGATATCTCTGATTGCTTCCAAATCTTTCTTTTCCATAATAGCGCCAGTCGGGTTATTTGGGTATGGAAGAATTAAAGCTTTTGTTTTATTTGTAATTGCTGCTTTTAATTCATCAGGAGTTAATCTGAATTCATTTTCTGCCCTTAGAGGAATTATAACGGGTTTTGCATCAGCTAAAATTGCACAAGGGGTATATGAAACATAAGATGGTTCAGGAATAATAACTTCATCGCCTTCGTTTATAATTGCCCTTAAACCTATATCAATTGCTTCAGAGCCGCCAACTGTCACTAAAATTTCACCGTTTGGGTCGTATGAAACATTTCTTGTTTCATTAACTTTTTTTGAAATTTCTTCTCTTAATTCTTTTAAACCGGCATTTGAGGTATAAAAAGTTTTGCCCTTTTCAAGCGCATAAATGCCTTCATCTCTAACATGCCATGGCGTGTCAAAATCGGGTTCGCCAACACCCAATGAAATTGCATCTTTCATTTCATGAACAATATCAAAGAATTTTCTTATGCCGGATGGCTTCAAGTTTAATACTTTATCTGAAAGAGGTTTTGTCATGGTGTAAAAATTTCCCTTTCATCAACATGCTTTTTACCCAAGATTGTGCCGTGGTCTTTATATTTTTTCAAAATAAAATGTGTTGCTGTTGATAAAACAGAATCAAGAGTTGAAAGTTTATCTGTTACAAACATTGAAATTTCTTTTAGAGATTTTTCTTCCAAAGTAACAAGAAGGTCATAACCGCCTGAAATTAAATAAACCGCTCTAACTTCAGGGTAGTTATAAATTCTTTCTGCTATTTTATCAAAGCCTTGGCCTCTTTGGGGAGTAACTCTCACTTCAATTAAGGCGTTAACTTTTTCTTGAGATGTTTTTTCCCAATCAATAAGAGTGTGGTAACCACAAATTACCCCTTCTTTTTCAAGTTTTGCCATTTCATCAATAACGGTTTCTTTATTAACACCCAAAATAACAGCAAGTTCATCCAGTGGAATTCTGCTGTTTCTTTCAATAACAGAAAGCAATTCTTCTCTCATCATTTCTCCTTTATATTTATTTTAAGGAAATCTACTTTGCGCTCGGTGCTAAAATTGCAACAACATTTTTGCCTTCAAGCATAGGGTTTTTTTCAACAATCGGGTTAGCATCTTTAATGTCTTCCAAAAACTTGTTTGCAAGATCAAATGCAAGTTTGTTGTGTTGAATTTCACGCCCTCTAAGCATAACAACCAATTTAACTTTGTTTTGCTGAGCTAAAAATTTCCTTGCTGCTTTCATTCTTACTTCGTAATCATGCGTATCAATTTTATAGCGCATTTTTACTTCTTTAACTTCAACTACGTGCTGTTTTTTTCTTGCTTCTTTTGCACGCTTTTCGGTTTCATATTTATATTTGCCCCAATCAATAATCTTTGCCACGGGCGGTGATTGGTTTGGTGAGACAACTACTAAATCTAAATCTTTTTCTTTTGCAAGCTCCAGTGCCTTAGATGTTGGAATTGTACCGTGATTTACTCCTTCATCATCAATTAAACGAACTTCACGAGCTCTAATGCCTTCATTTACAAGCTCACGGGTCTTGTTATCTTCTCTTGCGATTGCTTTTTCTCCTTATATAACTAACGTTTTAAGTGTATCATTAAATTAAAATGCTAGCAACAGGCAAAATTAAAAATGATACTAAAAAATGACCGCCCCAAGTATGAAGCGGCCATTTTAAATTTATTGAACCTTATTAAAATACAATTGTAAGTTCTTCGTTCGGGTTCAAGCTTGATGAATTTGAAAGTGAAGGAACAAGCACATAAACAAGTTCATCACCAACTTCATAAATTACACCAAATACGCCTGATAAGCAGATTTTTGTAATGTCAAACACGCCTTTAAACACTGTTACAACAGAATTTCCAAGGCTTGCAGCACCACGGCCGGGGTGAAGAGTGAAGGTTTCAACAAATGTATTTGAAAGTTCATCACCAACTTCTTCTAAGCCATTACCTGCAACGTTAACAATAGCGCCGCCTGATCTGCCGACAACACCAACTGCTCTGCCTGCAATTGATAAAGGCGCACCCAATAATCTTGCTAAAATGTTGGGGTTTTTAAGGTCTTCAACAGAAGCTGAAGCTACTTGTTTTGGCAAGCATTCTTTCAATTTGCCGTTTTTAATGTATTTGAATTGAACTTTAATGTAACCGGGTTCTTTAATTCCGGGTCTTTGAACAGCAATAACTTCGCCTCTTACGATTGAACCTTCAGGGAAGGTTACATCATTTACAACAACTTCTTCAGTTGTTTTTGCAGTGAACCAATCACCGATGTTTGAAGTTTTTGCTGATAATCTGTCTAAAAGTTTAACTTTAACGGTTGTAACACCGCATGCATCTGTTGTGCCATCAGCAATTGCCTTGCCGCTTTGAAGCGAAGATAAATTTTTTCTCAAAGATGCAACTAAATATGCAACTTGTTCTTTTGACAAGTATTCGCTGTCTATTACTTGTTTTGTATTTGGAACGGCATCAAGTAAGTTTGAAGCTATAACTTCGTTTGTTGCAGAATATGCCCAAGTTGGGATATATTGCATTTTTTGACCTTTGTATTCAGGAACTTTTGTTGCTGAGTGGTCAATGTTAATTAATTTTGCAACCGTTGCAAAAACTTCTGCTTTTGTAATTGGTTGATCGGGTTTAAACACGCCTGATGGGTAACCAATCATAATTTCTTTTTCGGTTACTTTGTAAATCCAATCTTTTGCCCAATAAGCATCTGTGATGTCTTTGTAAGGTTTAAAGCTTTCAGGAGTTTTAACATTTAAGCCTTCAGCCAAAATTGTTGCAACTTCTGAACGAAGTGTGGGAGCTTTTGGGTTAAATGATGTTGTGTAGCCTGATTTTAATTGGCTGTCTTTAATAATGTCTAAAACATCTTTTGCCCAAGATTTAACATAAACGTTGTCTTTGTTGCCTACGGTAATTTTGTTTTTGGATTTCAAAATTTTACCGCCTGTTACATACACAGATTTTGAATCAACAAGAGTTTGAGCTTGTGATTTAAAAAGTGTGGGGTGTGCATAGCTTTCTGTCTTGCTTTCCAATTCACAAGGTTTGGCTAAAGCAACTGAAGAAATAGCACAAAGTGCAACTGTTGCTGCAAGAAGTTTCTTCATAACTTTCATCTTTTCTCCTATCCTTTTTGTGTAAAACCATACTACTGTTTTTACACCATCCCATTTAGAAAGAATATTAAAAATATATCTTCTTGTCAATGCCGTTTTTTAGCCCGAAAAATAGAGCTGAAGAGGGTTTTAGGGCAAAGTTTAAAAAACTTTTCTGTTGCTTACTCTTGGAGTTAAGGTAACTTTATTTGTTTCTTTTCCTCTTTTATATGTAAGAGTAACAGAATCGTTTATGCTTTTTGCAAAAAGAACGGTTGCATAGTCTTCTATTGGCATTTCAGATATTGGAATTCCATTAATTTCAATTATAACATCACCTGCCTGAAGCCCCTTTTTAAGGGCATCATATTTAACAGCGGTTAATTTTATACCTGAATTTTTACCTTTTGGAGCTTTTATGTTCCCTTTTGATGTTGAATAATTGTCAAATTCAAAGCCAAGGCCATATAAAAACCTGCCTTGCATGCTTTGTTTTATATTATCCATTAATTTTCTTTCCATAACGGGGTCATTTCCGCTTCCTTGCTTAACTGCAATTAAATCAAGCCTTGTGCCGTTTTGCATTGGAGTCAAATTAAAAGCATATTGATATTGCGCCGTTGAATATGTTCCGACTCTAACTAAATCAACCGCTTGAAAAGTGTTAGCTTCGTATGATTCATTATGATAAACTTTTGCGCCTTTAATTAAAAGATATTTTGAAACGCCTGCTTTTAGGCTATGAACATCAACATTTTCAAAAAATTCAGATGTCATAGCATATGCTGCCTGCGAACAAAACAATGCAAAAACCAATAAAAATTTTATATTATAAACTTTCATATACTTTCTTAATTTCCTTGATATCCTGCCACATTTGCCACTTTGGCGAACCAACTTCTTTAGAATCGTTCCTTAAAAGGTAAGACGGGTGATAAATCGGCATCATTTTAGCGCCATATGGCCCATCAAACCACTTGCCCCTTGCCTTTGTTATGCCATAAGGGACATCCAATAAACTTTTTAGAGCAACATTGCCGCATATTAAAATTATTTTGGGTTTCAAAATTTCAAGCTGCGCTTCCATATATTCTCTGCAAGCTTCTTTTTCAACAGGCAAAGGGTCTCTATTGTTTGGCGGGCGGCATTTTATTGTATTCATTATATAAACATCTTTTTTTCTTGATAAACCGACAGATGCAAAAATTCTATCCAATAATTGCCCCGCTTTTCCTACAAAAGGAACGCCTGTTTTATCTTCATAAAACCCAGGGGCCTCGCCTACCAAAACAAGTTTATTATTTGGAATACCATCTGAAAAAACAACATTTGTTCTTGTTTTAGACAAAGAACATTTTGTGCAATTTAAGCACTTTTGCCTTAGTTTTTCCAATTCTTCTTCCATAAAGTTATTATATTATTTTTACCTTTTCAATACAATCCTTCCTATTAAAACATCTCTATCCGTTCTTATTATTGAAACATCAGCATAAGGCTTTATCATTTCGACAAATATAGGGAAGCGTTTAAATTCCATTCTTGCATAAATAACATCTGCATCTGATTGAAGAATTTTATCTATGAAATAGTTAAGATGAGCGGCAAAAGGATACATAATAATGGTTTCATCGCCTTTTAGATACTTTTTATAAAAAAGCTTGTAGTTTTCAGTATCATGCAATGCTATTCCTATTTTTAAGCCCTTATTTCTATATTGCAAAGAATCATAATGAGAATATTTTATTATATCGCCAAACCTTATTAGCATAAGTCCGTTTTTTTCAAAATAATTATTGCCGGAAAAATAAGTAATCAAAAAGAAAAGTGAGAAAACAAGCCTTAAACATTGATTTTTAAAAGGCAAGAAAACAATTAAAGAGATTAAAATTACAGCATAAGGCAAAACATTTATAAAATAAAAAGATTTTATAATTGGTCTTACTTGAGAAATTAAAAAGGCGGAAAAATAAACAAAAAGAACTATATAAAAAGAATAAAAATAAATATTGAATATTTTTTTATCAATTTCTTTAAATAATAAATTTCTTACTTTTGGCGTTAAAAGTAAAATTGTAAAAATTAAAATCAAACAGGGAGTAATTGAATTTGTAAAAAGTTTTGAAATTATATTGAATAACCCTTCTAAATTTATTGCGCCTATTGTGCCGTTGAAAGAGGTATCTAAAAGGGCGCGGTTTAAAGATGTGGTTAAAAAATAAGGCAAAAACAAAATTGCGCCAAATAAATTTGCAAAAAAGAATTTTATAATTTGTTCTTTTTTCATTTTAAAACATGCAAAAATAAAGTTTCCAATTAAAACAAGAATTTGAAAATAGTGAGCATTTGCCATTAAAATTGCTAAAATTCCATATAAAATAAAATCTTTATTTTTGTTTTCTTCAATAATTTTAAACATTAAAATGCCTGAGACAACAGAAAACATTGCAGCAAGCGAATATGTTCTAAATTCTTGAGCAGATTGAATTGAATAAAAATTAATTGCAAATAAAAATGAAGCTAAAAGTGCAGCATTTTTTGAAGCATATTTTTTAACAAAGAAATAAATGGCGCCTATTGTTATAATTGAAAACAAACAAGGCAAAAGCCTTAATAATGCTTCATTTTGCCCAAATATCACCTGCCAATATCTTGCCAAAATAAAAAACAAGGGCGGGTTGCCGGGGTCTGTTAAAACGGCGCTAAAAGGCGCATTTGGGTTTCCTGCAACCGTTGCCGTGTAAAGTTCGTCGCTCCAAAAGGCAAAGTTGTTATCCGCAATTCTTAAAATCAAGCCAAATAGAATAATCCACCATATTGCATAGTTTTTAAATATATTAAACCCAAGATTAATCTTATTTTTATTGTTCAAATATATTAAAAGCGCAACAAGAAAGGTTGAAATTGGAAAAATAAAATATTTCATACAATAAAAAATTGCAAGAAAGCTTACTGTAAATTGTTTCAATAAGCCTTTGTCGGTTATATATTTTGAATTTTTATAATATTTTACGCTTTTTGGAAAAACAAATTCTCCATTTTCATCTCGTTTAAAATTTAAAATATCATCTTTTGTAAAATAATAAAAATTGTTTCCTATGGAAATTGCAATATTGTTTATTTTGTTTATGTACTGTTCAGGGTTTTTATCATCAATTTTTAAACTTAATTTAAAAATAGGAATTTTGTTTGTTTCATATGTTATATAAGAATTTTTGGTTTGCATTATATATGGGTCAAATTCAATTTTGCCTGCCATTAAGTGCACTTTACCTGTTAGTTTTTCATCCATTTCAAAATTCAGCCTTGCATCTGCAAATTTTCCGCCTAACAAGGGAATATTGAAATCGTTTTGATGAACAAAAATTGTCCAAATAAAAGAGATAAAAAACAGAATAGTAAAAATTGCAAAAAACAAATTAACAAACCATTTTGATTTATAAAAAACTAATTTTTCCATTCTTTTAATTCCTATTTAAAAACTTTTAAAATTATAACATCTTTATCAAGCCTTATAAAAGAAGCTTTATATAATTTGGAAATTTCAATTAAAAAGCTTGGCAAAACGTTGTATTCAACTTTTAAGTATATATTTTTCTTATTTATATTTTTAATTAAATTGATAAGTTCATTTTTTTCTTGCGGCAAAGGGCAAACAACCAATTCATCAGCCGATAAATTTTTATAAATCAAAGGAAGCATTTCTTTTGAATGCGGAACAATAAGGGCGGAAGATTCATTTTTATCTTTTATATAATATGAAACAATGTTATCAAAATTTAAAAGCCTTGCTCTTTCCCTTTTTATATAATTATTCGGTGCAAAATATGAAATTATAACTAAAATAAAAAGGGCTGCCTTTAATTTTTTATTTTTAAATAAAAAAGGAATTAAAAATAAAGAAATTAAAAAGAAAGGCAAAATTGAAACAAAATAAAAATCTTTTGTAATTGGCCTTATAAATGAAAAAAGAAATGTCAAAATAAATGTTGAAAAAATTAAATAGATTGAATAGTTAAAATGTTTTAGGTTTTCATTTTCTATAAATTTTTCCCTTAGTTTAGGGCATAGAACAAAAACTAAAGCAAAAAGAATGATAAAAATTGAAAATTTGCCCTGATATTTTTGAATTACATCTATATAAAAATTGAAATCGGGAAAATTAAAATTGTTAAAGCTTTTGTTCATTAAACCTTTTTTAAGCCCTGTTACAAAAAGGTATGGAAGAAGGGTTAAAAAAGAAAGAAAATTGACCAATAAAAATTTTATTTTGTTTTTTTGATTAAGAAAAATTTCCCCAAAAATAAAATTAGCAAAAAGAACAAATGCCATATAAAAGTGGCAATTAAAAGCAAGGGTTGAAATTAAAAAATAATAAATAAAATTTTTATTATTTGGTTTATCTATAATTTTAAATAAAAATATTGAAAGCGCTAAAGCTAAAAATATACATAAAGAATAGCACCTTGCTTCTTTTGCGGTTATTAGGGAATAAAGGTTTATAGAAAATATAAAAGCAGCTAAAAGCCCGAATTTTGTTTTATTTAAAAATAAATAAATTAAAGGAATTGAAAAAATAGAAAATATTAAAGGAAGAAGCCTTGCAGCTAAAGGCGAAACGCCAAAAAACCCTGTCCAAATTTTAGATAAAATAAAATATAATGGCGGGTTGCCGGGGTCTATAAATGTATTTAAAAAAGGCGCATCAAACCTTCCTGCCATATAAATTGTGTAGAGTTCATCGCTCCAAAAATTTGGGGTTAAATCCGAAAACCTTAAAATAAGCCCCAATAAAATTATTCCCCATAAAATTGCATTATTTTTAAATAAATTAAATTTAAAATTTAAAAGCAGCAAAATTAAACAAATGATTGGCAATATAAAATAAAAAGGGTTATAAAAAATTGAAAGAAAATTTATAAAAAAACCGTGCAATTTGCCTTTGTCTGTTATATAGGCTGAATTTTTATAATATTTAACATTTTTTGGAAGTTCAAAATTTCCCGTTTCATCTTTTTTAAAGTTTTTAATTTCTTTTTTTGGAAAATAAAAAAGTTTATCACCAACAGATACAACCATTTTTTCAATATCATTATTTGAAAAAGAAATCTTATAAACAGGAAAATTGTTTATTTCATAACAATTAAAACTGTTAAATTCAAAATTAGGCGAAGGTTTTATTTCAACATTATTAACAAAAACCTTCAAACTTCCCTTTGTTTCAATATTTAATCTAATATCGGAATCTATTGTGCCAAAAAGCGGAATGTTAAAATTGTTCCTTTGAAAGGCAAAAGCAAAAAAGAATGATAAAAGCATTAAAATAAAAATTAAAATTAAAAAGATTTTTTTCATTTATTTTTTATCATCCTTATTAAAACAACATTTTTATCTGTTATTATTGCAGAAATATCAAATTTTTTACCAAAATATTCAAGAAATTCGCCAAGGCGCATTAAATGAACCATTGAATAAAAAACTTCTGCGCCCGAATTAACCAGTTTTTGCTCAAAGCTTTCGTTTGAATCATAAGCAAACCTGAATTTAACAAGCTTTATTTTTTCATTATAGTGTTTTTTGTAATATTCCTTATATTCATTAATATTATCAAACATTACAAGCGCTACTTTTTTGTTTTGGTTTAAATATTTATTAGAATCAAAGAAAGAATATTTATAAGCTTCTTCTGCCCTTATAACAAGAAGGTCGTTTTTATCGGCATAAAGGCCTTTTCCTGAAAAACAAAAAACGCCTGAATAAATTAAAATTAAGATGACGGCCCATTTCAAAATTTTATTTTTAAACGAAACAAAAAACCCAAGGGCAATTAAAATTGAAATAAAAGGAATTGTAAAAACAAAATAATAGCTTCTTATAATCGGGCGAACCATAAGAGAGAAAAGATATGAAAAAAGGAAAATTGAAAAAACAATCCAAAAAGAATACAGGTAAACATTTTTCAATTTTTCATCTTCTGTAATAAATTTTTTAAATAAAAATAAAAGTGCAATTATTGTAAGCAGAATTGGAATAATTTTATTTGAAAAAATTAAATTTACCATTATTCCCATCATTTTAAGGTCATAAAAAGGAAGATCATTAAAAGTTGAATCTAAAAGGCCTTTGTTTAGGGCAGTTAATAGAAAATAAGGCAAAAATGAAATTGCCGCAATTAAATTTGCATATAAAAATTTCAACTTAGATTTATTTTCCAGTTTAAACATTGCAAAAATAAAATTGGCAAATAAAATCAAAATTTGAAAATAATGGGTATTTGCCATCAAAATTGCCGTTATAGAATAAAAAACAAAGTTTTTGTTTTGTTTATTTTTAATTATTTCAAAAAGAAAATAAGCGCTAATTAAAGAAAGCATTATTCCAAGCGAATATGCTCTAAATTCTTGAGCCGAATGAATGGAATAAATGTTTATTGAAAATATAAAAGCAGCTAAAAGGGCCGCATTTTTATTAAAATTATTTTTTACAAAAAACCAAATTAAATAAATAGATGAAACAGAAAAAATTGTTGTCAACAACCTGCAAATTGGCTCGCTTGAACCAAAAACAGCCTGCCAAATTTTAGCCAAAATGAAAAACAAAGGCGGGTTGCCGGGGTCTTGAAAAGTTTTTATAAAAGGCGAATTAACACCGCCTGCGTATGTTGCAGAATAAAGTTCATCACCCCAAAAAGGAATTGAATTATCTTGCAGCCTTAACAAAAGCCCTATAATTAAAACCCACAAAATTGCATTGTTTTTAAATAAATTAAAGCCCAAATTAATTTTTTCTTTGTTGTTTTGATAAATTAAAACCGCCGCAAAAAACATTAAAAGCGGAAATACATAAAAATTTGAATTATAAAATATTGATAAAAAATAAATGCAAAGTTTGTGAAAAAGCCCTTTATCGTTCATAAAAGCTGAACTTTTTGTATATTTTATATCAAAAGGCAAAATGTATTGCCCTGTTTTTGTCTTTGTAAATTTTTCAATATCTTTTTTTGAATAATAGTAAAAATTATTGTTCAGGTTAATTACAATATTGTCTAAATTTTTAAAAGTTTTATCGTCTGTTTTAAAATAAACTGTTTTTATATCATCTTCCATTTGATAAAAAATATATGAATTATTTTCATATATTCTGTTTTTGAAAACCTCGTAACCGTTTGCAAAAAGGTGAAAATTTTGCCCTTTTTCATTATTTAAAAATTCAACATTTATTTTTAATGGCGCATTCACTTTTTCAAACAAGGGAATTAAAAAATCATTGTTATGAAGAAAAAATGTGAACAAAAAAGAAAATGCCGATAAAAAAACCGCAAGAAAAAATAAAATGTTTATAAAAATTTTATTTTGAAAAACGGATTTTAAAAACATTTTTCATTGCCTCAAAAAATATATCCTTGCTCATTTTTGATTCGCCAAGTTTTCTATCGGGAAAAACGATAGGAAATTCAACATACTTAAACCCTTTTTTATAGGCTCTGTATTTTAATTCAATTTGAAAAGAATAACCTTTTGAAATTATGTTATCAAGCCCGATTGCTTCTATAACTTCTTTTTTCCAACCGTTAAAGCCGCCTGTTAAATCGTTTATCGGGCACCATAAAACAATTTTTGAATAAAGAGAGCCCATTTTTGAAATTAAATTGCGGATAATGCTCCAATTTTCAACAGAACCCCCTTTTATATTTCTTGAACCTATAACAAAATCGTATTTTTTAAGGTTTTCAAGCATTGTAGGTAAATATTCAGGCTTATGGGAAAAATCTGCATCCATTTCAATAAAAGCATTATATTGAAGGTTTATACCATGCCTGAAACCTTCAATATAAGCAGATGCTAACCCTGTTTTTTTTGCTCTTTTTAAAATATAAATTCTTTTATCGCACATTGAATGAACAATTTCTGCAGTACCATCCGGCGAATTATCGTCTATTATTAATAAATTTATATCGGGGCAATATTTAAAAACTTCTTCAATAAAACTTTTTATATTCAAGGCTTCATTATATGTCGGTATTAAAACCAAGGGCTTAAATTCGTTTTCCATCTTCATCTCACTATAAATTCTTCAACAGTATTTTTAAACAATAAAGAAACTTTTTCAAATTCTTCATCCGTAAATGTTTTTGCATTCAAATAATTTTCGTTCAAATGCTTTGATTTTTTAAACCTTTGAAGGCAATATTTTTTAATTTTACCTTCTTTTTTAAAAATTTCATTAATTTTAACAAACGAATCATAATTTAAAAGATTAGATACAACGGTTGTTCTGAATTCGTAGTCAACTTTTCCTTGAGCCAAAATTTTAAATGTTTTTTGAATATTTTCTATATTAACTTCCTTCGAAACAATATTTCTATATTCATCAAAAGGCGCTTTTATGTCCATTGCAACATAATCAACCAGTTTATTTTCAATTAAAATTTGCACCATTAAAGGGTTTGTGCCATTTGTATCAAGCTTTATTAAATAGCCCATATCTTTTATATTTTTTATAAATTCGGGCAATTTTTTATGCAAAGTGGGTTCACCCCCTGTTATTACAACCGCATCCAATAAACCTTTTCTTGAATTTAAAAAAGAATAAATTGAATTTATATCAATTGGTTCAATAATGTTTGATATAACAAGTTCGGGGTTGTGGCAATATGGACAATTGAAATTACAACCCATTAAAAAAACAACGGCCGAAATTTTTTTCGGGTAATCTATTAAAGAACTTTTTGTAATTCCGCCTATTTGCATTTTTATTTCACACAAAAATTCTTTCTTGTTTCAAATTCTGCCATTTTGCCATCATTCCACTGTTTAATTGGGCGAATATACCCTACAACTCTTGAAAAAACTTCTGTTTCTTCACCGCATTTAGGGCATTTGAAATGTTCGCCTGCAATATAGCCGTGGGTTTTGCAGGTTGAAAAAGTTGGTGTGAATGTGAAATATGGAAGTTTATAATTTGTGCAAATTTTCTTTACCAAATTTTTCATAACATCAAGGTCATAAATTCTTTCCCCTGCAAAAATATGAATAACTGTGCCCCCTGTATATTTTGCCTGAAGCTCATCTTGCAAGTTCAAGGCTTCAAAAATATCATCCGTGAAATTAACAGGAAGTTGTGTTGAATTTGTATAAAAAGGTTTTGCTCCGCTTTCCCTATATTCTTTTTCATTTGCAACAATAATATCAGGGTAATTTTCTTTATCTTTTTTGGCTAACCTGTAACTTGCGCCTTCGGCAGGGGATGCTTCTAAATTATAATTATTTCCTGTTTCTTTTTTATAATCTAAAATAACATCTCTCATAAAATCCATAATTTTATTTGCAAATTTTAGGCCGTTTTCATCTGCAATATTTACTCCTAAAAGGTTTAAGCAAGCTTCATTTGCACCAATTAAACCGATTGTTGAAAAATGGTTTTTCCAATATTCATTAAACCTTTTTTTAATATCTCTTAAATAATATTTTGTATATGGATATAAGCCATATTCCGTTAAATGTTCAATGATTTTTCTTTTTTCTTCTAAGCTTTCTTTTGCTATATCCATTTTTTGTTTTAAAATTTCAAAAAATTCTTTTTCATTTTTTGCCAAATACCCAATTTTTGGCAAATTAATTGTAACAACGCCAATTGAACCTGTTAGGGGGTTAGAACCAAAAAGGCCGCCGCCTCTATATTCAAGCTCTCTGTTATCTATTCTTAAACGGCAGCACATAGACCTTGCATCTTCAGGGTTCATATTTGAATTAATGAAATTTGAAAAATAAGGAACACCGTATTTTGCAGTCATCTCCCACAGGCCGTTTAATTCAGGGTTATCAAAATCAAAATCTTTTGCAATATTGTAGGTTGGAATGGGGAATGTGAAAACTTGCCCTGTGGCATCACCTTCCATCATGATTTCAAAGAAAGCTTTATTTATCATATTCATTTCAGTTTGAAAATTTGAATAAGTTTCTTCTTTAACTTCTCCCCCTATTGTTACAAATTCATCTTTAAAATAATTTGGAACAGTTAAATCCATTGTGATATTTGTAAAAGGTGTTTGAAAACCGACACGGGTTGGAACATTTAAATTAAAAATAAATTCTTGCATGGCTTGCTTTACTTCATTATATGAAATGCCGTCATATTTAATATAAGGTGCAAGCAACGTATCAAAGTTTGAAAAAGCTTGTGCACCTGCGGCTTCACCTTGCATTGTGTAGAGAAAATTTGCCATCTGCATAAGGGCAGTTCTAAAATGTTTGGGCGCTTTTGATTGAACTTTGCCTTGAACCCCTCTAAAACCGCCATTTAATAAATCTTTTAAATCCCACCCTACACAATAGCCTGCAACAATGTTTAGGTCATGGATGTGGATGTCGCCATTTATGTGCGCTTCTTTAACTTTTTTAGAATAAATTTTATTTAACCAATAACTTTTTGATAAATTCGATGCAAGATAATTATTTAGCCCTTGAACCGAATATGTCATATTTGAATTTTCCCTTACCTGCCAATCAAGCTTTTTTAGGTAATCATCCACCATATCAACATTTGCATTTTGTATAAAATCTCTTAGCCTTGAATGTTGTTCTCTGTATAAAATGTAGTTTTTAGCTGTTTTTTTATATTCGGAAGACAAAAGAACAGTTTCAACTATATCTTGAATTTCTTCAACGGATGGAATTCTTAATTTATCTTTTTTTTCTTCAACAAGTTTTTTTGTAATTTCTAAAACCTGACGTGTTAATTTTCTTGCAGTTTGAATATCAAACTCATTTGTGGTTTCAGCTGCTTTTTGTATGGCAGAAGTTATTTTTTCACTGTTAAATTCAACAATTTTACCGTCACGTTTTAAAATTTTTTCCATAGCAAAACCCCTTTTTCATATACAATTTTCTATTTTTTAATTTGGCATGTCAAATTAGTTAAACAGAATTCAACTTACAAAAAATATATTTATTTTAATTGTTGTAAATATTTCTATACATCGGGTTTATTTTTTATTAAGTGATATAATTAGAAGTATGCCAAAGATAATAATTGATGAATCAAAATGCAAAAGCTGCGGGATATGTATTTCAGTGTGCCCCAATAAGCTTATAAATTATTCAAAAAACACAAATGCTCAAGGGTTAACCCCTGCGGAATTTAAGGATACGGAAGGCAAATGCACAGGGTGCGCCATGTGCGCAATTTCATGCCCTGAAATTGCAATTAAAGAGGTTTTAAGATGACAGAAAAAGTCCTTATTAAAGGTAATTTAGCAATTGCAAAAGCTGCAATTGACGCAGGGCTTCAGTGCTATTTTGCATACCCGATAACCCCCCAAAATGAAATCGGCGAATTTATGAGCGCTGAGATGCCAAGGTTAAATAAAACCTATATTAATGCAGAATCTGAACTTGCGGCAATTAATATGGTGATAGGAGCATGCGCAACAGGCACAAAAGCCATGACAAGTTCATCATCTTGTGCGGTTGCTTTAATGCAAGAAGCAATTTCAGCTATGGCAACGGCAGAAATTCCGGGAGTTATAATTTCTGTTATGAGATCAGGCCCGGGGTTAGGCAATATAACAGCTTCACAGGGAGATTATTTTCAAGCAACAAAAGGCGGCGGCAACGGCGATTATCACACAATTGTTTTAGCACCATCCACTATTGATGAATCTGTTGAATTTACCCATAGAGTTTTTCATTTGGCTTGGAAATATAAAAACCCCGCAATGCTTTTAGCAGACGGCTTTTTAGGGCAGATGATGGAACCTGTTGAATTTAAACAATATAATTTTAGCGAAACCAATTCAAAAGATTGGGAATTAGATGGTGTAGGCGAAGGCGAAAACAAGCGCCCGCCAAGAAAACTGGTTTCACTTCATATGGGCGGAGATGACCTTATTGTATTAAACGCCAAAATGCAGCATAAATATAAGCAAATTGAAGAAAACGAAGTTTTATATGAAGAATATATGATGGATGATGCGGAAATTATGATTACAGCATTTGGCACGGTTGCAAGGGTTTGCAAAAGCGCCATTATGGAGCTTAGAGAAAAAGGAATTAAAATTGGCATGCTAAGGCCAAAAACCTTGTGGCCTTTCCCAAAAGATATAATAAATTCATACGCTAAAAAAGTTAAGTTAATTTTAGATGTTGAAATGAATGAAGGCCAAATGGCACAAGATGTGAAGGCTTCAATAGACAATGAAGTACAATTTGAACTGTTAACAAAGCTTGGCGGCGATATAATCAAAGCGGGCGATGTTGTTAAAAAAGTTATGGAATTAAATATATATGCCGGAATTAATTAAAGAAGAAAAAGTGGTTTTTAAAAGACCAAATACAATAAAAAAAGATTACGACTACACGTTTTGTGCAGGCTGCGGGCATGGGATAGTTTTAAGGCTGATTGCAGAATGTATTGATGAACTGGGCGTTCAAGGAGATACAATTGCAGTAGCATCGGTTGGTTGTTCAATTTGCCTTGAAAAATATTTTGACCTTGATGTTGTAGGCTCATCCCACGGCAGAGCACCCTGTGTTGCAACAGGCGTGAAACGTGCAAAACCAAACAAGGTTGTTTTCACATATCAAGGTGACGGCGATGCTGCAACAATCGGTATGAATGAAACAATTCATACGGCACTAAGGGGTGAAAACATTACCGTTATTTGCATAAACAATGCAAACTTTGGTATGACAGGCGGCCAAGCAAGTGCAACAAGTATTTTAGGGCAAAAAACAGCAACAACGCCATCCGGCAGAGACCCTAAAACATTCGGGCATCCAATCAAAATTTCTGAAATGGTTGCTATGTGCGATGGAGCAGTTTACGTTGAAAGATGCGGAATATACAATGTTCCAAGCATAATTAAAACCAAAAAAGCAATAAAAAAAGCTTTTGAAAACCAAATAAAGGGTTTGGGCTTTAGCTTTGTTGAAGTTTTATGCACATGCCCAACGGGTTGGAAAATGAAACCTGTTCAGGCGATGAAGTTTATAGAAGATGAAATAACAAAAACCCACAAATTGGGAGTTTATAAAGATATAACAAGGTAGTAATTAATGGCAGTTAATAGCAAAAATATAGTAGTATCAGGTTTTGGCGGACAGGGAGTTTTGTTTTTGGGAACTGTTTTATGCCATGCGGCAATTGTTGAAGGCAAAAACACAACTTGGATTCCAAGCTATGGAGCAGAAATGAGAGGGGGTTCCGCTAACTGTTACGTTGTAATTTCAGATAATGAAATTGCTTCTCCAATATTTGATAATGCAGATTACGGCATATTTTTATCTAAACAGGCAATGAAAAAATTTGAAAATATGATAATTAAAAATGGCGCTATTTTTGCAGATTCTTCCATGATGGATGCCAATAAAAACAGAAGCGATATTTCATATTTCTTTAAGCCCCTAAACGATTTAATTGTTAAAGAAGGCTCTAAAATGCTTTTAAATATTGTAGCATTAGGATATTTCATTAAAAAAACAAGCGTTTTAACAAAAGAAAGCGTTATATCTGCTCTTAAAAAAGTTTCTTCAATGAAAAAGCCTGAATTTTTAGATTTGAATTTAAAATCATTTGAATATGGTTTTTCCTTAGAATAAATAGCCATAGTGGGCAATATTAAATAAAGCCCGTTTTTGATAACTTTTTCCATATGAAAAAGATTAGCTGTTTTGTTCTTTTTTGCATTATTTTGCAACTTTTAATTTTGCCCTGTTATGCCGCAAGATTATATAAAGAGGCAGAATATAACAAGCGCTATTGTTTTTTGGTTGGCGGAATTACGGAATATAAAAACGAAGATTTAACAAGGGTTGATTGCCTGACAAAAAACAATGCCATTGAACTTGATTTTGCCGAAAAATGGGCAGAAGGAGTGGGGCAAGCATTATATTATGAACAAATGACAGGCAAAAAAGGCAAAGTGGTTTTAATTTTAGAAAACCCTAATGTTGAAATTAAATATTTTGAAAGAGTGAAAAAGCTTTCTAAAATTTATAATTTTGAAGCAGAATATATAACCCCTGCAATTTTTAAGCCGAATTGCCCTTAATTTTGAACGTATGGGTTCAATTTATCCCATTCTTTGTTTGCTTCATCAACAACACTTTCAAAAATATCCAAAATTTTAGGGTCAAATTGTTCGCCTCTTTTTTGTTCAATGATTTTAAGCGCTTCTTCAGGTGTAAGCCCATCTCTATATGGCCTGAAAGAAACAAGCGAATCATAGGCATCGGCTATTGCAATAATTCTTGCACCTAAAGGAATTTCTTCGCCTCTTACGCCAAAGGGGTATCCTGCGCCATTATAAAATTCATGGTGATATTTAATAATATCTGTTACTTTGTCTAACTGCTTAATATCTTCCAAAATTTTAACCGAATAAAATACATGTTTTCTGATTTCTTCACGTTCTTCATCAGTTAGTTTTTCAACTTTGTGTAAAATATCTTCCTGAACACCAATCATTCCTATATCATGAAGAAGTGCCGCAAGCTCTATTGTTGCTTTTTCTGTTTTTGTTAAATCCATTGCGGCAATAATTTTGCTTGTATAAAAAGCAACACGCCTTGAGCGGCCAAGAGTGTATGAATCTTTAGAATCAAGCGCATCCATAATTGCATTTATGGTGCCTGAAAATAAATCTTTAAGGTCGACAATTAGTTTTTTGTTGTCTTCTTTTAATTGGTAATATTCGAGCGCCAATTGCACAATATGCAATAATTCTTCAGGCGAATAAGGTTTTTTAATATATCTGTATATTTTTGCATAGTTAATTGCATTCATCAAAATTTCAACATCTGAATATGCAGTAACAAGAAGCCTGATTGTATCAGGGTACATATCATAGGTGCGTTTTAAAAATTCAACGCCGTCCATATCAGGCATTTTGTGGTCTGACAAAATGCAGTTAAATTGGTTTTCTTTCAAAATATCTAAAGCTTCCAGAGGCCCTTGCGCCTTTGTAACATCATAATCACGCCTTAGGGTTCTATATAAAAGCTGAAGGTTATCAGGTTCATCATCAACAATTAAAATTTTATATCTTTGATTATCGGACATTAATTTTCACCGCCTTCTTCAGCCTGTTTTTCTATTTTATGATTAACGGGAAGCAAAATTGTAATTTTTGTGCCAACCCCTTGTTCCGATTCAACGGAAATTTTGCCGTTATGAGCTTCAATTACTCTGTATGCTATGCTCATGCCAAGCCCTGTGCCTTGGCCTACCGGTTTTGTTGTAAAGAAAGGTTCAAAAATTTTATTTAAGTTTTCTTTCTTTATACCGCAGCCTGTATCTCTAAATTCAATTTTGATATTTTCGCCTTCTTTTTTAGCAGAAATAAAAATATCGCCTGTTCCTTTAATTGCACCTTGTGCATTATCTAAAATGTTCATAAACACTTGGTTAATTTGGCCGCCATAGGCTTCAATTTTTGGAAGGTTTTCTTCATAATCTTTATGAACAACAATTCTGTTTTTAATTTTATTGTTCAAAATGTTTAATGTAGTATCAATTTCTTTTGGAATGTTGCATTCTGAAAATACCATTTCATCCATTCTTGAGAAATTCTTTAAGTCTAAAATGATATTTTTTGTTCTTTCAACACCTTCCAAACAAGACCTTATAAGGTCTGCAATGTCGTCTTTTAGAAAATCAAGGTCTATTGTTTGTTTAAAATCGCTGATTTCTCTAACTGCATCAGGGTTCATAGAAGATTCTTGCAAAGAATATTTATCAATTAAAGCAAGAAGGTCTTTTTGGTAATTATCTAAAATCATTATGTTGCCATAAATAAAATTAATGGGGTTATTAATTTCATGGGCAATGCCTGCAACCAATTCGCCTAAAGAACGCATTTTTTCAGAATGCACCATCATAGTTTGTGTTTCTTTTAATTTTTGGTTAGCTTGTTCAAGTTCTTTTGTTCTTTCTTCAACTTTCTTTTCCAGTGATTCATATAAATCTAAAAGTTGAGCAGACATATGGTTATATGCATTAACCAATTTATCAATTTCTTCAAAGCCTGAATCTTTTAATTTATAGCCAAAATTTCCTTTACCGAATTCTTGAACGCCTGAAACCAAATCCATTAAAGGTTTATTTATCATTTTGCTCATAAAAGCACTTATAATAACGCCCGCCATCAAGAATAAAATTACAAACAATTTCAGGCTATCAAACATGTTTTGGTAGCCTTCAGCTTGAAATTTATTTTCAGACAAACCAATAACAACAGAATATGTGCTTGATCTTAATTCTCTTGTTTGAACATTTTTCTTTTGATTTATCGAAGGAAGAAGATTAGATTTAACGCTGTTTTCTGTTTTATTTAAAAACAAAGGTTCAGTTGACCAGAAAATTTTTCCCGATTTAATATCATAGGCATAAGCATAAGCAACATATTCCGTTTGCTTTAATAATTGTGCCATATCATCGGTTTCTGCAAAATTATCTGTTTCTTTATCTCTTGCAAACGATTTTACCAAAGTGGTTGAAATGAGGTTGTTATAAGCAATTGTGGTTTCCTTATAATCCTTCATTAAAAATGTAATACAGCGCATTGAATAAAAGGTGGTAAAAATAATTGCGGCAGCTATAAGCAAACTTGTAGCAATCGCAAAATAAAACCCGAATTTTTTACCTCTTTTTTCCGGTCTTGTTTTAGCATCTTCGTTTGCCATATTTAAACTCCTAAATGTTTTATGATTTATTTTCCAATTCTGATATAAGCCTTAGAGAATATTGCATCAGGGCAATTCTATCAATACTTCTTATTTTTTTGAATTTTGCCGAGATTGCGTATGGAAGGGCATTTGAATCTTCTGTTTCTTCCACCCTGATTGGTTGCATTGTGCAATTTACAATAAGGTTATTAGCTAATTCTACCCTAATTTCGTATTCATCGCCTACCATAAAAGGAGTATCAGCTGTAAATTTAAGACCGCCTGCAGAAATATCTTCCGCTTTTACTTTAATATTTTCTTTTCCTTTTATCTCAAGTTTACCGTCATAAGGCACTCTTGAATATTTTCTTCTTTGAATTTGCTTAATATCTTCAGGATATTTGATTATAATTTCTTTTCCATTTTTATTTAGAATTTCAGATGTAAAATAAACAAGCCCTGTCTTATTAAGCCCGAACATTTCAACTTGTTCGCCTTCAATGTAATCCTTTAGTTCAAATTCCGTTATAAGGGGTAAATTAATTTTTACTTTGCCTTCATTTATATCAACAACATCAAAAACTGTTGAGCTTTCATATTTTTCAGGCACAATTTTTAAATTTTTTACTTCCGAAAGTTGAATTTCCATTTTTACCCCTTTATTTTACTGTGCAAAAACACCCAATTCTCTGAATTTATTGTATCTGTGATTTTTTAATTCATTAGGTGACATATCTTTAAATTCATTTAAGGCTCTTAAAAGTGAATCCTTAAGGTTTGCTGCCATTAATTCAGGGTCATAATGAGCGCCACCTATGGGTTCTTTAATAACTTCATCTACAATTTTAAATTTCAATAAATCTTCGCCTGTTATTTTAAGGGCATTTGCTGCTTTATTTGCCATAGCAGCATCACGCCATAAAATTGAAGCACAGCCTTCGGGGGAAATAACCGTATAATAAGCATGTTCTAAAATCATAACTTTATCTGAAACAGCTAAGCCTAAAGCACCACCCGAGCAGCCTTCACCTGTTATAACGGAAACAACGGGAACGTCTAATTTTGCCATTTCTTTTAAGTTAACGGCAATTGCAATACCTTGGCCTGTTTCTTCCGCTTTAATTCCGGGGTATGCGCCCATTGTATCAATGAGAGTGATAATCGGAAGATTAAACCTTGAAGCATGTTCAAACAGCCTTAAAGCCTTTCTGTACCCTTGGGGTTGCGGCATACCAAAATTGCACTCTAAATTTTCTTTTGTGGTTTTGCCTTTAACCGTTCCTATAATCATAACAGGGACACCGCCTATTCTTGCAACACCGCCTGCTATTGCCCTGTCATCCGTGCCTTCTCTATCGCCATGGAGTTCTATGAAGTCTTCCGTCATAAAATTAATGTAATCATAAAAATTGGGGCGCATCGGGTGCCTTGCAATTTGGAGTTTTTGGTATGGTTCCAAATTTTCATAAAGTTCTTTTTTGTACTCTTCCGTTTGTTTTTCAAGAGTTTCAATTTCAGAGTTATAGTTCATATTTGTATCCATGCTAATTTTCTTTAATTCCTCGATTTTTTCCTGCATTATGTATATAGGTTTTTCAAAATCAAGTATCTGGACTTTTTTATCTGTTTCTAACATTATAAATTACTTTCTTTATTTTTTTGTGTGCATTGAAATTAATTTTGAAAGTTTTTCTTTCATTTCTTTTCTTTCAACAATAAAATCTATTTGGCCATATTTCAAAAGGTATTCTGCCGTTTGGAAATCTGCAGGGAGCTTTTGTTTAATTGTTTGCTCAATTACCCTTCTGCCTGCAAAACCAATTCTGGCACCTTTTTCTGCTATCATAATATCGCCCAATGTGCCAAAACTTGCAGTAACACCGCCGAATGTAGGCTCGCATAAAACTGTTATATAAAGAATTTTTGCTTCATTTAACCTTGCAACGGCACAGCTTGTTTTTGCCATTTGCATTAAGCTTAGGGCGGATTCTTGCATTCTGGCGCCGCCTGATGCGGTAAATGCTATCACAGGAATTTTTTCAGATAGTGCAAGTTCCATAATTCTTGTAACTTTTTCACCAACAACAGAACCCATTGAGCCGCCCATATATTCAAAATCCATAACGGCAACGGCAACTCTTTGCCCGTCAATATTACCTACGCCCACAATAACCGCTTCATCAAGCCCTGTTTTTGTGTGGGCTTCTTCTTGCCTTTTGTGGTATGGCTTTGTATCAACAAATTCAAGAGGGTCAACCCCTTTAATGTTTGCAAATTTTTCTTCAAAAGTTCCTTCATCTATAACAAGTTTAATTCTTTCTCTTGCGCTTATTCTGAAGTGGTAATCACAATTTGGGCAAACCATTAAATTGTGTTCCAAATCTTTTTTCGGCAATTGAGAATTGCAGTTATAGCATAAACTCCAAAGTTTTCCTATTGAATCATCAATGTTAATTTCATTTTCTCTTAAAGCTTGTTTTTGTTCTTGCTTTCTCTTATTAAACCAATCGGTTAAACTCATAAGGTAATTCCTTAAATAAAATCTCTTCCATATATTTAACTTTATTATAATATAATAAAAAGCTTAAAACAAGCAAGTTAAAACCTTTTAACAATAACCCCATGCAAAATTTACATAATTTTGATATGATTGTTTTGTTATGAAGGCGCAAGTTTATAAAATTCATTCCGATTTTTATTATGTTAAACCTTTTTTAGATAAAGAAGGCTTAATTGAGTGCAAGTTAAGAGAAATTTTAAAAAAACAAAAAATTAAAGTTAAAGTGGGCGATTTTGTAGAAGTTGAAGACGGCGCCATTTTTAATTTATTGGATAGAAAAAACAGCCTAATAAGGCCTTCTGTATCAAACCTTGATTTGGTTGTTGTTGTTTCATCTCTTTTGGAACCAAAGGTAGATTTTATTCAATTAAACAGATATTTAACTTTTCTTAAATACCACAAAATTGAAGCGCTTTTATGCTTTAACAAAGATGATTTAATGAACAAGGAAGAATTAAAAAAAGCGGAAGACGAAATAAGAAAAATTTATGAACCCTTAGGGTATAAAATTGTTTTCACATCTGCCATTTATAACGATGGAATGAACGAATTTTTCAAACTTATTCAAAATAAAACAATTGCATTTTCGGGGTTATCAGGTGTTGGGAAAAGCTCTATTTTAAATGCAATTACAAACGGAAACATTAAAACAGGCAATGTAAGCAGCAAAAATAAACGGGGCTGCCACACAACAAGGCACATTGAAATTATAGAATTTGAAGGAACAAAAATTATTGATACCCCAGGGTTTTCACGCCTTACTTTCGATTTTTTGCTTCCAAAAGATTTAGACATTTTATTTGATGATATTTATTTTTATGCTAAAAATTGCAAATACCAAGATTGCCTTCATACAGAAGCAGACGAAGATTGCAATGTTATAAAAAATTTAGATAAAATTGATGAAAAAAGATATGAAAGCTACCTTAATTTTTTGGAAGAAACAAAAGAATTTAAACAAAAAGTAACTTATGAAAGTCAAAAAGAAGAAACAACAAATAAAAGATTTAAAGAAAAAACTTTTGCAAAAATAAGCTCTAAAAAAAGAAGTTTTTCAAGAAAAAGATTAAACCAAACAACAAAAAACCTTCATTTGGAAGAAATCGGAGAAGATGATGATTAAAGGATATAAAAAAATAATTGATGAAACACTTGTTAATTATTTTGATGAAATTTTAAACAACAAAGAACACATTTTTGCCAAAAAAACAATTGAAGCGATGAAATATACGACTTGCCTTGGCGGCAAAAGATTGAGGGCAATTTTATGTTTAGAAGCTTGCAGAATTTTTTCAAACGATTATTTTAATGCACTGCCTTCTGCTTGCGCCCTTGAAATGCTGCACAGCCAAAGCTTAATCCATGATGATCTTCCTTCTATGGATAATGATGACCTAAGAAGGGGTAAGCCCACAAACCACAAAGTTTTTGGCGAAGCTGCGGCAATTCTTGCAGGCGATGCCCTTATTAGTTTGGGGGCGCAAATTATTATAGAAAAAACTTCAAAAGCAGTTTCACCTGATAGAATTTTAAAGGCAGTTAAAGAATATCTTATTGCAGCAGGCATTTTTGGCATTGTTGGCGGCCAAACGGCAGATATAGAAGCATCTGATTCAACTTTTAATATAAAAGATAATGACAAAATGCTTGAATATATTCAAAAATATAAAACAGGGGCGCTATTTGCATCAAGCCTTGTTATGGGTGCAATTTTAGGCGGGGCTGATTCTAAAAAAACAGAGACTTTAAGAAAATTTGCCTATGAATTTGGAATTTTATTTCAAATGGCAGATGACATTTTAGATGTTATTTCAACAGCTGATGAAATGGGCAAAAAAACAGGCAAAGATAAAGACGAAAACAAGCTTACATATATTGCAAAATTTGGGCTTAATGGCGCAAAAGAAAAATTAATTAGCCAAAAGAAAACCTGTTATGATATACTAAAGGCGGATGGAATTGAATCAGAAGTTTTTTATGAAATTTTAGAATCAATAACAAAGAAAATAATATAAAATTTAAGGGGAGGCAAAATGTACAATACAGGTTTAGAAGCAATGTTTGCAGGCATAATTTCGGCTTGTATTGCTCAAATTTTAAAAGTTATTATTTTCATTGTGGCTCATAAAAAAATAAACTTCAAAATATTCACAACAACAGGCGGTATGCCAAGCTCACATTCAGCCGGCGTTGTTGCTCTAACAACAAGTGTAGGGTTAATTGAAGGGTTTACTTCAATTGCTTTTGCAATAGCTTTAGGGTTTTCTCTTGTTGTAATTCAAGATGCCCAAGGTTTAAGGCGTGCGGCAGGCAAAACTGCAGCAACATTAAACAGGCTTATCAGCGAATGGAACCTTCACAATGAACCCGCCAAGCCTTATGAGGTTTTAAAAGAACTTTTGGGGCACACACCTTTGGAAGTTTTAATGGGAATATTTTTAGGTATATTAATGGCGCTGTTTGTTCATTTTAAAATGCCTGAAATTGTTGATTTTTCAAGCATTGCAGCTTTTTTAACTAACTCTTTTTAATAAACCCGTTAAGCTTGTTTTTTCAAAAGTTTGAACTTCTTTTTTAATTTCCGGCTTTTTGTTTTCTTGCGGTTTAAGGCTTGATAAGCCTATATATTCATTTTTTGATTCCGGATTAAAAATATTAAAGAAAAAATTTAAAAAAGACTTCATTTTGGTTTTATCCTCTATATTTTGTAAACTTAATTATATTTTAACCTATAATTTTTCAGACAAATTAACGGTTCAGGGTATAATGGCATTTATGAATAAGTATAACAATTTTTCAAATATTATCCAAACAGATGATAACTTTAATGTTGAACTTGAAGCTTATAATATAAGCCTTATGGACTACACTAAAGATGACATCCTTCGTATTTTAGCAGAAAACAACGATGAAAAAAAGATTGTCGCCATAATTAATTTAAAAAGTATAGATAATAAATTTGAAGCAGATTTAATTTTATCGCACTTAACGGGGCAAGACGGCAGAATTAGAGAAGCCGTTTCATATATTTTAGCCGAGTTAAACCCATCGGATTTTTATTTGGATGTAAAATCAATTAATACTTTGTTAAACGGCATTTTAGACATTAACCCGAACGTTGTGAGAAATTTAATTTCTTTTATAGACAAAAGCCCAAATTTAAAAGAAAAACTTTTAAAACCAATTGAAATTAAAACAAATGAAATTCTTTCGAATTTATCAAAATTTATAAGGGAAGATTCACCATTTTTTGAAAATATTTCAAAATCAAATAAAAACCACGCCAAAAATAAACTGACTTTTAATTTATATTGGCTTTTAGAAACAATTTCAATTTTAGATGTTAATAAAATTGAAAATTTACAAGAAATTTTAACAAAAACATCAAATTTTATAGATTACACAATTAGGGAAAAAACGGCAAAAATTCTATCTAAAATGGAAATTAAACCGCCTAAATTGTTACGGAAATTGAAAAATGATGAAAACATATATGTAAAAAATCAACTTTTATGTTAAACTCATTTTGATAGTAGTTAAAAGGTGCTTTTATGATTTCAGTAAACGATTTAAAGACAGGTCTTACATTAGAACTCGATAACGGTTTATGGTCCGTTGTTGAATTTCTTCACGTTAAACCGGGCAAAGGTGCTGCTTTTGTTCGCTCAAAATTAAAAAACGTTGAAACGGGACAAGTGGTTGAAAAAACCTTCAGAGCCGGCGAAAAAGTTTCAAAAGCAATTTTAGACAGACGCGAAATGCAATATTTATATAAAGAAGGCAATGATTACGTTATGATGGATTTAGAATCATACGAACAATTGCCTGTTGCCGCTGATCATATTGGCGATGGCATTAAATATTTAAAAGAAAATATGAATGTTCAAATTTTAATGCACAACGGCAAAATTATCGGTATCGACCTTCCGAATTTCGTTGAATTGGAAGTTATTGACACACCGCCTGCAGAAAAAGGCAACACAGCTCAAGGCGGCAGCAAACCTGCAACTTTGGAAGGGGGCGCAATTGTTAACGTTCCGTTCTTTATTCAAGTTGGCGATAAATTAAGAATAGACACCAGAACAAATGAATACTTAGATAGGGTATAAATTTATGAATTTTGAAATTGAATACATTGAAAAACTTGCTAATTTAGCAGATGAAAAACAGTTAACAGAAATTACCGTTGAAGACGGTGATAAAGCCATCATTATTAAAAGAGGAATGCAAGGTGTTCAAGTTGCAGCCCCTGTTAGTGTTCCTGCAGCACCTCAAGCTGCAGCACCTGCTGCACCAAGTCAACAGGCTTCAAGCGCACCTGCGGCTGAACAACCAAAAGGAACAGCAATTACATCTCCTATGGTTGGCGCATTCTATGCTGCACCGTCACCTGGGGCAAAACCATTTGTTAAAGTTGGCGATACGGTTGCTGCAGGCCAAGTGGTTTGTATTGTTGAAGCTATGAAACTTATGAACGAAATTGAATCTGAAGTTTCAGGCAAAATCACTCAAATTTGCGTTGAAGACGGTCAATCCGTTGAATATGGCCAAGTTTTAATGTATGTAGAATAAAAAACCACAAGCTATCATCTATTTAGGACATAAAGTATGATTGAAAAAGTATTAATAGCAAACAGAGGGGAAATTGCCCTTAGAATTATAAGAGCATGCAGGGAATTAGGAATTGCAACAGTTGCTGTATATTCACAAGCAGATGCAGACAGTTTGCATGTTTCATTGGCAGATGAAGCGTATTGTATAGGGCCTCATCAAAGCTCAAAAAGTTATTTAAGCATTCCTGCCATCATAAGCGTAGCCTTAACTTCAGGCGCAGACGCAATTCACCCCGGATACGGCTTTATGTCAGAACGTGCAGATTTTGTTGATATTTGCGATGAACACCACATTAAATTCATCGGCCCATCAGCAGCTGCCATGAGAGCAATGGGCGATAAGGCAAGTGCCAGAAAAACAATGATAGAATCAGGCGTTCCCGTTACCCCCGGGACAGGCCTTGTTGAAAATGTTGATGAAATCAGAGAATTTGCAAAAAAAGTCGGTTACCCTGTCATTATCAAAGCAACAGCAGGTGGCGGCGGCAAAGGCATGAGAATAGTTCATAAAGAAGAAGAACTTGAAGATGCATTTAATTTGTGCCGTCAAGAAGCGCAAAATTCTTTTGCAAACCCTGAAGTTTACTGTGAAAAATATTTAATCAACCCAAGGCACATTGAAGTTCAAATTTTGGCAGATAGCTACGGCAATGTTATTCACTTGGGCGAAAGAGATTGTTCAATTCAAAGGCGCCACCAAAAATTATTGGAAGAAGCACCGAGCCCCGCTATTACAGAAGAAATCAGAAAAAAAATGGGCGAAGCTGCAATTAACGCTGCAAAAGCAATTCATTATGAAGGCGCAGGCACTTTAGAATTTTTATTGGATGAATCTGACCCTGATAACAAAAAATGGTATTTTATGGAAATGAACACAAGGGTTCAAGTTGAACATTGCGTTTCTGAGATGATTTCAGGTGTTGATATTGTTAAAGAACAAATAAGAGTAGCTGCAGGCGAAAAACTTTCATATACCCAAGATGATGTTACCTTAAGAGGCCATGCGATTGAATGCAGAATAAACGCAGAAGACCCTGCAAGAGATTTTATGCCGTTTGCAGGCAAAATTGAAGGCTATATTGCCCCCGGCGGTTTTGGTGTAAGGCTTGATTCCCACGCATACACAGGTTATAAAATTCCGCCATATTACGATTCTATGGTAGGAAAGCTTATTTGCTGGGGCAGAAACAGAGAAGAAGCAAGAAAAAGAGCATTAAGAGCGCTTGATGAATACATTATTACAGGAATTAAAACAACAATTCCTTTTCATAAAGCAATCTTGAACAATGATGTGTTTATTTCAGGCAACTTTGATACAAGCTTTATTGAAAAACATTTTTCAAAAGAAGAATTAAAATATTAAAAGCTCAAAAATTAGTTATTGTTGAAATATCCGCAAGTTTTTTCAATAGTGCTGTCAAGAGCTTCTTCCCATTGTTCTTTTTCAGCTCTTATAACTTCAAGTTTTGTTTCAACTTGTTCTTGTTGAGTTTGCATTTTTTGTTCAGCAATGTTCATTTGGTCTTGAATTTGTTGAATAATCATTGTGTATTCATTTTCAACAGATTCACATTGAGCCATGTTTTGTCTGTATTCTTCACTTGAAGGATTATCGCCAAGTTGAGCTTTTATAGCTTCAACTTTGCTGTTCATTTCATTTGTATATTGCGAAGTTTTTGTACAACCATTCATATATTTAATGTTGTATTCTTCGCTGATTTGCATAAGGCGCAATTCAAGCTTGCTTATTAATGTTGTTCTAACATGTACTTGCGATTGTTCAAATGCTAAAGCCATTTTGCGTCCTTTCTGTTATATATATAAAGTATATATTATTGATATAATTGCCTTTTTTATCATAATTTGTAAAGTTATGTAACAAATATATAAAGTTTTTTTCAAATTTGCCGAAATAATTAACATAAAGGAAGGGTGTCTATAATCTATGGGAGCTATATAGGTTTATTCCATCACAAAAAGGCTTAATTTTTTCTTTCAGTTATAAATTGTGCTTATTTATGACATTTGTGCGAATTTTTATTCGCACTTTTTTTATGCAATAATTAGCTTATGCTTTTAGTTATAGACATTGGAAACACAAACACAAATATAGGAATTTACGATAAAGAAGACCTTATAAAGGTTTATAGCATCGCATCAGACAATTTAAAAACATCTGATGAATATGGCATTTTAATTTCATCATTGCTTTTAACAAGCGATATTAAAACAAAAATTAATTCCTGCATAATATCATCCGTTGTGCCCACTTTGGGCGAAACCATTAAAAGGGCGGTTGAAGAATATATTAATGTAGAAGTTTATAATTTATCTTATAAATCTAAATTGCCTGTTAAAATTTTATTGGATGAACCGAAAGAAGCAGGCGCCGACAGGCTTGCAAACGCTTCTGCAGCAGCTGTTTTATATAAATTGCCGGTTATTGTAATAGATATTGGCACAGCAACCACTTTTGATATTGTTGATAAGAATGCAAATTTTTTAGGCGGCATAATTGCCCCAGGGCCTTTAATTCAGGCAAAATCTTTAAGCCAATTTACTTCTAAATTGCCAAAATTAAAAATTGAAGCAACAAAAAACGCTATTGGTAAAAACACAATAGATGCAATGCTTTCAGGTATTGTCATGGGGCACAAACAAATGGTTGAAGGCATGATTAAAATGTGCGAAAAGGAACTTGGCGAAAAAGCCACAATTGTTGCAACCGGCGGCTTTTCAAAAACACTGTTCGACAACCTTGAAAGAAAAACGGATTATGTTAATAAAAACCTGACATTATTCGGGTTAAAAACAGTATATGAATTAAACAAAGGGGAGAGATAAAATGCAAACAAAAGAAAAAATTGTCTTAAAAATACAAAAACTGCCGCATTGCGCAGGAATGCCCGAATACAAAACAAAAGGGGCAGCAGGCATGGATTTGGTTGCATCCAATGATGAAGATATAACATTAAAACCTTTAGAAAGATTTTTAATTCCAACAGGCATTAAAATTGAACTTCCTGAAAATTATGAAGCGCAAATTCGCCCAAGAAGCGGCTTATCAATTAAACATGGCATAAGTTTAATTAACTGTGTTGGCACAATTGATGAAGATTACAGAGGTGAAGTTAAAGTTGGCGTTGTTAACCTTTCAAATGAAACTTATACAATTGAAAGAGGGGAAAGAATAGCTCAAATGATAATTGCGCCTGTTACAAAAGCTGATATTCAATTGGTGGAAGAATTATCAGAAACAACAAGAGGCGAAGGCGGTTTCGGCTCAACCGGCATAAAAGCATAAAACCAGAGTGCAGGCAGGTATAAATTAATAGGACAATGATAATAAGAGAACAGGGGCTGAAAGGTAAAACGTGTTTAAGATAGAGCCTATTTTTTAAAATTGACAAAAAATAGGCAAATTGGACTTTATTAGGTCATCATTGTCCTTAAAAATTTTTGATTTTGAAATTTGCAATGCCTGAAAGCTAAATATAACGGTTAAATTCTGATATTTTTCAAAAGTCCTAATAAAAGACAATAAGTCAAGGGGGAACTTAAGGAGGAACTAAGTTCCTTTATAATTTCAAACTCATTCCGATTTTAAGAACCGAATTGAAGTCAATAATCAAGTAAAAATAAAAATCAAAATAGCAATTCGAGGCAGATTTTACCTATAAAAATACAAAAATATAGAGAAGAATAGAAGAAAAAACGAGAAAAAAATTAAAAAATATTTAAAATGTCAAGACAAACAGACATTAATTATTTTTTTCACATCTTTCTACATAAGCTTTGTAATAAGCATTTAAAACTTTCTCTTTATTCGCAAAATCTTTTTCTAATATACTTTTTAGTTCTTTACGAGTTTTCAAAACTCTATCACTTTTAAATAAATCATTAAAGAAAAGTTCTTGAGTAGCTCTTATTTTATCTCTTATTAAAGCTTTCGGGTGTTCTGACTCAATAATCGGAAATACTGCTTCCAAGTAAGTTGAAAACGCACCTAATATACTTGATACACCTTGTATATTATCGGTGTCATTCAATAGGTTGTTTGTAATCGTATTATCGTTTATAAACATGCCACCTTTATCACAAAGTAACCAATCAAGAGAAATTCCGTAATTATTACATAACATAGTAGCTTTTTCTTTACTAAGTTCGGTTATTCCGTTTTCTACTCTGCTAAAATATTGTTTACTTACTCCTAT
>CALYDL010000021.1 GCA_944325145.1 Candidatus Gastranaerophilales bacterium
TCAACTTATGCAACTTGGTGGATTAAACAAGCAATGTTTAAAGCAATTTCAGAACAAGGCCATGCAATGAAAATTCCCGTTTATATTCAAGAAACTTTATCAAAATATAAAAAAGTAAAAAATTCACTTGAACAAAAATATAATTGTTCAATCACACCATCTGTTGTAGCAGGCAAAATGGGCATGACAGAAGATAAAATAAACCTTTTTTTAAACGCATTTACAAAAACTTTATCAATTGAAAATTCTTATTCAACAAATGAAGACAAAGAGCTTTCTTTGGCTGAAATTATTGAAGATACAAAGCAAAATGTTGAAGTTGAAATTGAATCTGAGGAATTAAAAGAAGACATTAAAAAAGCCCTAAACGTTTTAAAAGAAAAAGAACAAAACGTAATAATTTTAAGATTTGGTTTGGATGATAACAAGAAAAAAACTTTGGAAGAAATCGGCAATATTTATGGCGTTACAAAAGAATGCATTCGCCAAATGGAAAAAAGGGCTATCAGAAAAATTTATTCAGATAATGAAATAAGATGCCGCCTTATGAATTATATGATTTAGTTAAATAATAATATAAAGGGTGATATGTAAGTTCATAGCCCATATCATCCTTATATTTTTCAAGATATCGGTTTTTAAAATTTAATAAATCTTTTTTTGTCCAAACCCTGTTTTCAACTTTAACACCTGTTAATTTAATGTGCAAAAGAAGTTCATTTATATTTTTAAAATACATTGTGTTTAATTCTTGTTCAAAATATAAAATTTCAAACCCTGCTTTTTTTATAAATTCATCCAAATCGGGATAATTTAGCCCAAAGCCTGTTATATCTTTAATTTGCCTGAAATTGTCTTTTCCAAAGGTTGTAAAACAAAAAATGCCATTAAAATTTAAGTTATTATAAAGTTTTGAAAAAAGCTTATTATAATCATCAATCCATTGAATTGCAGCGTTTGAAATTATTAAATCCGATTTAAAATTAAGGTTAACATCTAAAATATCCCCTTTCAGATATTCATTTGGAACAAGCCCCGTAAAATTATCAGATAAATCATTTAAAATAATTTTATTAAATTTAATTTTTTCTTCTATATTTTCTGTTAAAAAGCCTGTGCCTGAACCAATTTCAAAAACAGTATCAAAATTGTTTCCTTTTAATTTAATTAAATTTGAAACTAAATTATGCGCCATTTCTTTTTGAATTGGGGCGTTAGATTTATATGTATCTTTTACTTTTGAAAAATCCATTTTTTATAGTTCCAAAATTTCATCAAAATCTTTGAAATTGAAAAAGGGGAAATGCCCCAAATCAAGTTCATAAACGTTTCTGTGCTCTTCCCAAAAGCTTTTTTGGGCTATATAGGGAATAATTCTGTCTTTTTTTGTAATAATTACTTTATTAAATTCAAAATTTTCTTTTATTTTATTATTTAAAACGTAATTTTTAATATTCATTAATTCCGATTTTAAATTTTCAATTTCCCTTTTTGAATTTTGAATAACACCACCGGAATTTAATTCCATTTTATTTTTAAAGTTTTGAATAACATCTAAGTTAAAACTGTTTAGCATTAAATCATAAATTTTTGGTTTTATACCATAGTTTTCATCAATAGGAAATATTGTGCCTGAAATTGCAATTGAATTATCAATTTTTGGCAGAAAATCTGCCGCCAAATTTGCTGCAAAAACACCGTAAGAATAAGCAATTAAATTAATTTCAACATATGGGGTGAAATCAAAATATGAAATTTCATCAAAATTTAGGTCTGAATAATCGTAAATAAATAAAATGTCGCTTTTTTTATTGTCAAATTCCATAAAACAGTTGTTATCAGTGTAAAAACCTGCAAAAAATATTAAAAGCCTTGTTGAATCATTGTTTATATGAAAAAGTTTCATATTTAAAGTTCCTAATTGGTAAATTATCTAATACCAATTATACAATTAAAAAATAAAGGGTTTTCATTGTATAATTTATTTATAAAATTTTAGGGGGTTTAACGTTTTGAAAAAAGCCTTATCTTTATTAATTTTAATGTTGTTGTTATCACCTTGTACGTTTGCATATACAAATGATAACCCTGAAAGAGTGAATATTTATTACAACAACGGTGTTACTTATTTTAAAGATAAAAAATATTCATCTGCCATTTTAGAATTTAAAAAAGTTATAAGGCAGCGCCCCTATGATAAAACTGTTCAAAACGCACTTGCTATGGCATATCTTGCCCGTGCGCAATATTATATAGATTCTGAAAAAGCCTATAAAAAAGCAATAAACGACCTAAGAAGCGCTCTAACTTACCTAAAATATTGGGATGGGGCACCCGATAGTTCAAAAGCAGTTATTGCACAAAAAGCAGAAAGCAACTTAAACAGTTTAAAAGCAAGCTATGCGCCCTTAAAAACCGCAGATTTAATTAAAATGGAAGCTCAAAACCTAAGGGGGCAAGGGGAGCTTGCAGCCTCTCTTTATGAATTCAGGCAATTATTCAATAAAACAAACTATCAAAAAAATGCTTATTTAACCTCATCCGATATTTATAAAAGCTTAAACAACGAAAAAATGGCAATTGAATGCGCAAGGGGCGCTATTTCAATTTCCCCAAAAGATGGCTTAGCCCATTTTAAATATGCTCTTATTTTAGATGAAATCGGAAACGAAGATGCCGCAATGGATGAATACCAAAGGGCATTAGAATATTCTGATAACAACAAAGAACTACTCTCGCAACTGCAAAATATGTGGATGGCAAGAAGCGTTCAAAATGCTAACGATTCACAAGCTTTAATTAATTTAGGTGCAGTTTTACAAAAACAAAACCGGTTTGAACTTGCAAAACAACAATATATAAAAGCAAGGCAAATTAACCCAAACGACCCTGTTGTTTTAATTAATTTAGCTTCTGTTTATACTGCCTTAAACGATTACGATAACGCGCTTAAAGTTTATGATGAAATTTTATTAAAAGATAATTCAGATTTAAGTGCAAGGTTTTATAAAGGCAAGCTTTATGAAAAAAAGGGCGATACAGCATCTGCCATAAAACAATATAAAGAAATTTTAGCCTTAAAAAAAGATGACCCTAACGCTCAAAATGCCCTTAATAACTTGCTTTCAGATTTATCAGGGGATAAACTTTTGGGGTATCTTTATAATGAAGCAATTTCAAACCCCAATAATTATGACGCCCAATTCAAATATGCCTTTGAGATGCACAAAAATAAAAAGTATGAAGCGGCCGTTGAATTTTACAAAAAAGCAATTTCAATTAACCCAAATAACCCTGAACCTTTTATAAATTTAGCCCAAATTTTTATGATGCAAAACGACCTTACAAAAGCAAATAATGTTATTGCCCATGGGCTAAGCATTTTGCCAAACAATAAAGATTTATTAAATTTAAAAGAAAACCTTCAAAAACAAGGTGCAAATGAGCTTTATGCAAGAGCAAGCGAAATGTACAATATGAAAAATTTTGAAGGGGCACTTTCACAATATCTAAAACTCCCTGTTCAAAACGCAGAAACCTACACTATGATTGCAAACTGCTATTATGAACTAAGAAAGGGAGATTTAGCCATTCAATATTACAATAAAGTTTTAGAACAAGACCCGAAAAATGAAAACGCTATGCTTATGATTGCAAGCCTTCTTATAAATTCAAAAAGGGATGATGAAGCAAAAATATACTTAAATAAAATTTTAACAATTAACCCCAATAATATTGATGCTAAAAACACACTAACTGCCTTAAATGAAGGCGAAGAAGGGCAAATGCTTGATAGCGCCATAAATTTATATGAAAATAAACAATATAATGACGCCCTTTTAACTTTAAATAAATTAACCTCTAAAAACCCTAAAAATGCCTATGCTTATTATTATAAAGGGGTTATTTACGAAGAGATGGGAAACAACAACAATGCGCTTCTTGAATATAAAAATTCAATTAATGCAGACCCTAATTTTTCACTTGCATATTATATGTTAGCTGTTCAATACGACTTAAAAGAAGACTACAAAATGGCTTCAACCTATTATGATAAATTTATAAATTTAAAAGCAAAAGAAGGGGTTGAAGATGAATATTCAAAATATGCAAAGGCAAGAACAAAAGAATTGAAGGATTACTTGAGCCAAAAATAAAAAATTATGAATAAGCCGGATGTTAAAAATTTAAAAGTTATACAAGCGCCACTAGCAGGCATTTCAGATATTGTTTATCGCAAATTAATAAGAAACTATGGCGGCAAAAATACCCTTTTAACAACAGAGATGATTTCATCTGAAGCCATTTATCAGGTGCCAAATTCAAACATTATAAAATATGATGAAATTGAATATCCTCTTTCTTTTCAAATAGTTGGCCACAAACCCCGCTTAATGGCATATGCTGCCAAATTATTGGAAGAAAGGGCTTCTGTTATTGATATAAACTGTGGCTGCCCCGTCGGAAAAATTGTAAAGGGGCAAGATGGTTGCTCTTTAATGAGAAATATCCCCTTAGCTGAAAGTATTATAAAAGAAATAAGGAAAACAATTAAAAAGCCCTTAAGCGTTAAATTTCGCCTCGGGTGGAGCCAAGAAGAAAAAAATTACATTGAATTTGCAAAAATGTTAGAAAATAACGGTGTTGATTTTATTACAATGCATGCAAGAACAAGGGCGCAAATGTATTCAGGTGTTGCAGATTGGCTTGAAATTAAAAAATTAAAAGAAGCGGTTAAAATTCCCGTTTTTGCAAACGGCGACATTCAAACAATAGATGATGTTAAAAAGTGCCTTGAAATTACAGGCGCAGACGGCGTTTCAATTGGAAGGGGCTTTATTGGCGATTTTTCTTTTCCATATAGAATTGAAAAATTTTTTGAAACAGGTGAAATTATACAAGAACCCGATTTAATTGAAAAAATTAAAATGCTAAAAAGGCATATTGAAGGCGAAATTGAATATAGAGGGGAAATTAACGCTATAAAATATATGAGAAAATTTTACCCCTTTTATATTTCAAGCGTGAAAAACGCTTCTAAATTAAGAAGCAAGCTTGTTTTATTAAATACAAAAGATGAAGTTTATAAGGTTTTAGACGATGTACTTTGTTTATATGCTGTTAACTAATAAAGATACAATTTACACAGGAATTGCAAAAGACGTTGAAAAAAGGTTTAATGAGCATATAAATGGTGTAAAAGCAAAAGGCGCAAAATATACAAACGCAAATAAACCGATTAAAATTTTATATAAAAAAGAGTTTGAAACAAAATCTGAAGCAATGAAAGAAGAATATAGAATAAAACATTTAAAAAGAGAAGAAAAATTAAAACTTATTAATGAAAACTAAATTCCCCGTATTGTTCAATGCCACAAAATTTGCAGCGGTTATTTTCTAAGTTATATTCTTTTATTTTATACCCCTCTCTTATAATTAACGGTTTATTACAATTTGTGCAATAAGTACTTGATGTTTCAATTGTGGTTAAATTCCCTGTATAAAGGTTTTTTAAGCCTTCTTTTTTTGCAATTTCATAGGCTTTTTTTAATGTTTCATAAGATGTTCTTTTTTTATTTTTAAATTTATAAGTTGGGAAAAATGCGCTAAAATGCAATGGGATATTTTCATTCAAATTGTTTTTAATCCAATTTGCTTCTTTTTTAATTTCATCTTCAAAATCATTTTCCCCTTCAATTAAAAGAGTGGTTAGTTCAATGTGCTTTTTCATTTCATAGGCAAGCTTTATAAAATCTAAAACGGGGGCTAATTTTGCAAAGCAATTTTTATTATAAAATTTTTCACTAAAACCTTTTATATCAATATTAAGTGCATCTATATAAGATAAAAATTCTTTTGCAGGCTCTTTGTTTATAAAGCCTGATGTTACAGCAACAGTTTTAATTCCTTCTTTTTTTGCTAATTTTGCACAATTAATTGCAAATTCAAGAAATGCAATCGGGTCATTATAAGTAAATGCAATTAATTTTATATTATTTTCTTTTGCAATTTTTATAATTTCATTTGGTTCAATATAAGGAAGTTTATTTGCTTCAATTTTGCTTTTTGATGTTTGATAATTTTGGCAAAATCTGCACCCCATAATGCAGCCTGTTGTTCCAAATGATAAAATAGGCGAATTTGGAAAAAAATGATACAGGGGCTTTTTTTCAATAGGGTCAATATTAATGCCTGTTATATGGTTTAAAACGGTTAAAATTAAACTATTATTTTCATTTTTAATTGTTCTGCAAAAACCAAATTGCCCTTCAGCTAAAATGCAAGTTCTTGGGCATATTAAACATTGAATTTTATTTTTAACAATTTTTTGATAATTCATTAAAATAGATTATAATATTTTTATGGAAAAAATTAAACCGCCATCGGTTGCAGGAACTTTTTACAGCGAAAACGCCGATAAATTAAAACAAGATATAAGCTTTTTTCAAAAAGATGAAGATAAAATAATATCTTCTTATTCCCGTGCGGTTATTGTTCCCCATGCAGGGCTTATATATTCAGGCAACTTAGCTTATATGGGTTTATCTGCCCTAAAAAAAGAACTTAAAACTTTGTTCATTTTTGCTCCTGCACATAAAATGTATTTTGAAGGAATTTCTCTTACAGGGTTTGATTTTTGGCAAACGCCCTTAGGAAATGTTGAAATTGATAAAAAAATAAATGAAGAATTGAAAGAATTTGGCTTTATTAATGATGAAGCATTTAAAAAAGAACATTCTGTTGAAATTCAGCTTCCTTTAATTCAAACAATTTTTGATAATGTTAAAATTGTTCCCGTTTTAATTGGAAAAGCGGATTATAAAACTATTTCAAAGATAATTGAAAAATATTATGATAATGAGGATTTAGGCTTTATAATTTCATCAGATTTGAGCCACTTTTTAACTTATGATGAAGCAAAAAGGGTTGATAATTTAACATTAAGCTTAATTGAAAATTTAGATATTGAAAATTTTAAACCCGAATTTGCTTGCAATTCAATAGGTATAAAAGGTTTAATTGATTTTGCAAAAACAAAAAATTGGCCTCTTGTTGTTTCCGGCTTATATAATTCAGGCGATGTAACAGGCGAAACCAACAGGGTTGTAGGCTATGGCGCTTGGGCTTTATATGAAGGAAACCTAAATTCATTTATTAAAAAATATTATTCAAATTTTATTCTTTCATTATCTAAATTAAGCATAAAATCTGCGTATGAACCCATAAAAGAAAAAATTGAAGTTCCATTAATTATGAAACAAAAAGGCGCATCTTTTGTAACTTTAGAAAAAAACGGGCAATTAAGAGGGTGCATTGGTTCAATTGGGGCTTATAGACCCTTAATTGAAGATATTATTTCAAATGCGCAAAATGCAGCATATAAAGACCCAAGGTTTTACCCTGTTCAAAAAGAAGAAATAGAAGAACTTCAAATTGCGGTTTCACTTTTATCAAACCCAATTCCAATGAATTTTAAAAGTGAAGAAGACTTATTAAACCAATTAATAAAAGATGTTGACGGCTTAATTATAAAAGATAAAGAAAAAAGCGCTGTTTATCTGCCTTCTGTTTGGGAGCAATTACCAAATAAAAAGGAATTTTTGAATAACCTGAAAATTAAAGCAGGCTTCACACCTGATTATTTCTCAGATACTTTTGAAGCCTACCGCTTTAGAGTTGAATATATTAAATAATTTTACTTGCCCTTTTGCCCTTGGTACATTGCCCTTTGCGCTGCCGTTCCATAAGGAATTGCACCTTTATCGGTTATCATAATTGGGAATGTATCTGTTAACCTTATGCCATCAGGGTCTGCATATTTTCTGATATTTTCTTTTGAACAGGTTGAGCTGAAACACCTTGAATTAGAAGGATATGGCTTTCTGTCGCCATTCACATCAACTATAACAAGACAAGGGGCGTTCGTTGTTTTATCTGAATTGCTGTTTAAGCCATAAGAACCGCAGCGTGCGTAATTAGTTTCACTTTCACAGGTTGTATAGCTTGTAACCGCTTCAGAATCGCCGGCAGAACCGTCTGTAATTGCACCCACCGTTCCTCTTAGGGTTATTGAACTATCTTCATGGAGTTTGAAAACACCCCTGCTAAAGTAAAGCCCATAGACACAATCTTTTTCAATTTTTACGCCCCTTTTTCGTTACTTATTCAGTATAACTCATTATAAGACTGTTAGCAATAATCTATATATAGAGAATATATTGCCCAATCGGGCAATTATTTTAAAATTTCTTTGTGATAAGAGCAAAAATATCATTAAATACAACAAAAATCATTAGTGCAATTAAAAGTGCAAAAAAGAATCTGCTAATATTTTCAACAATTTTTTCATCCAAGGGGCGGCCTATAATTTTTTCAATAATAATAAACATTAAATGTCCGCCATCAAGTGCAGGAATTGGAAGAAGGTTAATTATTGCAAGGTCAATACTAATAATTGCGGTTAATAAAAGCCCGTTTAGCATTCCTTGGTGTTCAATAATATCAGAACCTATTTTTGTAATTGCAATAATCCCATGCATTTCATTTATGGGAATTTTACCTGTTATTAATTGAATTAGGCCGATGCACATTAATTTTGTGCTATTTACCATATATTTTGCAGAATTAAGAAGAATTTGAGAAGGGGTTTTGGTTTCCGTGTAAATTTCTTTTGTGCTTAATTTAACACCCAAAGTACCTTCTTCTCCTGCAACAACATTTTTAATTTCAATTTGTTTGCCATCTCTTTCAAGTACAATATCCAATGGTTTATAATAATCGGCTAAAGCTGTTGCAATTTCAAGCGCAAAAGAATCTTTTGTTAAAACATAGGTGTATCTATTCAAAATTTCGCTTCTTAATTTTATTTCATCTTCTGATAATTGAATTTCATTATCTTTATATTTTTCTAAACCCTTTAAAATATGTTCATTTACAACAAGTTTATTTTCAGGGGTTTTTGTTGGCAGAATAACTCTTGTGCCTTCTTTTATAATTTCATTTTTTTTGATTTTTGGGTTTAATTTTAAAAATTCATCCAATTTTTTATTTATTGTTTCTTTAGAAACTTTATTATCATAAAGTTTTGAATTTTTAACCAAGAAAATAAAACTGTATGCTGAATCAATATCAATGCCATTAACTGAAACTATTTTATCGTTTGCCTTTAATTTATTTGGCATTGTTTTTTGAATGTAGCCATCTTTTATAACTTCATTAATAAAAATTTCGCTTTTTCCTGCAGGCAGTTTATGAAAAATTGTTGCTGCCAAAACTATTAAAAAGAAAGCAAAAACAACATTCATAATAACGCCTGCGGTTACTATGATTGCTTGTTTTAATGGCGGTTGGTTTTTAAACCTTTCTTTTGAATCAGGCGGCAAAATTGGCTTGCCTTCTTCTGTTTCTTCATCTTCAGGAAATGAAACATACCCCCCTAAAAGGCAGGCATGGACCAAAATTTCAAGGTCACCCTTTTTGGTTCTAAACAAAACAGGGCCAATAGGCATCCCGAAACCAAACTTTGTAACCCTCACGCCAAATAATCTGGCTGCTATGTAATGCCCCCATTCATGCACCAATACAAGTAAACTTATAAGGGCTATCATTATAATTAAATTAATTATGTTCATATTCTAAATTGCAATTTTTATATTTTTTCTGTCTTTTGCATATTGAAAATCAACATAAACATCTTGTTTTGAAATTGTATCTGTCATATTGTGTGCTGCAATAACAGGTGAATTTTTTCTATCCATATTATATAGCTGTTTGTTCAAATCAATTGCAGTTTTAATATGTATTGTTGTTGATTTATCTTTTGCTAATTCAATTGTATCAAAATAAGCTTTCCTTGCAAGATAGCCGACTAAACATAAAATCATCAGCCCGAAAACTGTTTTTTTAGGGTTTATCGGCATATTGCCTTTGTAGCCGACCATTTTGGTTTCAACATTTTTAAAATGCCCGCCGTTTAAATAAATTCTAACTTTAGAACCTATTTGCTGCACCATAACGGGGGTATCATTTGAATTTGCAATGAATCTGCCGCTTAGTTTTGCATTTTCAATGTCAAAATAAATGTTATAGGGGTTTTCTTTTGTAACTTTTATTTTTTCATTGTAATCACTTTTTAAATTTAAGGTTAAAACACCGTTTTTGTTTGTAATATCTGCGCTATAAATGTTGTTTGTTTTTGAAAAACAAACCGTGCAAATCGTAATTATTAAAATAAAAGCCAAAATAACCGCTTTTTTCATATTTTCCTCTTAAAAATCCTTATTTAATATAGTTTTATCTTTTTTTTATTTTTCTTACATCTATCTTTGGATAGGTATTAAGATTAATCTTTAGATTGATAAAAATTTTCAATTTGTTTATAATTTGTTTATGGAAAAAGAGATGAAAAAGTTGCTTTTAATAAGGCTTTCAGCCTTAGGGGACGTTGTTTTTAATATTCCTCTTGCAAACATTTTGAAAAAAAACGGGTTTACAGTTCATTGGCTTACAAGTGAAAAAGGGTTTGATATTGTAAATAATAACCCTTGTGTTGATAAAACCATTTTGGCACCTGTTGAAAAATGGAAAAAAGAAAAAAACTTTATTAAAAATTTTTTAGAGTATTTAAAAATAATAAAAGATATAAGAAAAGAAAATTACGATATTGTAATTGATACTCAATTAATTTTAAAAAGTTTTATTTGGACAAAATTTTCAAACGGTAAAAGAAGAATAGTTGCAAAATCTGCAAGAGAAGGGGCAATTTTTGGGGGAAATGAAGTAATTGAGCCTTTATTTAACGATTTTAAGCTCCATAGTGTTTATAATTATTTTAAATTTGCAAAATATTTGGGGTTAGACACATCTGAAATTAAAATGACACTTCCTCCATCAAAAAAAGAAGCAATTGAAAAGGTTGATAAACTTTTATCTGAAACAGATAAAAACAAATTAAATTTAATTATAGCCCCTGCAACCACTTGGGATAATAAACACTGGAATAAAGATTATTGGAAAAAATTAATTAAATTAATTGATTATGAAAAATTTAATTTAATTTTTATCGGAACAAATAAAGATAAAAATTTAATAAGTTATATAGGGGGCGATAACTTCATTAATTTAGCAGGCAAAACAAACTTAGGCGAATTAATTGAAGTTTTAAAAAGAGGGGATATTTTAATTTCATTGGATTCAGGTTCAACCCATTTAGGCTGGGCCACAGGTAAACCAAAAATTATTTCAATTTTTACAGCCACACCAAAAGAAAGATACGCCCCAATTGGAATAAACCACATTGCCCTAGGGGGGAATTTACCGTGTCAACCTTGCCACAAGAAAAAATGCCCGTTATCTGACCCTAAAAAAATTAATAATTGCACAAATTTTCCAAAGGCAGATGAAGTTTTAGATGCATTAAATGAACTTGAAAGGAGTTTTAATTGAACTTAGTTCTTAAATTATATTCATTTTTAACTTGTATTTTAGGTTTAATTATTTTACCTTTCATTTTTTTATTAAGGCTTATTCAAAAAAAAGATGTTACAAGTTGGAAAATTAAAACGGGAAATTTTAATTTACCTGAAAATTACGATAAAACCAAAAAAACAATTATGATCCACGGCGTTTCTGTGGGTGAAATTGTTTCATTAGAAAAATTAATAAGAAAAGTAAAAGAAGAATTTCCAAATCATAATTTGGTTATTACAACAGGCACAAAAACAGGCCAAGAAACGGCAATTAAAAAAATGGGCGATGTTGCAGATTTTATAACCTATTTTCCCCTTGATATTAAATTTTTTGTTGAAAAATTTTTAGATAAAATTAACCCCGATGTTATTTTAATTGCAGAAACCGAAATTTGGCCGATTTTTATTTATAATGCCAAAAAAAGAAACATTAAAACCTACATTATAAATGGCAGAATGAGCGATGAATCATTCAAAATGTATAAAATTTTAAAACCCTTCTTTAAAAATGTTCTTCCATTATATTCGGGCATTTTTGTTCAAAGCGAAATTGATAAAGCCCGTTTAAATGAAGCAGGGGCAAATATTAACCAGCTTGATGTTATGAAAAATTTAAAATTTGATATAAAAAAATTTGATGTCGATATTAATTTAAACACAAATAATTCAAAAGTTTTAATTGCAGGAAGCACTCATAATGGGGAAGATGAGATAGTTTTAAGAGTTTATAAAAAATTAAAAGAATTAATTCCAAATCTAAAACTTCTTTTGGCTCCAAGACATATAAAAAGAACAAAAAATGTTCAAAATTTAATTAAAAGTTTTAATTTTTCATATAATTTGTATTCTGAAACCAAACAATTCAATGATAATTCAGACATTTTACTTTTAGATGTTATGGGTGAACTTGCAAAATTATACGCTAAAATTGATGTTGCATTTATAGGCGGCAGCTTTAATAATACAGGGGGGCATAACCCATTGGAAGCCATTATATTTGATAAACCAACAATCTCAGGCCCTTCAATTAAAAATTTCAGAGATATTTATTCCATTTTAAAAATGAACAACGCAGCTTTTGTTGTAAATAATGAAGAAGAATTTTTTGAAATCGCAAAAAAACTTCTTTTAGATGAAAGCTACTACAATGAAATTAAAAATAACGCTAATAAAGCCTTTAAAAACCAGCAAGGGGCTTTAGATTTTGTTATAGATAAATTAAAAAAGGTTATATAAATGAAAAAAACAGCTTTAATTTTAACTTTATTTTTTATAATGAATGCAACTTTAGCAAGTGAATTTCAAATTCCATTAGATTTATTAAACGACATTGCAAAAGTAACAGAATTTAAAACAGAAAGAAGCTTTATTCAAAACCTTTTAATTAAACAAATTGCAAGAAACACAACAATAAAAGGCGTTAAATTAAAAGATTTTTCATCTGAAAATTTGGCTAAATATTTTAACGAAGAAGGAATTTTTTCTAAAAAAGGAACAAATGTTTTAGTTGAACCCATTACGGGTGCCACTTTAGAATTTAATTCTGACGGCGAATGCAAAAGTGAAAATTGCACAATAACCGTTGATATGAACGGCGAAAAAGGCCCAAACGAATTTTGGACACAAGAAGATTTACCAAAAGATAAAATTAAATTTATAATAAAAAGAAATGATAACGATGAAATAACCGTTATAACGCCCGATTTTATCCGCTAGGGTTCAAAATTAGGAACGCTAACAAGCGGCCTTGGGTTATGGTCGTAATAATCAAAATTCAAGTCTTTCATTTCTTGAATAACTTCTTTGTGGGTTCTTTCCACAATTCTTCTCATTTCACGAACTTCCCTATACCTTGCAATGGCTTTTTCTTCGTCTGTTTGGGCATTTTCTTTTGCTTCTTTAATTGAAGAATGAAGCGCTTCTTCGCCTTCTTTTTCTAACAATTTATCGTCAGCTTTATCAATGGGTTCTGTTGGAATGCCCATTCCGTTCAATTTTTGTTTGTTGTATCTTGTATCAAACCATAAACAGTGCCTTTGGCCTTGAATAACCGTCGGAGAATCTTTTTTATTGTTTAAAACTCTTTCTATGGTTAAATTTCTCATAAATTTTTCATCTGCAACAACATAGCTGTGCGTGCCAAAAGCATAATCGCCGACAGGTTCATAGTTGTCTGCATAATAAATTGTGCCGGTAACCATAACATCAGGGGGATATGTGCCTTCAAGCTTTGTAATTGGCGCTTCGCCTCTTCTTAAAATTTGAAGAGCATCCGTTCTAAAGTTATCTCTGTCGAGTTCCTTTTTAACATCTTCTTCTTTATGAACATTAACAATAAAAGGCCTTGAATCACCCTTAAAATAAGGTGAAACCTGCTTGCAGCCCATATTCGAACCAATAGAACCTATTTTCATTTTTACAATCCCTTATGATATTTAATTTTGATGGCAATTATTTTTTGTAAAATAAATTTTACCTTAACGAAAAATTTTTGTAAATAAATTCTTAACATTTATAAAAAAGTGTAAAAAAATATTTTTCAGATGTTTTCTAAAATTGAAAAAAACATTTTTTTCAAAAGGTAAATTTTAATGCGCATCAATCCTGTAAATTATAATATAGTTCAAATTGCCCCAAAACAAAAAGTAAATCAAACATTTAAAAACAATGTTAATGCAAAAACGGGCAATTTTGTGCAGCAAAATGCGCCTTCATTTACGGGTTATGGTTCAGGCAAATATAAAATAACGGATTTAGATTTAGTACAAATTTCAGATTTAATAAGAAAAACAGATTCCCAAAGGCTTGATGAATCAGGCAAAACCGTTCAGGGGGTTTATCCTTATGCGGGAAAATATATGGTAAAATCTCCGGATGCTTCAATACATGATACTGCATTAAAAGAATATTCTATTTTAAACAAAATCAGAGACTTAAAAGGCGGAGAAACCATTTGCCCTAAACCTTTTGAAATAGCACAAAGCGCAAACAGACCGTTTTTGGTTGAAGAATTTATAAAAGGCAAACACGCAGGCGAATTACCAATCACTCTAAAAGATGTTAAAGGGCTGGCTGAAAAATTCATAATACTTGATCAAGGCGGGATAATTAATCAGGATTTATCACCAAGAAACGTTATTTATATGCCAAACGGCGAAACAAGAATGATAGATTTTGACACCTTCTCATATCTTGTTGGAGACGGCAGAATTTTTCATTCGCAATCAGCCCCTTCGGAATTTTTCGCAACGCTTGTTCCTAAAAAGAATTTGAAAAATTTGAATCCGGGAAACTTTGCGGATTTCAAATTTAAAAATTTGGACCGCACAATTGAAGAAAAATTTGCAGCTTCATTCACTTGCGATGACAGACTTGCTATAGGCTTAAGAGATTTAACCCATGTTAGAAATATTCCTGATAACCCGTTTATCGGGGTTCCGTCTAACCTTTCAAACTATGAAGCAAGAACGCTTTATACAAGAATAATGGCACATGATATTGAAGACCCTGTGGGCTTTTTGCAAGATTACATTCAAATGAAGGCTAACACATATCATAAGCCAATGAGAGAATTTTTAAGAACTCTTGAAGTTAAAGAAAGCTACTGTGATGGCCTGGGCGATAGAATTCCGTTTGAAGAAGCAAAAATGAGGCTTAAAAAAGCAATTAAATTTGAAGATGTTTATATAAGCCTGTTTTCTCAAGAAAAACCGGATGTCTATTTTGCTAAACTTCAAGCTGCAAAAATACAGTTAAATGCACTTGTAGCTGAAGCTCAAATTTCAAAACACGCATCTAACAGCGCACAAGTTCCAAAAGCCTATGAAAACCTTATGAGAGTTTTAGCAGAAGGGCTTGACAGATACGATGACCCCAAACGCAGATTTTATTTAAAATCAGAACTTGAACACTATAAAAAATTATTCTCTAAAACAAACCTTTCAACAACAAACCCCCCAATCAGAATTGATGCCAATATGGATATTCTTGATATGTGGTTCTCAGACCCCGCATTTGACGGAAAATCCTTTGCAACATTAAGCAGAAAGGCAAAAAGTTCTGCAATAAAATTGTTCACGGAAAATGGCATTAGAGAAACCCAAACCGTAAGCGATGAAGTTATAAAACAAGCAGAAGAGCTTGTCAGACAAGAATTAGAACCTTCAAGAATAAAGGTTCCCGAAACAAGATTTGAAGAAGGCGTAAAAGAGCTTATACAAAATGCAATTGAAGAAGCAAAAACCTTCAAAGAAAAAGGCCCGAAACGCCCCGTTAAAATTAAATATGACGAAAATGGCAGAATTATAAATTTAAAACAAGTTATGGGAATTTTTGTTCCAAAATTGCATTTAGACCAAACGGCAGAAGAAGCCATGGAAGAATATTCAAAAACATATTCAAGAGGCAAATATGTTAAACAAGGCAATAAATGGCTATTGGGCATTTGCGCAATTGCTGCGGTTGGCGGCGGAATTTTATATAAATATCTTGATGTAAAAAATAAAAAAAGAGAACTTCAAAAACCTGTTTTAGTTGAAACTCCAAAATTATACACGGATGTTTTTGAACAAAAAGGCATTAAAGCGGATGAAAATTCTCCTTTTAAAAATTTTGTTAAATAGCCCGATTGTTTTTTAAAAATTGTGCTAACATTAAATAAAAAAGGAGTTTTTTATGAAGGTTTTATTGTTAAATGCTTCGCCCCATAAAGAAGGCTGCACTTATACTGCGCTTAAAATTATTCTTGATGAATTAAACAAAGAAGGAATTGAAGGCGAAATTTTTTATGCAGGAGCAAATGTTTTACCTTGCAAAGCCTGCTATGCCTGCTCTAAACTTGGAAGGTGCGTTATAGAAAATGACAAAGTAAACGAATTTGTTGAAAAAGCGGCATCTGCGGATGGTTTTATTTTTGGTTCTCCCGTTCATTATGCCTCAGCATCTGCCATTTTAAGTTCATTTTTAGATAGGGCTTTCTTCTCTGCTGCAAAAAGCGGCAAAAATGTTTTCAGGCTAAAACCTGCTGCTGCAGTTGTTTCAGCAAGGCGCGCAGGCACAACCGCCACAATAGATGAAATAAACAAATATTTCGCAATTTCAGAAATGCCAATTATTTCTTCAAGGTATTGGAATATGGTTCATGGCAACAGCCCCGATGAAGTTTTAAAAGATGCTGAAGGGGTTCAAATTATGAAAATTTTGGCTAAGAATATGGCATATTACTTAAAATTAAAAGAGGCGGGCTTAAAATTAGGAATAAAAGAGCCTGAAAAAGAAACCGCTACAATGACAAATTTTATAAGATAAAAATTTGAGCCTTAAAATTAAGGCTCATTTTTTTATTTGTTATATTCATATAAAAGCTTGTTTTCATCTGAATATATTTTTGTCTTTTTCTTAATTACATGCTTTGTTTCAGGGGTTTTAGAATATAAATTTTTATATTCTGCATATAATGCGGCAGATTCAAATGCGCTTTTCTTTTCATAATCAGATAAACTGTTCCAAAATTTTGAATCAATATAAAATTTATATTCATTTTCATTTAATTCATAATCATTATAAATTTTCTTTAATTCTTTTGTCATTAAAACTTCCATATATGAAGGCCTGCCTTCTATTTGCGCTCTTTTTTCATCACCCGCAATTAGAAGAGAAAAAGCAACGGTTAAAATTGCAATTAAAATAACGGTTAATAAAGGGGTTAGAATGCTCCAAAACGTTGCTTGCCTTTTTTGGCTTTTGTGAAATTCTTCAATTGAATTATATTTTTTATTTTTATACCCCCATTCGTTTCCTTTAATTCCTAAAATTAACCCGAAAAAAAGCCAAGCGGGAGTAAAAAACAAAGGAATTATTAAAAGGGCAATGTATGTTTTATTAAAAAGCCCCCAAACAAATGTTCCAAAAAATGCGCCCCAATTAAATTTATTTATTTCGCTTTTTTCTTGTTTAGATGTGATTTCACCTTTTTTAATCATAAAAAACAACTGCGCCAAAATAACCGGCAAAGATAAAATAACCCCTGCCTGATAATTAAACAAAGGTGAAAACTGGCACAACAACAAAAATGTTAAAATTGCACAAAATATTGAATTTTTAGGCTCAATATTTTTAATATCAGATATTCTTTTTGACATATTAAAGGCGGTTAAAATTGAAAAAATTAAAGATGAAATTATATATAAAATTAAATAAATATTCCCTGCCCTTATAAGGTCGGATAGCATATTTGTTGTTTGAAATTTGGGAAACACAAACATTAAAAATAAAGAAGAAATAATTCCAATAATTAAAAAATTTACAATGTAGTTTCTTCTTGAAATATACCCTTCGTTTGAAAAAAGCTTAATATCTTCATATAAATTGTTCAAAATTTTATCCTCATAAACTAATAAATTAAGTTTATATTATTTTTTAAAAAAAGAAAACCGCAATTTATAAAAAGTTGCGGTTATCTTTTATTTTTTATTTTTATTCTTCTTCAAAATTGTTTATTTCATCTGCGGGAACCCTTACGCCGGATGTTCTTGAACCTGTGTAATCTTTGTAGCTGTTATGTTCGGGAACATCAGGGTTCCAGCCCCAAGTATATGAAAGGTCGTTATATTCTCTTAAAACACCGTCTTCAATGCCATAGGCATCTTTAATTGTTTCTGCGCTTATTACTTCATTTGGCACAATATAAACAAATTTGCCGTCTTCATCAATATAACTTGCCCCTATTGCTTCTTGTTCCTGTTGTTTTGCAGTTAAAAAGTCAAGTTCTTCTTGAAGTTCCGCTCTTTCTTCAGATGTTAATTTATCTTTTTCAAGCCTTTCTTTTAGGCCTGAAATTTCTTCTTCAAGCGGTTTGTAGCTTTCAGGAAGAACTATATCGTCAACTTTTTCGTTTGCATCGCTCATTTCATTTGCAATTAAAATTGCTTTTTCATCAACGCCCGACCATTCAGAAACTTCTGTTATTGTATGCCCCATAGCGTCATAATTTGCACTTGCGGGGTCAAACCTTGTAATGTAATCGCCGCCTGCTTTAGCACCGCCTGCAATTGTTGCAACCGCCATTAATGTTGCAATGCCTTTTGCAAAGTTTTCTCTTGCTGCTTTTTTCCTTTTTAATTCAGCTTGTTTGCGCTTTTTAAGGCGTTCTTGCCTAAGCTGTTCTTGGGTTTTTTCTTTCTTTGGCGTGCTAAATTCTGCAACGTCACCATAGCTGTTAGTTCTTACTCTTGAATTTTTGCTTCTTCTTTGTTTCATAAAATCAGGAATATCAAAATCTGCCGTTCCCGTTGAAACAGGAGCTGCAGCTTTTTTTCTTGCGGCAGAATCAGAGGTTCTGAAAGAATAATCCCTGTCTTGGTCATAAAATGTGCTTTGAGTGCTGTTTAATTTCATTTTCTATCCAACCTTATTTCCTTGCTTATTATAATTAAAAAAAATCGGTTAAAAAAATTGCCAAAAAAATAATAAAACTTGAAAAAAAATTATTTAGAAAATAAAATGTTAAAGCTATGACAATAAAAACAACCAAAAACGAGCTTTTTAAAAAATATAAAATAACCCCCCTTGATGTTCAAATAAAAGGTGAATTGAACGAAAAAGATAAGGAGAATATCGTTTATTACCTTTTATATATTTATGAACTTTCAAAAAACAATTTTAAAAAGGGTTCAATCACTCTTTCTTCTTATTCGGCAGCCATTGTGACAGATGATAATTCGGTTTATTTCGGGGTTAACCTTAACAATACAAGAAATGAAATTTCATCAGTTTGCGCAGAAAGAAGCGCATTAATTGAAACTTATACGAATAAGGTTAAAGAATTCAATGAAACAGGCAAATTTGATTATAAAATTAAATATATTTTGATGAACAATTATATAAACGATGAAGCCTTTTGGTCTGAAAAAATAACACCTTGCGCCGATTGCCTTGCTTGGTTTAATACAGGCGCACATATGCAAAAAAATACTAAAATAATTTCTCTAAAAAAAGGTGAAAATGGGCTTTATTTAGATGTTTTACCGCTTGAAACTTTTCTTCCTTTAAGAAATTTGCACTATAAAAAACCTGTTGAAATAAATGAAAACATTAAAATTCAAAAAACAGAAGCGGCAAAAACCGTTGATATTGATGATAGCGTGCTTCTTTCACTTTATAAAAAAACTTATGAGGTTTATAAAAATAATTCCCTTTCAAATACTTCAGGGCAAAATATTGCAGTTGGAATTATCTCAAACGGAGAAATTTTTACTGCCAAAAAAATTGATTTTTCAAAAAGATGGTTTATAGACCCGCTTTTAACAGCTTCTTACAAGGCAATAGAAAAATTCGGCGAAAAAACAGAAATTAAAGCAATTTGCTGTTTAGGAGACGATTTCACAACAACAGAAACCGGTGACAAGCATTTTGAAGGGCTTATAAATATTAAATCTTTAGGCAGACTGAACACAAAATTTGCAAATTCAAAAACAATTGTTTTAACCTTAATGGAAAACGGGCTAAATTCAGCTTGTATAGAAGATTATCTGCCAAAAGAATTTAAGTTTATTCACAATTACGAAATAAAATAGCAAAAATTTGCATTCATAGTTGTTATAGAAACTGTCTTAAAAAAGGAATTTATTAAAATGGCAAAAATTATTCAATTTGACCCCAATAAAATAAGGGCTGAACAAAGCCGCTTAAACAATCTTGATAACCGTTCAGCCCAAAGGCCGACATTTAAAACACCGGAATATGAAATTGAAGATTCTTTTGAATATGAAGAACCTGATTTTGATGAAGATGAAGAAGAAGAACCCCTTTCATATTCTATTCAAGAAGTTATTTCTCTTGCAGGCAGCAAAAAAACAGATGAAATTTTTGAAAATTTTCTGCCCAAAGGAAGAGATGATATATCGGGCACAATAAGCCCCCCAACAGGCGATGTTCCCTTAAAAGAAAGTATGAGAACCATTTGGGGCAAAAGCAAAGAAAGCGATGCAACAAAAAGAGCAAAAATTTCAGAACTTGCAAGAACAAGACGTGCTTTTTTAACTCTTGAAAAAGAAGCATCAAAAAAACACAACAAATTAACAGGCGAAAACAAAAGAATTAAAATTGTTGTAAGAACAGAAGACGATGAAGCGCCTTTAACGGATATTCTTGATAAGCAAATAAAGTTTTATGAAAAAAGCAAGCTTTCAGCTACCGTTGATTTAATCGGGCAAAGAATAGCCCATGGGTTTGGCGTTATTGTTGATAAAATGACAAACTATGATTAAATATAAGGTTTTATAATATTAACAAACCTTGGAACAAGCAATATGGCGGCAATTATGGCAGATGAAATTGCACAAAGTAAAACTGCCCCTGCCGCTATATCTTTTGCAAATTTGCAAAGTCTTGAATATTTATTTTTATAATAAGCATCCATCACAAATTCTATAACGGAATTTATAAGTTCAGCAACCAAAACACAAGTGTTTGTTGCAACAATAATTGCAATTTCCATTCCTTTTGCTTTCAGTAAAAATGCCGAAATTAAAATAAAAACGGCAATTATAATATGTTTTCTAAAGTTTTTTTGTGTTCTAAATGCAAGGTAAAGCCCGTTTGTTGCATGTATTGCACTTTTTATAAAACTTTTAGATTGGTATTTTTTCATAATAATTCAGCTATTACTTTTTCTTGAACCCCTACAACAAAATTGTAATCTTCATTTGTTAAATGGTCAAACCCAAGTAAATGCAAAATTCCATGAGCTATAAGCGTTAAAATTTCTTTTTCTAAGCCTTCTTTTGCCTGATTTTTTGCAGTATCAACAGAAATTAAAATTTCCCCAAGCTCCGCTGTTTTTTTGAAAACAAACTTGTTTTCATCATCTGCAAAAAGCGCAAAAGTGATAACGTCAGTTTCTTTGTCTTTATTTCTGTATTCTTTGTTTATTTCCCTTATTTCAGAATCATTAACAAAAACAATGCTAAAAGATAATGTATTTACATCAAAACCTTTAATTGCGGAATTTTTTTGAATTTCATCAATATTAAAAAGTAATTCCACAATTTTTGATATTTTTCTTTTTAAAGATAATTTTACTCCGTAATTATCTTCAATTTGAACCTTTGTTTTCATTATCTTCCTTTTTTTCTTGGTTATTTTCTCTGTTTTCTTCTATTTTTTTCTGAATTTTTTTATCCAGTTTTTCTTGTTCTGTTTGGCCTAAAACAATTTTATTGTTTTTTTGAAGTTCGTTCATAACGCCTTCTTGATATTTAACCCTATCATGCTGCATTCCCCTTAAAATGCGGTTAAATGTGATTGCAATTAATTTAATATCTTTTAAAGTTAAGGGGCTGTCGGATAGCTGCCCATCGTTCAATCTTTCCGTGATAATTTTATTTATCATATTTTCAATTTCATCGGATGTTGGGTTTTTAAGGCTTCTTACCGCAGATTCAACCGCATCAGCAAGCATTAAAATTGCCGTTTCTTTCATATTGGGTTTGGGGCCAGAGTATCTGAATTGTTCTTGTTGAACGTTTTCTTTGCCTTCCAATTGAACCGCTTGGTTGTAAAAATGCCCCGCAAGCGCTTCGCCGTGGTGTTGTTGAATAAAATTAATAATTTCTTGAGGAAGCCCGTTTTTCTTTGCTATATCAACGCCATCTTTTGTGTGAGAGATGATAACCATTTTTGATAAACGTGGATTAAGCTTATTATGAGGGTTTTCAACCCCAAAATATGATTGGTTTTCGATAAAGAAGAAAGGTTTTTGAAGTTTTCCTATATCGTGGTAAAAAGCACCAACTCTTGCTAAAATCGGGTCTGCGCCAATTGCCTCAGCTGCTGCTTCGCACAAATTTGCAACCATTAATGAGTGGTGATATGTGCCGGGCGCCTTGCATTGAAGCTTTGATAACAAAGGCGAATTGTGGTCTGCAAGCTCAATTAACCCATATGGAGTTACCGCTTTAAAGGTATTTTCAAAAATAGGAATAATTCCTAAAGACAAAATGCCTGAAAAAAAGCCGTTTAAAAGAGCATTTGATGCAATTTTTAATGACATTGTAAAAGATGATAAGCTGAATTGATTTTCAAACAAACCTATAACAACAATGAAAACAGCCATTACAACGCCCGTCCAAACGCCGCATTTTACAAGGTCAAAGCGCCTTGTGTATGAAATTCTTGAAACAAAAAACACACTTGCAAGTGCGCCAAAAACATAAACCGCTATAAATTGCGGCTCTAAAAATAATGATGATGATAATAAAGCTATAAAAATAATTGTTGCAACAAACGCTAATGTCGGTGTTGAAAAAACAGCCATAATCATAGTGAAGGCAGGAATTGGCATTAAATAATTCGGAACATCATTTTTGGATGAAATCCAAACGCAGGCAACCGTTAATAATGTCGATAAAAGCCCTATAATCATATAATATCTTGGGTCATCATATTTTCTTTCTTTGTATTTAATATAAAATACAAGACAAAATGCAGATAATAAGGTGAATAAAATAATCCCTAAAACACCAGATTTATTAATTTCTAAAAGGCTGTAACCCGATTTTCTCAGGGCATCTCTTTTAACTTGGGTTAAAATTTCATCGGGTTTTAAAATGGTATCGCCCTTTTTGAAAGTTACCGTGTAGGGCTTAACCAAACTTTTTGCATTTTTTCTTGCAACATCTGTTGCAAAATCATCAATTACAAGATTTGGCAGAATAACACATTCTAAAATTCCTGAAATTGCGGTTAATTGGCTTTGGGTTAAATTATAGCCAAGCGCTTCTCTTATTGCATCTTCATTTGTATAAGTTTCAATTTCGCCGTCTTGAAGCCCTTGTTTTAAATATTTGTTTAAAACAATATCGGCGCTGTTTAAAATTGCATTCAGGTTTTGTTTTGTTGAATTTATTGCAAAGTTAACAACCGCCTCTTTTTTTTCTTGGTTTGTAATATCAAAAATATTTGAAAATTCAATGTATTTGGATTGTTTATCGGCATCTGATGTTTTAATTCTTAAAATGTTTTCTTTTAGGGCATAAAAACCGTTTAAAATTCTGCTTGAATCAATAGGAATGATGATTGGTTTAATTTTTCTTGCAACATCACGCCTTAAAAGTTCTGTTTTTTGAACATCAACAACTTCTATTGTTTTTTTGGCAATAATTTTTTTCTTGCCGACTCCGTTTTCAAGCAAATCTTGCGATAAAAACTTAGATGATAACAAAAAAGAAATTACAAGCACAAAAAGAAAAAACCCGATAACTCCGCCCATTTTGGTTTGAAAATTAAGGCTTTTTCCAAAAAATGTTTTTATGGTATCAAACATAAACTCTCCAAAAATTAATTTTCAACTGAAATTATACAATAAAATCAGCACCCTTGCTTTGTTTCAATTGCAAGAATTGCTTCTTTTATCGTATTTAAAACTTTATTATATTCAATTAAATTTGCCCTGTCTTTAAATATGCCTTTTTTCACAACATAGTTTGAATTGAAAACATTTTTTAAATTTTTAACAAGTTTGATTGTTTTTTTATTAATAATTTCAAGGTCATCAAAAAGCAAAAATGAAAGTTCGCCAATTTCTGCTTTTGCTTCCATAAAATCTTTATTTTCGGTTAAAAATTTTATTTTTTTCAAACTTTGATATAAATTTGCATAAATCTTATTTATTTTTTCTTCTTTTTGAATAAGAGAATTTTTAAAATAATCAATTGTTAATCTATAACCCAAATTTGCCATTTGCTGCTTTTTTTCTTTATTTATCATAAAATCAACAACTGAAATGTTTTCTGTATTAATTTTAATGAAATCAAACTTTTCATAGTTTTTATATTGTTTAATTATAAAATCGCTGGCAACGCCTGAAAAGGTATCATAAACAGCATTTAGGTAATCAAAAGTATTTGAAATTTTTTTCTTTGTTTCATTGTTTTCAAGCCTGAATTCAAGAATTTTTTCTTCTCGCCCAAATATTGTGGGGGTTAAGAAAGATAAGGGCATTCCCTTTAGAAGGTCGCCATCTACCAAGCATTCATCTTCATTAAAAACAGGCGCATACAACCCCGGCATTGCAACAGAAACCCTTATTGCATGGGCAATTTCAGCATCAGGAGTTTTTGTTTTTGAAAATTCAAAAAGTTTTGATGTTGTAAGGTCTACTGTAAAAATTACAAGTTCATCTTTAATATCACTAAATTTTACAGGGGGGTATTCTTTGTTTTCATCATATTCGGGGTAAAATTTGCTCTCAATTTTATTTTTCATCCATTCATAAAATTTTTTGCCCTTTGATAGTGCAAAATCTTTCCCGAAATTAAAATTGAAGTCATTAAAAAATTCAAAATTAATGTTATCGAAAACATCTTGAATTTCAGCAGGCGAATAATTAAATGAAATTAACCCTGCAACAACAGCGCCAATGGATGAGCCCGCATAGCCCGTTATATTAAGGTCTAATTCTTTAATTGCTTTTATAACGCCTGAATACGCAGCGCCTCTAATGCCGCCGCCGCCAAATATACAAAAATATTTTTTATCCATTTTAAAATATTAATTTAAAATTTAATTTTTTTCATCAACCGTAAATCCTAAATTGTGAAAATTTTTATTTTCGTTGTAAAATTACAAAAAAGAGATATTATGGAGAATTTTTTATGTCACTACATCAAACACTAGCACAAAAAATAATTTCAGCTCATACAGATAAAAATGTTACCCCCGGGGAACTTGTTATAGCACGTGTTGATGTAGCTGCAGTGCAAGATGGGACCGGGCCTTTAACCATTCAAGAATTTAAAAAATTAGGAAAAGAAAAACTTGCAAACCCGAAAAGAACCATTTTATTTATTGACCACGCAGCGCCTTCTCCAAGAAAAGAATTATCAAACACTCACTCAACAATAAGAGAATTTGCAAAAGAATATGGCGCAGTATTATCTGATATAGGTGAAGGTGTTTGCCACCAAAGGTTAATTGAAAGTTTTGTTAACCCGAATGAAATTTTAGTCGGTGCAGATTCTCACACTTGTACCTCTGGTGCTTTGGGCGCATTTGCAACAGGCATGGGCTCAACCGATATTGCAGTAGCTTTTGCACTTGGTAAAACTTGGCTAAAAGTTCCATCATCTTATAAAATTGTTGTAACCGGTAAATTCAAAGAAAATGTTACAAGTAAAGATTTAATGCTTCATTTAATAGGAATGATTGGGGCAGACGGCGCAACATATAAAGCTTTAGAATTTACAGGCGAAACCATTCACAATATGGAAATGAATGAAAGGTTTACACTCGCTAATATGGCTGTTGAAGCAGGCGCTAAATGCGGCCTTTTTGAAACAGATGAAAAAACAAAAGCATACTTAAAAGAAAAAGGCAGAGAAGATAAATTTGTTGAATTGAAAATTGACCCAATGGCAGAATATGAAAGAATAATTGAAATTAAAGCAGAAGACATTGTGCCAACTGTTTCATGCCCCCATACGGTTGATAACACAAAAGCTGCCCGTGAATTAAACAATGTTAAAGTTAATCAAGTGTTTATTGGCACTTGCACAAACGGCAGAATTGAAGATTTAAGAATAGCTGCTAAGGTTTTAAAAGGCAGAAAAAAAGCAGATGATGTAAGGTTAATTATTGTTCCTGCATCTCCTACCATCTACAAACAAGCTGTTCAAGAAGGCTTGCTTGAAATCTTTATTGATGCAGGCGCATCATTCCTTCCCGCAGGCTGCGGCCCTTGCGTTGGTGTTCATGGCGGCATTTTAGGCGATGGTGAAGTTTGCCTTGCAACTCAAAACAGAAACTTTAACGGCAGAATGGGCAACACAAAAGGCTTTATTTACCTTTCAAGCCCTTATGTTGCAGCGGTAAGTGCCGTTAATGGCTATATCAGCGATGAATTAAAATAAAATTTTCTTCCCTTCTTTATAGTCAAATTAAAAATTTTAGTTTATTATAAAAGAAGTTATCGGAAGCAGAAATTTTGAAAAAGGTTTTAATTCTATTATTTATTTTACTTTTAGCGCCCTCTTCTTTTGCAATTCAAGAAGAGAGAAAAATCAGCCTTAAAGATGCAATTGAACTTGCAATAAGAACTAACCCGCAAATGGAACTTGCAAGGTTGGATGTTGACATTGCAAGAAATAAAATTTTTGAAGCAAACAGGCTTCAAAACCCTTCAATTCATACATTTCAAAATATTCCAAAAGCAGGGGTCGGCAACCCGCAGCAGGTTGGTGTTGATTATACAATAGAGCTTTTTAAAAGAGGCAAAAGAAAAGAAACCGCAAAAACTTATTCATTAGCTGTTTCAGACCATCAAAAATTTCTTGAATACGGCCTTATTGCAGAAGTTAAAAAATCTTATGTAAATTTATTGGTTAAAAAATCAAAATACAAAGTTTTAAAAGAACAAGAACAACTCGCAAAAGAACTTTATGAAAACATAAAACAAGAAGTTGAAAAAGGCAATTTGCCAAAAACCGAAGAAATTCAAGCAAAAATTGCCGTGAATAAATCTATAATGCTAACTAACGTTGCAAGAACAGAAACAATCACGGCGCAAAATTATTTTAACTCTGTTCTAAACACATCTGACATCAACTTAGACACAAAAGAAGATTTTTTACCTGATAACTATTCATCTCTTATGGCAATTTCACCAAATGAAAAAACGCCCGACCTAAAAGAAATAAAAGAATATGCGCTAAATAACAGATACGACCTTTTAATGGCGCAAAAAGAAGCGGAAGCTGCCAAAAAGAATTTAGAAGCTACCAAAAATTTAAGAATACCCGATGTTGAACTAACAGGTGGATATGCCTATCAAACAAAAGGAATGTCAGGCGACGGGCAATTCCAATCGGGGGGCTATGTTGGCGCAAGATTAGTTAACATTCCAATTTTATATAATTTTAAGCCCGAAATAGACAATGCAAAGATTGAAATTCAAAAGGCAGAGTTAAAATATGAAGACGCAAAAATAGACGCCATAAGGAATATAACAGACGCTTACGAAAAATTTGTGATAGCAAGAGAAAACCTTAACTATTACAACAAAGAAATTTTAACAAATTCAAGAGAATTAATGGAAGCTTCCAAAAAAAGTTTGAGTAACAAAGAAATTGACTTTACAACATTTTTGGTTTCCAAAAAATTGTATCTTGAACTTACCCTTGGTTATCAAGATGCACTTGGTGAATATTATTCAAGCTATGCGGATTTATTAAAAGAAATTAATTCAGATTCCATTTACTTAACAAAAACGGAAACTCTTTAATTTTTATAATTTCGACACCAATAAAAAAGAAAAGGCGCTTAAAATTGCCTTTAAGCGCCAATATCATTTATTCTTCCTGTAAAATTTGTTGTATTTCAACATCCGGTTTGCCTAAAACTCTGACTAATTCAAGAACAGAAGCTTTCATTTGGCATTTTTGAGATGATTTGTTGAAAAAATCTGTATAGAAACAGCCTTCGCAATTGCAGCCTCTTTTATAACATTCAATAGCAGTTGTTGTCCATCTTCTAACCGCAACCGCACGTCCAAAATCTCTACTTTTAAGCACTTACTTTTACTCCCCGATACTTACGCAAAATTTCACTGCCTGATAAGCTCTTTTCGCTTGCAGCAGTTGAATTTAATACTATTATAACTTTTAAGAGGCAATATACAAGTGTATTTTCGCCAATTATTAACATCATGTAACAAAGTTGCATACCCTTATAAGGCGGTCATATCAGGGTTTTAGACTATCTGAAGTCAGCCCATGGCATGGGTTTCGCATGTTTTGTTCATGGTAAACCCATGTGTAGTGCATGATTTCATGGTTTTAAAAAATGCCGTTTTTGGTAAAGAATTGTAAATATTGACAAAATTTCCATGCCTTCTTGGCATGGAATAGTAAAAATCATTATAATATTTATTATGCTGATTGATTGCGACCATAATTTAATAGCCGCTTGGCGCTCCATTGAAGATATTATGCCCTATCCGCAATATAAATCGGGCGCAAAAGAAGGGGATAAACCGGTTTATCAAGATGACATTGAAGCAAGTTCAAACCCAACTTTAACCTTGGAATTTGACATTTTAAACAAATGGGGGTATGGCTTAAAAAGGGGGTATTATGAAATTATGGCAGACCCTGATTTTTCTTATTTAATGTTTGTTCAATCAAATGAAATTAAGGCAAAAGTTCCCGTTATTAAAAGAGAAGTTATAAATGAATACGGCACAGATTATGAATGGGGAGATGAAAAAGATAAATCAATGCCAAATTCAGCTTCAAGGTCTTTGGATTACGGCGTTATGATTGCATCTAAAAAAACTTATAAACCAATTTATACAGACAAAGAATTAAAAAGAAGAAAAAAGAAATATCAAAAAGGAAAAGACCCTTCAACTTATTTTCATTCAGCTGTAAAACTTGAATATGACAAAGAGCTTGAAGCTTATAAAATTATTTGGGAAAAATATAATACAAGGCTTATCGGCATTATGAAAATTTAATTTGCCGATTAAGGTTAATCAACAGGGCGGTTTATATAAGTTGAAATAGAATTATAATTTTCATATCATACATTAAGGAGAAATTTTTTATGAAAAATAAAATTATAATTCTTTTGGTTTTCATTGTTCCTTTAGCAACATTTTTTATTTTGCAAAACATAACAAAAGACAATTCTGCAATTGCAAATAATACAATGCAGCAAGAAACCATGATGAAAGGAAAACTTTTAAAATTTTCATCCCCAATGTGTTCTGAATGCAAAAAAGTAAAAGAAGCCGTTGATAAAGTTTTTGGCAATTATAAAGAAGCGGTTTTATTAGAAGAAATTAATGTTTCAGAAAACAGCGACAAAACAAACGGAATGATTGAAACCTACAAAATAACAGTTGTTCCCACCATTGTTTTTATTGATAAAAATGGCGCCGTTATAAACAAAATTGAAGGCTTGGCAGATGAAATTACAATTAAAGAAAATTTGGATAAGATAAAATAATGAACGAACTTTTATTAAACTTCACATCCGAACTCAACAAAGGTAATTTTTCATATCTTTTATTGTTGGCATCATTCTTAGGGGGCGTTTTAGCTTCCATCAGCCCTTGCACCCTTGGAATTTTGCCAATTGTGGTAGGCTATGTTGGCGGCATTGATAAAGACAAAAACCACATCCACACAACTATAAGGCTTTTATTTTTTGTGCTTGGCTTAAGTGCCATTTTAACCGTTGTCGGCATTTTTTGCGCCTTAACAGGCAAAGTTTTTATGGCGTTTGGCGGCAGCTATTGGGTTATTTTTATGGCTTCATTAATTATGGTGATGGGGCTTAGTTTAATTGGTGCGGTTGAAATTCCGCCTTTAAATTTCATTAAACAAATGCCAAAATCAAAAGGGGCGAGTTTGGTTTTTTACCCGTTTTTATTGGGGGTCTTATTTGCGCTGGCTGCCACCCCCTGTTCAACTCCAATTTTAGCTTCCATTATGGGCTTTGCAACATTATCAAAAGATATAACTTATTCTGCAATTTTACTTTTCCTTTTTTCTCTGGGCCAAGGCTTAATCATAATTTTAACGGGAGTTTTCACATCTTTTATAAAAAATATAAAAGGAGTTAATAAATATAGTTCAATTTTAATGAAATTATGCGGGGTTTTGCTCATAATATCTTCAATTTTAATTTTCTACAAAGTTTTTTCACCCTTTTTAAATTTTTAAGAATTGTTAACATTAAATTTCTTTTTTGTCATGAAATTTTCTTATTTTGTTTTTAATGATATAAGAAGGAAGGATTTTGTATGGAAATCGGTAATAGAACATTTGAAACTCCAAAAATGGAAGTTCACCAAGGTTTAATAGCAGGAGCAGGCGTGGGCACATCTATTGGCGCAGCAAAAGTTTTAGCGCCCCAATTAAAAGATAGTTTTTCAAAATCTATTCGAGCTCAAAAAGACACCGTAAGCCAATTTAAAGATTCAGGCAAAACTATTGATGATTATATTGCATCATTTAAGAAAAAAATTGATATAATTGCAAACCCCGGCAGCGTTCAAAAAACAATGAACAGCATACAAGAAAAAGGCGTTGAAGAAAAATTAAACAAATTCAAAGCGGCATATAGCGATGTTGTTGAAGGCGGCACAAAAAAAGCTTATAAAGATTTAGAAAAAACACAAAAACTTATTGAATCGGGCAAACCTTCAAAATTAGCCGCAATAAAAAGTTCGGTTGCTGAATTTGCAGAAAAAGCAAAAGGTAAATATAATTCACTTTCAGCAAACGTTAAAGAAGGCTTAAAATCTACAAAAGGGGTTAAAGGCAAATTCAAAGCGATTAAAGATGCAGTTATTAAATTTGCAAACGAAACTCCTTCTGTTAAAAAAGCAGGTAAATTGGCACTTGCAGGTGCTCTAATCGGCACAGGTGCCGCCTTAATCGGCAAGGCTGTTTCAAGTGGTGAGGAAGAATAAAAAATCTTTCAATTATCCATAAGTTTCAAAAAAACCGCTTCTTATTAACTGAAGCGGTTTCTTTTTTATTCTGTTATTTATTTTTATCTTGAAGCCATTGCCCTTGCGCAATGAACACCTGATGCTGAAGCTTGCATTAAGCCCCTTGTAACACCGGCGCCGTCGCCAATTGCAAAAAGGTTTTTAATTTCTGTTGATTCAAGTTCATTTGTTAACCTTGGGCGAGCCGAATAGAATTTAACTTCTACACCGTATAAAAGAGTGTATCTTGAAGCAACACCGGGGGCAATTTTATCAAGCGCATAAAGCATTTCTATTATGCTCAATAATTGCCTATATGGTAAAACCAAACTAAGGTCGCCAGGGGTTGCACATTCTAAGGTTGGTTGAATTATGCTTTCTTTAATTCTATTTGGGGTTGACCTTTTACCATCCAAAAGGTCGCCAAACCTTTGAACTAAAACACCGCCTGATAACATATTTGCCAAGCTTGCAACGTGTTGACCATAGGTAATTGGTTCATTAAAGGGTTCTGTGAATTTTTTTGAAACCAAAAGTGCAAAGTTTGTGTTTTGGGTTTTTTTGTCTGCATCAGCGTAGCTGTGGCCGTTTACTGTTTGAATGCCGTTGTAGTTTTCAGAAACAACTTCGCCGTTTGGGTTCATGCAGAATGTTCTAACTTCATCTCCAAAAGTTGGGGAATAATAAATTAATTTTGATTCGTAAAGGCGGCTTGTAATGGGTTCCATAACAGCAGCAGGGAGTTCAACCCTAACGCCCACGTCAACTGCATTATTTACAACATTTACGCCGTTTTTAATTAATTCTTTAGAGAACCAATCTGCGCCTTCTCTGCCGGGGGCTACAACAACATAATTTGCTTCTATTGTTTCGCCATTATTTAATGTAATTCCTTTAATGGTGCCGTTTTCAACATTTAGGCTTTCAACGGTTTTATTGTTTATAATTTCAATTTTATCTTGAAGATAATCTTGCATATGTTTTAGGACATGAAGGCTTCTTTCTGTTCCTAAGTGCCTAACAGGCGAATGAACGAGTTTTAATTCAGCCAATGTTGCAGCACGTTCTATATCTAAAAATTTGCTTTTATCTCTGCCATATACAACATCTGTTGCGCCGTGTTCCAAATAAACATCATCGCAATATTGAATTAAGTTTTCAACATCTTTATAGTTTATGTAATCAACCAAATGGCCGCCAACATCAGGGGTTAGAGTTAATTTACCGTCTGAAAATGCACCTGCGCCGCCCCAACCGCAAAGTAGACCGCAGGGTTTGCATTGCGGGCAATTTTTGTGGCCGTTTCTTAATAAACAAGCTCTTTTTTCAATTCTTGCGCCTTTTTCAATTAAAACAACTTTCCAATCCGGTTTTAATTTAACAATTTCAAGAGCGGTGAAAATGCCGGCAGGGCCTGCACCAATGATTGCTACATTATACATAATTTAACCTCATACTTTTTTGTTCATCCAAACCAAATAAGTTTAATACGAACAAAAATTTTTTTAAATAATTTGGCGTATTTTTTTACAAATAATTAAGATTTTTTGGTATAATCGAGTGAAATGGAGTTTAGATTATGAACGAATATAAAATTTTAGATTATGTGCCCACCGTTGTTGAAAATTCATCTCGCGGCGAAAGAGCATTTGATATTTTTTCAAGATTATTAAGAGAAAGAATTATATTTTTGGGTTCTGAAATAGATGATGATGTTGCAAATTCAATTGTAGCGCAGCTTCTTTTATTGGATTCAGAAAACCCCGATAAAGACATTATGCTTTATATTAATTCCCCAGGCGGCGTTATAACGGCAGGCATGGCAATTTATGACACAATGAAGCTTATAAAAGCTGATGTTTCAACAATTTGCTTGGGCGATGCCGCTTCAATGGGTGCTTTTTTGCTATCTGCAGGCACAAAAGGCAAACGTTTAGCCCTTCCAAACGCAAGAATTATGATTCACCAACCATTAGGCGGCGCTAAGGGGCAGGCAACAGACATTGAAATTGAAGCAAAAGAAATTTTAAGAATGAAAACAATGTTATCAACTTTAATGGCAGAACACACAGGCCAAACTGTTGAGAGAATTAAACAAGACACAGAACGTGATAATTTCATGACCGCTCAACAAGCCCTTGAATATGGCCTAATAGATAAAGTTGTTGAAAAAGCGGATTTTGCGTAGCACGGATGTGAGGTGAAACCGAACGGAGTGCGCCAAGGTGAGTGAACGGCGGAGCGGCTGAAACCGCTAGGTTTCAAAAGCGCAGCCAAGAGAAGCGAACCGCTAGCAAAATCCAAGACAGCGGATTTTGCCCTCCAAGAGGACCCATTTTGCACAAAATCAAAGATTTTGGCAAAAGGAGGCGTAGGGTGAAGCGAAGCGAAACCCGCCAATGTGAAAGCCAAACGGAATGGAAAAAGTGCATTTTTGCACTTTTGAAATGAAGTTGCTTGGCTTGAACCGCTAGCAAAATCCAAGAGGCGAAATTCCGTAGCACGAATGTGAAGGCGAAGCCTGAACGTAGTGCGCCAAGGCGAGTGACGAGTGAAGCAGAAAAATTTCTTGAAAAAGAAATTTTGAAGCGAAATTCAAGGAACGAGCCGCTAGGAATTTCAAGAGAGCGGATTTTGCGTAGGGTGAAGCGAAGCGAAACCCGCCAATGTGAAAGCCGAACGGAATGGAAAAAGTGCATTTTTGCACTTTTGAAATGAAGTTGCTCGGCTTGAACCGCTAGCAAAATTCAAGACAGCGGATTTTAAAAAGTTTGCCCGCAAGATTTTGCGGGCAATTAATATGAAAGGATAAATTTATTTCCAATCTGGCTTTATGCTTTCTTTCTTCCGCCTGTCAAATCAGTAAAAATAGAGCTTATGCGACAAAGTCGCACCGCTTCTTATTTTTACTAAGATTTGTTCATTCCGCTTCGTTTTCAACTCCGCTTCATAACGGCGGTTTGGAACGGTTTCGTTTTTAAAGTGTTCATCACACTTTAAAAACTTCACACACCTTTTACTTTTGTGCCTGATACATCGCCCTTTGCGCCGCAACACCATATGGAATTGCTTGTTTGTCTGTTATCATAATGGTAAACAAATCTGTTAATTTTAGCCCCAAGGGGTCAGAATACTTATATGGTTCTGCACATTTATCTCT
>CALYDL010000022.1 GCA_944325145.1 Candidatus Gastranaerophilales bacterium
GTTGACGTTGCTGCAGATGAACAAGTTATTAAAACTGCAAAAGAAAACACAAAACTCCCTGTTTTTGTTTCATCAACACAACCTTTCAGCCTCAAAAAAGCTGTAAAATGGGGTGCAGATGCAATTGAAGTTGGTAACTTTGACGCATTATACGCTGATGGCGTTGACTTTGGTGCAGATGAAATTTATGAAATTGCACTTGAAACCATGACATTATGTGAAAACGACAACATTTTCACCTGCGTTACAGTCCCAGGGTGCATTTCAATTGAAGAACAAATTAAACTTGCTAAAAAACTTGAACTCTTGGGTGTTGATTTAATTCAAACCGAAGGTGTTAAACCAATGATGGCAAGAAAAGATTCAACCTCAAGCGATTTATTATCAATTGCACATATGACAATTTCAAACACAATGGAAATTGCAAAAAATGTTAATGTTCCTGTTATGACAGCATCAGGCATCACTCCTCAAACAGCTCCTTTAGCTTTTGCTGCAGGTGCAAGCGCAGTTGGTGTTGGTTCAGCTGTTAATAAATTAAAAACACAAATTGCAATGGCTCAAACAGTTAGAGAACTTGTTGGTGCAGTTAACTACAAAGAAATTATCAAAAAAGAACAAGAAAGCCCAATCAACGTTTATTCAATGTAGGCTTTTTTAACCAAAATAGTTAAAGCGGTTCAATTCGAGCCGCTTTTTTGTTTATGTCGTTTGGCTTTTATGTTAAAATAATTTTGTGGTAGAGATAAGGAGAGGTGTTATGAAGAAATACTTAGTCTTAATGCTTGCGCTTTCTGTTGGTATTGGTTCATCTTTTGCTGCAAGCTTTGGTGATTCACTTAAAAATGCCGTTAAAAGTGATTTAAACAGTGTTAAAAGTGCAGTTCAACAAGATATAAAAAATCAACAACAAGAAGCTAAAAAACAAAAACAAGCCCAAAACAAGGCAAAAATTGATTCCATAAACAAAGAAAGAAAAGAAAAATTAGCCCCTGTTGAAACAGAAATCAAAGCAAAAGAAGCGCAAATTAAATCAACCAAAAACGATAAAACAATAACAGAAACAGAAAGAACAATAAGGTTAAATACATATCAAAGGCAATTAAACAGCTTGAATAACAAAAAAGCAAACATTAATAAATTATATGATGCAAAAGTAAAAGCTTATAACTAATAAAAAAGCCCCTTATAAATTTGAGGGGCTTTTTATCATATAAAAATGCCCCATAATGTTCAATATGGTGCATTTGTTCTATAACCTAATATTATCATTATTTTCAATACTGTTCAATACATAAAATTTCATCTTTTTTATAATTTTTTATTTCCTTTTATTCAATAATATCAACTCTTTTAACCTTAATACAACAAATTGAACATTTTGTTGCGTTTAAATTTAACCGCACATTAAAAGCAAACAAACCTTTTAAAATCATCTGTCTTTACCGAAAGGTGAAGTGGAGGGGCGGGAGTGACCTTTTTTAGGTTTAACATATCACTTTTAAAATTAATCTTCTTAATTAGTAACGCAGCCCCGACTCTGAACGACTGAGGGGACAGATGATTTTAAAAGAAAAGATTAAACTTATTCATTAAGCCTTGTTTTCTTTTCTTTTTGGTTCGTTTTTCTTTTCTTTGATAGGCGTATGAAAAAAGAAAAGAAAAATGAACAAAGCAAAAGAAGAATAAATAAAAAAACAAAAGAATGAAAGGATAGTTTTAATTATGAAAAGATTTAAAAAAGGTTTTACACTGGCAGAAGTTTTAATAACTTTAGCTATTATTGGTGTAGTTGCTGCAATTTCAATTCCAAGTGTTATAAGTAATACCCAACAACAAGAATTTAAAACAGGTTTAAGAAAAGCTGTCAGCGTGTTAAATTCAGCAATAACAATGAATATGGCGCTTGATGGTGAGAGCCCATATGATAATGCTAATTTAATGGGATATTTAATGCGGCATATGGCAGTTATCGAAACAACAAATGTAATGCAGAAATATTTAGTTGGCGTTAATGGTAGCTCGAATGGAAATGCGTGGCCAAACCTTGCATTTTATACAACAGATGGAATGCGATTTGAATTTTGGAATAACGATGGTTTATGGCCATTAAAACTTCATGAAAATCCAAACATAAAACCTTGTATTGGTGCATTAACCTATGCAGGAGCTGTTGCTTGGGACGATGGCACGGGAATGAAAGATCATAAATCATGTGGCGGCTGCGGCAGTTATGGACTAAACAGTAATCCCGACGGTACAACAAAACCCCCTTGTGTTATTTTAGTTGATGTCAATGGTGATAGAAAACCATCACCTTCTAATGTAAATTGCAAGACAAAGGAATGTTCTCAAGGTAATAAATATAAATTTTCTGATCCGCTAGGGCTAAAACTTACGGATATTTTCTCAATTATGATAACGGATAGAGAAGCAATCCCCTTTGGCGTAGCTGCACAAAGGGCTATGTATCAAGCACAAGCTAAAAAATAAATTAATTTTCTTTAGATAAATTTATTAATTATCTTTTCATTTGCCCCTTTTAAGGGGCTTTTTTAATTTTAAATTTGTAGGTTGTAATTTTCTACCCCAACTTAACTGTTGGGCTAAAAACCCAGCCTGCTTTTTATGTTTCAAAACTACTTATTTTATTTTGCTAAACGGCACGCAAAAACTTCGTTTTTGGCTTTGCCTGCCCCAAAAAAACTTGACATTTAGTCAACTTTTTTCGGGCGACCCTGGAATTTCGCAAAATAAAGGCCAAACTAATGTTTGGCACTAACAAGGATGACAATAAAATATGTATTAAATTTATAAAACAAGTTTCTCATAAAATGTGAAATTTTTGTTATTTTTTGGCAAAATTCCCCCTTTTAGTGTATATTGTTTCTTATGAAATTAATTGTTCAAATACCTTGTTATAACGAAGAAGAAACTCTTTTAACAACATTAAATGAAATTCCAAAACAAGTTGATGGAATTAGTGATGTTGAAATTTTAATTATAGATGACGGCTCCACTGATAAAACCGTTGCAGTTGCCAATTCTTTCGGGGTTCAACATATTGTTTCGCACCCTAAAAATTTGGGCTTAGCAAAAGCTTTTGCAACCGGAATTAAAAAAGCTGTTGAACTTGGGGCAGATATTGTTGTTAATTTAGATGCAGATAACCAATACAGGGCTTCTGACATTTCAAAATTAATTCAACCCATTTTAGAAAAAAAGGCAGATATTGTAATTGGCGCAAGGCCTATTGAAAAAATTAAATCTTTTTCGCCATTAAAAAAAATGCTTCAAAAATTAGGCTCATTTGTCATGAGAAAAATTTCAGGGGCAGATGTTTTAGATGCTCCAAGCGGTTTTAGGGCATTTACAAGGGAAGCCGCTCAAAAAATTAATATTTTTGATAATTACACTTATACAATGGAAACAATCATCCAAGCGCAAAATAAAGGGCTTACTATAAAATCTGTTCCAATTGAAGTAAATGAAGATCTTCGCCCCTCAAGGCTTGTTAAAAATAATTTTGATTATATAAAGCGCTCTATTTTCACTATGATGCGCTTTGTTATAATTTATAAACCCTTCAGGTTTTTTATGAAATTAAGTCTTCTTCTTTTCTTATTTGGCCTTATTCTGGGGTTTAGGTTTTTATATTTTTATATAACTGAAAGCGGCACCGGGCACATTCAAAGCTTAATTTTGTGCGCAATTTTAATTTTGATGGCTGTTCAATCTTTGTTTTTTGCTGTTATTGCAGATTTGCTTGCAATAAACAGAAAGCTTTTAGAAGATATTCAAGTAAAGGTTCAAAAAAATGGAAAAATCTTGTGATTATTTTTTAAATAAAGGATATTCTTGTTCTGAATCTGTTGTTATGGGAGCAGCTCAAGAAGGGCTTGTTCCAGAAGAATTAGTTAATGTTGCAACTCCTTTTTGCGGCGGTCTTGGGCAAGGGTGTTTGTGCGGCGCTGTTTCCGGGGCGCAAATTGTAATCGGCTATTTATATGGCAGAAACAAAGCAAATATAGCAAAAGCTTTGGGCAGAAAATATATGGAAGAATTCAAAAAAGTTCATAAAGTAACCTGCTGCAAAGTGTTAACTGCAAATTTTAAAGAAAATTTTAATTCACCTGAAAGAAAATGCCATTGCGTTAATATGGTTGAATCTTCTTCTAAAATATTAAAAGAAATTTTAAAAGAAGCAAAAGAAACAGTCGGCTAATATTATAAAGATTTTATTAAGTTAGCCTATCTAACCTTGACATGTGTAACAGTTTGATTTAGCATTACAGGTGTGGAGGAAGACAGATGATACGACCTATTACTGCAAATCAGGTAATTGCAAATAAAACAATGTTAACTTCACCTGTTTTTGTCGGGAAAATGAGGGAAAATGAACCATCAGACGATATTAAACCCCAAGCTCCCGTTACTGTTCCTGTTGAAGCCCCTGTAAATGAACCAAGCTTATCAACAGACAGCGCACAACAAGGCGAAAAACTGGACATTAAATTTACAGGCTGCCGTGAATATTCATTGTATGGCAACAAAGTAGATTATTTTGCATAAGTTTTTTTGGCAAAAACCATGGTTTGATTTTAAAAGCGCACCTTATAAAGTGCGCTTTTTTAACACCTAAAAACTTTTGGTGCATGCGAAATTTATGAGAAGAAATGCCCTCTTTTAGAATCTAAGGTAATAGAATCAAAAGAATATAATGCCGCAGGGCGCTTTGAACCCGCTTTTGAAAATTCGTTTAATTCTATCAAAATGTTTGAAGCAAGCATTTTCTTTCTAAAGTTTCTTTTATCAAGTTCTTTTTTCAAAATTAATTCGTAAGATTTTTGTAATTCCGTTAACGTGAATTTTTTTGGAAGCAATTGGAAAGCAATTGGGCAAAGTTCCAAACGTTCACGAGTTCTTTTAAGTGAATATTCAATAATTTCTTTGTGGTCAAATGCCAAAGGCGGAAGCTTTTCAACGCTGTGCCATTCAATTTGCGAAGCGCCTGATTCATCTGTTATTTTAACATCAATGTCTTCTGCTCTTATAAGCGCATAATAAGCACAAGTAATAACCCTTGTATTTGGGTATCTTAAGGGGTCGCCGAAGGTGTATAATTGTTCAAGATAAATGTTTTGAACGTTTGTTTTTTCTTTCAAAACCCTTAAAGCAGCGTCATCAAGGTTTTCAGACAACCTTATAAACCCTCCGGGGATAGACCATCTGCCCCTAAAAGGTTCATTTGTTCTTTTTAACAAAAGCACTTTTAACTTGTTTTTAATAATGGTTAAAATAACCACGTCAACCGTGACTTCGTGTGTTTTTGTTTCCGTAAAAGTTCTGTTTGTGCTCATAAACCAATATTAAATCAAACCTTTTTATCTGTCAAAAAGCCTAAGCTTTTTTTAGGATAACAAGCTTTCTTGTATAATTTTCATCTAAGGGCAAATTATATGAAATCATATTCAATAATTTAAGCTCTCTATATTTTTTAAGTGCAATTTCTGCTTCATCTTCCGCTGTTTTTGCTTTGTATGAAATAAAAACGCCCCCAATTTTAAGGTGTTTTTTTGAAAAATTCCAAACATCTTCAATTTTGCCAACGGCCCTGTTTACCAAAATGTCTGCGTTAATTGGCGCTATATTTTCACTTCTTTCGTTAATAACATCTAAATTGCTTAATTGAAGTTTTTCTTTTGCCAAATTTAAAAAATCGGTTTTTTTTCGAACAGAATCAACGGCTATAATTTTATTATCAGGAAAAAACATTGAAAGAATTAAAGAAGGGAACCCGCCCCCTGCGCCTATATCTAAAATTTTTAAGCCATCATAAAACCCTTCATATAATTTAATTGCAAGAGAATCCAAAACATGCTTTTCAAATAAAAGGTTAATATCGTTTTTGCTCATTAAATTTGTATGGGAATTATATTCAATAAAAATTTGTTCCCATTCTTTTAATTTTTCAAGAACATTTTCATTTGGGCTAAAGCCATATAATTTTTCAATAATTTCTTTTCTATTCAGGGTCATAAAGTTCTTTCATGCCATAAAAAACGTAATCGCCAAGTTTAATTTTCATATCGTTAATTCTTGTTGTAACTTTTTCCATATTTTCTTTTGAAGCAGATGTGCCAAGGGTTGTTTTTGCCTGAAAATAGCAAATTAAGGCTTGTTCATTTTGTTTTAAGTCATAATAATAATCGCCAAGTTCAATTAGAGAAATTGCAATTTCAAAAGAATTTTCAGATAATCTTGCATATTCAAGCGCTAAATTCAGGTAATCATAAACTTTTTCAGGGTCGAGCGTTTTATAAATTTCTGCTATATTTCTTGCAATATAATATGTATCAATATAATTATCTGTTTTGTTTGAAATTTCAAGCGCTTCTGTTAAATAGCTTGCGGCTTCTTCATTTTCTCCCATATCAGCTAAAATTACACCTAAATTTGTATAGGCTTTTAAAAGGTAAAATTCGTTGTTTGAATTATTTGAATATTCAATTGCTTTTTGATATTCAATCAAGGCTTCATCATAATAGCCGTTTTCATCATAAAGCGATGCCGTTTTATAGCTTATTTCAGGTAAAATCGGGTCATATTCACTTTCATTTTCAATAATTAAATCGTGGGCAATTTTATATTCATCAAGGGCTTGTTCAAAATTATTTTCAAGTTCATAAATATCGCCCAAAGAAAGCCTTGAGGTTGCAATTGTTCTTTTTGAAATGTATTCTTCTTTTTTTATAATTTCTTCAAAACAAGTTTTTGCACGAGAAAATGCGTATAATTTCTTATAAATTTTTCCTATTTCAATTCTATATTTTGCCCAGCTGTCGCTGTCGCCTTCTGTTAGGCAAATTTCACAAAGTTCTCTTAAATTGGAAAGTGCTAAGTTGTTATCGTTTAATTTTGTTGCACAATTTGCAAGTTTAGAATAAACGTTAATTTTTTCCAAAAAAGTTTTTGCCAAAGGTTTTGCTTCAATTAATTTATCTTCTGCTTCTTTAAATTTGTATTCTTGAATTAAATTTTCCGCATTTGAGATTATTTCTTCAAAAAGCGAATTTTTCAAAATTTCTTTTGGTTCAAAATTTTGAATTCTTTCTTTTCTTTGTTCTTTTTTTCTTCTTAAATTGTTCATACCCCTCATTGGCTTGTTTGCTTCCGTTACAAACCAATTTGGGTTGTTTACAATGGCTTGCGCCACATAGTTAAAAGTTGGTGTTGAATTTATTTTTTGAACCTTTGGGGCAGATTCTTTTAAAAATACAATTTGTTTTCTGATTGATTCTCTTGATAGCCTTAAAATTCTATCTTTCGGGCTTTTTTCAAGTTCGTTTTCATAAATTGAAATTAATTTATTAAAAATTTCAACTTTAGATTGCAGAGAAATGTTTTCTTGAAAACGTTTTCTTAAATAAGACTTGATATAATACGTTCCAAAAAACTCGGAAACGGCAAATTTTGAAATTAAATATGAAAATTGCTTAATGTCGCCCAATGAATAAGCTTCAATAAAATCAACAGGCACATTATGGTAAATGCAAGATAAATTTTCCAATAAAGAGTAATAATTATTCGGAATTAGAGAAATTTGTTTGTTTATCATAAAATCGCCAAAAGAAATTTCTTTTTCCCTGTATTCTTCCATTAAGCTTTTAAGAGGTGTAAAGGTTGATTCCAAATAGGTTGTAACCATTTTTAAATAAAGCTCGTAACCATCTGTTGCTTCATATAATTCTTCGATTAAAGCAGGGTCTTCTTCTTTAAAATAATCTGATAAAACTTCTTGAAATTCAAAAAGGTTAATTTTTTCAAAATAAATTTTTTCAAGAGAAATTGTCGGGTTTTCAACCAAAGAACAAGTCGGGTTTTTTGAAATTACAATAACTTTAACATTGTTAAACCCTGCAATATGAATTAAAAAATCGGTTATTTCTTCTTCGTTTGCAATTGCTTCAAAATTATCTATAATAACAACAGCTTTTTTCTCAAGGTTTTTAAAATAAAAGCTCACTTTGTCCATAAACCCTTCTTCGGGGTTTTTTTTCAAAGAAATTTTTTCTCTTATGGCGTAGTTTCTAAAGGTATCATAGAAAGATAGAAGAAAATCATCCGTAACAGTGCCTTTAAAACAAAGATGATGAAATTTTAGAATATCTTCACCATAAGAATTAATTGCATTTTTTAGAACCGAAGATTTGCCTGAGCCTGAATAGCCCGTTATATATAAAACATCACTATCGGAATCTAAAAAGGCATGGATTTCGTTTATATGCACACTGTAAAATTTTGTAAATAGTTCATCCATGTATTTTATTTTAACCGATTTTATGCTATTAATCCACTATTAACAATAAATTTGTTAATTATTAACTTATGTAAAGTCTAGTTTGTTTTAGGTGGCAACAAATTATATTTTCATGTGTTTTTTAATATGTGTGTTAGTCGTGGAGCATTTTAATGCAGGTTGATGCAACAAAATTAGATAATATTCCGAAAAATTCATACTTGGTCGTACATAAAGACCTTGATAGTGAGGATCATATAATTAAAAAACGTCCGACAACAGGTGCAAGAGTTGTTGCGGATAAGTTTGTTAACGATGTTTTTTCTTATGCGCCAAAGGGCATGACAGGTTCTAAAAACAGCAACTTCTATGAATTTTTATCATTGGGGCTTGTGCCAAACTTAGTTGGTTCTGTTATGTTAGTGCTTCTTACAAACGCCCTTAACAATAAATTTGGCGGCAGAGACAGCATGTTTGCCAATATGAACGGCAGAAAAATGGCAGCAGGAGTTGCCTTGTTTGCCGCAGGCAAATGGCTTGGTAATAAAATTATAAATAAAGGCGTTAAAGCCGCAACAGATATAGATATGGAAATGCTCTATAAAAAACAAGTTCACGAGCTTCCTGATTATAAAGGCGATACTGACACAACAAGCGTAGAATTTCACAGAGTTTTTGAGAGTGTAGATTTCCCAAGGTGGGATTTAATCAACAAACAAGGCGAACACAACAACGACAGGCTTGAATACTACGACAAAATGGCCAAAAAAATGGGCTATACCGGCGAACTCAACGCATCAGATCAAGTTGTAAGGCCAAAAATTAATGAAGTTCTTGTTAAGGCGCAAGCTGCAAAATCAATCAGCCCTTATGTTTGGGCTGCATTGGGTGTTGCAATAGCCGCTCAAAAGCCGTTTGAAGAATTTATGAATTTCAGGCAAAAACCGACATTCTCTCAAGCTGTTAAAGAATTGCCGAAACAAATTGCAACAACTATGACAGAAAGCGTTAAATCATTAGCTAAAACAAAAATGGGTAAAGGCTTAATGATAGGTGCTGCAGCAACAAGCATTTTGGGTGTTTGGAATGCGGTTAAAGACTTTAAGGCACCAAAAGAAAACAAACAATCAACGGTAGACTATAACAAACAGTACATGGAGTTTTAATGCTAAATACAACAAACAATCAAACAAATTTATCATTAACAAGCCTTGATATGCAGCAAAGGTTGCAAGACAGGCGTGTATTTGAGCAGTTTTTAAACAAAACAAACCGTGTAACTTGCGACAAGCCAAAAGGTCACCTTGTTAAAGAAAACCCCGCTCAAATGTTTGGTTCTATGTTTGTTGATATTGCAAAAGATACAAAAAATTTAGGAAATGCACTTTTAACAGGTAAATCAAATGACCATGAATTGGGCAGAATGAACGATTTGGGCATGAAATTAGGCGGCGGCTTAATTGCAGCAGCCCTAATCGGCTCTAAAACAACCACAAGCAAAAAGTTAATGGAAATCTTCGGCTTTGGTACATTTTTCTCGGTTATGTCGTTATGGCCGAAAGTTGCAATTGATTTGCCTACAAAATTAATGCATGGTTTTAACCCTCATCAAAAATATATAGATTCACAAGGCAGAAAAAAACAATTTTTCCAAGATAACCAATACCTTCCATGGGATGTTTGGTCAAAAGAAGAAATTAACAAAGTTGCAGACAAAATGAACGTGCCAAAAGACCTTAAAGACAGGGAAGAATTTACAAAAGAAAAAATGCGCACGATTGCTCTTCAAGGCAACACCTTGTGGATGTTAACCGCAGGTTTTGCAACACCGTTATTAACTTCACTTGCTTGCAATCGAATTGAAGAAGGAATAAGAGTTCCTGTTGCAAATCATAATTTAAGAAAACTTTCATCAGATGCCGGTAACTTAGAAGGTGCAGTAGGCAAAGTTTTAAGTGATACAGAACTATTTAAAACCCAAGATGAAAAAGTTGCTTCACTTGTTCAATCGTTAAGACAAGGCGTTATGCCTGAAAATATGGCAGAAACTTTGGGCGAAGCTTTTGATATAGGCCGCTATGCAAATGATGGCGCTATCAGAATGGAAGCAAACGGCTTAAGGGATGCTCAAGATTTAATTTCAAGGCTTTTTGTTCCTTCGGGCTCATATGATGATTTTGCAAAAGCATTGGCAGGAGCAGAAGGCGATGATGCCGTAAAACAAGCAAAAGAACTTTTTGAAGCAGCATTTAAAAGTGCTAAAAGTGCAAATGCAGATGATTCATTTGAATCAGTTCTTGCTTTTGCTCAAGGTATAGTTCAAAGCAACCCTGAAAAATACGCAGGCGAATGGGTTGACAGAATTTTTGATGATATTGATGAAATGCCTGAAACATTAAAAACTCTTGCAAAAACAAAAGCCGGTTATAGTCAAGAAACTTTATCAAAAGGCGCAGATGCCATTGAAAGAGTTTACAGAGAAAGCGTTAGACCGGCACAAGCCACAATGAAAACATTTGGCGACAAATTAAAAGTTTTAGATGGCATTTCAGGCGAAAAATATAATAAAACAGCTGCAAAAATGGTTAAAGCACTAGGCTTTAGCGATAAAGAATTAACTGTTTTAAGAAATAGTTCAACTGCAACAGGCGAAACGTTAACAAAATTAATTACTGAAAAAATTGCAGAAATTGCAGCAAACGATAAAAAATATGAAGAAGTAACAAGAAGCCTCAAAAAAGTTTCAGATTCAATTGAAACAGTAACAACAAAAGAAGGCTCAAAAGCTTCAATTAAAGGCGTTTTCGAAACTTTGGCAGATAAAGTTGGTGAAAGCTTAAAGGCGCTTGGCATTAAAGTTGCAGATGAAGCAGATGATGTTTTATCGGGTTCAACATTAAAACAAACGCTTGAACAAGGCTTAACGGAACAAGAAAGACTTGCTGCAAAATCAAATATCACATCAGTTGACGCTATGATTACAAAATTAAGAAGCGCAATTGAACTTGAAAGAAAAATCGGCGACGGCACTTTAATTAAAGATTGGGCAAAATTTGCCGAAGAACATAAATATAAAGGCAACATTCAAGCAATGACAAAAGAAGAAATCGAAAACTTCTACAACATGTGCAGAAGAGTTGCTTGGCAAAGTACGTACGGGGATGCCGTTAACAAATTCTATGCTAATGGCAACAGCTCATTCTTCAAAACTTTAAGCGATACAATCTTTAATGGCACCATGGCTGATGGCGAAATTAAAGATTGGCAGCTAAGAATGAAAGATATGATTGATGCAGAAAGTTGCATACCGTTCCCTTCTCTTGAAGAATCAAAAGCAAAAAGCATGTTCTATCAATTAAGAAGCCAAAAATACGGTGACAGCTTAGATGTTGTTTCACATCTTACAAAAGAACAAATCAGAGAACTTGAAGTTGAAGCTGCAAAAGCCGTTGGTGTATCAGATGAAGTATTCAAATCTCACGGCATAAGATTTGCAGATTACGGCGAATCTGTTTTGAATACATTCAAAAAACAAATCAATCAAATGCACAATGACAGAAGCTGGATGAAAGTATTCGGCGGTGCAACAATAGCGCTTTTGGGCGTAACATTTATTTCGCAATTGTTCTTTGGCAAAGTTAAAGACGAACACTTATACCAAAGAAAAGAAAACAACGACACATTTGAAGGCAGGAATAAAAATGTCAATAAATAATGCAGGTTTTAACCCACAAATTCAAGGTCAAATGCCGATAAATTATCAGGCACAGGCTGCAATGGCGCCTTATCCGGCTCCTTTTGTTCAGGCTCAACCTGTTATTTATAATATGCCTTCTGCTCAAATTTATGCGCCGCAAGCACAACAGGTTCAACCAAATAACCAAGTGCAGCAGCCGATTAATAATGTTCAAAATAATGTTCCAAATATTCCGCTTGCAAGCAGCCTGTTAAAATCTTATTTGACAGCAAACGGCAAGCAATTACAAAATGTTTCATCAGTTAGCGCAATAAACGGTTTGAATAATAATGAAGTTCAATGGAAAAATAACTTAAGAGAAAACTTAAGAACTTCAAAAGCAAATATAATGGCCGTTATTCCAAGAACAATGAATGCTAAAGATACGGATGGCAATGCCCTTATTCAAGAAGGCGAAGTTAGGGGCAACTTTATAAATGCTGTTGAAAGGCTTGATGAACTTAAAGAAATGGGCATAAACACACTCCATGTGCTTCCGATTCACCCCACAGGCAAAGAAAAAGCCATGGGAACAGCAGGTTCACTTTATGCGCCATCAGACCTTTTAAGTATAGACCCTAACTTAAAAGATCCGAATTTCCCGGGGAGTGCAGAAGATCAATGTAAATATTTTATCAATGAATGCCACAAAAGGGGAATTTCAGTTATGCTTGACCTTCCAAGCTGCGTAAGCCTTGATTTTGCAAAAAAACACCCTGAACTTATGGCTTATGAAAAAGACGGCTCCGACAAAACCCCCGGCGGCTGGCAAGACATCAGAATGTTCAGAGTTTTTGACAATGAAGCAACAAGAGAATTAAACCCTCATCTTTTAGAATTGCATAAAAAATATGTAGATTTTGTTCAAGACCTGGGCTTTGACGGCATAAGAGCTGACGTTGGCAGGGCAAAACCGGCTGAATTTTGGGATATAATTATTCCCTATTCAAGAACAAAAGACCCTGATTTTGGTTGGTTGGCAGAAACATATACTTATGAAGATGCTTCACCTCAATTAAATATGCCCCACGATAGGCCTATTGAACTTTTAAAAGCTGGTTTTGACGCATATTACGGTCAATACCACATTTTTGACCAATGGACAAAAGCATCTCAATTAAGAAATTATGTAAACGAACAAATTGATATGCAAAAAGAATTCAACGATAAAGAACCAAGAACATTAATCGGCTCGTTCTCAACCCATGATGACCAAAGCCCTATGTTCTACGGCGGTTCTCCTTGGGTTCAATTTACAAGCATTTTGCAATCAATGCTGCCTTTGTGCAACCCATATTTTGTAGACGGTGTTCAATCAGGTGATTATTATTTATACCCTTATGAACATGCCTATGCGCCAGAAACACAAACAGATACTCACGAATTGGTTGTTCACAAAGGAAGAATAGACATTTTTAACCCTTCAAGAAAACCGGGCGGCAATAACCCTGAAATCGGCAAACAAATGTCTAATATGTTGAATTTAAGAAACGGTGAATATAACGACGTTATTACAAAAGGTTCAACCTGCTGGATTAAACCAAAACCCGATAACGATGAAATAATCTGTTTTGCAAGACAATACGGCAATAAAACACTTCTTGTTTTAGGCAACAGAAACGTAAACAAGAGAAACAGCGCAAAAATAGAATTGCAAGACATTGCAAAAAATACACAACTTAAAGATTTAACACTGCCTTATGGCGAAAAAAGCTACATCCAAGCTGAAGATGGCGAATTAAACGTAGATTTGGCACCATCAAGAATCCATGTGTTTGAAATAAATGCTCCAAACATTGAAAACGATTCTTTTGATGTATCAAAATTTGTAAACGGCACATACACAAAAGTTAAATAAAATCTAAAGTTTTAACTAAAAAATACGTAATAGTATTTGTAAGGTTAAAAGGGAACAGGAACTAAGGAGTAATTCCAGTGGACTTATCTAAGTTAAATAAAACTAACGGTATAAATAATGAAGCAATTTCTTTTTCGGGAAGAAAAACCGTAAAAGATGATATGGGCAACAGAATGATGAGGGTTTATCCGCCATCTTCAATTCAAATTGACCCAACCAAAGAAGAGCTTGGCATTGAATATATTACAATGACAAATGCCCACAGCAAAAATAAAAGAAGAGATAATTTCGATTGGAAAATCACTTCTCCTGCTCCTATTCGAATTGAAACCGATGATGATTTTAAAAGCGGCAACAAAACATATTTTGATATAGACCTTAAAAAACAAAGGCTTCAAAAAGCCGGAGAATTCGGCTATCGTTTCGTTGTATATAAAAAAGATAATTCTGATTTAAGAAATAAACAGGTTTTAAGAACATATACAGATTCTGTCGGCACAGAAATTGCAATGGATGACAACAACAAATTCACTGTTGCATCTACAAGGCAAGGCACACCCAAAAATGAAGGCCCCATGATGCACCTTTTTACAGATTCATACGGCGTTATGGAAAGAGTGCATAAGGCAGACGGCAGCAAAATGATGCCTGCAGATTATGATGAAGCTGCAAATAAATTAAGAAGAAACCATGTTAACAGGCTCGGTGGTAAAATTGATGACATTATAAACCACCTTGATAACGAACTTGAACCTTATGAACTTATTATGTCTACCCCCTTAATTGGCGGCGGCAAGGTTGCATCTCACATGTATCACCCTGCAAACCACTTTAAGGTTTCTGAAGGAACAGGCACAAAAGATGATTTTCTTAACCTTCAAGTTGCTTGTTTTAATGAAGGAAAGGGCTATGTTTTAGACGGCGCTTTTACATCTCAAGGGTTAGAAGGGCTTCAATTAAACCAAGCTTTAATGTATAAAGATTCAAAAAATAAATATTGGTTTAAAAACCCATCCGAAGGCGGTTTTCAGCTTGGTGTTCTTCCTGATTTTGACACTAAATATACAGGTATCAGAATTGTTAACCCAAAAGGCGTTGAAGGCTATGAATATGACCCCACTCAGCCAACTTATTTGCAATTTTATGATACAAGGCTTGCTTCAAAAGAACAATTAGATGACTATTCAAAATTAATTGAATCATACGACAATAAAACAGATGTTGACCCTTATGAAATTACAACTCACAATGATGCGGTTTTACCGAACAGATTTGAAGTTGACCCTTCTGCAAAGCCATATAAAGGCAATGCCTATGGCACATTAGAACAGTGGGAACAAAAAGGGCTCCTAAAAGATGTTCTTGCACCAGCAAATGCAGGTTACAGCCTTGTTAAAAAGGGTGAAGTTGGCGGTTTTGCAGGTTGGGATGGCAACGCCGACCTTATTAAAATGAACCTTGCAAACCACGTTAATGATGTTAACTACAAAGAAGGTGCAAACCAAGCAAGAAACCACTTGTATAATATTGCAAGATATTGGACTGAAGAAACAAGAAACGCTCTTATTATGAATGTTGCAAACGAAGTTTACAACAGAAGAAATACAGATGCCCACAACCAAAATAACCAATCAGAACTTGCAACAAAATATTTATCTGAAATTGAAGCTAAATATGGCATTGAAAAAGGCAGATTGCCTAAAATTTATAAGAAAATTTTGGCTGAAAAGAACGCATGGCAGTTTGAAAGCCAAGTAACTCCAAAAAGCTATAACTACCAAATTGCAGATGACAAAAGAGGCGCAAGGGAATTTTTAAGAGAAGAAATTCTTAATTTCCCTCTTGAATCTTTAGATTTTTCACCTGAACTTTTGGGTATTTTGTCAACTCCATATATTACCCCTCGTCCTTCTGCAGATGGCGACCCTGCTGCTTCAAAATGCGAAATTTTTGAAGATGCAATGAATAACCAAAACACAAAAATGACAGATACCGTTAAAGAAATATACACTGAGGCTCTTCCTGCCTTAATTAACCAAACTCTGTTTTCAATTCAACAAGAACAAACAGACCTAAAAGGCGATTTGGGCAAAAACAGAAAAAATCTTATTGCGCTAAACGGTAATTCCGTTGACCATTACACGCCATTTGGTAAATATTTCCTTGAAATGGCAATGGATGATATGATGCAATTTTTTGTAACGGAAGCCTTATTTGATGAAGACACCTACCCCATGTATACGGATGGCAAACTTGATTATGCTTGCTATGACAGAGAAAAAGACACAAAAGTAAGCGGCAAACACTTAACTTTGAAGAAATTGGGCATACCGATTACATCTGAAAAAGAAGTGTCTGAAGCTGTTGCAAAGAAACTTTTAAAAGGCTTAAGAAAACTTGAAGATACCAAATCAAAAGAATATGAAAAATTCAAAGAATATTTAACAGACAGATACTATAAACTTGACCTTGAAGATTATAAAATTGCAGAAGCTGTTATAGACCAAACGGGTGCCGGCTTAAATTGGCGTTTTGACGCTGCAAAAGACGTTGCCGATTGGGATGAAGTTAAAGAAAAACAAATAACCGCAGAACAAGCTTGGGATGATGTTATCGACATTTGGAAGCCCTTTATGGCTCAAGTTAGAAAATATAACCCTTCGGCTTATGCTGTTGCAGAAGTTACTTCATTGCATGATTTCAACAACTATGATTGGGGACATTACGGTAATGCCGATAAAGCAGAAAGCATTTTCTATGAAGAAACAGGCTCTACAACAGGCAGCAACTATTCTGTTTATTTTGGCACATACCCGAAATTGTTCGGTCAAAATATAGAAGACGGCAATTTAGATGGCGGTTCATACCGTTCTATAAATAAATTTTTGGAAAATACACAAAACTTTATTCAGCCGAATTCTTCAAAAGGCAATATATCATCAGAATTTATTGAAGGAAGCCACATCTTCTTAGATAACCACGATAAACCAAGAACGGCTCACCTAATGGCAGTTGATGCGAAATTGTTCTGGAGTGATTTTGATAAAGGCACAAATGAAGGATATATGAAACGTGCCGAAAAAGCGCTTCAAAGAGAATATTCAGACGATATGAGCTCTAAAGCCGTTGCTGTTGCAGAAAAATATGATGAATATTTTGAAAAACATATGAAAGACTTTGGCTATGACAATGAAGCAATTAAAACCATGAAAAAAGCAATTGCGCACCTTGCAAACGGGCGCAAATTCAAAGGTTCTGAAACTTCAAAACCAAGCTATAAAAAATCAGATGCTTTTGGCGCAATGCCTTATGAATATACAATTGCAGACGTTATAGACCAAGCGGAAGCCATGGGCCTTGAAATTAAAGAAGGCGATAAAAAAGCGCTTTATGACAAAGTAAGACATGATATGGTTGCACCTTATATGAGCAAAATGTCTTCAATTTATGAAATTATGAACGGCACAACAGGCATTCCTACATTATTCTCAGGTGCCGAATTTGCTCAAACAGGCTGCGAAACAAAATCTAAAAACTGGTTATTAGGGTGCAGAAACGCAATCAGGCATGATTGGTTGAAAGATAATAAAAAAGATGACGTTGCAGCATTTAACGCAAGAATAAGACAAATCGGCATGCTGCATAAAAAACCCGGTTTTGCGCCACTTTCAGGCGGCACGCCGATTGTTGTTCCCGTTGATGTTATTGCAATTGCAACCAAAGAAGAACTTATACAAGCTCTTGAAAATGTCGGCAAAAACAATTTCGGCGATATTCAAACATCTTGCGAATTTCTTGAATGCTTTAAAAAACAAGATGCCACAGTTGAAGATGCTGTTAAAGAATTAAAAGAAATGCCCGAAGATGAATTGAAATCAAAACTTTCAAATGCCCTTAAAGATAAACACCCCGGGCTTGTTGGCTGGGTAAAATCAAACATTCACCCGTCTGCAGATGAAACAGGCGCTATGGTTAAATATAATGATAAGGGCGAAATGGTAATCACCATGATGACAAACGCTTATATGCCAAAAGACGGTGCTCGTGCAACTGCGCTTTTAGACGAAAGCCAAGTTAAGGCACCCAAAGTTTCAAGTGTTACCTTGAAAGATTCTAAAGGTAATTTAATTGCAAAACCCGGCAGCACATTCATTAGAAAAACATTTAATGAAAGATACAATGAATATGTTGATGACGGCACGTTTGTTTTAACAAAAGAAGGCAAACTGGTTGATAAAGAAGGCAAAGACGCAAAATTAAAATCAACGGCAACATATTTTGCACTTCAAAAACCGCTTTATACTTCACAAGTTAAACCGGTTGGTTAATAAATTAAAAGGCCTTTTTAAAAAGGCCTTTTTTAATTTCTAAAATCAGGAAAAACCATAACGGCGCCATTTTCTGTTCGCCATCTCATCCAGCCTGTTTTTGTTAAACCGTCATAAGTTGTTATTTTAACAAGCATCCAATTGCCTTTAATTAACCATAATGCAATATGTTTTGGGAAATTAAAACTGTCTACCATCGTGCTTTCTTCTTTTTCTTGAGAATATAACCTTTTGTAAATATCAGGGGTATTGTTAAAAATATAAACTCCACGCTTTCTTCCGTAAAGGTTTAAAAAGTCTTCCCAATACATAAAATCTATATTTTCATTTTTTTTAACCCAGCCAAAAAGCTTTCTTTTTTGGTCATAACAAATGTAAAACCAATCATCATCGTCTATTTCAACAGATAATAGCGCAAGGCCATTTTCTTTTGAATAAGCAACAAAAGTGTTTGTAATTTCGGGCTTTTTAACTCCTCTTTTTTTAATTATCACTTTGCCGTCTTTAAATTGAATTAAAGCTGCAAGCGGGCTTTTTAAATCGCTCATTTCATATATTGGAACATCCCCTTTTAGTGCAATTAAACCTATTCCGTAATGATACCCGTTATTTATATAACTTGGAAGGTAATCTGCAAATGCGGGCAAAAAACCCAAAAATAAAATGATAAGAAATGTTAAAATTTTTTTCATACGTACATTATACATTTTTATTTGAAAAAATGCATTTGACATTTTAAAAAGTATTATATGAATGATTTTTTTCTTCTTAAAAATTTCTCTATGTTACATTATGTAAAGTTTTCAACTTGACTCTTAATATTGAGGGAGTACGATTATATAAGCTAAAATTGTCATGATTATGGAAAATTTTCGCTTTTTATAAATTTGACAATTTGGCTAATCTAAGCAGACAACAAGTTTTCAGCTGAATTTAACAATTGTAATTACATATATTAGAGGTATTTAGATGTCAAAAACACAATATGCTAACCGTGTTACTCCGATGGGCATTCCACCTACCCGTTTGAGTGAACTTCCGGATTTGATTGAAATACAGAAAAAATCCTTTGAATGGTTTTTAAAAGAAGGCTTAAAAGAAGAATTACTTTCTTTTTCGCCCGTTAAAGACTATACAGGAAGATTAGAATTACATTTTCTTCCAAACTACACATTCGATAACCCCAAATATACGATTGAAGAAGCAAGAATCCATGATTCAACCTATTCAAAACAATTAAAAGTTATGATGAGGCTTGTAAACAGAGATTCCGGCGAAATTAAAGAACAGGAAGTTTACATTGGCGATATTCCCACAATGACTGATAAAGGTACATTTATCGTTAACGGTGCGGAACGTGTTATCGTATCTCAAATTGTTAGAAGCCCCGGCATTTATTACAAAAAAGAAGTTTCCCCCACAGGTAAACGTCTTTATAATGCAACATTAATTCCAAACCGTGGCGCATGGTTAAAAATCGAAACAGATTCTAACGATTTGGTTTACGTTAAAATTGACAAAAACAGAAAAATCTTAGCTACAACTTTATTAAAAGCTTTGGGTATCACACCTCCTGAAATGGAAACAATTTTTACCCACTTTGAATTCTTAAAGAAAACATTAGAAAAAGACACAACAAAATCAACCGATGAAGCTTTAATTGAAGTTTATAAAAAATTAAGACCGGGCGACCCTGCTTCAGCTGCAGGCGGAAGGTCTATATTAGAAGCAAGATTCTTCGATGAAAAGAAATATGACATAGGTAAAGTTGGCCGTTATAAATTAAACAAAAAATTAGGTCTTAACCTTCCTGAAACTCAAAGAACAATTACAATCCAAGATATCGTTGCCGCAATTGAATATTTAATCAATTTAACATACGACGAAGGCGTTTTGGATGATATTGACCACTTAGGAAACAGAAGAATAAGATCTGTTGGCGAACTTTTACAAAACCAATTCAGAGTAGGTTTATCAAGAATTGAAAGAATTGTTAAAGAAAGAATGACACTTCAAGATTCTGAAACCCTAACACCTTTGAATTTGTTAAACGTTAAACCATTAAATGCTGCAATTAAAGAATTCTTTGGTTCATCACAGTTATCACAATTTATGGACCAAACAAACCCGCTTGCAGAATTAACACATAAAAGAAGAATATCAGCATTAGGCCCCGGCGGTTTGATGAGAGAACGTGCAGGGTTTGCTGTTCGTGACATTCACCCTTCACAATATGGCCGTATTTGCCCTGTTGAAACTCCTGAAGGCCCGAACGCAGGTCTTATCGGTTCGCTTGCAACTCACGCCAGAGTGAACGATTACGGCTTTATTGAATCACCTTTCTTTGTTGTTAAAGATGGTGTTGTAACTGAAGAAGTTCACTATTTAACAGCTGATGAAGATGAAAACTATCGTGTGGCTCCTGCTGACGTTCAATTAGATAAAGACAGAAGAATTAAAGACGCATTCATACCTGTAAGATACCGTTCAGAATTTACAATGGGCGATTCTAAAAAGGTTGACTATTTTGGTGTTTCACCAATTCAGATTATCTCTGTTGCTACATCTTTAATTCCGTTTATTGAACACGACGATGCTAACCGTGCATTGATGGGTTCTAACATGCAACGTCAGGCAGTTCCTTTGTTAATCACTCAAAGGCCTGTTGTAGGAACCGGTTTAGAAAAAAGAGCCGCAAAAGATTCAGGCATGGTGTCTGTTTCAGATTGCGACGGTGTTGTTGTAAGAGTTGTGGGTGAAGAAATTCACATTAAAGATAAAGACGGCAAAATTCACCAACACCAATTATTAAAATATGTAAGATCTAACCAAGATACTTGTATTAACCAAAAGCCAATCGTAAGAGAAGGCATGGAAGTTAAAAAAGGCGATGTTATAGCAGACGGCGCTTCAACCAATATGGGTGAACTTTCATTGGGTAAAAACGTTCTTGTTGCTTATATGCCTTGGGAAGGTTATAACTACGAAGATGCTATCTTGTTATCAGAAAGATGTGTTCATGACGATGTATTTACATCAGTTCACATTGAAAAACTTGAAATTGACGCTCGCCAAACAAAATTAGGGCCTGAAGAAATTACAAGAGAAGTTCCGAATGTATCTGAAGATGCTGTAAGACACTTGGATGAAAGAGGCATTGTAAGAATCGGTGCAAGAGTTTATGCAGATGATATTTTGGTTGGTAAAATTACACCAAAAGGCGAATCAGAACATCCGCCGGAAGAAAAACTTTTAAGAGCAATCTTTGCCGAAAAAGCAAGAGATGTTAAAGATAATTCTCTTAAAGTTCCACACGGTGAAGGCGGTAGAGTTGTCGACGTTAAAGTGTTTGACAGAGAAAAAGGCGATGAATTGCCACCCGGTGCAAACACAGTAATTAGAGTTTATATTGCTCAAAAACGTAAAATTTCAGTCGGCGATAAACTTTCAGGTCGTCATGGCAACAAAGGTATTGTTTCAAGAATTCTTCCAAAAGAAGATATGCCATTCTTACCTGATGGTACACCTGTTGATATCGTTCTTAACCCTCTTGGCGTTCCTTCTCGTATGAACGTTGGTCAAACTTATGAATGCTTGCTTGGTTTAGCGGCATACTTAACGGGCAACCACTACGAAGCACCTCCGTTTGATGAAATGTACGGTGCTAACCAATCAGAAATCGCAACAAAGGCTGAGCTTCTTAAAGGTATTAAAGAATCAGGCTGCGATTGGGTTAGAGAAGACGGTAAAGTTACATTATACGACGGCAGAACAGGCGAACCTTTTGATGAGCCTGTTGCAGTCGGCCTTTCATACATCTTGAAACTTGTTCACCTTGTAGACGATAAAATCCACGCAAGGTCAACAGGCCCATATTCACTTGTTACGCAACAACCTTTGGGCGGTAAAGCACAATTCGGCGGTCAAAGGTTCGGTGAAATGGAAGTTTGGGCACTTGAAGCTTATGGCGCTGCTTATACACTTCAAGAAATGCTCACAATTAAATCAGACGATGTTAACGGCAGAAGCCGCGCTTATGAAGCAATCGTTAAAGGTGATAACATTCCTCGTCCGGGTATTCCTGAATCATTTAAGGTATTGGTTCGTGAATTGCAAAGTATCGGGCTTGATATTACCGTTGCTAAAAAAGGCGGCGAAGAAGTTGACCTTATGTCAGATACCGACGATTTAAGAAGATCTGCTCCAAAAAGAGTTTTATCAGATATGGACAGTGAACTTTTAAATATAAACTTCTTTGAAACACCAACAAGCTTTAAGGATTAATCCTTAAAGCTTTAGGTGCTTTTATAAATAAATATTACTGAACAACAAGATTAAGGAGAAAGAAGTTGTCTACTAGCATAGATTATTTTGACTATATAAGAATTTCAATAGCATCATCTGAAAGAGTATTGAAATGGTCATACGGGGAAGTTACAAAACCCGAAACTATAAACTACCGTACGCTTAAACCTGAACGTGACGGCCTATTTTGCGAAAGAATCTTTGGGCCATCAAAAGACTGGGAATGTTATTGCGGTAAATATAAAAGAGTTCGCCACAAAGGTATTATCTGCGAACGTTGCGGCGTTGAAGTTACAGATTCAAAAGTTCGTCGTCACAGAATGGGCCACATTAAGCTTGCAGCACCTGTAAGCCACATTTGGTTCTTAAAAGGCATTCCATCATACCTTGGTTTATTGTTGGATATGACCTTAAAAGATTTAGAACAAGTTATCTACTTCAACAATTATGTCGTAGTTGACCCCGGCGAATCTCAATTTAAAAAACTTCAATTATTAACTGAAGAAGAATATGAAGATTATGTTTTAGAACACGAAGATACAACATTAAAAGTTGGTATCGGTGCTGAAGTTATTAAAGAATTATTAGGCGAAATTACATTAACAAAATTAGCCGATGAAATTAGAGCAGAGTTAGATTCAGCAGGCGGTTCAGTTCAAAAAAGAGCTAAACTTATTAAACGTTTAAGACTTGTTGAATCATTAATCGAATCAAATACAGAACCCACTTGGTTTATTATGGATGTTCTTCCTGTTACACCGCCGGATCTTCGTCCTATGGTTCAATTAGACGGTGGCCGTTTTGCAACGTCAGATTTAAACGATTTATACAGACGTGTTATAAACAGAAACAACCGTCTTGCAAGGCTTTTAGAAATGGGTGCACCTGAAATTATCGTTAGAAACGAAAAAAGAATGCTTCAAGAAGCAGTAGATGCCCTTATTGATAACGGTAGACGCGGAAGAACCGTTGTTGGCCCTAATTCAAGGCCTTTAAAATCATTATCAAATATTATTGAAGGTAAACAAGGCAGGTTCAGACAAAACTTATTAGGTAAACGTGTTGACTACTCAGGCCGTTCAGTTATCGTTGTAGGCCCTCAATTAGACTTAAATCAATGCGGTTTGCCAAAAGAAATGGCAATTGAACTTTTTAAACCTTTTGTTGTTAATAAATTAATTGAAAGAGGTTTGGTTCAAAACATTAAATCTGCTAAAAAGAAAATCGAAAGATCAGAACCCGTTGTATGGGATATTTTAGAAGAAGTTGTTGAAGGACACCCTGTTATGTTGAACCGTGCTCCAACGCTTCACAGATTAGGTATTCAAGCATTTGAACCTAAATTGGTTGAAGGCAGAGCTATTCAATTACATCCTTTGGTTTGTACCGCATTCAACGCAGACTTCGACGGCGACCAGATGGCTGTTCACGTTCCGTTGTCAATCGAAGCTCAAACTGAAGCCAGAATGTTAATGCTTGCAACAAACAATATCTTGGCTCCTGCAAACGGTAAACCAATCATCACGCCTACACAGGATATGGTCTTGGGTATTTACTATTTAACAATTCTAAAAGACCCTGAAGCCCCTGTTAAAGGTTATTTCCATAACTTCATGGATGCAATTTCAGCTCTTGAACTTGGTAAAATCAAGCTCCACGACAGAATTGTAGTTAGAGATGACAAGGGAGAAAGAATTGAAACAACGGCAGGCAGAATCGTATTTAACGAAACACTCCGTAAATCAGTTCTTCACTAATAAGTTAAAAATAAGAGGGAAATATAAAAAATGACAACATTAACTCCTGAAAAAAAGAAAAAAACAATCGATTATATAAATAACATTGTTGATAAAAAAGGGTTAAATAAGCTCCTTTCTCAAATTTATCTTGAATGGGGCGGTGCAAAAACAGCTGAACTTGCAAACAACCTTAAAAACTTAGGGTATAAATATGCAACAAAAGCAGGCACCACAATTTCAATCCACGATTTGTCAGTTCCATCCGTTAAAGGTGAACTTTTAAAACAAGCTCAAGAACAAATCGAACAATCAACATACAGATACTTAAAAGGCGAAATTACAGAAGTTGAAAGATACACAAAAGTTATCGACACATGGTCTGAAACAACGGCAAAATTAACGGATGAAGTTGTTAAAAACTTCGACAGATTAAACCCCGTTTATATGATGGCGTTCTCAGGTGCAAGAGGTAACTTATCACAGGTATCACAGTTGGTTGGTATGCGTGGTTTGATGGCTGATGCGCAAGGTCAAATTATCGACTTGCCTATTAAATCAAACTTTAAAGAAGGCTTATCTTGTACAGAATACGTTATTTCAAGTTACGGTGCAAGAAAAGGGCTTGTAGACACGGCTTTGAAAACAGCTGACTCAGGTTACTTAACAAGACGTCTTGTTGACGTTGCACAAGATGTAATCATTAGAGAAGCAGACTGCCACACTGAAAAATCAATTAAATTAACCGCTATTCAAGACGGTGAAAACATCATTGTTCCTTTGGCAGACAGGTTATTAGGAAGAACAGTTGCTCAAGATATTTACGATAAAGAAGGTAACCTTGTTGTTGCAAGAAATACAACCGTAAATAGAGATGATTTGGCAAAAATTAAAGCTCTAAATCTTCAAGAAGTTGATGTAAGATCAACCTTAACTTGCGAACTTGAATACGGTATCTGCCAAAAATGCTATGGCTGGGCAATGACAACACAGAAACTTGTAGATATCGGCGAAGCAATCGGTATTATTGCCGCTCAATCAATCGGTGAACCCGGTACACAGCTTACAATGAGAACATTCCACACAGGCGGTGTATTTAAAGGTGCAGGCGCTATGAAACACGTTACTGCTCCATTTGACGGCGTTATTGAAGATGAAATCAGAACCCGTGAAATGAGAACCCGCCATGGGGATATCGTTCAAATTGCAATTAAAGAAGCAGACGTTACAATTAAAGACGGCAAAAAACAAGAAAAATTGCATATTCCGATGGGCGCTAAAGTTGTTTATAAAGCAGGCGCACAACTTAAAAAAGGCGATGAAATTGCTGAATTTGAACCTGTTTCAAAGGGCGATGGCAGCCGTTTAACGGAAAAAGCAACAAAAGATATAACTTCTGACATAGCAGGCGAAGTTGTATTTGAAGATTTCGTTGCAGATGAAAAGAAAGACAGACAAGGCAACATCTCAAGAACATCAAATAAATCAGGTATTGTTTGGGTTCTTGGCGGTGATGTTTACAGCTTGCCAACCGGTTCTAAAATTCTTGTTTCAGACGGCCAGCAAGTTAAAAAAGGCGAAAAATTAGCTGAAACATTAATCGTATCAGAACATGGCGGTGAAGTTAGAGTTAATAATTCTCTTGAAATCGAAGAAGTTAAATTTGAAGGTAAGAAAATCAAAAAAATTGTTGCAGGTAAAGAATTAACAATTGTTATCGCTTCAATTCAACCTTCAAACGCTGTCTTTGAACAAACTAAAAAAGAACAAATTTGGCACGTTCCAACAACAGATGAAAAATACATTGTTAAATGTCCAATCGACACAACTGTTGAAAACGGCATGATAATAGCTGAACTTATTGATGATGAACACAAAGTAATGAGCTCAGGCGAAATCAGATACAATGGTATTGAAGTTGGTGAAAACCAAGTTGTTACAAAAGGCGGCGAAGTTATCTTCATTCCTGAAGAAATTCACCAAATTTCAAAAGATTCTTCTTTAAAATTAGTTGAATCAGGAACATACGTTGAAGCAGGCACTGAAGTTGTTAAAGACTTATACACCCACATAGACGGTATTGTTGAAATTAAAGAATTCAACGATATTATCCACGAAGTTGTTGTTCGCCCCGGTGAACTTTATACTTTGGATTCAATTAACGACTTAAAAGTTGATGAAAATGAAGTTGTAAGAGCCGGCACGGTTGTTGCAGGCAAAATTAAAGCTAAAGTTGATTCAATTGTAACTATCGTTGAAAACGACAACGACATGTTAGAACTTGATGATTTAGATGAAGATATTACAGAAGACATTGTTGAAGAAGATAATTTAGATAAACAACAAGTTCAAATTCTTATAAGACCAATTCAAAGCTTTACTATTGAACCAAGGGATGTTTCAATTGAATTTGAAACAACTGATGAAGCAATTGAAATTGTTCCTTTAACACAATTGCAATTCAAAGACGGTGCAAGAGTCAGAAGCTTAGATGGCGCTGTATTAACAAGAACATCACTTGTTTTATCTATGAGCGGATATTTAAGCCACTTAAAAGGTCTTGTTGAATTAGACAAAGACGGCGGCTTAAAAATCGTTGTACTTGAAACATTAATTGTAAGACGTGAACAAGATGATGCTTCAAGAACATTATCTTCAATGCAAACAGAATTGTTGGTTGAAAACGGTCAAATTATTGAACCAAGAACCCCTGTTACAAAAACACAAGTTCTTTCAATTGATGATTCAACTGCAAGCATCAAACAATCAACAGACAAAGATGTTAGAAGATTGCTCTTAGTTTCTGCTAAAAACGAACAAATTATTCCTATTAAAGGAAAAGCAACAGTTAAAGTTGGCGATTTTGTTAAACTTGATGCTGTTGTTGCAGCAACAGGCGAAACAACAAAATGCTCAGGCAGAGTGGTTGAAGTTAACAAAGATTCTGTTGTTGTAAGAGTTGGTCGTCCTCACTTAATCAGCCCCGGCACACTGCTTCAGGTTGAAAATAATGCTCTTATACTAAGAGGCGATTTGCTTGCAACCCTTGTATTTGAAAGACAAAAAACAGGTGACATCGTTCAAGGTTTGCCAAGGGTAGAAGAACTTTTGGAAGCAAGAAAACCAAAAGATTCAGCTATTGTTGCAGAAGAAGACGGTGTAGCTGAAATTGAAATAGAAGATGACGTTGCAAGATTATACATTGTAAATGAAAACGGCAGAACGGAAATTAAATATCCGATTGAATCAAGCGTTATTGTTTCCGATAAACAAAAAATCGTCAAAGGTCAAGCTTTAACATCAGGCCCATTGAACCCACACGATGTTATCAGATTAAGAGGCGCTAACGCTGCTCAACAATATCTTGTTGATGAAGTTCAAAGGGTTTATCGTTCACAAGGCGTTGAAATTGCAGATAAACACGTTGAAGTTATTGTTCGCCAAATGATTAAGAAAGTAAAAGTTCTTGATTCAGGCACAACAAAACTTCTCCCCGGTGAACTTGTTGAACTTAAAGTGGTTGAAGCTGAAAACGCTAAAATCAATGAAGCTGAAGGCGGCATTAAAGCAACCTATGAAGCATTGCTTTTGGGTATTACAAAAGCTTCATTGAACACAGAAAGCTTTATTTCAGCTGCTTCATTCCAAGAAACAACAAGAATCTTAACAGAAGCTGCCGTTGAAGGTAAGAAAGATATGTTAAGAGGCTTGAAAGAAAACGTTATCATTGGTAGATTAATTCCTGCCGGTACAGGTTATCACCACTTGATTAACGCAAGCGAAGAAAAGGAAAAAGAAGCACTAAGAAGAGCTCAACAAAAGAACCAAGCAAGAAAACCATCAGCAATTTTGGAAGAAATTGAAGGTATGTTTGGCACACCCGATTTCACGCTTGATGAATAACCTTGTTGTTTCTGCCTTTTAGGCTAGTCAAAAATAACAAGAACTAAAATAAACTAAAAAGCATAAATACCAAATAAGGATTTTAAAATGATTAAAAAAATTATTTTGGGTTTATGCTTTTTAGCATTTTTAACCCCACAAACAGTATTTGCAGATTCTGCCCCAATTTCAAATAAAGAAGCAAAAGAAGTGGAACAATTTTTTAATACATATATTTATTCTGCTAACAATTATAAAGACGATTTAATTGATAAATATATTCAAAACGCTGAAATAGAAAGGGTTGTAATAAAGCCTGACGGCACAAAACAAACGGTTGATATTCCAATGCAAAGGTATATTAAAGAATTAAAATTGGGCAGAAAAACAGCAAAATTATTAGGTTATAAAAACACTTATATTAATAAAAAATACATAAAAACAGGCGATAATGAATATAAAATTATAACAACAAGAATTCCATTTAAAGATAAAAAAGGCTTAAAAGCCGAATTTGACGTTGTAAAAACCCCGGATGGCCTAAAAATCGCAAAAGAATCAATGGAAACAACCGTTCAAAGGTTTTTAAAAGAAGCAGAAAAATAATTTAAGACAATTTTACCCATAAAAAACGCACCATAATATTCATTTTGGTGCATTTTGTTTTCTTTTCTTTATAATACCATTCTTTTTAACCTTGTTCAAGGCTCTAAATTTTATTCATTTTTATATTTTTAACTTTCTTTCATTCAGTTAATTCAACCCTTTTCACCCCATTACAACATAATGAATATTTTGTTGCGTTTGAAAGTAGCTCGTACTTTTAAAACCAATTTTTATTGAAAGGTCTTTTTTATTTTTTCCTTTTGTTCATTTTTCTTTTCTTTTTTCATACGCCTATCAAAGAAAAGAAAAACGAACCAAAAAGAAAAGAAAACAAGGCTTAATGAATAAGTTTAGTCTTTTCTTTTAAAATCATCTGTCCCCTCAGTTGTTCAGAGTCGGGGCTGCGTTATTAATTAAGAAGATTAATTTTAAAAGTGATATGTTAAACCTAAAAAAGGTCACTCCCGCCCCGACGCCTCACCTTTCGGTAAAGACAGATGATTTTAAAAGTATCATTGGCGGAAAAAAGTTAAAAGTTAAAAACAAAAAAAACAAAGCAAAAACAATAAATTAATGAAAGGATTAAAAATGAAAAGATTAAAAGGTTTTACACTGGCAGAAGTGCTTATCACACTTGCTATCATTGGCGTTGTTGCTGCAATTGCAATTCCAAGTGTTATAAGTAATACTCAGCAACAAGAATTTAAAACAGGCTTAAGAAAAGCCGTCAGCGTGCTAAATTCAGCAATAACAATGAACATGGCAATAGATGGCGAAAGCCCTTATGATAATAAAGACCTTTTTAATTATCTTCAAAGGCATATGAGCGTTATGAGCAAAACAGAAGCGCTTCCTTGGCTTTCTTTTCGAGCAAACGAAGTTGGTGCAGCAACACAATCTAATTGGGCATTCTATACAACAGACGGCATGCGCTTTGAATTTTACCCAAGAACATTTAGCAATAATCACAATTTGCATTTGCACGAATCAAGCGTTATTGCTTGTAATTCGGCAGGCTCTACCTTTGAAGCTGACCCCGATGATGGCGATAAAAGAAAAATTTGTGGTGGTTGCGGAAGCTATGGGCTTGCAACTAATCCAAACGGAACAACAAAGCCGCCTTGTGCAATTTTAGTTGATGTTAACGGTGATAGAAAACCGACACCACAATACATTCCTGATAACAAATCACTTGATGCTTCAAAGCATATTTATCAAAAATATTGGATTCCTGATATTAAAACAAAAAGAATTTATGATATTTTTTCAATTTTAATAACAGAAGATAGAGCAATTCCTTATGGCGTGGTCGCGCAAAAAGCAATGTATCAGGCGCAAAAATAATGCAAGAAGCCAGAGTGCAGGCAGGAGTGGCGAACTCCTGCTGAAACTGTTGAATGGCGACACAGGATAATCAAAGCTCGTGAGTGCCAACGTCAGCGAAAGCGAACAAAGGAATGAGAAAATCTTAGTTGTTGCGAGAAATGCGTTGCAATTACATTGCATAAGCCCCGCCACACTGATTTGACAGGCGGGAAAGAAACAATTTTATCCTTTCATTTTAATTGCCCGCAAAATTTTGCGGGCAAACTTTTTTAAAATCCGCTGTCTTGAAATTCCTAGCGGCTCGTTCCTTGAATTTCGCCTCTTGGATTTTGCTAGCGGCTCAAGCCGAGCAACTCCATTTCAAAAGTGCAAAAATGCACTTTTTCCATTCCGTTCGGCTTTCACATTGGCGGGTTTCGCTTCGCTTCACCCTACGCAAAATCCGCCTCTTGGATTTTGCTAGCGGCTCAAGCCGAGCAACTTCATTTCAAAAGTACTTGCGCACTTTTTCCATTCCGTTCGGCTTTCACATTGGCGGGTTTCGCTTCGCTTCACCCTACGCAAAATCCGCTCTCTTGGATTTTGTTGGAGCTTCGCTTTTTGGCACTCCGCTCCAAATTCCTTTTCTTTAAATTTGCTAAACGGCACGCAAAAACTTCGTTTTTGACTTTGCCTGCCCCGTTTCAAAAGGTTATTAACCTTTTTCAACGGGCGACCCTGCTACGCTAAAGCTTCGCACCCGTCGCACTTCGGGCTTCGCCCTACGTGCTACACAAAATCCGCTCTCTTGGATTTTGCTAGCGGCTCAAGCCGAGCAACTCCATTTCAAAAGTGCAAAAATGCACTTTTTCCATTCCGTTCGGCTTTCGCATTGGCGGGTTTCGTTCACTTCGTTCACATCCACCCTACGAAAATCCGCTAATACATAGCAATAATTTTTTGAATAGATTTTTTTGCAAGGTAAAATAAAGTGTCGAATTCTTCTTTGGTAAAGGGGTCGCCTTCTGCTGTTCCTTGAATTTCAATAATTTTGCCCGATTTTGTCATAACAATGTTTGAATCAACATCGGTTGTGGAATCTTCTTCATAGCAAAGGTCAACCAAAATTTCCCCGTTCATAATTCCTGCTGAAATTGCGCCAATAGGTTCAATTATGGGGTTTTCTTC
>CALYDL010000023.1 GCA_944325145.1 Candidatus Gastranaerophilales bacterium
ATATCAGAGCATTGTACATTAAAGCTTTCAACGGTGAATACTAATTGAATTCTTAATGCTAAATAAGAAGCCTTGGGTGAAATATCCCAAGGCTTTTTTATTTAAGAAAACTCCTGCGCAATTTTTGCGTGGGTTTATAATGAAAGGATAAAATTATTTCTTAGCTTGCGCTTGATACATCGCCCTTTGCGCCGCAACACCGTAGGGGATAGCCTGTTTATCCGTTATCATGAGTGAAAACAAATCCGTAAGTTTTAGCCCCAAAGGATCAGAATATTTATAAGGCTTTAAACATTCCGATTGAGCATTTCCCTCGCCGCTGCAATTTATATTTGCAGGATTAGGTTTGCGGTCGCCGTTTACATCAACCATAATAAGACAGGGCGGCTTTGTTGTTCCATCTGGGTTATTATTTAAGCCGTATGACCCGCACCCGCCGCAAACAGTGCTCCCCAAACCAATTGAAGGATTATCTAAACCCATAATTGAACCTATTTTTGAACCGCCGCAGGCTTTTATATTTGGGTTTTCATGTAACGGCTTGCTTATATTGTGACCCGTTGTATTAAATTCAAACCTCATACCGTCAGTCGTATAAAAAGCAGCGTTAACAAGTATTCCATTGTATGAATTATTATCTGCCCTAACTTTAAATTTTTTACTTAGATTTATGGTAGATTCAACTATTGCCATATGTTTCATCAAATACCCATACAAATTAGCATTATCATAAGGAGATTCACCATCTAGCGCCATATTCATTGTAATGGCTGAATTAAGAACGCTGACTGCTTTTCTTAAACCTGTTTTAAATTCTTGTTGTTGGGAATTTGATATAACACTTGGAATTGCAATTGCTGCAACAACGCCAATAATTGCTAAAGTTATTAAAACTTCTGCTAATGTAAAACCTCTTTTTTTCATTAAACTATCCTTTCATTATTTTGTTTTTTATTTATTATTTTTTTTGCTTTGTTCATTTTTCTTTTCTTTTTTCATACGCCTATCAAAGAAAAGAAAAACGAACCAAAAAGAAAAGAAAACAAGGCTTAATGAATAAGTTTAGTCTTTTCTTTTAAAATCATCTGTCCCCTCAGTTGTTCAGAGTCGCCGTTTCGCAAAGCTTATGATGATTAAAATTAAAAGATTAAATTAAAAAAACAAACAATTGCTACACTTGGCTCCACTTCACCTTTCGGTAAAGACAGATGATTTTAAAAGGCTTGTTGGTATGAGTAAAATATCATTGTTTTTAATGTGCGATTAAATTTAAACGCAACAAAATATTCATTATGTTGTAATGGGGTGAAAAAGGTTGAATTAACTGAATGAAGGGAAGTTAAAAATATAAAAATAAATAAAATTTTAAGCCTTGAAGGAAGCTTAAAATAATGATATTATGAGGTTATAAATAAAAACGCACCATATTGAATATTATGGTGCATTTTTTATATGTTAAATTTTTTTATGAATGTAATTGAAAAGGGCATTTTGTGCAGCGGGCTTTAGGGTGAAGAATTAAATTGTCCTCTAAGCCATACAATTTTGCAATTCTTGTGATTAATTTTGAACCGCAAACAGGGCAAATAGCCACAAAATTGCTGTTATTTTGATTATTTAAAATATCTTCTTTTAATTTTTCAACCATTTCTTTTGATGTTGTTTCAAAGCTTTCATTTTTTTCATAAAGCTTAATTTCATCTAAAGAAACTTTTAAGCCCTTTGCTAATTTTTGCCTTATTGTTGTTGGCAAAAAGGTTTCTAAGCCCTGTTCAATGTTTGAAATAACATCTTCTGATAAGTTGCATTTTTTAGATAAACCGCTAACGGATAACCCCAATTTTTCCCTTTCATTAAAAACAAACTGGGCAAGGTTATCATATTTTCTGCCGTTTTTTTTCAAATGTTCATAAACCATAATTTATGCCTTAGCGTGTTCTTTGTCCCAAGCTAAAAGAACGCTTGCAAAGAAGATACTTGAATATGTACCAACAACAATACCTAAAATCATTGCAAGAACGAATTCTTTTGTTGTAGCGCCGCCAAAGAAATAAAGTGCCAATAAGGTGATTAAAGTGGTTAAGGATGTATTTATACTTCTTGCTAAGGTTTGGTTAACAGAAGCGTTTATAATTTCATCTGATGTATATTTTTTAGCTAAGAACCTGTTATTTTCTCTGATTCTATCAAACACAACAATTGTGTCGTGAACAGAAAACCCGATAACGGTTAAAACAGCCGTTATAAATAAGCTATCAATATACCAATCGAAGAAAATGCCCATTATTGCAAAAAAGCCTATAACAAAAAGTGCATCGTGAGCCAAAGTTAAAAAGGTGATAAATGCATAATCCGATTGGAACCTGAATGAAATGTAAACAACAATGCCTAAAAACGCAAGGCAAAGCGCCACAAGCGAATTTTTTAATAATTCAAAACCAAGTGACGGCCCGATTGAATTTGTTTGAACTAAAACGGGGTCTTTTACAACATCATTCATAATGTTTGTTACTTTTTCAATTTCAGTTCCTTTAGTGTCGCCTAAAAATGAGGTTTTAACGGAAATTATATTTTTAGGTGTATCGCTTGATTCATCTGCTTGAATTGAATTATTTTGAATTAATTGAGCGATTGGTGTTTGAAAACCTTCTTTAACAAGGCTTTTTCTTATATTTTCAATATCATCAATTGAAACTTCATCAGGTGTTGAATATTGTAAAATTGTGCCCCCCGTATAATCAATGCCCAATTTAACGGGTGCGTGGTTTGGTTGAGTCATCATTAAATAGCCAATTGCAATAATACAAGGTATTAAAAGAACGGCACTTATAAAAAGCCATAAGGGCCTATATTTCACAACATCTATTATATTTTTATGTTTCATTAAATCGGGATTTGCCATTTTATTTTACTCCTATTAAATTCATTTTTAAAAGCCGTTAATTCAAAACGCCGAATTTTGCTTTTTCTTTTCTTGTTTCAACAGCTGTATAAGATTTATTAATATCTGATGCTCTTAAACCAAATAACCCCGGGTGTTTTAATTCGCCTGTGCCAAATACAAGGTGCATTAAATTCTTTGTAACTGTTATAGCAGAAAACATACTAACTAAAACACCGATTGCAAGAGTTAAAGCAAACCCTTTAACTGTTCCTGTGCCTAATAAATAAAGAATTAAGCAAGTTATAATTGTTGACATGTTTGAATCAAAAATACTTGTAAATGCTCTGTCAAAGCCTGAATTAATTGCGGTGAATAAGCTTCTTCCCGTTTTTAATTCTTCTTTTGTACGTTCAAAAATTAATATATTGGCGTCAACTGCCATGCCTATACTCAAAATAAAGCCTGCAATGCCTGCCAAAGTTAATGTAACAGGAATTATTTTAAATATTGCAAAAACAATAACCGAATATACACATAATGCAATACTTGCAATAACGCCGGGGGCTCTATAATAGAAAATCATAAATAACATTACAAGTGAAATACCAATTAAACCTGCAAATTCTGATTTTTGAATACTATCAGCGCCAAGTGATGGGCCAACTGAATTTTCTTCAATAATATTTGCGCCAACAGGCAAAGCGCCTGCGTTTAAAAGGTCTACCATATTTTTAACTTCGCTGTATTCAAAGCCGCCATCGGCACCGCCTGAAATTTGTGCTCTGCCGCCAACAATTTCTTCATTAATTCTCGGTGCAGATTGAAGTTTTCCGTTAAAGAATATTGCCATTGGTTTTCCGACAAGCCTTCTTGTTAAATCTGCAAATTTTTTGGAGCCTTCTGCGTTAAATTCAAGAGAAACAATCCATTCGCCTGTTGCAGATGTGCTTGCTGCAGCTTTTTTTAAGTCTTTACCTGTTAAACCTGTCGGCAGCCATTCTTGGTAACCATCAATTGTTTGCCCCGGTTCTTTAAATTCCAATTGTGCTGTTTCGCCCAAAAATTCTTTTGCTTTTTTGGTATCTGTTATATTTGGAATTTCAACCATTAATCTTTTATCGCCGACTTTTTGGACAACCGTTTCACCAACGCCCAATGCGTTAATTCTGTTTTCAATTGCATATTGCAAACTGTCCATAACTTCAGGGGTAATTTTCTTAACATCTGATGATGGAACAGCTTCTAAAACAAGCCTTGCGCCGCCAACCAAATCTAACCCCAAAGATGCGGGCTTAAAGTGAATAACCGCAATTGATGCTATTGTAATTGCAACAATAATCCAAAATAATATAATCTTATTTTTCATAATGAGTAGAAACCCTCCAAAAAGTCTTTTTCTTATTCTATCAAAAAAAAATAAAATGGGGTTAAAAAATAAAACACTGTCTATATGGTTATACCCATTTTATGACAGTGTTAAAATTTTTTCCTCTTTTCCCATTAAGCCTAAATAGCCATTCAAATTTAAAAACTTTTTTTGTTGTTAATAATCTTAAAAAATTCTCTTTCTCTAACTTCTTTTCTATCCCTTAAAAATTGGCAATATATGCTAGTTTACAGGATAATTAATTGCCATCACTCCTTTCAATTTTCATATACTAATAAACACCAATTTTTGGTTTCTATCAAGTAAAAAACTATTAAAAAAATTTTACAAATAACCATGCCCCCCTTAATTGTTAGTTAAATTCATTTTTAAAAAACTTAATGAAAATTTTTTAACATTCAGCTATTAATAGACTGAAAATAGGATGTATTAGGCTTTTTCACTTGTTAATATTTAATTATATGAAGAGTTTTATAAATAAATTTTTACTGTTAATAACATTTTTTATGTTGACAGCCTTGAGCAGTTTTGCGCTTGAGCCTGTAAAAATTAACGGCCTTATTTTTGATAACTCTGATAACTTAATTTTTTTAGATACAAAAGGAACAATAGATAATTCGGTTACTTTTTCAAAAGGAACCTTAAAAGAGCCTGATAGAATTTATCTTGATATTAATAATGCAATTTTAACAACACCCAAAAAAACATATACTGCAAAATATTCAGGCTTTAACAATATAAAAGTTTCGCAATTTACACTTGAACCAAAAACAGTTCGAATTGTTTTTGAATATAATAAAAAACTTGATGTTAATTCTTTTAAAGTTTTAAAAACAAAAGATTCTATCTTTATAAAAACAAATAAAACTCTTGTTGATAATTCAAGTTTAAAGACGGTTTATTCAAATTCAAAAGCAGGTGAGAGAAAAACATTTTTTGAAGGTGCGGCATTTAGTGAAGTTTTAGCATCCACTCTAACACCAAATGAAATTTTAATTAGTTCAAACCCTGATAATGAAATTTTAAAAGAGCTCCAAATAACAAAAAAAGAAAACGAACCAAAAACAAATTCAAAATTTTATATAGATTCAATTACAAAAACAAACAAAGGAATTTTAATAAACGGGCTTGGCAAATTAAGCCTTATTCCACCTTTTGAATTAACAAACCCCGATAGGCTTGTTATTGATTTGGATGATTCTGTTATAAACCCTGAATTAAGAAATAAAACGTATAAAATAACAGAAACAGAAACAATAAAATTCGGGCAAAACAGCCAAAGTATTGTAAGAATTGTAATTCAAGGGGAAAATGCTAAAAGCTACAGAGGAATAATTTCCCCCGATTCAAAAAGTTTATATTTAACAGATAGAAAAAACATCATAGAAACAAAAATGGCAGATGTTAATTCTAACCTTATAAATACAAGTTTTTCAGATTTAAACGGAATTAAAACTGCAACAATTAATTTTTCTGATTCCGTTGCATTTAATGTTTTTGAAGAAAATTCAAACCTTTATATTGATATAAACAACCTTAATTTGTATCAAGACAATTTATTAGAACCATTAAAAAAAGGCTTTTTAAATTTTCAAACGGTAAGAATTGCATCAGATAAATTAAGGCTTATATTTCCAAACATTTCAAAGTCATCATTTAGTGTTAAAACAGACCCTGATAACACAACTTTAAGAATTTATATTAAAAATACTGTTCAAAAACCAATTCAAAAAACAACTCCAAAAGCGGTTTTGGTTCCTAAAAAAACAGTTGAAGCCAAAAAACCAACCCAAATTTCAAACTATTTCACAGTTGTAATAGACGCAGGCCACGGCGGAAGCGATGTTGGGGCTACAAGAAACAATATCCATGAAAAAGATATAACTCTTAAAATTTCAAAAATGGTTGAAGAAAACCTAAAAGAAAAAAATGTAAAAGTTTATATGATAAGAAATACCGATAAAACCGTTTCTTTAGCAGAAAGATGCGAATTTTCAAATGAAAAGAAACCAAACCTTTTTGTTTCAATCCATGTTAATTCAAGTACAAATGAAGATATTATAGGGGTTGAAACCCATTGGTATAAGGAAGATAGCAGGCAATATGCCCAATTTGTCCATAAGGAAATGCAAAAGAAAATTAAAAATTGGAACACAGTGGATAGAGGTTTGTTTAATTCTAAATTTTATGTTATAAATCATACAGACGCTCCTGCAATTCTTTGTGAAATAGGGTTTATTTCAAATAAAGATGAAAGAGATGAAATAATAAAAACAAAAAGGCAAAAAGAAATAGCGGAAGCCATCGCAAACGGTATTTATAATTACTTGAAAGCAAAAAAATGAAAAATGATGAATTGACAGGCGTATTTGATAGTGGCATCGGGGGCTTGAGCATTTTAAAAGAATTAATCCCCTGTGGCGGCCATTACCTTTATTTTGGCGACACAAAAAACCTTCCCTATGGCAATAAAACTAAAGAAGAAATAATTAATTTTACAAGAGATATAATAAAATTCTTCATAAATAAAGGTGCAAAAAAAGTTATTATGGCATGTAACACAAGTTCTGCCCTTGCTTATGAAACATTAAACCTTGAATTTGGCCATAAAATTAAAATATACCCCCTAATTCAAACGGTTGCCCCATACATTGCAAAAGAAAGCGACGTTATTGGCGTTATGGCAACAGAAGGCACTGTTAAAAGCCAAACTTATACAAAAGAAATTAAAAAAGTGAACTCTGATATAAAAGTTTATGAACTTGCTTGCCCTGATTTTGTAAAAATTGTTGAAAACGGTTTATATAATGAAAAAGAAAGTGTAGATTACATTAAAGAACACCTTGATATTTTACTTAATAAAGGCTGTAAAAAAATTGTTCTAGGCTGCACCCATTACCCTTATTTATTGCCAATTTTAACCAAATGGGCGGATGAAAAAACTTTTATAAACCCTGCTTTATATATGACAAACCTTGTTAAAAACAATTTTTACAATGGTTCCTCTAAAGTTGAATTTTTTGTTTCATCATCTCCTGAAAAGTTCAGAAAAAATGCCTCTTTATTTATGGAAATTAAAGAAGGGGTTGAGCTTGTTGAAAATAAAATATGTAAGGTTTAATTATAATTTTTTGCAAATTCCCTTGCAATTTTATCCGCTTCAAAAATATCTTCTAAAGTCGGGTTTTTAATTTCAATTGCCTTGTTAAGTGCTTTTTCAACAATATCTATAATTCCTTTTATATTAATTTTGCCATCTAAAAATTTATAAACGGCAACTTCATTTGCTGCATTTAATACGGCAGGGTAAATTCCCCCTTTTAAACCCGCTTCGTATGCAATTTTTAGACAAGGGAATTTTTCATAATCAGGTGGGCTAAAGGTTAAATTTTTATCAAAAAAGCTGAAACTGTTTGATTTAATGCCTTTTTTTCTGTTGGGGTATGTTAGAGCATATTGAATCGGGATGTGCATTGAAGGGTTTCCAATTTGCGCTATAACAGAGCCATCCACCATCTCTATTGCAGAATGAATGATAGATTCAGGGTGAATTACAACTTTAATTTTATTATATGGAATATTAAAAAGGTGGTGCGCTTCAATAACTTCTAAACCCTTGTTCATTAAAGTGGAAGAATCTATTGTAATTTTTTTGCCCATATTCCAATTGGGGTGTTTAAGAGCATCTATTGCTTTTGCCTGCTCAATTTCTTTTGTTGTTTTATTTAAAAATGGGCCGCCAGATGCTGTTATTAAAATGTTATCTATAAGGTGAAAATCGCCCCCTGAAGATTGCAAAATAGCAGAATGCTCCGAATCTACGGGCAAAATTTTAACCCCTTTTTCTTTTGCATTTTTCATAACAATATCCCCTGCCATAACAAGCGTTTCTTTGTTTGCAAGGGCAATATCAATGTTTTTATTTATAGCGGCAAGCGTTGGCTTTAGGGCAATTGTGCCTGTTGTTGCCGTTAATAAAATGTCTGTATTATTTGTCGAAAATTCAATTAAATCATCAACACCTGTTGAAATTTCAAGCTTTGGAAATTCTTTTTTTAATTTCTTGTAAGCTTCAAAATCATTTATATGAACTTTTTTAGGGTTAAATTTTTTAATTTGGGGAATAAACTTTTCAAGGTTAGAATTGCAACATAACCCTACAACCGTAAAATCCTCTTTATTTTCAATATTCTCTAAAACTTCTAAGGTTTGGGTTCCAATAGAACCTGTTGACCCTAAAATTGTAATTCTTTTTTTCATATAACTATTTTAATATAAATAAATTTAATGATAAAATAAATAATATGTTGAATTTTAATTTTGAACTGGATGATTTTCAAAAGGAAGCCGTTAATTATATAGAAGAAGGCAAATCCGTTGTGGTTTGCGCCCCAACAGGTGCAGGAAAAACTTGTATTGCAGAAGCTGCCATTCAGCTTGCAATTCAAAATAACAACAGAATTTTTTATACAACACCCCTGAAAGCGCTTTCAAACCAAAAATACCACGATTTTTCAAAAAAATACGGAATTGAAAATACGGGGCTTTTAACGGGTGATACTTCAATAAATAGAGATGCAAAAATTGTTGTAATGACAACGGAAGTTTTCAGAAATATGCTCTATGGTACAACATTTGGCTCTGTTAAAGACAACTTAAAAGATGTAAAATATGTTGTTTTAGATGAAGTTCACTATATGAACGATGAATCAAGAGGAACGGTTTGGGAAGAGAGCATCATATATTGCCCGACAAATATTCAAATAATAGCACTTTCTGCAACCGTTCAAAATTCAAGCCAATTAACAGATTGGATAAATACTGTTCATTCTGAAACAAAACACGTTTTTACAGATTTTAGGCCAGTTCCATTAAGGTTTTATTATTATGATTCATCAAAACCCCACACAATTTTACCTTTAATGACGCCAATGGGTGCTCTGAACAATAAAATAAAGCCTGAATCAAGGTATAAATATTTTAATGCTAAAACTCAACCCAAAAACCCGATGGCAGATATTGTTGAAGTTCTTCATCAAAAAGATATGCTCCCTTGCATATATTTTACATTTTCAAGAAGAAAATGCGATGAAAATGCGCTTCAGTGCAAAAAATTAGAGCTTTTAACAAAAGAAGAATCAATTGAAATTGAAAATTATATTGATGAATACTTAAAAGATAATATGTATCTTTTTAATTCCCCCCAATTAGAACTTATTAAAAAAGGTGTTGCGCCGCACCATGCAGGTTTATTGCCGGGGCTTAAAAATTTAATTGAAAGATTATTTCAAAAAGAGCTTATAAAAGTTGTTTTTGCAACGGAAACCTTGGCTGCAGGAATTAATATGCCGGCTAGAACCACAATTATAAGTTCAATTTCAAAAAGAACAGATGACGGCCACAGGTTGTTGACTGCAAATGAATTTCTCCAAATGTCAGGAAGGGCAGGCAGAAGGGGAATGGATGAAATCGGCTATGTTGTAATTGTGGGAACTCCTTTTCAAACACCTGATGAGGTTTATAACCTTGCAACAAGTTCATCAAACCCGCTTGAAAGTAAATTTGAACCTTGCTATTCAATGGTTTTAAATTTATTGCAAAGGTTTAGTTTAGATGAAGCAAAAGAATTAATTTTAAAAACATTTGGGTATTTTTCATCATCTGATAGGCTCTTACCTTTAATAAACGAACTTAAAAGGTATGAAGAAAATATATCTGATATGAAAAAATTCAATTGCCATAACAATTTAACATCAGATGATTTAGTTGAATTTATTAAATATAAAAATTTATACATTGAATATAGAACCATTTTAAAAACCTTAAAAAAACAAAATAAAAATGGCAAAAACCAAAAAGAAATTGCCCAATTTGCAGCAAAAACAAAAGAAATTCTTCATAAATTTCAATCTTTCGGCTGCAATGATTGCAAGGTTTATAAAAAGCACAGGAAAGATTTAGAATTAATTCAAAGGTTTGAAAAGAAAGTAAGACAACTTAAAAAAGACATTGATTTTCAAAAAGATGTTTACTGGCAAAAATTTTTGGCACACAAAAAAGTTTTAGAAGTTATGGGGCACCTTAAAGATGATTTCCCCACAGAAATTGGCAAAATTACAATGGGGTTAAGGTGTGAAAACGAACTTTATATATCTGAAATTTTAAAAAGCGGCGTTTTATCAGGCTTAGGCCCAATTGAGCTTGCAAGCGTGGTTTGTGCCATAGCAAGTGAAGAAATAAGAAATAAAGACGGCATTATAACAAGCCCGCCAAGCTCAAACGTGAGAAAAGTTTTATCTAAAATAAAAGATATAAAAAGAAAAATCTTTATGGTTGAAAGAGATTTTAATCTTCAAAACGAAATGAACCTTCATTCGCATTTTTCAGGGTTAATTGAAAAGTGGGTTTCTTCTAATTTAATTGAAGATTCTGACCAAACAAAAATTTGGAATGAACTTTTTGAAGATAATGAATTCTCTGAAGGCGATGTTGTTCGAGCTTTTAAAAGAACAATAGACTTATTAAGGCAATTTACAATAATAGAAAATGTTGACCTTGAAGTTGCACAAACTGCAAAAGATGCAATAAAAGCAATAAATAAAGAACCTGTTAATATAGATTAATTTTGTTTTATTGGCAGAATAATTCTAAAAATTGAACCTTCATTTTTTTTAGATTCAACTTCAATTGAACCTTTATGTTTTTTTACGATTTTATTTGATAAATAAAGCCCCAAACCCGTTGAAACTCTTGCACCTTTATTTGTTATCGAATAATATTTATTAAAAATTTTTTTAATGTTTTCTTCATCAATTCCTTCGCCATAATCAATTATATCTATTGAAAAGTTGTCGGCTGTTTTATTTAAGTGAACATCAATTTTATCCGTTTTTGTTGAATGTTTAATTGAATTCATAATTAAATTGTTTATAACCCTTTTAATTAAAAATGGGTCAAAATCTGCTGCAATCGGGGTTTTTGAATGAAAATGAATTTCTTTTCCCATTGGTTTAATGACATTTTCAAAACCATTTATGCAGTTAATTAAAAATTCTTCAACGTTTATTTCTTTTTCAATTTTTAATTCAATTCCCCTGTGTTCAATTTTATAGGTTTCTAAAATCGAATTTACCATTTCATAAAGGTCATTATTAGATTCTTTTAATTTTAAAATAACTTCTTTTTGAATATCAGACAGACCACCGAATTTATCTTGCAAAAAAAGGTCAAAAGTTTTATCTTGCGCAATAATAGGCACTTTTAAGTCATGGGTTAAGGCTGCAATAAATTCTTCTTTTAAATTGTAGTTTTCTTTTTCTTTTTCTCTGTATTCATTAATCACAAGGTCTCTGTCATAAATACTTTCAAATAAATTATTCAAGCTTTTATAAAGCCCTAAAGAATCATTTTTTTCATTTAATTTAATTTGAAAGTTGCCATATCTTGCAGAATTAATTTTATTTTTTGCAAATTTAATTTTTTCTTTTATTAAAGAATTTTCCCTTGTTAATTGAACAAGCTTCATTATAAGAAAGCTTACCGTAAGCACTATTATAAAAACTAAAATCAAAGATGAGAAAAGAAAAATTTTCATAAAACGATTTTATCATTTTTTATATTGAAGGTAAAATGAAAAAGTTCAAAAATTTTTTTTACGTGTTTTTGAATGAATACAATTTTAAAACCGAGAAAGGAATAATAATGGGTTTATCAATTTCACCAATCAGATTATCTTCTGTTAATAATACAAATAATAATGTAAGTTTTGGTATGGCAAAATTCACAGAAGAAGGCATGCGCTATGCGGCTTCTCACCAAGATGTTTATACTCCGTTTTCAGACCCCACGGAATTTCAAGACGCTGCATTTTTCAATAAAAAATCATTTTTTGCAAAAGCACCTTTTGCAAAACATATGGAATCAATGATTCCTTATAAAAAAGAAGCAGACCCGGACAAAGTTGATGATGTTGCACAAACAATAGTTGAATGCGGCGCAACCAAAAACGGCTTTGCAAATGCAAGGTTTGTTAAACAAATGCTCACAACAAAAAGCCATTTAGATAAAATGCACCCTGCAGCAAGAGCTAAAATCAGAGGTGCAGCACAAGCTGTTCTTGCAACAAACTGGAATAACCCCTTATTATCAAAAGATGAAACAAAAGCACTTGCAAGATACGCATATGATGAAACGAAAGATGACGGCAAAAGAATATTGGCCTCATTAGATGGCGTTGTTGAAAACTCTGATGTTAGAGGCCCAAAAAGAAAATAAATAATTAAATGTCATAAATAAAACCCCCTTTTTAACTAATTAATGTTAAAGGGGGTTATTTATCGGGCAATTTTATTTCTTTATCTGTTTTGTAACTTTACCAAGGAGCATAAACAACAATGAAAATTAACCCTATTGGCTTTAACTACGGCGTGAACAGTCAAAATATAAAAAATAAAGTTCAAAAAAATAATATAGAACAAAATAAAATTGAAAACTTGCCACCTGTTAGCGCAAGCTATATGCTGGCATTCACGGGCGGCAAAAGCCTTAATTTGGAACAAACCGTAAAACAAATTGAACAATTCGGAAGCTTTCCCCCTGATATTAAAGAAGAAGCAGAACAAATAATTAAAGAAGGCAACCCTGATAATAAAACCTTAATTGATGTTCATAAAGAAAAATATGAAGGGCTTAATTATCTTGATAATTTAGATGATATTAAAGAACTATACCCTGAATTTGAAGGGGTTTTGCCTGATAGTGCGGTTGAAATTCGAGAAGGCAGCTTTATGGATGATGTTAAAAAAGGAAAAATTCCTTATTTTGATAAAAACCAAGATGTTGCCGTTCAATTATTGCAAATGTATTGGGGTGAAGGCTTTTCGCTTAACGACCTTAAAACCCAATTTGCAGGAAAAAGCATAAACAGCGTTTTTGAAAAATTAAACATTCCAAAAACAGACAGAACCTATGGCTATTATTTAAAATTTTCAGATAAAGAATATAATGAACGCTTTACCTCTAAAATGTCCGAAAGATTAAAAGGCCGGCATAGAGAAAAAATTGCAAGAAAAGATGGCGTTTATATTCCAAGAGGGCCCTTAACTCCCGAACATAAAGCAAATATTTCAAAAGGTTTAATAAAACATTATACGGAACACCCCGAAAAAGCCCTTGAAATGTCTGAAAGACAAAAAAGGTTTTATGAAGAACACCCCGAAGAAAAAATAAAATTTTCTGAAGTAATGCTTAGGGCTTGGGGCAAAAGAGAAGCGACGCCCATTAAAAAAGCTTTGTCCAGATTTTTAAAAAGGCCTTTGACAGATGAAGAATTAAGCAATATTTTTGCTCAAAATAAAGAAACAAAAGCTAAAATGCAAGCTTTTTGGGATAAAAACAAATGGGCAAAAGATAAATTTTCAAATTTAATGAAAAAATCTTGGGCAAGGCAAAAAGAACTTGATGAAATGGGGCTGATTTATGAACCTTTTTATACTGCAAATTTAATTCCCAAAAAAATGCAGGAAAAAATAGGAAGAATAATGGTGCCGAATAACAAAAACTTTGCAAATATTCCTACAAGTTTAATTCCCGATTTAAGAGAATTAACCGATAACCCGAATTTAATTACTCCCGCAGGGTCAATTGAAATGAAGGAAACAGGCAAAATTATAGATGATTATTTTGATGCTAATCCAAGTGAGCAAGATGTTCTTGCAGATACTTTAGATATGGGTTTTGCTATTGCAATAAAAGAGCTTGCGGAAGAAAAAGTAAAGAATATGGATAAATACCCTGCATTTGCCGAAATGACAGTTTATTGGCAAGACACTGCCGTTCAAAAATGGAAACAGCACACGCCAACAGGCATAGATGAACTTACGAAAATTTATTCAACATTAATGAACATTTGTGTTGCAAATAACGATTTGGCTTCTGCTAAAAAAATAGATAAATCTATTGAAAGCGCTTATGATTTAGTCATTAATAAAAACCCAAAAATTAAAGATATGACAATGTTTAATGTCATAAGCACTTTAATTCAAATGGGCCTTGTTGAAAGAGAAGTTTTATTTAAATAATTTCTTTTTTCAATTTAACTATTTTTTTATAAGAATCTAAAATGTTAGAAGGCAGAATTAATCCTTCAATAAGCCCGTTTTTAATAATCAAATTAATTTTTTTGGCCAGTTTTTCATCGCCTTTTTCTCTGTTTGAAAACAAAAGAATATTTTCACCTGCATTTACTGCAAGGGGAACAATTTCATAAAGCTCATAATTTTTTCTGATTGCACCCATATCAAGGTCATCTGTTATTGTAACGCCTTTAAAATCTGTTTGTATTCTTAAAAATTTTTCAATTGTATTATATGAAAGGCTTGACGGGTATCTTGCATCTATATTTTTATTGTAAAGGTGAGAAACCATAACGGTTTGAGTTGGTTTTAGGTTTGCAAGCTCCATATAAGGAATTAATTCTTCTTCTTTATAGGTATTTGTGGCATCTACAAAGCCCAAATGTGTATCGCCCGTTGGGGAGCCATGGCCCGGGAAATGTTTAATTGAAGTTGCAATTTTTTTATCATCAAAAGCTTCTATAAATTCTTTTGCATATTTAACAACTATTTTTGGGTCAGATGAATAGCTTCTTTCTTTTGTTTCAATTATGGAATCTTTATTAATTGCTAAATCTACACAAGGGGCAAAATTAAGGTTTATGTTCATTTTGGCTAATTCTTCCGCCATATCTGAATATTCTTTATATGCTTCTTTTGTTGTTAAGTTTGAAACTTCTTTTGCAGATTTAAAATTTTTAAAGCCGTTATTTTCATTCATTCTTAAAACATATCCGCCTTCCATATCAATTGAGATGAAAGGTTTTATTTTTGCTTTTGAATTTTTAAGGGCGGTTGTCATTTTTAAAAATTCTTCTTTATTTTTAATGTTGTCTTCAAAGAAAATAACCCCGCCAATTTCACCTTTTTCAACTTGGTTTAAAATGGTTTTAAAGCCTTTTGATTTAACGCTGTTTCCTTTAAACCCCAAAATTATCATCTGCCCAATCATTTCATCAACATCTGCGGCAATTGAAACATTATTAAAACCAAAGGCAATTAAACAAAACATTAAAGCTAAAATTTTTTTCATAAAATAAACTCCCAAGTTGAAAACATTTTAGCATAAAAATTATGGTTTATAATTTGCAATAATTTTATCTATATCAATAATTCCTTCATCAAATAAAATTTCAACTTGGTTAATGTTGTAATCTATAACGGCTTGAAGATGTTCAATTCTTGCAATAGTTTTTTGGCTTTGCGCTTGAATAACGTCTATTAAAATGCCTGTCCCTGCATCAAGCCTCATTTCGGCTAATTTAACGGATTGTGTTGCATAATCAACTTGTTCATCGGTTAATTCAACTCTTTTTAATAAAAGCTTTGAATTGTAGTATGAATCTAAAAGTTCTTCTTTTATATCTCTTAATTTGCTTATTAAATCATATTCAATTGAATTTATTTCGTGAGTTTTTGCCTTTGCTCTTGTAATTGTTCCGACACCTAAATTTTGCCCCAAATTAACATCAACATATAACCCTAAAACATTTGCTTCGCCTAAACCTGCCCTTGCCGTACCTTGATTTTGAAATTGGTAAAACACTCTTGGTTTTGGTGAAAATTCCGTATAAATTGCCCTTCTTTCATTTTTCATAGCTAAAATTTTATTTCTGATGGCTTTTATATCTTTTCTGTTTTCGCTTGCAACTTTGTATAAATCATCTATTGTTAAGTTTTCATCTACTAATTTATTTGGTTGAACATCTTTTTCTATTGGATATAGCGTGGTTTCAACTTCAATTCCCATAATGTTTGATAGTTTTGCCTGCCTTAGCCTGAATTCGTTCATAGCTTCAACAAGGCTTCTTTTGGCGCTTGCAACCTCGCTTTTTTGCCTTATAGCATCAAACTTTGTGCCAAGCCCTGCTATTTCTAAGCTTTCTGTTAATTTTAATTGCGCTATTCTTTCATATAAATTTTTTATATGAATTTCAATGTTAATTTTGGCTTGTAATAATTGCCAATAATAAATGGCAGTGAATTTAAGGGTTTCTTCTTTTGTAAAATTAAGTTTTTCCTTTTGTTCAAATTTATTATATTTTGCAACCTTTGCATCAAAAATTTGTTTGCCGCCTTCAAACAAATTGTGCCTCACAAGCATAATGGATGAAAGGGCCGTTTCATTGAACCTGTCGACTAAGGCTGAACCTACCAAAACTTGCCCGTTATAATAAATTGAATACCAAGAATAAGAAAGTTCGGGTAAAAATTTTGATAAGGCATTTTTATAGCCGTATTCAGAGCTTTTATAAGTTTCAAATTTTGTTTTAATGCCAAAATTATTTTGCATTGCAACATCTAAACATTCATCAAGGCTAACGGGCGTTTGTTGTTGTTCTAAAAATTTTGCAATTTCATATTCCAATTGAACTTCTTTATCTGTATTTTTGTAATATTCGCTAAAACTTTTTTCAAATTCCGTGTCTGTGAAATCATATATACCGGCATTTGAAGGCGCAGCAAAGAAAAATATTAAAAATAAGGTTATAATTATCCCATTTTTCATAGCTTATAAAAAATACTCAAATTTTAAAGAAAAAATAATACACTTTATGGGCTAATGCTTTTATGTTATTATTTTTTTGAATTTCAAAAACATTAAATTAAGAAAGAAAAAGGAAAATGACAGAAACTATTGAAAACCTTTCAACTACCTATAATGCAAGAGAAGTTGAAAATGAAATTTATAAATTTTGGGAAGACAATGAATTTTTTAAAGCTGATAATAAAAGCAAAAAACCCCCTTATTCAATAGTTATCCCACCGCCAAACGTAACAGGTATTTTGCATATGGGCCATGCTTTGGATGGAACTTTGCAAGATATTTTAACAAGATATAAAAGAATGAACGGCTTTGAAGCCCTTTGGCTGCCGGGCTGTGACCATGCCGGTATTGCAACACAAAACGTTGTTGAAAAAGAACTTGCAAAAGAAAATAAAACCCGCCATGATATTGGAAGAGAAGAATTTCTTAAAATTACTTGGGATTGGGCAAATAAACATAAATCAAGAATTTTAGGCCAATTTAAAACATTGGGCGCTTCGTTTGACCTTTCCCGTGCAAGGTTTACTTTAGATGAAGGCTGCTCTAAGGCGGTTAAAAAAGTTTTTGTAGACCTTTATAATAAAGGCTTAATTTATAAAGGCTCCTACATTGTAAACTGGTGCCCAAGGTGCCAATCTGCAATATCTGATATTGAAACCGAATATGAAACAGAACAAGGGCACTTGTGGGAAATTTCATACCCCATAAAAGATGAAATGGGCGCTATTGTTATTGCAACAACAAGGCCTGAAACAATGTTTGGCGATGTTGCAGTTGCAGTTAACCCTAATGATTACAAATATAAAGATTTAATCGGAAAAACTTGTGTAATTCCCCTAACCGGGCGTGAAATTCCAATTATTGCAGATGAATACGTTGATAAATCTTTTGGAACAGGTGCTCTAAAAATTACACCTGCCCATGACCCAAATGACTTTGAAGTTGGTAAACGCCACAATTTGCCTTTCATAAAAGTTATTGACGAACAAGGCAAAATGATTGCAAGAAGCGAAGTTCACCCTGAACTCCACGGCCTTGACAGATATGAAGCAAGAAAAAGAACTATAAGAATGTTAAAAGACCATGAGGTTCTTGTTAAAATTGATGACCACGAACATAACGTGGGTAAATGCCAAAGGTGCAACACAACAATTGAACCTTTATTATCCGAACAATGGTTTGTAAAAATGGAACCATTGGCAAAAGCTGCAATTGAAAAAGTTAAAGACGGTTCAATTCAATTTATTCCAAAACGCTGGGAAAAGAACTATTTAATGTGGATGGAAAACATTCGTGATTGGTGCATTTCAAGGCAATTATGGTGGGGGCATCAAATTCCAGCTTATCACAACAATAAAACAGGCGAAATAGTTGTTGCTCTTGAAAACCCCGACCCAAACAATTATACTCAAGAAACAGATGTTCTTGATACTTGGTTTTCAAGCGGCTTATGGCCTTTTGAAACAATGGGCTGGCCCGATATAAATTCAGACGACTTTAAAAAATTCTACCCTACATCAACTTTAGTTACAGGGTTTGATATTATTTTCTTCTGGGTTGCAAGAATGATTACCATGGGGCTTGAATTTACAAAAGTTCCCCCATTTAAAACAGTTTATATCCATGGCCTTATCAGAGATGAATTTGGGCAAAAAATGTCAAAATCTAAAGGCAACACAATAGACCCCGTTTTATCAATTGAAAAATACGGCTGCGACGCTGTAAGGTTTACATTAGCAAACCTTTGCACTTATGGCGGGCAAGATATTAAATTATCCGATGAAAAATTTGAATTCGGCAGAAACTTTGCAAACAAAGTTTGGAACGCTTCCAGGTTTGTTTTAATGAATTTGGAAGAAAAAGAACTCGTTTTAGACAGTTCTAAATTCACAATCGCTGATAAATGGATTTTAACCAAATTAAACGAAACCATAAAAGAAGTTAAAGATGACCTCGAAAACTTTAGAATAGGCGAAGTTACAACAGTTTTATATGATTTCTTCTGGAATTGCTATTGCGATTGGTATGTTGAATTATCTAAAATTGAAAAAAATGAAGCTGTTTTAACTTATGTTTTAGATGAATTCTTAAGGCTTTTACACCCAATTATGCCTCATTTAACAGAAAAAATTTGGCAATTAATGCCGATTAAAAAAGATAAAAAAGCAATTATGCTTTCTGATTACCCAAATTATAGGGAAGATTTGGTTTTCAACAATGAAGCAAGGGCAATGGAAACCGTTTATGATGCAATTAGAAGCATTAGAAATATAAGGTCTAAATTTAATATTTCACCTTCAATTAAAGTTAATGTTAAAATTCAAGGCGAAGAAGCTTTATATAAAACGGTTGAAAGCTATCTAAAACGCTTAGCAAGAGTTGAAAACATTGAATATATTAATAATGAAAATGAAGTTGATAAACAAGCCGCAAGCGCTGTTGTTCAAAATTCAAAAATCATTGTGCCTTTAGTTGGGCTTATTGATATAAATGAAGAAATAAACAGGCAAAATAAAAAGCTGGATAAATTAAATAAAGAAAAAGCTTCTTTAACTGCAAGAATAAACAATCAAAAATTTGTTGAAAGTGCGCCAGCCGATGTTGTTCAAAAAACAAAAGACAGAATAGCTGAAATTGAAGCTGAAGCAGGTGCAATTTCTGATTTAATTAAAAATTTATCTTAAAAGCTTTAAATTGTTTCTTTTTAATTGGCGCATAAATTTTTTATGCGCCTTTTCTAATTTTTTGTTGTTTGATGAACTTAATTCTTGGTGGCAAACGTATTCAACTTCAAAATTTATATTTTCAATTAAATCATAATATTCTTCATCAATTAAAATTAAGGCTGCTTCAATTTCTTCTTTTGTTTTTGCTTCTTTTAAATTGTTTTCTAAATAATAAACTTTATTATCTGAAATTTGCTTTATTAAATTTAATAAATTTCTTTCACTGTTTGGAACTTCTAAAAGTGAAAGATAGCTATAATAAAAAGAATGAAAATATTGGGCAACTTCGCCCCCAAATGCGCTTTTTGGGCAAGCGATAAAAAATAAAAAAAGAAAAATTTTAGCTAAATTTTTTTTCATACCACAATTATAGTCTTAAATTAAATTTATAAATTACCCTTTTTATTTAATTATTTTAAAAAATTTGTTGACGTAGAATTTTGTTCTTGGTAATCTAATTTAGTCGGCAGTTGAAGAGCCGATTTTAATTTGAAAATTAAATAACAATTATTTGCGCTTGTAGCTCAGCCTTGGTGAGGCGGTCAGCCGAACCAACAAAATATGAGCACTCCCAAAGGGGAGGGTGATACCAGCTGAGATACAAGAAAATGAAAATTAAATAACAATTATTTGCGCTTGTAGCTCAGCAGGTAGAGCACTCCCCTTTTAAGGGATAGGTCGCGCGTTCGAATCGCGCCAAGCGCAATTTTTTATTGGTTTTTTTGCTTTCTTTCCGCCTGTGGGTATTTCGCAAAACTCACTATCGCTTCCGCTGTCGTTCGTTTGCTCAATTATCCTACGGCGGCCATCAATAGTTTCGGTTTGTGCCGGGTTCATCACCCGCCAAAACCTACACTCTGGCTTACGCTTTTTCCGCCTGTCAAATCAGTAAAAATAGAGCTTATGCGACAAAGTCGCACCGCTTCTTATTTTTACTAAGATTTGTTCATTCATTCCGCTTGCGCTTCATTCATAACGGCGGCATAGAATGGTTTCGTTTTTAAAGTGCTCATTGCACTTTAAAAACTCCGCACACTTAAACTTTACAAACAATGCCCAATAAAAGGTGTATTTGTTTATGATTATTCTTTCAAAGAAATTTTTTTTATAGTATAATCAACCCGTTAGTATTAGAGAAGAGATTATGGCTTCAAACAGAAAAGTTTCTTCATCCTTAAAAGTTGGTATTTTAACAGTTACCGCACTTATAATTCTTATTTTCACCGTGCTTTGGATTAAAGGCAGAAGCTTATCATCGGGTGAAAGAATTGAAGTAATTTTTCATGATATAAATGGCATTCGTGCAGGCTCCGGCGTTCAGATGATGGGGCTTAGAATCGGCCAAATTGAAGAAATTATCCCCGTTGTAGACGGTAAAGACAGCCATGTTAAAGTTAAATTTGTTATCACTGAAAAAGGTGTTAAAATTCCCCATGCTTCAACAATTTCAATTCAACAATCGGGGCTTATCGGCGAACAATTTTTAGAAGTTATGCCGCCAAAAGTTAATTATATTTATATGGAAACAAATAAAACATCAACAAACATCAAAGAAGGCCAAGATGTTTATATGGTTTTATCAAATGAATATACAAAAATAGGCAAAGTAGAAGATGCAAGGGTTATTCCAACATCTGCTGCTCCCTTAGAATATAAAACTAAATTTAAAACAAAAAATACTTTAAAAATTGGCTATACAATAGATTTGCCGGGGCTAATTTTAGATAATTCCAATATTACGGCATATTTAACAAACAATAACAATTTAAGGTTTGAACTTAAAAATGGCGCTAAAATGGAAGCACCAACAACAAATTCGCCTTATACAATAATTGAACCGATGAGAATTAGCGATTTTCTTGAACTTCAATATAGAGCTGCTCATTCTCTTGCAAGTGTTAATGATAGGGTCATGGAAATTTTATCGGATGAATTTGTATCTGATATTAGAGAATCTGTTGTAAATGTTAATGATTTAACCAAAAAAGCAAACACTACAATAGATAAAGCAATGGCATTAATAGATTCAAGCAAAGAAGAATTAGACGCCGTTTTAAAACAAACAAACATTTTAACCAAAAAACTTTCAACTTTGTCTGATAACTTAAACGATATTGTCGGCGACAAACAAACCCAGCAAGATTTAAGAAACACAATAAAATCTGTTGGCAGGTTGTCAGATAATATGAATAAAATCATAGAAACCCCTGAAACCAAAGAAATGCTTTCTGATTTAGGCGAAATTTCAAGGAATTTAGCGGATATTTCTTGTTACATTAATGAATTTGCAGGCGATGAAAAATTAAGAAAAGATCTTAAAGAATCAGTTTCAGGCATCAATAATGCAGTAAAAGAAGTGAACGAAAACTTGAAAAAAGTAAATGAAGTTTCAGGCGAAGAACAACTTACAATAAATAATTCAATTCAAGATGCAATGATAACAACAAGAAACCTAAGAAAGTTCTCTGAAAAATTAAATAAAAGGTTCTTATTGTTCAGGCTGATGTTTTAATTATGGCATTTAACATAAAAAAGAAAATAACAGATTTTCACTATGGTAAAAAATCAGCACTTCTAACCGTTTTGTTTTTTTTACCTACAGTTTTTTATTTTCTTTTTATAAATATAAAAAATTTTTTATACAAAATAAACTTTTTAAAAGAAACTGTTGTTGAACCATTTGTAATTTGTGTTGGCAACTTAACAACGGGCGGAGTTGGCAAAACTCCTGTTGTAATTGAGCTTGCAAATTTTTTGGCAGAAAAAAACTTAAAAGTTGCGATTTTATCAAGGGGCTATCAAGGCAAATTGGACAATAAAAAAGTTAACTTAATTAAAAATTTTGATGAAATTTTAATTGATAATCCAATTTTATCAGGCGATGAAGTTAATTTAATTTCTAAAAAAACAAAAAATGTTGTTGTTGTAACTTCATCAAACAGAATAAAAGCTGCAAAATACCTGAAAGAAAATTTTGACATTCAAGTTATTATTATGGATGACGGGTTTTCAAACAGAAAAATAAAAAAGAATTTATCCCTTCTTTTGATAGATTCAAAAAGCGCGTTTGGAAACGGTTTTTGCCTTCCTATGGGCCCTTTAAGAGAACCTTTATCTGAAATTAAAAGGGCAGATAAAATTATTGTTGTTCAAAAAGGGGGAAGCGGCGAAATTAACCCTTATATAACAAAAAACATTAAAGATTTTGAAATATGTAAAATGATAAAAGGCGAAATTTATAACATTAAAACAGGCGAAATTTTAGATAAAAAAGAAGTTTTGGCTTTTTCAGGAATTGGTGCGCCTGATAAATTTTATTCCATTTTAAATGATTTGGAAATTAAAAAAACAATAAGCTTTGATGACCATTTTGAATACAATCAAAAAACGGTTGATATGATAAATGAAGAATTAAAAAGCCTTAATTTAAAAGCGGCAATTACAACAGAAAAAGATATGGTAAAAATTTTAAAATTCCAAAATGTTGATAATTTTTATGCTCTTAAATTAAAGCCTTTAGTTGATTTTAATAAAATTTTAGATAATTTTCATTTATTTAATTAAGGCCTGAACTTCTTTAAAATTGGGGTTTTTAGAACCTTCTAGCCACATAAATAAAACCATTTCTAAAGATAAGGTTAAAATTCCAAGCTGAGATAAATTTTTCATTGCAAGAAGTTTTTCTTCATCTTTTCTTGAATGTGAAATATCACAAACAACAAAAACTTCATAACCCATTTCTTTTAGTTCAATTGCCGTTTGAAAAACACAAATGTGCGCTTCAATTCCAAATAAAACAACCTGTTTTTTGCCTGTTTTTTTAACGGCTTCAAAAATTTCATTTTCTTTTACAATAGAAAAATTCGTTTTTTCAAAAGGAAGATATTTTTCCCCTAAAATTTCTTGAACTTCTTGAATTGTGGCGCCTAAGCCCTTTGGGTATTGTTCTGTTGCAATTGTATCAATATTTAAAATTTTTGCGGTTCTCACAATTTTTTTTGTTTTTTCAACCATTTCATTTTGGTTTTTTTCATTCAACATTTTAACAAGTTTGTCTTGCACATCTATCATAATTAAAATTGAATCTTTTGAATTTAACATTTTTATATCCTTTTTGTTAATAAATTTCTTTATAAAAAATTGTATGCTAAAATTATCCTATGAAAAAAATATTTTACACAATTTTATTTTATTTTCTTATCACCCCCTTTGTTTTTGCGCAAAATATTTTGGTTGAAAGCATGACAGATTTCAATACAAACGATAATGAAAAAGTTTTTAGTGCAAAAGTTGTTGAAGAAACCGAACTTTCAGATGGCAAAATTATTAAGGCAAATTCAACAATAAACGGCACAATATTAAAAACGGTTGATGCCAAAAGGGGCAAAAGAAACGCATACATTGTAATTCAGCCTGAATCTTTTGAAATAGACGGCGTTGTTCATTTAATAGAAGATGAAAACTTGGAAGCTAAGGTTGTCGGCTATTCTAAAAGAGATTACAAAAAAACGGCGCTTGATGCAGGGCTTGCTGTCGGCGGATATTTTGTGAAAGGCTTAAGCCAAGTTTTCTATTTTTCAAAAGGGCTTATAATTCCTGATGAAGACAAATCAAGAATTAAAACCGCCTTTCATAATGTCTATGAAAACACCCCTTTTGTTTACATTGAAAAGGGTGAAGATGTTGATATAGAAAAAGGCGATTTGCTTGTTTTAAAGGTTTATCATTCGGAAGTTCCAAAATGGAGATTTATTAAGAGGAATAAATAATTTTAGGCAAAAATTATTCTTTTTTTGTTTTTATTTAATTACGTGTGTCTTGTTTTAGGAAGAAAATAATTTATGAGAATTGAAAAAGTTGGAATGACCCCTCTTTCATTCGGCAGAAAATTGGAAGAGCACAGAAGCTGGGGTGCAAGAGTTGCAACAGATGATAATGAAAAAGAAAATTCAAGTTTTAAAGTTCTTGTTTATCCCGATTCAAAAGCCGTTGTAGCAGGTGTTGTTAAACCGGATGGTACAAAAAAAGAATACGAATTAACAAACCAAGGCAATGGCATTTTTGCTAAATCAGATATTAAAAAAGGCGAAATTTCCCCGGGTGACAAATATTATTTCACTATCTACAAAGGTTCAGGCGAAATAGACACAGTTAAAGACCCTTATTCATTCAAACAGGAAGAATTAATCGGCAATTCAACAATATATGACCATTCTGCTTTCAATTGGCAAAATGATGCAGCTTGGCAAAATAATCCCAATAGAATTTCAAGAACATCTAACGGCAGAGGCAAAAATTTATCTGTCAGAGATGCAAGAATTTATGCCCTAAACCCCGATTCTTTTACAGATAAAAGAAGCTATGAAGGCGTTAAAGACAAATTAAAAGAAATTAAAGAAATGGGCTTTAACACTCTTGAAATAATGCATGTGGAAAATACATATTCTTACAATTGGGGCTATGACGGCGTTGATAAAATGGCAGCTTCAGATTATTTGGGCGGCCCTGATAAATTAAAAGAACTTGTTGATGAAGCCCATAAAGAAGGCTTAAACGTTGTATTCGACATTATTCCAAACCACTTGGGCCCTGATGGTGCGCAATTAAAAAGAACCGGCCCATATATAAAAGGCCCGAATGATTTTGGTGAAGCGTTTAATTTTGAAGGCGAAAATTCAGAATACGTTCGAGATTATATAATTAATTCTGCAATGTATTGGATTGAAAACTACCACGCAGACGGGCTTCGTCTTGATATGACAAAATATATGCAATCAGATTTAACCCTAAAACAAATGGCTGCAGAAATTAACTATCACTACCCTGACGCCTTTTTAATCGCAGAAGACGGCAGAGGCGGAATTAGCGTTGATGACAACGGAAACTTCTGGAATAACGGCAATGAAGTTCATGATAAAAGAGTTGTAAACCCTCTAAGGCCTGAAGAATATGGCAAGGGAAAATCTGAAGATGAGCATGCAAGGGCAATTCAAGATATTATAAAAGGCAACGCAAACCTTTCAAGGCTGGGCATGGATTCTGAATGGGATTTCAATTATTACCATCAACTGGATTCCATTTTATATGCTCCAAATACAACAAACCTTTTAACAGCAGTTTTAAATGCGCAAGATAGCGTTAAATATGTTAAAAGCCACGATGAAATAGGAAACTATGAAGGCACAAGAGCCATTGCAAAATTAATGGTTCCGAAATTAAGGCTGAATGATTCAATGAGCCTTAACCAGCAAGATATTGAAAGAGCCAAAGATTATTCAAAACAAAAGGGTAAATCTTTTGAAGAAGCACTTTATATTGTAAATTGCCAAAAGGCGCAACTTGCTTCTGAAGATTTGGCTGTTAAATTCCAAACAGGGGAACTTGATAAATATGCAATAACCCCCGATATGTCAAGAGAAGAAGTTCAAAAGCAAAGAGACAGGCTGCAAGCCTATGTTTTATCTCCTTTGGGAATAAATTCATCTTCAAGAATAGGCCATAACAGAATTAAAAAAGCGTTTAACGATTCACTTTCTCAAAATAAAATGGCTTTAGCCTTAACTTATTCAATCCCCGGGCCAAAAATGACTTTCCAAGGCGACGAAGATGCAGATTTAACACCATTCAGGTTCTTTAGGCAATTTGAATCGGTTCCGCATGAAGAATATTTATATATTGAAAAAGGCTATGAACCCGGAAAAAGCGCACTTGAAAAATCAACTTTAGGCAAAATTGCATATTCTGAAGCAGGCGCAAAAAGAATGGAACAATTTAAAAATCTTACAAGAGATTTGAATAAAATGAATGATGAAAACCCTGCAATAAGACTTGGCAATGTTGATAAATCAAGCATAGTTGACCACCCTATGTCACAGGTTGTTGCATTCAGCTCAAAAGATGAAACTTCAAACAATGAAATTTTCACCATAACAAACGCAGGCGAAACAAATTACAGGGAAGATAAAGATAACGAATATTGGATTAAATTCCCCAAAGGCCGCTGGGTTGAAGTTTTAAACACAGATGACGAAAAATACGGCGGAACTTCAAGACACTTAAACGAAGGCGAAGTAATCCACGGCGATGGCAGCACGAATATGCCTATTAATCTGGCAGGGTATTCAACAGTTTGCTTTAAGCGTGTAGGTTAATTTTTAAATTAAACAAAGAGGGCTTAATTAATAAGCCCTCTTTTTGTTGCTTGATTTTGCCCCTTTTTTAATATAATATTAGTTTGATTATTGACATTTATGAATAGAAAGTGGAGTTATTTATGTCAGAAAGAAAATTAGTCGGAACAGGCGAAATGTTCAAAAAAGCACTCGCAGGCGGTTATGCTATTGGTGCTTACAATGTTAACAACATGGAAATTTTGCAAGGTATTGCAGAAGCTGCTGAAGAAACAAGATCACCAATTATTCTTCAAGTTTCAGCAGGTGCTAGAAAATATGCAAACCAAACATATTTAATCAAATTGGTTGAAGCAGCTTTGGCTACAACAACAGTACCTATCGCACTTCACTTAGACCACGGTGCAGATTTTGAAATTTGCAAAGCTTGTATTGATGGCGGTTTTTCTTCAGTTATGATTGACGGTTCAAGATTCCCATTTGAAGAAAACGTTGCCTTAACTAAAAAAGTTGTTGAATACGCTCACGAAAGAGGCGTTTCGGTTGAAGCAGAACTTGGCAAATTAGCTGGCGTTGAAGATGACGTTAATGTTGATGCTAAAGATGCTAAATACACAAACGTTAAAGAAGCTGTTGAATTTGTTAAACAAACAGGCTGTGATTCATTAGCTATTGCAATCGGTACATCTCACGGCGCTTACAAATTCAAGGGCGAAGCTAAACTTGACTTTGACAGATTAAAAGAAATTAAAGACGCTCTTAAAGAAGCCGGTTTTGGCGATTATCCTATCGTTCTTCACGGTTCATCATCTGTTCCTAAAGAATTTGTTGAAAAATGCAACAAATTTGGCGGCAACTTGCCTGATGCACAAGGCGTTCCTGAAGATATGTTAAATTATGCTTCAAAACACGGTGTAGCTAAAATTAACATCGATACAGACTTAAGATTAGCTATGACATCAACAATCAGAGAATTCTTTATTGAACATCCTGAAAAATTTGACCCAAGAGAATATATGGGCCCGGGCAGAACTGCTGTTAAAGAAATGGTTAAACACAAAATGATTAACGTTTTAGGCACAGCAGGCCACGCTGATGACTAATTAAAAGTCTAAAAACTTTAAAAAGCCCTTGAATCTTCAAGGGCTTTTTTATTAGAAATAAAACGCCCGCATATAAAAACGGGCAATGAAAGGATAAATTTTATTTTTGCTCCGGCTTACGCACTATTCATAACGGCGGCTATCAATAGTTTCGGGCAATGCATAACACATTGAACCCTCTTGAAATTCCTAGCGGCTCACTAATTTTGAACTCCGCTTTTGAAACCTTAAAAAGGTTTCAGTCGCTCCGTCAATCGTTCGCCTTGGCGGGTTTCGCTTCGCTTTTAAGTTGCGAAACGGCTCCATCGAGCATAAATGCTCTCTATTCGCCTGCCCCAAAAAAACTTGACATTTAGTCAATTTTTTTCGGGCGACCCTGGAATTTCGCTATCCTTTCATTATTTAATTGTTCTTGTTTTGTTTTTTTAACTTTTAACTATCTGCCAACAAGCCTTTTAAAATCATCTGTCTTTACCGAAAGGTGAGGCGTCGGGGCGGGAGTGTCCTTTTTAGAGAATAG
>CALYDL010000024.1 GCA_944325145.1 Candidatus Gastranaerophilales bacterium
GGCATAAAGGCATATTTAAAAATCATATAAAAAGTTTCAGGAATATATTTTATTCTTGCAATTAAAATAATAAGCCCGCCTATTATAAAAAACAAAGCCATAAAAGGAACAATTTTTTCAACAACAACAGCAAGCCTTTTTATTCCGCCGATAAAAATAATTCCGCAAATTATAACAAGCAAAATTCCCATAACAAAGGGCTTAATATGAAATGCCGTTTCCATTGAACAAGCAATGGAATTTGATTGCACCATGCACCCCATAAAGCCTAAAGCTAAAATTATTGCAACCGCAAAAAAGCCTGCCAAAAATTTTCCGAATTTACCTTTAAATGCAGTTGTAATGTAATAAACAGGGCCGCCTTTAATTTTTCCTTTTTCATCAATTATTCTTGTTTTAACAGCCAAAGTAGCTTCAGCGTAAATTGTTGCCATTCCAAAAAAAGCAATAAGCCACATCCAAAAAATTGCACCGGGGCCGCCTATTAAAATAGCGCCTGATGCACCAACAATATTGCCTGTTCCAACTTGTGCCGCAATAGAAGTTGCAAGCGCTTGAAAACTTGTCATACTGTGAGGGTGGTTTTTATCAAAAATGTGAAATTCGCCAAATAAATTTTTAATGCCGTCACAAAAACATCTTATTTGAATAAATTTGGTTTTAATTGTAAACCAAACCCCAACACCCACAAGCAAAAATACCAAAATATAATTTGATAAATATTCATTAAATTTAACTACAAAAGGATATAAAAAAGCTTCCATTAATTCTTATTTAACCTTATTTTCAGGGTGCAAAATTTATTATACTTAAAAAAATAAAATAAAAAAATGAACATTTTTTTTAAAATTTCGTTTAACCTAATGTGAAGGGAAATTAAAAACAGTTTTATAGGAGAAAATATTATGTCAGATGAAAACAAAAATTTAGAGGTTCAAGAAATTAAAGAAGAAAAAAAATGTTTCTGTAAATCAGAAGAATTTAAAAAATTCTTAATTGTTACATTTGGAAGCTTTGTTGGCGTGTTTTTAGCTTTAAGCTTATTTGCAGCACTTCATAAACCCCCAATGCCAATTGTTCCGCACCATTTTGGCCCAAGGCCTGCAATTGAACATCAATTTAGAGGCGATTTCGATGGGCCAAGGGCTCACAAATTCCACAAACACAAAGGGCCAAAAGCACACAGAATGCATAAAAATATGGGCCCCGATGCTCCAATGCCAAGGGAATTAAGAGATGTTGAAGCACCAAAACCCGCTAAATAAATTTAACTACTGTTTTTCATTCCGTTATGGAAAGAGAGGTTTTTTAACCTCTCTTTTTTTAAATGCTTATTCTAATTCCTAAAACAAGCGCTATACCGTTTCTGCCGCCATTTCTTATCATTCCTTCAAAAAAAGCGGTAACTCTGTCTTTAAACCTTTTTTGAACCCCAAAGCCATATTGAACATAGGGTTTTATTGAAAGGCTTGGCAGATAAACATCGTTTGCCTGAAATTTTGCCTTGTCTATTAAATTCCAAGCAAAAGAAACGGCTAAATAAGGCTCTAGGTAATCTTTAAAATTTCCTATCAATTTAAAAGAAGGCTCTATATGAAGGGCATTTATAGGCTTTGCATTTATATGAACATTTGAAGTTGTTGTGAAATTAAAAGTATTTATAAACGTATATGAAGCTATAATTGAAGGCTGCAAAATAAGCCTGTTATTTAAAATGGGGAAATTAAACCCTGTTTTTTGAGCAAGCCCTGTATTTAACATATTAAAATTATCCGAACCAAAAGATGTATGCGCTTTTGCTGAATTTGCACCAACATTTGCGGTTAAAATCGAAAAGAAATTTTTCTTATAAATTGCCCCCGTTAACCCAATTAAACCCCCGTTATTGTAAATGTCATTCCCTGAATATGCCTGATGAGAACCATTGTAGCCAAAATAAACGCCATATAAAGAATACCAATTATTTTTTAATTTAATAAGATTGGATTCTCCCCCCACAATTCCCCCATACATAACATTTGAAACATCGGGCCCGTTTTTAATGGGAACATTTTCAAAAACAGAATACGGTTTAAACCAAATCCCCTTTCTTTCTTCAGGAATTAAAAGCGGTGAAAACGTAAAATTATTAACAGACGCTATTTTGTTTTTAAAACTAAACCCTTCTTTTAAATTATTTTCAATCATCACCATATCAAGGTTTGAAAAAACATTTTTGTAAGTTTCAAGGCTAACTAAATAGCCCCCCAATTGTGCAGCAATTGGGGAAGCCAAAATTGAAGGGTTAAAGCCTTCTTTTGTAAAATTAAAATCGCCGCTTTGATTGTCATAGCTTGAAAAATAATTATAAATCGGAGTTTCGATTGTTTTATTTTGATATGAAACGTAATTTTTCAATGTAGAATTTGCAAAAGGAATGGTTATTTTTTCACCTTCAGGAACCCCTTCAATCAAAATGTTTTTAACAAACAAATTGCCGCTCCCGTTTATTGAAGAAGCACTTATTGTATCCATAATTTTATTTTGCAAATTAGCATCTGCAAAAAGGTTTGATTGCCCGTTTAGAGTTAAATTGCCGTAATTTATATTGTTTATTTGCCCATTTTGCATATTAAAATTCACACTATCGCCTAAAACAGTGCCGGTAGCTGAAAAATAGCTTGCATTTTTTAAAAGGTTAATTGTTCCTTCTTCAAAATTAAAATCGCCTGTATAATTTTCATTAATCCCCCCTAAATTAAGAACGCCTGCGCCATTTTTATTAACAGTTCCGCTTCCTTCAATACCGCTTAAAATATTTGTTGTTCCATCCCCTTTAATGGTAATTGTTCCATTTTCATTATAAATATCATTTAGTTTGCCATTCACACTGTAATTATTTTCTAAATTGGAATTTTCAATAATCAGTGTTCCTAAATTGTAAATTCCGCCGCCGTTTCCGCTTTGTGTTGAAGATGAAACTTTATTATTTTCAATATTTGAATTTAAAATGGTTATTGTACCGTTTGTATTGTTATAAATAGCCCCGCCTTCGGATATTAAACCCGAATCAACGAAATTATCAGAAATTTCGCTTGATTCAATTAAAAGATTTAAGCTGTTATAAATGGCACCCCCTTTTATATTGCCCAATGAGCCGCCATTTGCGTAATTATTTGATATTACACTATTTTTAATTGTGCCGCTTCCGTTGTTAAAAATAACTGCACCATCAACATTTTCACCATTTCCTGTTAAAATTTCATTTTGTACAAAAGTAGAATTTTCAACATTTAAAACGCTTGTATTAAACCTGTTATTTATAATACCGCCAATTATATCAACATCTTTTGTTCCGTTTGTTTTGTTTGACGAAAAAGATGTATTTTGAATATTCGTTGTTCCTTCGTTATAAATCGTTCCGCCTGCAATCAAGGAGGTGTCTTCAGAACTGTTATCATTGTTGTTAAATGTCGAATTTGTTATTGTTAAAGAATTATTATTAAATATAACTCCGCCCGATGTTGTTGTAAAAGTTGTGCTAATTGAACCGTTCCCAATAAACGCGCTTCCGTCTATAAGTGCTGTTCCTGAATTATAAATTGCGCCGCCCGATGCGGTTGAACCTTCTGTTACTTGTGCGCTGTTATTTTCAAATTGGCTTGAATATATTTTTATATTGCCATTGTTATAAATTGCGCCCCCATTAGAGCCGCTCGAGCTTATTGCATAGTTATTTTTAAAAATTGAATTTTGAATTGTCATATTTGCAATGCCGGAAGCAGGTTTTCCATTTGCAATTGCACCGCCGTAAGATGAGCCGCCGTCTGCATAATTATTTTCAAAAACGGTTGAATTAATATTCATTGTGCTATTTTGCATGTTATAAATTGCCCCGCCTGCACCAAAATTGATTCTTTCTGAATCTGCATAATTGTTTGCAAAATATGAATTATTCACATCAATGGTGCCGCCTTCGTTGTAAATAGCACCTGCATAATAAGAAGATGTGCCGCTTTCCAATTGGCCTTTAAAATTTGTCATTTTTATTTGGCTAAATACGCTGTCTTTATCTAAAAGAAAGCCGCCATAAGCGTTTTCTCCGTTCATTAAGAAATTTTGCCCGTCAAAATTAATATTTATACCCAAAAAATTGCCGCCAATAGTGGAAGTTGAGGTTAAATTATTTATAATTTGAATTGTATCGCCGCTTGAAGGGTAAGTATTCATTAATTGGTCAAACGTTGTAACTTCAATTGTGCTTGCCATTGAATATTGTGTGGTAAATAAAAAACCAATGGTAATTAAAATTTTTCTATAATTTTGCATAGGAGCAATATTATTTTGTTTTATTGCTCCAATCTATTAACTGAAAGAGTTATATTGAATAAATAATCAACTAACCAAAAAAGCTTAATCTTAAATGCTTAAATATTGACTGTATTCTTTTTCTGTTCTGTCAATATCTGCTAAAAGCTGCTCAAATTGCTGATTTTTAGCATTTTGTTGGGCAGAAAAATCAGCAGGTTTGCTTGATGGAATATATGTTCTTGTGGGTTCAATCAGTTTTGATTCTTCTTTGTTTTCTGTTGTCTGAACGCTTGGCGCAGGCATTTTTTGGTTATTGCTGTTTAAATTAAGCGTTTGATTCATATTAAACCCTTGGTTATTTGGGGTGTATAAATTGCTTGAAGGGTTAATTTGCTGAGTTTGAACTTGGCTTGTCGGCTGAATTGGCTGCTGCCCCGCATTTCTTGAATTAATATAGCTGTTTAAAAGCGGGCTTGGGCCTGCATTTTGAAGCTTTTTATCATAAATATCAGCCCCTTCTTTTAAGAAATTATACAATTTATTTGGGTCAGATTGTAGTTCTTGCATTAATTTTGGGTCATTTTGAGCTTGCATCATTCTTGCTTGGTTTTTTGTAAGCAAGTTCATAAGTTCTTCTTCCGTTATTTTTGCAAACGGATTATTTTTCATAGCTTCCTCAGCCGCTTTTTTCTCTTGTTCTTGTTTTTCTTTTTCAGGGTCCCAAGGTTTACCGAATATTTTATTTACCGCCCATTTAATCGGTTTTGAAACAATGGGTGATAAAACAAACATAACAAGTGCAAACCTTAACATACCCCCAGGGGTAAGGCCCATATATTTACCTGATTTTAATTTATATGCAAAGTTTTTAACCTTGTTTGAAATGCCTAAGCCTAAGCCTTGCAATTTGCCCATATCTGTTGGAATTGCATCGTCTATATATGGTTTAATTGTTTCTGCATTGTAGTTTGAACCCAAAATTTTACCGATAAATTTAATCGGTTTTTGCCACCATTTGGTTTCACCCTTCAATACATTTTTAATATTTTTAACTTCATCAAGATATTCTGCCCTTGTAATTGATTTTGCATCAACTTTTTCATTTAAGGATTTTATTAAGTTTCTGTATTTATCAACATTTTGAGTTTGTTCGGCAACGGTTTTGCCCATTCCTATATATTTAGCGGCACCGCCCAATTTTGTTAAGGCAGATGTTGCAAGAGGCATTGTAAATAATGTTGCAACACCCATTGCCTGCTCATCCATAAAGGTTGCAAGCTTTTGCCCCTCAGGCGCTTGTTTTGCTTTAATTGCAGCAGTTGCAAGGAAATATGCCTGCATTAAAGGAGCAATTTTTCCACCTGCAAAGTTGTTTGTAAAGCCTTCATAAATTTTTGAAAAAGCACTTGGGAAAGCTTTACCCAAAGCAGTTGTAGCACCAACTGCCCCTGTTGCCACTTTTGTTTTATTTGCAGCTTCAGATAAAGGCACTTCCAATTTCAACAATTTATTTAAAAATGGAATTTTGCCGATTGGTAAAGGGCCCCATTTGTCTATAACCGCTTTTTTATCAGTTTTTGAGAATATTTCAATTACATCATCAACGCATTCTTTAACTTTTGGGTCTTTCGGCGGTTTCTGCGCTAAATCTCTAAAAGTATCCGAAATTTTTGATAAAATTTCACCATCATCTGTGGCAGATTCAACACCTTTTGTTTTTAATAAATCCCAAAATTTGCCGTTGCTTCCGTTTTTAAACAATTCAAGCGCTTCTTTGCCTCTGCCTCTAAAGCCTTTTTGAATTAAATCGCCGTTATCATATAAAACCCTGCTATATAGGCCTGTTGCTTCTGTCATAGCCATTGAATTTTCAAGCCTTAGAGGAGTTGACATTGAACGGGCAAAAGCAGAATGGTTTTGAAGCCAAGTTTTTGTGTTTTTAGCACCTTTTTTAATTCCGTTTTCAATATTATCGGGAATTATTTTTGAAATAACACCTGAAACTCTATCTCCAAGTTTTGTTAATTTGCCAAGGAAAGAATCAGAGTATTCGCCTGAAAATGAAAATTTTGAACCTATTTTATCATTTAAATTTCTTAAAACCAAAAAAGATGTATAAAAGGGCAATGTTGCAAGAAGAGTGGCTTTATCCATTCCCCCCGCAGCAGCTATTGCGCCATTGTTTGAAGCAATTTGTTTTGCATCTAAATTTTGAAGATTTTCAGGCAGCTTTTCATTAACGCTGTTTGGCACAACGTCTTTAACTGCTCCGTAGCTGACATTATTCTGTTGGGGGTTATAGCCCATATAATTGTTGTTAATCATGAAAAATGCCTGTTAATTCTTCCTTTATATAAAAATAAAGTCTTAAAAAGAAAATTTATTGATATAATTTTACAAAACTTTACTAATGTTATAAACTTAAAAATATGAATATTATAGTTTGCATAAAACAAATCCCCGATACAAATGATGTTAAATGGACAAAAGACAATAACATCATAAGAGATAATCTTATTTCAATTTTAAACCCTTATGATAAAAAGGCAATTTTAACAGCCCTTGAAATAAAAAAAGCGGTTAAAAATTCTAAAATAACCCTTCTTTCAATGGGGCCAAATAATGCGGTTCAATCTTTAAGATACGGTTTAACATTAGGGGCAGATGAAGCCATTTTGCTATCAGATAAAAAATTTTCAGGCGCAGACACAAACGCGACCTCAAAAACCCTAAAAGCTGCAATTCAAAATTTTATTAAAGATTTTGATTTAATTATAACTGGCCAATTTGCACTTGATGGTGACACATCTCAAACACCATATTCTCTTGCAAACAGGCTAAACCTTGAAATTTTAGGATATGTGGTTGAAATTGTTTCTGTTAATGAAGGTGAAATTACAGTAAAGCAAATAAAAGATAACGGCTCTTATTTAACAAAATGTTCTGTTCCTTGCCTTGTTTCTGTTTCAGACTTTAAAAAAGAAACAAAAAAACCTTCTGTTTTTGATTATATGACAGGGCAAGATAAAAAAATTACAATTTTAAACGCTGATGACATTAAAATTGATTCCAAAGAAACAGGAATTGTAGGCTCACCCACTTATGTTAAAAAAGCCTATCGCCCCAAAAACAACAGAAACTGCAAATTTGTTGAAAGCGTTTTTGAATTAAGAGGTGAAATTTTTAATGGCTGAAATTCTTTTATATATTGAATATGACGAAAATAAAATTTTAGATGCAAGCTATGATTTAATAACAGGGATTAAAAAAAATAATGAAGGCGCAAATGTTTCAGGCGTTATTGTTTTGCACCCTGATTTTATTTTGACTGATGAAATTAAAAATAATTTGAAAAAATTCGGGCTTGATAAATTATACGTTTTAAAATCAGAAAAACCTTTCTTTGAAAAAACGGAAGAACCTTTTTTAATTTCGGGCTTAATTAAAAATATAAACCCCGAAATTTTTATTCTTTTAAGTTCAACCACAGGAAGAGAAATTGCCCCAACCATAGCTTCTATTTTAGATACAGGGCTAACTGCAGATTGCACAAAAATTGAAATTGAAAATATAGAAGGCAAATTAAAACTAATTTCAACCCGCCCGACATTTGGCGGAAAATTAATGGCATCAATTATTTGCAAGAAAAACCCCCAAATGGCAACGGTGAGGGTTGGAACCTTTAAAAAAGAAGAATTTAATAATGAAAATTTAGAAATTGTTGAATTTAATTTCCCATCTTTTTTGAATTTAAAATCTGAAATAATTGAATATAAAAAAAATGAAAAAAACGAATTTGTTAATTTTCAAAATGCCAAAATGGTGTTTGCAGGGGGTTTAGGGCTAAAAAACAAAGAAAACTTTGAAAAATTAAAGCTTTTATGCGAAAAAACAGGCGCTGTTATGGGCGCTACAAGAAAAGCCGTTGATAAAGGCTTAGTTAGTAAAAAATATCAAATAGGCCAAACAGGGGCTTCCACAACGCCTGAAATATACGTTGCCTTTGGAATATCAGGTGCAATTCACCACATTATGGGAATGGAAAATTCCAAAAAAGTTATTGCAATTAACCTAGATAAAAATGCACCAATTTTTAAATATGCTGATATTGGCTATATTGAAGACGCAGCAAAAGTTTTAGATGAACTTTTAGATAGCTTAAATTAAATCCAGCATATCTGAAACAGCTTTTTTAAGCCCCACAAAAACAGCTCTTGAAATAATGCTGTGGCCAATGTTCAATTCACAAAGCCCGTTTATTTCATGCATTAATTTAACATTTTCATAATTTAAGCCATGGCCTGCATTTACTTTAATTCCTAAAGATTGGGCATATTCAGCAGCTGTTTGAAGCTTTTTCAATTCTTCTTTATAGTTTCCTTTTTCAAAAGCATTTGCAAAAAAGCCTGTGTGAAGTTCAATATAATTTGCGCCTGTTCTTTTTGCAGCTTCCACTTGTTTTATGTCGGCATCTATAAACAAAGAAACCAAAATTCCCTTATCTTGAAGATTTGAATTTAATTTTTTAATTCTTTCTTCAAATTTAACAACATCTAAACCGCCTTCTGTTGTAATTTCAAGGCGTTTTTCAGGAACTATACAGCAAGATAGAGGTTTCAATTTGCAAGCAATTTCTTCCATTTCATCTGTTGCCGCCATCTCCATATTCAAGCCTATTTTCAAGCTTTCTTTTAAAAGAAAAATATCTTCATCTTTAATGTGGCGCCTATCTTCTCTTAAGTGTGCAGTAATTTGTTTTGCACCCGCATCTTGCGCAATAAAAGCGGCCTCTAAAACATTTGGTTCCAAGCCCATTCTTGCGTTTCTTAATGTTGCTATATGATCAATATTAACTCCAAGTTCCATACCCAAAATTTTACCACAAAGAAATTTTAAAAATGCAAGTTTATAAAGTATCAGGTTGATTTTATTTGATTAATGTTTGAACTTTTGATTTTTTATAATAGAATTAAGTTGTTAACATTTATTTTAAAGACTTTATAAAGTGAAATGCCCGAAATGTAAAACTGAAGTTCAAAGTACGGACGTATTTTGCCCGCATTGCAACTTAAGGCTTATAATTGAATGCCCGAAATGCAAAAGCAAAGTGCGCCTCGGTTCTGCTTCCTGCAAAGAATGCGGCTATGTTTTCGTTAAATTTTGCCCCCGCTGCAACAGCGCAAACTACGTTTCAAGCCCAACTTGCAGAAAATGTTTTTATGTTTTTGAAGAAATTAAAGAAGACCCCGTTAAATTAAAAAGGGAAGAAAAGGTTCTATTAAAACAGGAAAACAAAAAAACAGATGACAGCCTTGCAAAAAAACCGATGGCATCTTTTATGGATACAAGGCTTGAAGTTTTAATAGATTTTATAAACCTTCCTTTCATTTTCAAAAAATTCAAAGATGAAGAATTTAAAAACAAAGTTTTATTAAACATTAAAACCTCAATAAGGGTGGCATTTGGCGCAACTTGCGAATTTTACAAAGAAAACATTGCAAGGTTTAAAATTAGCTACAATAAAAATAACGGCATTAAAAATAAAATTGAAAAATTTAACCTTGAAATGCTCAAATTTAACGGCTTTTTAAATGAAACCTTAGGCGAAGAAATTGAGCATAAATTTGTAATTTTAACAACAGGTGAAATAGAACCCGAAAAATCGGTTATGCAGCTTGCAATTGGCCACAGTAAAGATGTTGTAACCACAAAAGCGGCTTATGAAGTTTTATCTGAAGAACTCCCTTTAGTTAAAATTTCGCCTGATTCATACAAAATGGCGAACCTTGAAAAAGAAAACCTAAAAACCCATGAAGTTAAAGAAACAGACGAATCGGCTGCAATTGAAATGGTTTATCAGGCAATCATTCAAGAAAACAATGTAAAAGGCATTTCAATTAATGCGCCCAGAGGCACAGGCAAAACGCATGTTTTAAACAGTTTATATAAAAAGCTTGAAGATTCTGACATTGCCATTTTAGCTGCAAGGTGCTCTGCGCTTTCTCAAGTTGCACCTTTGGGGCTTTTCCAAGACGCATTTTTAAACCTTTTTAATCTTCCCTTTGCGCCACAAAATTATAAAGAAACAGTTGATGGGCTTGTTCAATTAATCAAAAATTACTTGCCCGCTAATTTCCCGAAAGAAAAAATTGATACTCTGATAAATGTTTTATATCCAAGCAAAGAAGCATATTATGAAGATTTAAACAAAAACAAAGATATAACCTTCCTTCATATAAAAGATATTTTAGAAGCTTTAAGGTTGAATGCAAAAGTTTTACTCGCTGTTGATGATTTTGACCTTATAGATGAAATGTCTTTTGAATTTTTGGAATATTTAATTCAAAACAATTTCTTCTCAGAAGGTTCCAAATTTATTGTATGTTACAGAAACCAAAATTCTTTGAATATGTACATACCGCCTGAAATTTTGCCAACAGAAAATTGTTTTGATATTAATTTAAAGAAAAGAGAAATAGGTTCTACAAGAGCATTTATTAAAAACCATTTGGGTGATGTTTCCATTTTACCAAGGAAAATTTCAGACCAAATTATAATGAATGCAAAAGGCGATTTAGCATACACAGGGCAAGTTTTATACCATTTAATAGAAACCAAAAAAATAAAACTTCAAGGCGGCAAATTCAGCTATTCTGCCATGGATGAAGATTATTTCGTTCCAAGAACAATGGCAGATATTACAAAAGCAAGGCTTGAATATCTTTCAGATAAATCTAAGACAGAATTTGTTATGTTGAATTTAGCTTCATTTTTGGGCGGAAAGTTCACAAAATCTGTTATAAAAGCTGTTATAGACACAGACGAACAAGAATTTGAAAATGTAATGGCAAGCTTAGAAGTTGGCGGCTACATTAATAAAGTTGATGATGAAATTTATGTGTTTAAAAACAGCCTTCTTTGGACGAATGTTTATATTTTTGCAAGAAACAACCCTGAAATGAAACCTTACGTTGAAGCATTGTTGAAGGTTTTAATTGCAAGAACAATTTCATCTCCTGCTATATGTGCACTTTTAGCCCAAATTGCAGGAAATAAACCGGTTGCGCTTTCTCTTTGGACAAAAAATTTAAAATTGGCTTCCGCCATCGGCGATTCTGCGCTCTACATTATGAGCCAAAAGCAAAGCCTTGTTAATTTAGAAGGTTTAAGCCTTCCAAATGAATTTTATATAAGAAACAACATTTATGAAAGATTGGGCAAATTAACCTATAAAAAAACGCCCTATCAAGCAATTGATTACCTTTCAAATGCCGTTGTAGAAGCAAAAGGGCAAGAAAATGTAAGAAAAATTATTGAACTTTCAGGTTATCTAACAGAAAGTTGCAAACTTGCCCAAAAATACCCTGCAGTTATTGAAACTGTGGATAATGTTTTATCTGTTTTTGAAAACAGGCAAAAAGTTGAACTTCAAAGAGCATTAATTAAAACAAGAAAATTAGATGCACTTTTAGCAGTTGGCAACTATGAAGAAGTTATTAATATTGTAAACACTGAAATTAACCCTCTTTTATCAGATGCAATAAGGCAAAAGAAAAAACTCCCATACATTTCAAAAGAAGATTTATACAGAGCTTGGATAAATTCTAATATAACTTTAATTGAAGCTTATGCATACCAAGGAAACCCCTTGTCTTTTGAATTTATTGAAGCTGTTGAAAAAGAAGTTTATAAAGATTCCAAAAATGTTGATGAAGAATTAAGCAAAAAATTAAAACTGGCTTGCGCCTTAAGTTACACAATGAAGGGTATTTTGGGGCAATCAGATGAAGTTTTGCACACGCTTATAAAAGATTTTTCAAACTCAAACAAAGAAGATTCAACTCTTATTTCAAAATGGAATATGATAACCATTTTCAATAAAATTTTAAGGTCTGATTTTGAAAACATTAAAGAAGATTTATTTGAAGCCGTAACATTTGCAAATAACATTGGCGATAATTACACAAAAAACATCTTAAAAACAATTTTGGCATACGTTATTTTAGAAGAGGGTGATGAATTAAGAACGCTTGAAATTTGCCAAGAACAAATGAATTATTTCTCAAATGAAAAAGTGGCGCTTGGCGCCTTAATTGCTTGGTATATAAGCGCAAAAGCAACTCTTAAAATTTCAGGCGCCGATAAAGCAATTGAAATTTGTGAAAAATCTATTCAAATTTCAGAAAGCACAAAAATTAATTCAATTTGGTTTAAAGTTTTGTTCCAAACACTTTTGAGCAAATGCTACATTTTAAAAGACGATTTAGAAAGTGCTAAAATGTATGTGGAACTTGCGGGGCAAGATGTTAACCAAAACGAACTGAATTATTTTATGGTTCAAATTGTAAGATTAAGAGCAATTATTATGCAAGATTCAATTGATAAAATTGCAGAAGATAAAAAAGCAGAACTTGCAAATTCTGCCGTTAAAATGTTTGAAAAAGCGCTTTCACTGTCATCTAAATTAAATTTAGATGTTACATCTGCCAAAATAAGAAAGGAATTAACTTCTTTTAAAGCTTCTTGCAGGCTAAAAAGAATTAATGTTGCAGACTAGTTTTTCGCTTGCGCCTGATACATAGCCCTTTGCGCAACAACACCATAAGGAATTGCCCTATCTTCAGTAATTAAAATTACAAAAATATCTGAAACTCTATTTGAATCTAAAGTTGGAACCCAATATTTTTGAACTCCAATCTCATCTTTATCACTACCTTTTGTTGAATTGGCAACTTTTTGCGGAGTTGGCTTTCTATCCCCATTAACATCAACTAAAATTGCGCAAGGCGGCTTTGTTGTATTGTTTGGATTTTGGTTTAATCCATAGGAGCCACAACCGCCACAAGTTATGTAGTATATACCAGGACTACTTGGTCTTTCACCTTCAACTGTTGATATTGTTGAAAAGCAAGCACTTTGTTCGGATTCATGAAGCTTTAAATTATTTGTAATTGTTTGTCCTGTATGTCTTGAATCATCAAATTCAAATCTCATTCCATCAGTTGTATAAAATGCCCCGTTGTTTATTCCTCTAAACACTGTGTTATCCCAAGCGACAAATTCTGAATTCCAAGGCAAAACATCGGTTTTACGCAAGACGCTCATATGCCTTTGAAGATAATTGAATAAATCTGCATTATCATAAGGAGATTCACCATCTATTGCCATATTCATTGTAATTGCTGAATTTAACACGCTGACTGCTTTTCTTAGGCCTGTTTTAAATTCTTGTTGTTGAGAGTTACTTATAACACTTGGAATAGATATTGCAGCAACAACACCAATAATAGCTAAAGTTATTAAAACTTCTGCCAGCGTAAAACCTCTTTTTTTCATAAACTATCCTTTCATTAATCACTAAACGCAACAAAATGTTCAATTTGTTGTATTAAGGTGAAAAGGGTTGATATTATTGAATAAAAGGAAATTAAAAATTATAAAAATGTGAAAAATTGAAGTATTGAATAGTGGTAAAAAGAATGATAATATAAGGTTGTAGAACTTGAATGCAACATAATGAACATTATGGGGCATTTTTTATGGGTAAAAAACAAGCTCAAAGAATTATTCTTTGAGCTTTTATAAATGAAAGGATAAATTTATTTCCAATCTGGCTTACGCTTTCTTTCTTCCGCCTGTGCAATTAGTATAAACAAGGCTTATTGAACAAAGTTCAACCGCCTTTGTTTCTACTAAAATTGCTTCGCTACGCCTTTTTAAAAAAGGCTCCGCAACGGCGGCTATCAACAGCTGCGCTCAATGCTCAACGCATTGAGCTTCGCTCTGGCTTACGCATTCTTCCGCCTGTCAAATCAGTAAAAATAGAGCTTATGCGACAAAGTCGCACCGCTTCTTATTTTTACTAAGATTTGTTCATTCCTTCGTTCGCATTCGCTCACTTCGTCATAACGGCGGTTTGGAACGGTTTCGTTTTTAAAGTGTTCATCACACTTTAAAAACTTCACACACCTTTTACTTCTGCGCCTGATACATTGCTCTTTGCGCTGCAACGCCATAAGGTCTTGCGTCTTTATCGGTAACCATAATGGAAAAAATATCAGTTAATTTTATCCCTTTTGAGTCTGCATATTTTTGTTCATTCTGCCACGAACAATTTGTGGTTCCTCCGCTTCCTGCTCCTTGGCAGTTAACATTACTAGGAAAAGGCTTTCTATCACCATTAACATCTACCATAATATGACAAGGTGGCTTTGTTGTGCCGTCAGGATTATTATTCAAGCCATAGGAGCCGCAGCCGCCACATGATTCAGATGTATATGTGCCATCAGGAGTTGACCCCATGTCAATTCCTGTCAAATTTCCAAGACATAATGCCACATTGTTATTTTCATATAGCGGGTATCTGCTGTTGTGCCTTGCGTTTTTAGATGTATACATTTCAAATCTCATCCCATCTGTTGTATAAAAATACGCATTTGACCAACTATAATCGGTTGCCGTTCTAAAGTTAAACTTATTCTGTATATTTGTGCCTGATTCTATAACTGCCATATGCCTTTGTAAATAATTAAATAAATCTGCATTATCGTAAGGGCTTTCACCATCTATTGCCATATTCATAGTAATTGCTGAATTTAACACGCTGACAGCTTTTCTTAATCCTGTTTTAAATTCTTGTTGTTGAGTGTTACTTATAACACTTGGTATTGAAATTGCAGCTACAACTCCAATAATAGCTAAAGTTATTAAAACCTCTGCCAGTGTAAACCCATTTTTTCGCAACATAAAACTATCCTTTCTGATATAGCCATTGAGAAATCTCAATGCTTTTATTTTCATTATAAAAGATAATTGAGAAAATGCAATACAAAGAGATTGGAAAATACATAAGAACAATAAGAGAGGCCAAAAAAGTCTCATTAAATGAATTTTCATTTACAAACGATATTGACCCCGCTATTTTAAGCAGAATTGAAACAGGGAAACAAAACATAAAATTAAACATTTTAGAAAAAATTTCTAAAGGCTTTAATAAAACCCCTGCCGAGTTTTTAACCGAATTTGAAAATTTTAAAGAAAATTAAAAAGGCGCAAAGTTAACTTTGCGCCTTGATATTTTTTAAATTTATTTTACCCTTCAGCAACAACGGTTGCGATTAAATCGCCATAGCTGTTAAAACTGCCGTCTGTTTTTTCAACGATATAGTTATAACCTTCTTTTCCTTCAATTGCTTTTTTTGCTTTTTCAAGGGCAATTTCATAATCATCTGTTTCAATAATTAAAGTTCTTGATAATTCTGAATGGTTTTTTTCGGTGTAAACTTGATACATAGTTTCCTCCTTATTTTAAATTTTTAATAATTTCATCTCTAAATTCTGTTGTTGTGGCATTGCCGCCTAAATCTTCAGTTAAAACCTTGCCTTCTTTAATTGTTTTAAATAAAGCTTTTTCAATGTTTTCTGCTTTTTCAAATTCATTTATATGTTTTAACATTTGAATTGCACACATTAAAAGGGCAGATGGGTTTGCAAGGTTTTTGCCTTTAATATCAGGCGCAGAGCCATGTACAGGTTCAAAAACGGCACAATCAAGCCCAATGTTTGCACCTTGGGCAACTCCAAGGCCGCCAATAAGCCCTGCTGTTAAATCTGAAACAATGTCGCCATATAAATTAGGCATAACAAGAACATCAAACTTTGAAGGGTTTTGAACAAGTTGCATACAAAGAGCATCCACTAAAATTTCTTTATATTCAATTTCAGGATATTTTTTTGCAACTTCTCTTGCACATTCTAAAAATAGCCCGTCTGTTAATTTGCAAATGTTTGCTTTAGAAACCGCCCAAACAGTTTTTCTATTGTATTTTTTAGCATATTCAAAAGCATATTCCACAATTCTTGTTGAAGCTTTTCTTGTGATGATTTTAATAGAATGCATTTCATTATCATTAATTTTTTCTTCAACGCCTGCGTAAACATCTTCCGTATTTTCCCTTACAACAACAAGGTCAACATTATTAAAGGGAGTTTTAATTCCTTCAATGTTTTTGCAAGGGCGAATATTTGCATAAAGGTCAAGTTCTTTTCTTAAACGAACATTAACAGACCTGAAGCCTTTTCCAATTGGTGTTGTAACAGGGGCTTTAAGAGCAACTTTATTTTTTTTGATGCTTTCAATTACTCTATTTGGAAGGGGGTCGCCTTCTTTTTCAATAACATCTTCCCCTGCGGTTTGAATTTCCCAATTAATTTGAACGCCAGCTGCATCTAAAATTTTAACAACTGCATCTGAAATCTCAGGCCCAATGCCATCACCGTTTATTAAGGTTATATTGTGCATTTCATCTCCTTAAACAAAACTAAAATCGCCGTTTTTCTTAATGTGTTCAATTAAACCGCCATCATTTAAAAGTTTAATCATAACATCAGGAAGGGGCATAATTTCAATTTCAATGTTTTTAGTTACATCTTTTAAAACGCCTTTTTGAACATCAAGCTCAAGCTCATCGCCTGCGTCAATTTTATCTGTGTCGCATTCAATTAAAAGAAGGCCAATATTAATTGCGTTTCTGTAAAAAATTCTTGCAAAGCTTTTTGCAATAACAGCGCCAACGCCTGCAATTTTAATAATTTGCGGGGCATGCTCTCTAGATGAACCAAGCCCAAAGTTGCTTCCTGCAACAACAAAATCGCCTTTTTTCATAGATGATGCAAAATTTGGGTCTGCGTCTTCTAAAACATGTTTTGAAAATTCTTCCAAGTTGCTTCTTAAGTGGAATAATCTGCCGGGGGCAATGTGGTCTGTTGAAATGCCATCGCCAAATTTAAACGCTTTACCTTTTTTAATTTCCATAAATTTTCTTCCTCAAAAACTTTATTTATTTCTTTTGTTTAAATTATAATATAAACCATGGCAAATGAAAAACTAAAAGTCGGAGTATTGGGATTAGGTTTAATTGGCGGCTCAATTTTAAAGGCGCTTCATTCAACGGGCAAATATTTTCTATATGCCGTTTCAAAATCATCTTATAAAAAAGCAGAAAATTTTGCAGATAAAATTTCTTGTGATATAAACCTTTTAGCTGAATGCGACGTTGTTTTTGTTTGTTCTAAAATGAATGAAACAAACGAAAAATTATATGCATTAAATGGCATTTTAAAAAAAGAAACAATTGTGACTGATGTTTGTTCTATTAAAAACTTTTTGCCAAACAACCTGAACTACAATTTTATTTCATCTCACCCAATGGCAGGAACAGAATTTGCGGGCTTTGAAAATTCTTTTAAAGAGCTTTTTTATAATGCAAAATGGATTATAGAAAAAAATAACCCCATTTTAGAAGAATTAATTTTAGATATGAAAGCAAAGCCGATTTTAATAAAAAGAAAAAAACAAGATGAAATAACGGCTAAAATTTCACATCTTCCAATGTTAATTGCTTTTGCGCTTTTTGATTCAACAGAAAACGAAGATAGAATTATAGCATCATCAGGCTTCAGGGATATGACAAGGCTTGCTGTTACAAACCCTGATATGGCTTTTGATATGCTTCATTTTAACAAAGAAAACATTTTGGCTGCTTATAAAAAACTTCTTTTAAAATTTGAAGAATTAAAAAATTCAGATGAAGAAAACTTTAAAAATAAAGTTCGACAAATTGCCGAAAAAAGACAAAAGATGTATGATAAAAACGGGAAAAATATACTTTGATACATAGAAAATTTAGAGCATATAAAAGGTTATTTAAACAAAAGGGGTTGCTTTCAGTTTCCCTTTTAGATGAATACATTGTAAAACAACTTTTCGAAGTTTTTGTTTTGGGGGTTATAATTTTCACCTCAATCATTTTTGCATCTGAAACTTTCACCCAGTTAATTAAACAAATTACTTTATATGGCATTCCCTTTAACATTGCCATAATGATGATTATTTTAAACTTGCCCCAAGTTTTTGTTATGACAATTCCAATTTCAACCCTTTTTGCAACCGTTATGACAATAAACAAATTAAGCTTAAATTCTGAAATAACCGTTTTAAGGGCTTGCGGCATAGGAATAAGCAGAATTGCAAAGCCTGTTTTTGTTTTTGCAATTGTAATGACAATTATAAGCTTTATGATAAATGAATTTGTTGTGCCTGCAATGAGCGTGCAATCAAGGCATTTGGCAATTTATTCGCTTCAGCAAAAACACGTTCCTGAAGGAAGAAAAAATTTCACCTTAAATGAAACAAATTCAGATGGTGATCTTAAAAGGCTTTTTTATGTTCAAAGCTGCGAAGATAAAATTTTAAACAATATAACCGTTTTAGATTTATCCAAAAAAGACACAATTCAATTAATTCAGGCAAAATTCGGTAAAACAAGTGAAGAAGGCTGGGTTTTTGACGGCGGCGTTATTTATACATTATCAACCACAGGCAAAATTTTTAACACAACATTATTTGAAAATTCCGTTATTAATTTTGGGCTTGATGATATGGGCGATTTTGTTAAAGAAGAAGCAAGCCAGTTTAATTTCTTTAAATTAATGAAATATATTAAAGAAAACTCTAAAAACCCCGATTTTATCGAAAAATTAAAAATTCAATATAAAGTTCAATTATATGACAAATTGGCACTTCCTGCTACAACCTTTGCGCTTGCGCTTGTTGGCATTCCTTTGGCTATAACCCCGCCAAGAGTTCGCTACAACAGGGGCTTTTTATTCTCTGTTATGATAATTTTTGTTTATTATCTTGTTCGTGCCTTTTCAATAAATTTAGGCGAAGCAGGCAAAATTTCGCCATTTTTGGCCGCTTGGCTTCCTGTAATCTCAATCAGCATCATAGGCACAATTTTATACCGCAGAAAAGCTTATAAGATTACATAGAAGTACATGCAATAGAGGATAATAAAAAGCCGCAGATTACTTTAATAAAAGAATTCAACTTGACCGGAAAAATGACAAAAGAAAGCAAAAATACAACCGGTGCAGATTAAAATTAATCTGAATTTACGTTTTATTGATTTCTAAGGCTCTTTGGGTTGTTTTTAGTGCTTCAAGATAACATTTTAGTTCTGCATCATTTTTTGCAGAATTTAAAATTTGCAAAGCTTTTGTAATTATTGGATTTTCATTTATTTTTACATTTTCTAATTCAAGCCCGACTTCTTCAAGCGTAACACCCAGTGCATTTAGTAATTTGTTCAAAGTGGCATATGTTGGAAAATATTTGCCGTTTTCAATTCTGCATAAATGTTTATCATCAATATTGGCTTTTTCTGCTAAGGCTTGTTGTGTCAAACCTTTTGCCTTTCTTAACTCTTTTAATTTTATTCCAAAAGTGCCATTCGTTTTGTTTTGTTTCTTGCCGTTCATAACACCTCGCCTACATTTTATTTTGCAAAATTTTTCAACACAAATACACGACAAGTACGACAATATTTTAAAATTGTTATGTTGTTGCAAACAACACTTTGTGCTATTCTTAAGTGGCAGGGAAAATCTTTTGCATGAAAAGTTTTATAGGAATAATACCGTTATTTTTGTTTGTTTTTGGCGTAATTCAATTAGTGGTAATTGCATCACCTTTTGAATACAAAACTTGTAATTTGGGATGGAAACATGTGCACCACAAACACAATGAGGTAAGCTACCAACAAGCATGGTGCAATAACAACGATGGAATTATGGAATATAAAAACAAAGATTTTACAAGGGTTGATTGCCTTACAAAAAATAATGCCGTCGAATTCGATTTTGCAAATAAATGGGCAGAAAGTATCGGGCAAGCCTTGCACTACCAAAAAATGACAGGCAAAAAAGGCAAAGTTGTTTTAATTCTTGAAAACCCCAAAAAAGAAATGGTTTATTTTAAAAGGGTTGAAGCTTTAGCAAAAATCCATGATTTTGATGCAGAGTACATAACCCCAAAAATTCTTAATTTAGATAAAAACAACAAATGCAAAAACCCAAACTGTAAATGCCACAAAGAAAAGAAGAGTTAAAATTTATAACTTACCTTTTTTTGTTTCTTTTCTTGCTTTCTTTAAGATTTTTTCTTGTTTTTTCAATTCTTTTTCTTTTTTCCATGGGTCTTTATTCGGGTGTACCCATTTTTTACTTGTCATATATGTAATAGGGCAGCTGTTTCCCTTCCATTCCCAGCTTATAATGTTTTTATTTTTATCAACTTCAAAAATTCTTGTACAAAAATACTTCCCACCATATACGCCGGTCTCATTAATTGTAAGGCTAACTACATCCTTTTCCCAATAAAATAAACGTTTATCTGCAATAATTTTTTCACTTGTCGGATATCCTAAATAATCTATTGCAGTATTAATATTTGTGCCAACCCAACTATCCATAACCTTATTCATTGTATCTTTAGTACCAAAGCCAAAAGAAGGACAAATTGTTAAAACAAAAAGAAATAATATTGTATAAAATCTATTCATAAAACAACCCGCTTTTTTTGAACTATTATAACGCAAGCAATGCAACCGGAGGCATTTTAATATTAAAATCACACAAAAAACATTTATTCACTGACTTTTGCTATGAAAAAGAATTTTTGTTTTATATCTACATTCATTTCTTCCGGCAATTCTTCACAAAAATTGCCAATTCTTGAAGTATTTACAATAAAAGTTTTGTTTTTTGAAACAATTTTTATTTGGTAAATATCAACATGTTTAACAACAAAGCCTTTTTCAACTTCAATAGAATCAATTGAATCAAAAGGAAGAATTTCAAATTTGTTTTCATCTTCATATAAAATTATTTGATTGGCTTCACTGTTTATAGCAATTGCTGCATATTTATTTTTGGCAAGATTAAATAGCGTTATTAAAAGATACAGCCAAAAAGAAGCCAAAATAAGCCAAATGGCAAAATATAAAAAATCGCTTGCGGTTTTCCAAATTAAAATGGTTGGAAACATATATCTTGAAATAAAAAGAAAACCTGTGAATAACAAAAAAACCGTGGTAATGTGTACTTTATCCAAAAATGATAAGCTATATTTTTCCATAAAATCTTATTTCCCAATATTTTTTATTCTATAACATTTTTTAAAAAAATATAGTTCTTAACTAAGAAAAATTTAAAATAAATTGCAAACTTTTTGGCTTATAAATTCCGTTCAAGCCCTAAAGCTTAGGGATTAAAAAGCAATAAAAAATTTGTCGAAGACGGGAACCTTGCAACGTTAGTTGCAAACGGCAGGCTTGTGAATTTCGTTCAAGTCCTAAAGCTTAGGGATTAAAAAGCAATAAAAAATTTGTCGAAGACGGGACTTGAACCCGTACAGATTTCTCCACACGCCCCTCAAACGTGCGCGTCTACCATTCCGCCACTCCGACAAATTTAACTATTTTATTTAATTTTTATTGTTCAATTGTTTTGTCTTCGTGGCGGAGTTGACTCAAGGTCAACCCTCTCGAAAAATGCTCAACGGTTCGCATTTTTCTGCGGCAGAGTGCCATCTCCGACAAATTTAATTATTTTATTTTTATTGTTCAATTTTTAAGAAATACGGCAAACACCGAAAATCTTATTTAATATTAATATGGATAAATTCCGCTGTCAAATGCCATTAATCTTTGTATTTTTTGAAAATTAATGAAGCATTGTGGCCGCCAAAACCAAATGAATTGGTCAAAGCACAATCAACATCCATTTTAATTGCTTTATTTGGAACATAGTTCAAATTAGCAACGTGTTCATCTTGATGTTCTAAGTTAATTGTAGGCGGAATTATACCTTCGTTTATAACTTTAACGCAAACGATTGATTCAGCAGCCCCTGTTGCGCCAAGCATATGGCCATGCATAGATTTTGTTGATGAAACTTTCAAATCTTTGTTTGTTGAAAGGTCGCCAAAAACTTGCGCTATTGCTTTTGATTCGGCTATATCGCCAAGGCCTGTTGATGTGCCGTGAGAATTAATGTATTGAACATCAGATGGTTTTAAGCCAGCATCTTTTACTGCAAACTCCATTGCTTTTGCAGCACCTTGGCCGGTAGGATCAGGCGCAACAATATCATAAGCATCGCCTGTTTGGCCATAGCCAACAATTTCAGCATAAATTTTAGCACCGCGTTTTTTAGCATGTTCTAATTCTTCAACAATAACAATAGCAGCGCCTTCTGCCATAACAAAGCCGTCACGGTCAACATCATAAGGGCGAGATGCTTTTTGCGGCTCGTCATTTCTTTTTGATAATGTTCTGGCTGATGTAAATGCGCCGATACCAAGTCTTGTAATAACTGCTTCTGCGCCGCCTGCAATAATAACATCCGCTTCGCCGTATTGAATTGTTCTTAATGAATCACCGATACAATGAGCAGATGTTGCACAAGCTGTTACAATCGCTTTGTTAACGCCTTTTGCGCCATATTTCATTGAAATTCTGCCGGCGCCCATATCTGCAATAATCATAGGAACCGTGAATGGTGAACATTTTGAAGGGCCTCTATCTATAATTACAAGGTGTTGTTTTTCAAAAGTGCCGAAACCGCCTGCTGCAGAACCAACAATAACACCAAATCTATATGGGTCAAGTTTTTCAACATCAAGTTTAGAATCGTTCATTGCTTCTTCAGCTGCCATCATTGCAAACTGGGTGTAGCGGTCCATTCTTCTTGATTCTTTCGGGTCTAAGTTTGAAATTTCTTCATCAAATTTTTTAATTTCGCCTGCAACGTGAACCGAATGTCCTTCAGGAGAAATGTTTTCAATTGTTGAAATTCCTGATTTTCCTTCAACCAAGCTGTTCCAAAACTTGTCAACACCCATGCCGAAGGGTGAAATTATACCAATACCTGTAATTACTGCTCTTCTTTTATTCATTCTCTATTCCTTAAAATGCATTTTTATTGCAAAAAATTCTAACCAAAATGATTAAAGCAAAAGGGTTCCGCTTCAATCAACGCAAGCTGCACCTAAATGCAGCTATGCGTTAACTTTCTGCATATAAAACTATTTAATAGTTAAAACTATGAAAGGTGTGCGTCAATATATGTAACTGCGTCTTGAACTGTAGCGATTTTTTCAGCTTCTTCATCAGGAATTTCGCAACCGAATTCTTCTTCGAAAGCCATAACTAATTCAACTGTATCTAAAGAATCTGCGCCAAGGTCAGCTGTGAAGCTTGCTTCAGGTGTAACAAGTGCTTCATCAACGCTTAATTGATCAACAACAACTTTTTTAACTCTTTCTAATGTGCTCATTTTTACCTCATTAAAATTATAAATAATACTAACAGTAACGATTATATAAAGGAAATAGATAATTTGCAAATGTTAAGAAACTAAATTAATAAATATTTACCAAATAAAAGCCCCGTCAAACCATTAATCTAAAGGCGGGGTAAAATTAAGAAACAAAAAAGAGGCACTTTCCATGCCTCTTTTTTAACTGTTTAAAGTTGAATTATAAATTTTCTTGAATTGAAAGGTCTTGGTTTAACCTTATATATAATTCATCGCCTTTGTTTGCTTTATATGTTGAACCTTTGGTGAAAAGCCCTGTTAAAAAGCCGCCAACAGCGCCAACAGGAAGGCCGATTGCATAAGCTGTTCCAACTTCATCGGTTGGGAAACCAATAGCTGAACCAACACCAACACCTGCAACCAAACCGCCCAATGTATAAGCAGCAAGTTTGCCTTTAGAAGATGCTGTTAGGTAACCTTCATGTTTATTATAAACTGTTGCATTCATATCTGAACTAACACCGTTTGGCATTTCTAATCTGTTGAATAAGAATTTAACGGCGCCTGCTTTATTCATTCTTTTTGGTTGAACAAGGTTTTCAATTGTTGCATAGAATTTTGCACCCTGCGGAATAACAAGTGTGCCTTCATCTGTTACAACATCTTTTGCAACGGTGAATTCAACGTTATCGCCAATGTTTGCATTTTTAGCTTTGAACTTTTCAACAAAAGAAACTTTTAAAATGTTTCCTTCCGCAACAATTTTTCTTAAATTTGTAATTGTAACGGTGTTTGCTTCTGCGTTTTTGTGAATTGATAAATGTTCAACAGACAAAGATTTTTCAACTTCATTAGCGTTGTAATCTTCTTTAATATTTGAAATTGCATTTTTCAATTTTGCAAGTAAAACCGCAGTTTCTGCTCTTGTAATATCTCTATCGGGTTCAAATTTTGCTCTGTCAGGGTAGTTTACAAATAAATTGTATTTAACTGTTTTTGCATAAGCCAATTTTGCCCAATCCGGAATTTTATCTGTATCAACAAATTCATCTAAAATAGATAAATCATAAATTGTATCTTTTGTAATGTGGCTTACAGCAGATGTTACTTCTGCTTTATTTACATCGTTTTTAGGTTTAAATGTACCATCGGGGTATCCGTAAACAAGCCCGATTTGTTCAGAGCGCATAATGTCATCATAATGTTCTGTTGTAGCATCAACATCTTCAAACGGGTTTTCAATGTATATTTCAAGGCCGCTTTGGTTTAAAACTTTAATTAACATTGAAGTAAAATCTGCCCTTTCAACGGAACCTAACGGGTTAAAATTGCCGTTTTCATCAAGGGTCATAATTCCTTCATCTACCATTTGGTTAATTTCTGCGTTTGCCCAAAAATCTGCTGCAACGTCGTTAATTTGCGCTGCAAAAGCCTTTGGAGTAAAAAAGAGCGCTAAAAACAAAAATAGCGCAGAAAACAAACTGAATACTCTTTTCATTGTCTATCCCCTATAAATAATTAATCTTCTTCCAACAAGTTCATAATACAATAAACTTTTGCGGCATGACAAGAAATGCAACAAAAAAAAGAAACTTTTTATTAAGAAATTTAAAACAATATAAAAAATGCGCCAAAATGTATTATCTTGGTGCGTTTTTGTTCTTTTTATTATCATAGCATTGTTTTTAGGTTTATTCAACGGGTGTTATTTTACCCTGTTTTTAATTTTTTATTTTCTTTTATTCGCTTATTATCTTTCTTTTCACCCCTTGCAACAAATTAATACATTTTGTTGCGTTTAAAAATTAATCGCACATTAAAAACAATGATATTTTACTCATACCAACAAGCCTTTTAAAATCATCTGTCTTTACCGAAAGGTGAGGCGGAGGGGCGGGAGTGACCTTTTTAGAAAATAGGCATTCTTTTTTTTAAAACTTATCTTCTTAATTAATAACGCAGCCCCGACTCTGAACGACTGAGGGGACAGATGATTTTAAAAGAAAAGACTAAACATATTTAAGCCGCGTTTCTTTCTTTTCCTGCCTATTTTC
>CALYDL010000025.1 GCA_944325145.1 Candidatus Gastranaerophilales bacterium
GCAGTTAAATTTGCATACAGTTTTTTAAGTTCACTTTCAACTTGCAGCCTGTAATTTTCAAGCTCTTCTTCTGTTGCGTTATATGGAACATAAATTGGTTCGCCATAAATTGCCTTCATTTTTATGCAATTTAGAGGGAAACAAAATTCATCCCATGTTTTAAACTTTAAAAAGAAGGGAGAAGGCGAATACCAACTCATTGGAACGATTGGAGTACCCGTTAACCTTGCAACTTCAATAATGCCTTTTTTTACTTTGTGTTTTGGCCCTCTTGGCCCATCAATTGTAATTGCGCCATTGTTGCCTGCTTTAATTGCGTTAATCATTTCAATTGTTGCAGCGGCACCTTTTCTGTTGTGCGAACCTCTTACAACATTTAAACCCATTGCAGCACCAGCTTGAGCGATAATTTCGCCATCAGCAGAGTTTGAAATCATAACGGTTGTTTTTTCACGTTCATTAAGAGCATAAAGCCCGCATTGGTGTGCATGCCAGAGTGCAAAAATGCATTTTTCTTTTGGGTAGTTTATATTTTTGCAATAGTAAAAGTGCCTTTTAAATTGAAAATATAAAGTAACCAATTTTGCCAGAATTTGAGTTCTATTTTGTTTTGATATAATCCTATCAATTAATTTGGGCTTCTTTTTGTTCAGCCTGAAATCAGATGCGGCTTTATGTGCCATTAAACCTTCTTTTCCTGCTATATATGAGGCTGTTTTTGCAAGTTCTTTTGCGTAATCTTCACCTATTTTTTGATAAGTTAAAATTTTCACAAAATCAAAAACAGAAAGCCCGCCTGTATATTTTGCAGCAGAATTTGTGGGCAGCACATGGTTTGTGCCTGAAACATAATCTCCAAATACTTCTGCGCACCAGCTTCCTATAAAAAGCGAGCCGTAATTGGTTAATTTATCTATAAATTTATTCTCATTTTTTACAACTAATTCCAAATGTTCAGGCGCCCTTTTGTTTGAAATATTAACCGCATTAAAAAGGCCTTCATCAACAATTGCAAACGATTTCATAAAGGATACTTTTGCAATATCTGATGTATTTAAACCTGATAGAATGCCATGGGCAATATCTTTAACTTTATCTGCAAATTGTTTAGAATTGCAGATTAAATAGCTTCTTGCATCCTTATCATGTTCACATTGTGCAAGTAAGTCGCCAGCAACAAGTACAGGGTCTGCTGAATCATCTGCAATAATTAAAACTTCAGAGGGGCCTGCCAAAAAATCAATGTCTACTTTGCCATAAACTGCTTTTTTAGCATAAGTTACAAATCTGTTTCCGGGGCCTGCTATTTTATCAACAGGTTCAATAGAATTTGTACCATAGCTAAAGGCGCTTATGGCTTGAGCTCCGCCCAGTTTATAAATTTTATCTGCACCAGCAATGTCTGCAGCAACAATAGTTTCCGGTTTAATTCTTGGAGATGTTAAAACAACTTCTTTAACCCCTGCAACTTTAGCAGGAACTGTTGTCATAATGCAAGATGAAGGAAGCGGATAATTGCCGCCGGGAACATAAGCTAAAACTCTTTCAAGAGGAACAATTTTTTGCCCCAATTTTGAATTTTTCTTATTTATTTCAAATTCTTTAACTGAATTTAGCTGCTTTTTTGCAAATTCTTCAACATTTTTTTTGGCAATTTTAACTTGTTTTATAAATTCTTTGTCTACTTTATTATAAGCTTCTTTGATTTCTTCTTTTGTTACCAAAAAATCATCCGAAGTTGTAAAATTGCCGTCATTAAACTTGTTTGAAATTTCAATTAAAGCTTCATCGCCCCTATATTTAACATCATTTATAATTGAATCAATTTCGGGGTTATTTTCATATTCTATTGTTGAATAAAATTCATTTTGAAGTTCTTTATTTTTAATAAATTCGCTGTAATTTACTATTCTCATTATTTTGCCCTTGAAGCTAAATTATTTAAAATATCTTTCGGAGTAACACCATGTTTTACCATAAACACCATTGTATGATACATTAGGTCTGCCACTTCCCATGAAAGGCCGTCGCCAAATTCAAAGTTAACAGATTCAAAAGCTTCTTCCATAATTTTTCTTTTTAAGTAAAATTCATCTTTAAAAAGCTTTGTTGTATAAGAACCTTCAGGCATTTTTTCAAACCTGTCTTTAATAACTTTGTAAAGTTCCCAAAGGGTAAAATCTTTGTCTTCAAAACAAGTGTATCTGTTAAGATGACATGCATTTCCCTTTTGATCAACATAAAACAGAATTGAATCGCCGTCACAATCAAATTTTGCACTTATCAGGGTTTGGGTATTTCCTGATGTTAAGCCTTTTGTCCAAAGTTCTTGTCTTGAACGGCTAAAATATGTAGCCTGACCCGTTGATAAAGATTTTTTAACAGATTCTTTATTAGAATATGCAAGCATTAAAACTTGTTTTGTGTGAATATCTTGAACAATGGTAGGAATTAATTTATCAGAGTATTTATCAAAATTAAGACAAGCAACAAAAGCATCTTCCAAATTAATTTTACCTGTATAAATAGACATTCCGAGTTGAGCAGAAATGTTCATTTTTTCAAGTTCTTTAATTTCTTCTAATGTTGAAATGCCGCCGGCTGCAACAATTGGAAGGGAAGTATGTTTTCTTATTTCCTTGTATGCTTCAAGGTTTGTGCCTTGCATCATGCCTTCTTTTTCAACAATTGTATATAAAAAGCCCGAGCAGAAATTACTGAACCTTTGAACGTATGAAGCAGTTGAAAATTCAGTGTCTGTTTGCCAGCCGTCAACGGTTATTTTGCCGTTTCTTGAATCTATTGCAACCATTACTCTGTCTTTTGGTAGTTTTGATAAAAAGTTTTCATCGGCTGCAGTTCCGATTATGATTTTATCTGCGCCGTTTGCAATCATTCTTTTGGCTTTTTCTATTGTTCTGATGCCGCCGCCAACTCTGCACTTTGCAATTTTACAAATTTTAGATATCAATTCTTCGTTGTCTTTTCCTTTGTTCATTGCAGCGTCTAAATCAATAACGGCAAGCTCGCCAAACCTTGCATAATATTTTGCAAGCTCAAGCACATCTTCTCTTTCTAAAACTTTTTCTTTGCCTTGTTTTAATTGAACTGCCTTACCATCCATTAAGTCTATGCTTGGAATAATCATAAAATACTTCCTTTATTTATCAATGATACTATCTATATAGCTCCACTCGAATTTTCTTGCTCTTGCATTTTTTATTTTTGGATTTTCTTGTTCTTCAAGTGTTAAGTCGGTTAAAATTGGGTGCAAATTCGGTTCTTCAGACGCTTCAATGTATTTAAGGTCAAATTCATACGCAAGGTTTCTAACTTTAACGCTATAACTTGCAGGAACTATTTTTACGCCCATCTTTAGCCCCAATATATTAGCATGCAAACGCATCGCAATCAAATATTTTAGTTTTGAAAATTCTTCTGCAATTTGGCTTGGATTTTTATATAAAACTACCCTTGTTTTTAAATCAATATTTCTTTGTTTTAATGCTCTTTCAAGGGAATAGCAAGCTTGAGCATCATTTTTATTTTGCAAAGAGAAAATAACAATTTCATAATCAGAAAAGAACATATCAGTGTATTTTGCAATGTATTTAAACATATCTTTATACATAAAAGAATAGTTTCTAACTTGCAGACCAATAATGTTTTCAGGTTTATAATCAGGCGTTTCAAAATTCCAACAGGCATCATATGTGAATTTTGAATTAATTCCCCATTTTGATAAAATTCTTTGTGAATAAATATCTCTAACCGTAATCATATCTGCACATTTAAGCGCTATTTTGGCAATAAAATTTTGGAATTTACCGTTAATCGGGCCAATGCCTTGAGAATAGATAATAACTTTTTTGAGAAATAATTTTGCTAAAATAATGATAAAACAATAATATAAAAGGCTTAGCGTGCTTGTTTCGTTTTGAATTAAATTGCCGCCGCCTGAAATTAAAATATCAGTATTTAGCAAGCCTTTTAAAATTTGAAACGGGTTTTTATATGGAATAGAAGCCATTTGAAAGTTTTCTTTGGTATTTTCGGGGTTAGAAGATAATGCCGTAATTTTACAATTTTTTTCTTTCAGGTGTTTAACTAAAACATCCAAAAGAACATCGTCGCCAAAGTTTTGAAAGCCGATGTAACCGGAAATTAAAACTTTTTTCTCTCTGTTAGCCATAATATTTTCCTAATAATTCCATCACTTTTTCTCTTTTTGGAATAGACCTTATAGCACCTGTTTTTGAAGCTTGTATTGAACCTAAAACGTTTGCATAACGCAGGGAATCAATTCTTGAATCGCCTTTTAGCCTTGAACTTATGTATGCGCCAATAATTGCAGAAGTATAGCCTGTTAAATCTTTTGGCTCAAATTGAATCATATCTATATAAGATGATTCTGTTCTGTCTAAAGACCAAATGCCAACGCCGTTTTTAATAATTAAAGCATTTTCCAATTGAGAATCTGCAAGCTTTGTAATAAGGTTGTCAGGGCTTTCTGTTTCAAAAATTAAGTCATCTTTAGTATTTATAAAAATTATTGAAATGTAATCTTTAACTTCTTCAAACATTTCAACAGCTTCATCTCTAGAAAGTTCCGTGTGCCTGAAATTGGGGTAATAGCCTACATGAATTCCATTTTTGCGGGCAAATTTAAAAACTTCTCGAACAGTTTCTCTGCAAGAAAGTGAAAGCGATTGAACAAAACCTGTTGCAAAAATAAATTTGGCAGATTTAATATAATCAAAATCAATGTCATCTATACAAAGGGTGGATGGAGCTGTTTTTTTTCTGTAAAACTGCATTTCAACTTTATTATTTTTTTGACCCGTAAAATAAATTCCGTTTTGAAAATCTGCAAATTTAACCTGCCCTGAATCAAGCCCTTCCATTTGCCAAGCGTCTAAAAGATATTCACCAAAACCATCGTTCTTAACTTTTGTTATATACCCCACTTTAGACCCGCTTCTTAAGGCAGAAACAGCAACGGCAAGAGTATCGCCCCCGTAAAACTTCGTAAATGTGTCTGCGAAAGATAAAGGCCTGTCGGTTGAAAATTCGATTAAACTTTCCCCAATAGTAATTATGTCTAAATTTTCATACATAATTAAAAATGATATATAAAGCTTTATTTTGTGTCAAATTGTTAAAAATTTCCCATAAACTGTTCTTTATGTAATTCTTTTATTATGAAAAAAAATATTAATAATGTTCTTATAGTTGGCGCTACATCAGATATGGCGCAAGAATTGTTAGTAAAACTGTTGGATGACAATGTTTGTGTTTATGCAGCTTCAAGGTCTGATTTAAACATTAATGCGCCGAACCTTAAAAAAATCCATGTTGATGCCAGCTTGAAAAGTTCAATTGAAAATTTATTTAATGAAATTCAAAATGTTGAATTTGACGCAGTTATTTGTTTTCAAGGCGTTGCAATTGTTTCGCCCGTTGAATTTTTATCATCAGATGAACTTCAAAAACAGTTTGATATTTCCGTTTATTCTCTTTTAGAAATTCTAAAAGGCATTAAAGGCAAAATTAAAAAAGATGGTGTTGTTATTAATTTATCTTCAATGTCCAGTTTTGGAATATACCCCTTCTTAGCGCCATATTCTATGGCAAAGGCTGCTTCTGATATTCTTTTAAATTGTTATGAAATGGAAACAGGAATTAAAACCGTTTCAATTAAACCGGGGGTAGTTTCAACAAAATTTTGGAAATATTGTATTAATGAAAATAAAAGCAATTTTACAGCTTTTAGAGATGAATACAAAATTATTGGTGAATTTTTAAAAAGCAATGCGCTTAAAAATGCAAACAAAGGCATTAGGCCTGAAAAAGTTTCAAAATTAATTTATAAAATCCTTCATCAAAAAAATCCAAAGTCATCTTATACTATTGGCAAAGATTCGAAACTGGCAAGTTTTGTTTCCTTTTTTAAAGGAAGAAAACTTTTTGGTATAATCAGAAAAGTCTTATTTTTAAGAGTTAAGGAATATTTAAATGGCAGATAAAATTTTGTTAATTTACCCTCCATCCCCTGTAATGAACAGAGAAGACAGGTGCCAGCAGCCAACAGATGATTTAGTTGTTATTCCGCCTTTGCCGCCAAGCGATTTATTGTATTTGGCTTCAATTACAAGAATGGCAAATTGTATTCCTTATGTTAAAGATTACAGCTTAAATTCAAAAACCATTGAAGATTTTAAACAAGATTTAATTGAAATTAAGCCTGATTATATTGTTTTAAATGCCGCTTCAACAACCCTGAAGGGTGATTTAGCAGTTTTAAAGCCTGCCAAAGAAATTCTTCCAAATGTTAAAATAATTGCAAAAGGCGCACATTTTAGGGTTTTTGACATTAAAACCCTTGAAGAATACCCTGAACTTGATTTTGCAATAAGAGGTGAAGCCGAATTTACCCTTTTAGACATTTTAAATAAAAAACCAAACAATGAAATTCAAGGAATAACATACAGACAAGGCGGAATTATTTCAAGGAATGAAGATAGACCTTTTATTCAAAATTTAGATGAAATTCCATACCCTGCAAGAGATTTGGTTGATAATTCAATTTATAAACGCCCCGATACAGATGAAGTTCAAGCTGTTATTAAAGTTTCAAGGGGTTGCCCTTATCATTGTTTCTTTTGCCTTGCAACGCCAACTTCAGGCTCAAAAGTGAGAACCAGAAGCCCAAAAAATATAGTTGGTGAAATTCGCGAATGCTATGAAAAATATGGAATTAAAAATTTCATTTTTTGGTCTGATTTATTTAATCTTGACCATGATTGGGTTCAAGAATTATGCAAAGAAATTATTGATTCTAAGTTAAAAATAACTTTTTCCACAAACACAAGGGCAGATTCTGCTGACCCAAAAACCGTTAAATTAATGAAAAAAGCCGGCTGTAGCTTGGTTTCAATAGGAATTGAAAGCGGCAACCAACAAATTTTAGATAATATTGGCAAAAAAATTACAAAACAACAAATTAAAGATACTGTTAAACTTTTCAAAAGAAACGGTATAAAAATTTACGGGTATTATGTTGTAGGGCTTCCTTGGGAATCAGAGGAAACATTTAGAGAAACAATGGAATTTGCAAAAAGCTTAAATACTGAATATGTAAGCTTTTACACAGCAACCGCCCTTATTGGCACAAGGTTTTATGATTATGTAAAAGAACATAATTTGGGAGAATTAAACTTTGATAAACCCTATTACTACCCAACGGTTGATACCCACTATTTAACAAAAGACAGAGTTTTTGAACTTCATAAAAATGCACTAAAGGAATATTACGGCAGGCCAAGTTATGTTTTTATGATGTTATTTAAAATTCGCTCTTTTAGAGAATTTTACAACTATTTTAAAGCAGGATTAAGGGTTTTATTTAGAAAATAATACTTTTATCCAATTTATTCAATCTTAAATTCCTTTATTGTAATTAAAAAAGGATGAATGGTCATGCACATTATTATTACTGATGATTGCGTTACTTGCGGCGCATGCGAAGCTGTAAACCCAAGAATTTTTACTATTGATGTAAACCATGCAAAGGTTTTAGCGGAAAACATCAAGGGCAATGAGCAAGATTGTATAGATGCAGCTTTAATTTGCCCTGTAAATGCAATATGGATAGATGATATTTCAAATTAAAATTGACATAAATTAACCGAAATAGGTAAAATATTTTGTGACTATATGAGGAGAGATTATATGTTTAAAAATATTTTACCTTTGTTTATAATTGCAGCATTTACAATAGTTCCTGTTTATGCCGAAGATGCCGTTTTTACAAATAGCGACACCCAACAATTAAATTTGCAGCCTTTAAGCTATGACAGTGTTCCTGTTGTTAAATCTCAAGAAGCTTCTTCTGCTGCACCAAAACCAACTGCTGCTTCAACTACAAATGCCGTTTCCAACCAAAACTTTTTAAATGCCATTAACAACTTAGACAACGCACAAGTTGAAATTAGAGAACAAATGGCAGCGGTAAGTGCTTTAATGGCTCAATCAAAAACTGCTTATGAAGCTAAAAAAGACGAATATAACGCATATAAAAAACAATATAAAGAATTAAAAAGCAAAATGAAAAGTGTTGAAAAATCAAAAACATTAATTCAAAATAACGTTAATGTAAACAACACTACAAACAACTAAAAACCTGTTGTACAAAGTTTTTCAAGCGTGTCAATTTCAGCTGTTTTAATATATTCTTTAAAGCTGATGACACGCTTAAATTCATCATAAAAAAGCTCAAAACTTGAATCGTCATGCAAATTTTCAATAGATGGAGCTTTTATAAATTCAAATTTATTTATATCAAGAATTCTGATTGAACCGGTTTTTTCAAGAAGTTCAAGCGCTGCTTGGATGGTGATTTCATCAAGCCCTGTTGCATCAGCAATTGTTTTTATTTCAACTATGCCGTTTTTATTATTTGCAGCATATTTAACCATTCCGATAATGGTTTTAAAGGCATCATCAGGGTTTTTTGAAAAATTTGAATTCATAAAATGAACGCATGATGGCGAAAAACGTTCCATTAATTCCGAAAATACATCACAATTTGGCGGATAATCAAATAACATAATGCTTTTAGCTTGGTAAGATTCAGGCGTTAAAATGTTTTCATTAATAAATTTGTATTTTTCTAATTCTTTTTTTTGAGAAATAGTTGTGGCCCAAACCTTAACTTCGCCTTGTTTGCTATTAATATATTCATTAATTTTATCTAAAATTCCCGTTTTTTGCCTGTGATCAAAAATTTTAATTTTTGTTGAGAAATTATCAGAAAGTTTATCATTTAAAATGCACTCTGTGATTAACTGGATTCTTTCTTCATCGTTAAAAATGTTTATTTCAGGTGTAAAAACAACATCTAAAAATTCGCCCGTTTCAAACCCTAAAACAGGGCGTTTCCAATAAAGACAGTTAAATTCTTTATTATCTTTTAAAATTGAATATGCCATATGGTTTTGTTCTTTACCAATAACTCTTGAGCGGCAAAGTTTTGCATCTTTAAAAAGAAAAACGGGTTTTTTATTATTTGCGCCAAACGGTTCTAAAAGTTTTATTTCATCAATAAGGCTTTTTTGAATATCATCTGCGTTTAGTTCCATATCAATAATTAATTCATTGGAAAGTTTTGATTCATCTTTCGAATCAATAACCGCTGTTTCAATTCGTTTTTTTAAGTAATCAAATTCAACCGTTTCCATATCTGCAGAAAAACCGCCTGCTAAAGAATGTCCGCCAAAACCAAGCAAAGTATCTGATAAATTTTGCAAAACTTTTGCAATATCAACTGATTCAACACCCCTAATAGAGCACCTGTAAGCTTGTTTTTCATCAGATGTCATTAGAAAAACAGGAAGGTTAAATTTTTCAACTAATTTAGACGCTACAATGCCAATTATTCCAATATGCCAATTTGGATTATATAAAACGATGCAATTTTTAGGGCGGTTTAGCATTGAAAGCGCTTCTGTATAAGTTTTATCGCATAAATTTTGGCGAATTGAATTTAGGCTGTTTAATTTTTCAATTGCTACATCGAGTGTAATTTCATTTTCTTCAACAAGAAGTTTAAATGCTTCATAGGGGCTATCCAGCCTGCCTGCGGCATTAATTCTGGGTGCTAAAATAAAAGCAATATCTTCGCTTGTAATTTCTGTTGTTTTGTTTTGTGATTGAAAAAGCTTTTTTATTCCTTTATGACAGCCATTATTTATAGCTCTAAGCCCGTATGCTGCAATTGTTCTGTTTTCGCCGACTAATGGAACAACGTCTGCAATTGTTCCAAGAGCACATAGTGCTATAATTTCATTTTTTAAGGCAGAATAATCGGAATTTTCATTTGAAAATTCATCTAATAGCGCATAAGAAAGCTTCATTGCAACGCCTGCACCAGACATATAAGAAAATTTTTCAATATCTGAAACTTTTAAATCAGGTTTAAGAGCATTATCTGCTAAAGGATTTAAAATACAATCAGCAGGCGGAAGAACTTTTGGGGGTTCATGGTGGTCTGTAATGATTGTTTTAACAGATAAATTTTTAATAAGTTCAATTTCTTTTAAATTTGAAATGCCGCAATCAACCGTTATTAAAACTTTTACATTATTTTTTGATTTTTGAAGCAATAATTCTTTTAAATTTATTCCATGCCCCAGAGTCATTCTGTCCGGAATAAAATATGAAAAATTGGCGCCAAGAGCCTTTAGGGTTTTATACATTATAGAGGTCGATGTAACACCGTCACAGTCAAAATCACCCCATACAAGAATTTTTTCATTATTTAATATAGCACTTTTAACAATATCAACAGCCTTTTTCATATCAGAAAAACAATATGGCGACATTAATTCCAAACCAAGAGGATTTAAAAATTCTTCTTTGTTTGTAATTCCCCTTGAAATTAAAAGCGCATCCAAAACGCTTTCGTCTGTCTTTCTTTTAGCAAGTATTTTATAATTTTTGGTGGGCTTTGTTGTTAAATTTGTATTCATAATTGGATTATACTATCTATTTATAGTATTGTGAAATCATGAAAAAAATCGCAATAACAGGTAACATAGCATCCGGCAAAACAATTGTTGAAAATTATTTTAAGGAATTAGGGTATAAAACCCTTTGCCTTGACGATGTTACAAGCAAATTATATGAAAATTCGCATTTTAAAAAAGAGCTTATAAAACTTTTTAATACAACCGATAAAAAAGAAATTTCAGGTTTGGTTTTTTCGGATAAAACAAAGCTAAAAGCGCTTGAAGCTTTAATTTTGCCTTTAATTAAAGAAAAAATGTTTGAGTTTTTCAATGAAAACAATAATGAAAAAATTGTTTTTGTAGCAGCGCCCACTTTATTTGAAGCAGGCTATGAGATATATTTTGATGAGATAATTTTTGTTTCTTCAAATGAAAATTTGAGGCTTGAGCGACTTATAAAAAGAAACAATTTAAGCCAAAATGAAGCGTTAAATAAAATTAATTCACAAATAAAAGAAGAATTTAAAATTAAAAAATGCAGCAAAATTTTAACCAATAATGGTACAAAAGAAGAATTTTTAAACCAAATTATAAAGCTTAAAGAAGAGTTAAGCACTCTCTAATTAATTTGCATGCAGTTGCCGTGGATGTTTTTGTTATATCAATATCGGGTGCAAGTTCCATTATATCAATACCAACAATATTAAAGTTTTTCAGGTATTTTAACCATTCAATTAATTCTAAATAGCTAAAACCGCCTGCTTCAGGAGTTCCCACACCTGACATTAAAGAAGGGTCTAAAACATCAAGGTCAATTGTTATAAAAATGTTTTTGTCTTTAAAATCATTTAATTCGGCAGGTGAAAATTTTTGAGTTGAATATTTTTGCATAATTCTGAACTCTTCCCTTTCGCCGGAGCGAATGCCGATTTGTGCAATGTTCTCATAGCCAATTAACTTTGCAATTTGATACATAACACCGGAATGAGTTAATTCTTCGCCTAAATATTCGTCTCTAAGGTCAGTGTGAGCGTCAAATTGAATAACAGCCAAGTTTTTATAATATTTTTTAATGGCTTCAATTTCAGCTAATGTCATCAAGTGTTCGCCGCCAACGCCAAGAATTTTTTTATTTTTTGAATATATACAATCAACGTTTTCTTGAATAATTTTTAATGCTTTTTTTGCGTTGCCAAAAGGAAATTCAAGGTCGCCTGCATCATAAAATTTAATATCTTGAATATCTTTATCAAAATACGGGGAATATGTTTCAATACCAACAGATTCAACCCTGATTAACTGCGGCGCAAAGCGAGTGCCGGGGCGATTTGAACATGTACAATCATAGGGCATACCAAGCATAACAATATCAGATGTTTCAAAATCGTCAGTTGAGCCTATGAAATTTCTATCTAAAAAGGGTCCTTTAAGCATAGAAACATATTACCATAAAAAAATATTAAGTTTTGTAACATCCCAAAACCCTTGCTGTATATATCGTTTATATATTAATTGCTTATTTTAGGCAATTTTTTTAAACAAAATTTGTTTATTTCAGTAAGAGAAATTATTTGAGAGGATATTAAATGACATACACTTTCTTTGACCCTTCACAGGTAAATGAATTAGCAAAATTTCAAGGCGGTTTTTCAGGCGCACTTGCAGGTAATGCAGCACACATCGGTGTAGCACAAGCGCCAACATCAGTTTTTAACCAAAGCGGATATTATGCACTTCAAGATAGTGACACAGGTTATTTAACTCTTAAAAAATTAGGCAATGAAAGCTTGTATACAGGCGAATGGTATGACCAAAGCACAAAACAAGTTTTTGATTTCAAAGAAGATAAAAGCGTATTTGATTTAAGCAACTTAACAGGAAATATGTCAGCAGCACAAATTGCAGGGCTGGATAATTAACAAGATTTACTATCAGAGGAAAGAGAGATATAAATGAGTTACACAATGTTTGACACAAGTAAGGCAACTGAATTAGCCGAATTTCAAGGCAGATTTGCAGGCATTCAGGCAGGCAATTCAAAAGTAACCGGTGTTGCTATGGCACCTACTTCAATTTATAACCAAGCAGGCTATTATGCACTTCAAGATACAGACACAGGTTATGTTACTTTGCAAAAACTTGCTGATGACAGTTTATATACACAACAATGGTATGATCAAGGCACAGGCACAATATTTGATTTCAGAGATGGCGGAGCAGGCATTGTAAATACGCGCCCAACTACAAATCAAAATAATACCTCAATGTCAGCATCTGACATTGCAGGAACATATGATCAAACAAATTCATCAAGCTCATCATCTAGTTCATCATCCTCATCAACAAACAGCAACTTACAACAATACCCATATGGTTCAGGCTATGTAGTAGTAAACCCAAATGGCGGAGAAACCACAACAACAATTACAAATTCTGATGGCTCAACAACAACTCTAAAAGTAGACGAAGACGGCAACCCAATTGAAATTTCAGCAGCAGAACTTCAAGAACTTGTTGATGCAGGCATTTATGAAACAGTTGAAGAAGCCTTAAATGCAACATTAGCGGATGGCTACACCGTAACAGATGCCGAACAGAAAAAACTCGGCATATACAACGAAGAAGACGAAGAAAAAATTCAATTAATGATGGATACATATGGCCTTACAAGAGAAGAAGCAATTCAAAAGCTTGGCGATTCGGTTGGCCCAATTGACGATGCAAATGACATTTCAACAAAAATATACAGCATGATGGAAAACGGCTTTAGCTATGAAGAAGCAGTTGATTACCTTCAAGAATTAGGCTATGACGTACCTGCCGAACTTCAAACGCCTCCGGAACAATATTCTGAAGAAGATGAAGCAAGAATCGCTGCATTAATGGAATCAACTGGCTGCACAAGAGATGAAGCAATTTCAGCACTTGGCGTTCAACCGGTTGAAGAAGATAAACCCGGCTTAATCAGATCATTCTTTGGTGCAGCAGGTGACTTCTTCGGCGGCATTGCCAAAGGAATTTCAGATGGCTGGAACGCATTTGTAGATTGGATTTGGTAATTATAATTTAATATAAATAAAAACCCGTCATAAATTTGGCGGGTTTTTTAATTCAATTTTATTGTATAATACCAATTATTAAGGAGTTTTATATGATAAAAATGAAAGTTATGGGCATTGCACTTGATACAAGAACAGGCTCGCCCATTATTGTTTTAAATGATTATGATAATAGACGCGCTTTGCCTATTTGGATAGGTTCCGCAGAAGCAAGTTCAATTATAAGAAAAATTGAAAATATTCCGTCAACAAGGCCCTTAACCCATGACTTATTTTTAAATTTTGCTGAATCTTTGGGCGCTAAAATTACAAAAGTTGAAATAAATGATGTTGATGAGCAAACCTATTTTTCGTCAATTTACCTTTTAGATAAAGATGATAAGGAAATTGCAATAGATTCAAGGCCTTCAGATGCAATTGCAATTGCAATTAGAGCAAACGTGCCTATTTTCGTATCGGCAGCAGTTATGGCAGATGGTGCAATTTCAACAGACAGCAGCAAAGACGAAGAAGAAGCACAGGAATTTAAGAATTTTATTAAAGATATAAAACCTTCAGACTTTGCAAAATTAGTTGATAAAAATTTTGAATCCGATCAATAAAAGTTGTTTTAATTGGTTCAAATGTCACATAATCTTGTCTGAAAGCTTTGTTTATTCCGGCAATTCCAATAGGTTCCATTAATTTAAAACAATTCTTTGATTTTATTTTTTTCATAGTATAATACTTAATAATCAGAATAAAAAAGGCAAAAAAATGGGTAAAATTACAAAAGAAATGAGCATAATTGATGTTGTACAACAACACCCCGAAACTTTAGAAGTATTCCAAAACTTTGGCTTAGGTTGCATTGGCTGTGCTGCTGCAAGATTTGAAAACTTAGAAGCTGGTGCTAAAGTTCATGGCATTGATCCTGAAGTTATGGTTGAAGAACTCAACAAAGTGATTGAATCTTCAAAATAATTCTTGCCATTTGAAATTGATATTATAAAATAAAATTGTGTCAGCCCTGGTGGTGAAATCGGTAGACACGTTGGACTTAAAATCCAATGAGGCTAATACCCTCGTGCCGGTTCAAGTCCGGCCCAGGGCAAATCTAAAAAGCCCGCTAAATAAGGCGGGTTTTTTTATGGTAAAATTCAATTGTAAGACTAACAAAAGAGGATAAAATCATGCTTTTTAAAGAAATTAAGAATAATGTTTTTTATGCCGGGCTAAATGATGCAGATAGAGTAATATTTGATGAATTAATTCCACTAGAGCATGGAACCACATACAATTCATATTTAATTAAAGGTTCAGATAAAACGGCAGTAATAGACACAATGTACCCTCCGTTTTCAGATTTATATATTAAAAACTTTGAAGCAAACGGAATTGAAAAAGTTGATTATATTATTGCAAACCATGGTGAACAAGACCATTCAGGCTCAATTCCAAATTTACTGGACAAATTTCCAAATGCAATTGTCATTACAAATGAAAAATGTAAGCAAAATATAATGGAAATGCTGCTTATTCCTGAAGATAAAATCAGAACAATTCAAGATAAAGAAGAAATTTCTTTAGGCGATAAAACACTTCAATTTATCTTGGCCCCAGGTGTGCATTGGCCGGATACTATGTTTACCTGCTTAAAAGAAGATAGTATGCTTTTTACTTGCGATTTTTTGGGCGCACACCTTCCTTTTGAAGATTTATATTCAAAAAACGATGAGCTTTTATATTCAATGGCAAAAAGATATTATGCTGAAATTATGATGCCATTTAGATTAATGTGCAAAAAATATCTTAAAATGATTGATGAAATTAAACCAAGCTACATTCTGCCAAGTCACGGCCCATTATACAAAGAGCCAGAATTTATCTTAAATGCTTATAAAGATTGGACAGATGATAAGCCAAAAAACCTTGTTTTAATTCCTTATGTTTCAATGTATGGTTCAACGGAAGAAATGGTTCAATATGTTAAAAAAGCCTTAGAAAAAGAAGGGATTAATGTTTATACCCATGACATTGTAAGAGATGATTTGGGCGATTTGGCAGTTCAATTAGTTGATGCAGCAACAATTATTGTAGGCGCTTCCATGGTTTTAGCAGGCCCGCACCCAATGGCAATCAATGCTTGCATTTTGGCTAATGCACTTAAACCAAAAACAAAATTTGCATCTGTAATTGGTTCTTACGGTTGGGGCGGCAAGCTTGCAGAAACAATTGCAGGGCTGTTTACGGCAATTAAACCCGAATTTATTGAACCTGTGATTGTTAAAGGCAGATTAAAAGAAAATGATTACAAATTGCTTGATTCACTTGTTAATTCAATAATTGAAAAACATAAATCTATTGATTTAATTTAACCGTAATTTCTGGTAAAAATAGGTGAAAAAGTGTATTATATGCACTTATTCGCCTATTTTTTTACAAAACTTAACATAAAATACCCCTCTAAAATATCAACTTGTTTTTTTTACATGTTTTATGTTAATGTTAGAAAAAATGTGTTGTTAAGGTGATATATGAGAATTAATTCAATTGATTTTACCATGCCGCAATCAAATTCGGCTTTAAAAGCGCGCCGTAGTGCCAGTGTTCCTGTTAATCAACTTTCTTCGGTTAGTTTTGGTAATAAAATTCAACCAAGAAACAAAGAGCAAGTAATATTTATTGGCGCTGAATCAGACCCATGGTCAAAAGGCGGCGGCGTTGGCACCGTTATGAAAGATTATAGAAGTTTCGACAAACCGGAAAATCAAATTGAAATTACCCCATATTACAAAGGGCATATAAATGAAGCCAATAAAACAGTTGAACCTGCTAAAGATGCAGAAGGCGACTACATTATGCACACAAATACAGGCGATGTTAAACTTCGCTTAGTTGCTGAAAAAACAATGCAGTGGGGTTTGGACGAAAAAGCTCCGATAAAAGTTTTTGCCCCAAAAAATGATGAAAATAAACTTTCATATTTTGTTTATATAGATGAAACTGCTTCCATGAAAAAGCCTTATGATAATTCGCCGCATTATAAATCTGGCGGTTTTAGCGAAACAAACGGCTGGGAAGGCGATACTTACGCAAAATTTTCTAAAGCTGTTGTAGAGGTTTTGCCTGAAATAATTCAAGATAAAGGCGAAAATTTCAACCCTGCAACCATGATTTGCTCCGATGCGCAAATGGCATATGCACATGAATTTTTAGCTCAAAAAACAGCAGGTAAAAATAAAGATTACGAAGGCATGAAATCAACGCATGTGCTTCACAATATGTCAGGCGGTTATTTAGGCGAAACATCAAAAAGAAATATGTTTGTAAACCTCGGCGCAACTCCTGAAATGATTCAAATGGCGCAAAATGACCCTTTGTTTAAAGATAAGGGCGATGAATATTTTACACCTTTTGTAAAAGATACTCTTGATGAAAACGGCACAGCAAACCCTACAATGATTGTTGCAAGATACGCTGACAAGGGAATTATTCCTGCTGCAGATACTGTTTCTGAAGATTATGCAGAAGCCGTTGCTCTAAACCCTCAAGCAGCAGGGCCAATTCAAAAATCTTTCTCAAGATTATATGAAAAAGGCGTATTTCAAGGCATTTTAAACCCATTTGAAGATAAATCGGTTGATGCTACCAAACCGCTTCCAAATGCGCTTTACAATAAAGAATGCACAGATGTTGACGGGAAAGTTTTCCCTGCACTTGAAATATACCCTGAAAACCCAACATATGATGATGCAAGAAGAATTAAAAATACAAACAAAGCAAGGCTTTTAGAAAGACTTTCTGCTAAAGATACAACAATTATTACGGGCAACCCCAACAAAGGCGCTAAAATTAACCCCGAGGTTGAATCAGATGAGCCTGTTATTAAACCTGAGCTAATTCAGATGATTAAAGACGGCAAAGGTGATGAAGTTCCTTTATTTGTAAGCTGGGGAAGATGCGACACTCAAAAGGGCCATGATATAACTGTTCAAGCGTTCAAAAAATTTGCAAAAACAGAAGAAGGCAAAAACGCTATTCTTATTTTAGGCACAGGCCTTGATTCAAACCCTGAATCAAAAGTTTTAGCAAAAGATATGGAAGAAGCCCTTAATGACCCTGACCTTAAAGGAAGAATTGTTCATATTGACGGTTGGGCGCCTGCTTATGCAATGGCAAGCGCAGCTGATGCTGCTATATTTGCTTCAAGATTTGAACCTTGCGGGCTTACCGATTTAGAAGCCATGAAATATTTCTGCACGCCGATTGTTGCAAATACTCAAGGTTTCAAACAAAAGAACTTTGACCCAAGAATTCCATCTGAAAGAGAAAAAGCAACTTCTTATAAAACAACTCATGAATACCATTTAATGAAGGATACTGCTAATTTAATAATTGATGCCTACGGAAAAGGTTCTGAAACTGCAAAGCAAGAATTAAGAAGCGAATTTCCGGCTTTTGAAACAGTGAATGAAGACGGAACAACATATTTTGACGACAGCATTTTTGCTCAATTTGGGCTTGAATATAACAAATTTTTAGAAAAGAAAAATGAAGAACATAAAAATTCTAAAGAAGCAATTCCTGAAAACTGGAGAGATTGGGACGAGCTTTCAAAAGATTATAACTTTAAATTTAGCGGTTTTGCACGTGAATTGAAAGACGGAATTTTGGAAGCCGAACTAAAAGATGCAATGATGGCTGCAGTTAGCGCAGACAGCGAAACAAAAGAACTTATCTTTAACAATACCAAAAATTTAGACACAAGCTGGCGCGGCAACGGCAATTTGCATCCATCGGGAAAATCTACTTATGAATTATACAAAGAAAGGCACTTGGAATCTGATTATAAAGGTGCAAAAAAATCAGATTTAACAGGACTTGCTAAAGACGAATTTGAAACTGTTCAGGCAGATGAACAAAACAAAGACTTGCTAAGCAGAATAGCAGCTTATACAGCCGGTGCCTTTACAGGCGTTGCGGCAGCTGTTGCTAAAAGAACAGGCAAAGTTGCAGATGAAAATGCTCTAAAATCACAAGTTAAGGTTCTTGAAGCCAAATTAAAATCACAAGCAAAAAAAGGCAGAATGAATATGGCAATCGCAGGCGGCGTTTCAGCAGTTGTTGTCGGGCTTGGAACATTTATTGCAACAAAAGCATATTTTAAAAATAAAGCCAAAAAAGAAGAGGAAAATTCATTTTTCTACGAACGCCCAAATGATAAAAACGGGGCACAAGATACGGTAAATAAAATTAAACAGGAGCAAAGAAACGTTCAAACGCAAATTCCAACACTTGCAACTGTTTCAACACCTTCGCTTGCCGAATTTAAAAACAAATTAAATAATAACTAAAAAATTGCCCGCTATAAGCGGGCTTTTTTAAACCAAACCTTCTTTAACGGCTTTGACTGCAGCTTGAGTTCTATCGTCTACCACAAGCTTTTGAATTATGCTGCAAACATGCGCTTTAGATGTATGTTCGCTTATATTTAATTCGTTTGCAATTTCTTGGTTAGATTTACCGTCTACAACAAGCTTTAAAACTTCGTATTCCCTTTCCGTAAGGTTGTTGTGCCTTGCTCTAAAGCTTGCTCTGCTTGAAGTTTTTTGCGGAATAATGCCTGTTTTTGCATATTTTAGTGCTGAAACAGCACGCCCGTCAAGCCACATGGCACCATTATAAACGCTTCTTACAATCATATTTAAAATATCGCTGGAAACATCTTTTAATACATAAGCAAGTGCGCCATTTTGCATGCAGTTTAAAACGTCTTGGTCTTTAATTTGCGAGGAAAGCGCTATCACGCCCGTTTCAGGCTTAAATTCCAAAAGCTGGCGAATAACTTCAACACCCGATAAATCGCCCAAAACAAGGTCTACTATTGCAACATCAATGTTATGAGTTTTAAACTTAGAAATAGCCTCTTTGCCGTTTTCTGCTTCAGATAAAACTACCATATCGGGGTTCTTTTCAAGACTGTTTTTCAAGCCCACTCTTATTAACTTATGATCATCAGCAATCATAATTTTTATTTTATTGTTTGAATCCATGGAAAAACCTCCTGAATAAACAATAAAATCATTTAATAAATAATTCATTAATTAGAAATAAAATCTTATGAGTTATATTTTTTTCTTTAAAAAATTAAAATTCTTCTAAATTGAAATAATAATTTAATTTTAAATTGTATAATTAAAACTATTCGCTATATATTGATAACGTTTCTGATTAAAATTTAAAAAAAATCTTATATTAACATCTATTAGAAATATACTGATAAGAATATACCTGCTTTTTGTTTATTTTATAAGCAGGTATATCTATTAGCAATACAGTGATAACTTTAAACTCAAAATTTATTGAAAGTCATCTTCGAATTCTTGCAAATCTATTTCTTGAAGTTCGTCATCAGATGTAAATTGCGAACGGTCAATTAAAGAATTTTGATTATTATTCATGTTACTTGATGCTGCCCCTTCTTCCATATTGGGCTTTTTAATTTCGTTGGGGCTTTCTGTTTTTTGAATAGAGCCATCTAAGCCTTTAAGATTTGAAGATTGGTCAGCATTATTTATATTCTGCGAAGCGCCGCCTTCTTCTTGAATCTTCTTTAAAAATGGATTTTCATCATTTCCTATTCCGCCAATTCTCATATTTTCGCCTTCCTTTTTAATATATTGAAACTAACGGCAAATTTCCAAAAATACTTTAGGGAATATTTAAAATTGTAAATAAATAATAAGCTTTTATAAAAAGTTTTATAATAAGTGGTATATAAATCAACCCGCTTAGTATATTTATAGCCTGTTTACATAATATACATTATAGATATTATTCTATTAGATTTATTATAAGGTTTAAACCCCTGTTTTTCTGCTTTTTATCATTTTTGGAGTAAAAGATATTTTAGAGGCCTTAATTCCTTTTACATGCTTATTATCTTGTGACATAATTAATATATGGAAAATTCGTATGATATTTGCATAATAGGCGGGGGAGCAGCAGGTTGTGCCGCAGCATATATTGCTTCAAAATCAGGCTTAAAAACAGCTTTAATTGAAAAGAACAATTTTTTAGGCGGGCTTATGACAGGCGGGCTTGTTGTTCCTGTTATGAAAACCAACGATGAAAATATAAATATAGAATTTTATACAGATTTAGTTTCGAATTTAGCAGATGTTGGCGGCGAGATTGAATATTTTGATAAAAACAAAGGCTGGTTCAACCCTGAACTTTTGAAAATAATTTTAGATAAAATGCTAAAAAGTAAAGGTGTTGATATTTTCTTTGAAATGGAACCAAAGAAGGTTCATGCAAATAATTCCAGGCTAGAATTTATAGAATTTGATTCTAATTTATTATCGCTATCAATCTATTCGAAGTATTTTGTTGACACAACAGGTGATGCTGTAATTTTTAAAATGTTAAATGAAAAATTTTATGAACAAGAAAAAGAAAAACAAGCTTGTTCGTTAAGATTTACAATGTCCGGCGTTAATTTAGTAAAACTTAAAAATTTTTTAATAAAAACCGATTCAAACAAAGAAGTTACAAATTGGTGCGAAGTTAATGGCTGCATTCACCTTACAACAGCTTACACTTGGGATGACAAAAATTGGGGGTTAAAACCTATATTTGAAAAAGCACTAAATGAAGGTGCACTTAAACCCTTTGACACAGCTTATTTCCAAATATTTACCGTTGCCGGAATGCCCGACACTATTGCTTTTAACTGCCCAAGGCTCAGAAATTTCAACGAAAAATGCCCGAAAGATTATTCAAATGCCATTATAGAAGCAAGGGAAGCGATTTTAAGGCTTTCAAATTTTGTAAAAAAATATTTTGAAGGCTTTGAAAATGCCTATATTTCAAATATAGCGCCAATAACAGGCAAAAGAGAAACCAATAAAATTATTGCTAAAAAACAATATACAATTGATGAAATGCTTTCATCTAAGCCAAATGAGCCGATACTATGCGGAGATTACCCTGTTGATATTCACTCAAATAAAAAAGATGATTCAATTCTTAAAAATTGCGGGAAATATTATTTAGGAATAGATTCATTAATTTCAAAAAATTATGATAATTTATACGCCGCAGGGCGCAATTTTGGTGGAGATAATAAAACCCAAGCAGCGCTCAGAACTCAAAAAACTTGCATGAGCATGGGGGAAGGAGTTTCTAAACATATTTATAAAATATTAAATTTTATTAATTAATATTTTTTATCAGATTTTTGTTCCTTACATAAGAAAATATTAGGTTATATTTTGAATACAGACACATATTAAGAATTGTAAATTTTTTTTAGAGCGACAGCAAAACAGTGTAAATTTTTTTTATGTTAAAGTTTCTTATTTATATACCGTATTAGCATGTGTAAGGTTAGTGCGTACATTAGGAGAAAACTATGAAGTCAATTTCGTCGTTTGGAAGTAACAACCAAAACCCAATTAACGACAGGGAAGGATTAAACAACAATAACAATAATTATCAGGCAAGCTATCTTGCTAAAGATAATGCTCGTGATGAAGTTTCTTTTTCGGGCAATAAAAAAGAAGGCATTAAAGCAAAAGGGTTTAAGGGCCTTTTAATTGCTCTTGCCGCAACTATGGGGCTTTCCGGCTGTACACCCGCAATAAACAATAAAGACGTTAATGCAAGCAGTATGCCTGAAACAGCAATAACGGAAACTGCTGATGATATTAATGAGCCACAACTGCAAACAAATGAAGGGCAAGTTACTCTTCTTGACTTAGATAGCAATGTTCCTGTTGTTTCAATAGTTTCTACCAAAAAAGTCGATAATGAAGAAGTTGAAGTTAAACGCTTCCCAAATGCACTTGCAATCAAAGATGACATGTTTCATGAAGGAAAAGAATACAATAGCACAACCCATGTTGTAAAAACTGCTTCTAATGAACAGGATGAATGCGCAACTTTACTTGAAGCAATCAATAAACAATATGCAGACCCGTTTATTCATAATGGCGGCGACCCTGGAGACTTCACAGGTGCAGATTTAGACCAAATTGCAAGAGAAATTATTGAAGGCAATGAAGACATGCAGAAAAAAATTGCCGAATATTACGGCGTTGAAAACTGGATGGAAGCCGACATTGACAAAGTTCTAAATGATAATCTTTATGAAATGGGAATAATGGAGTTCCAAACTCCTGATATTGTTGAAATTCATGGTATTTCAACAGTTTCTCCGCTTTACTATAAATCAGAATCACAAACTACACTTTATAGCACGGAAAATGACAAAATTGTTTTAGATAATTCAATTAAAACAGTAGAAGATTTATATGCTGCTTTCCAAGAAAATTATAGAGATAACAGCGGCAAAGAAATAAGCACAACTGCTGCTTCAATTGCAACTTGGTTAACAATTAAAGATAACCAATATAACGAAGCATTTGAAGGTAAAATTAACAACGATGGCGACCGTACCGATTTAATGTTACTTGAAACATTAGGCGAGCTTAAAGATGGCGAAACCCTTGAATTAAACTTGCCAAAAACATTTGGTTTAAATATAACTGCAAGCGGCGTAAACATTGAAGATATTTCAGTTCAAGATGCATATCACATTGTTCATGAAATGACACCAATGGAATCTTCATTCACTCTTGATGGTTCTAAAAAAGTTATGAGCGATGAAGACACAGCAGGTTTATATGATTTTGTTGACATTGCAACATTATATTCAGACCCTGATACTTTAGAACCATATGCAACAAAAGAAAAAGATGAAAATGGCGATTATATATTCCAATATAATTTAGATGTTGCGGATTTAAACGCAAAAACTTATTCATTATACGAACAATTTGCATATGATCATATGGATTTCTTTGCAGCCAAACAATACATTGATGTTGACGGTGAAAACAAAGAATATCAATTTGGCGTATTTGATGTTCAAGAAGGCTATGAAGAAATAGTTAACGATCTTGTTAAAGAAGGCGATTATGATAGTGCAAAACAATATTTAACATTTAATTTAGATAGATTTATAAGCGGTTCATTCTACAACGAAGATGGCACCTTAAAAACAGGCGGCGATTTAACAATGAGCCTGGAACAATATTTCTATGTAAATGATGGCGAAGGCAAAAAAGTTGAATTACCATCAGACGATAAAGATGACGTAGATGAAGGCGAACCTTCAAAACCTGATTCAGATTCAGAACAAGTACCTGATTCTGATACAACGCCAATCCCTGATACAGATTCAACACCGGATACAGACTCTGTCCCAGATACTGACGCGGATTCAATCCCGGATACTGATACAGATTCTATCCCTGATACAGATGCCGATTCAATTCCAGATACTGATGCAGATTCAATTCCTGATACCGATACAGATTCAATTCCTGATACCGATACAGATTCTATACCAGATACCGATACAGATTCAACACCTGATACCGATACAGACTCAATTCCGGATACTGATACTGACTCAATCCCGGATACTGATACTGATTCGATACCTGACACTGACACGGATTCAATCCCTGATACCGATACAGACTCAATTCCAGATACTGATACAGACTCTATCCCTGACACAGATACGGATTCTATCCCAGATACAGATACTGACTCAATCCCGGATACGGATACAGACTCTGTTCCTGATACCGATACAGACACGGATAGCCCTAACCCCGATCCTCCGGTAGATACTGACACGGATACAGATTCTATACCAGATACTGATACAGATTCAACACCTGATACCGATACGGATTCAATTCCGGATACGGACACTGATTCGATACCAGATACTGATACCGACACTATCCCAGATACAGATACTGACTCAATCCCGGATACGGATACTGATTCGATACCTGACACAGATACTGACTCTGTTCCGGATACCGATACAGACACAGATAGCCCTAACCCCGATCCTCCGGTAGATACTGACACGGATACAGATTCTATACCAGATACTGATACAGATTCAATTCCTGATACAGACACAGACTCAATTCCTGACACGGATACCGACTCTATCCCTGATACGGATACTGATTCGATACCTGACACAGATACGGATTCTATCCCAGATACAGATACTGACTCAATCCCGGATACGGATACAGACTCTGTTCCTGATACCGATACAGACACGGATAGCCCTAACCCCGATCCTCCGGTAGATACTGACACGGATACCGACTCAATCCCGGATACAGACACAGACTCAATTCCTGACACGGATACAGATTCAATCCCGGATACGGACACTGATTCGATACCTGACACTGATACAGACTCTATCCCTGATACAGATACTGACTCAATCCCGGATACTGATACCGACTCTATCCCTGATACCGATACAGATTCAATCCCGGATACTGATACAGATTCGATACCAGATACGGACACTGATTCGATACCTGACACAGATACGGATTCTATCCCGGATACAGATACTGACTCAACACCTGATACGGATACCGATGTAGTACCTGACACAGATACTGACGAATGCCCGCCTGAAGATGAGGTACTTCCCGATATGGATGGTGAACTTAAACCGGATACATCAACCGGCGATGAAACAACAACATTACCTGATGATGGCGGCGAAACGACAACTACACCTGATACAGGCAATGATAGCGAGACATCTCAAGATACACCATGTGAAGACGAAGACACGCTTGCACCCGAAACAGGCGAAGGCACAGTAACAGACGCTCCGGCTCCCGAACCTGAGGTAGTTGCTCAAGAATCAACTCCGGAACCCGAGGGAGTTGTTCAAGAGTCAGCTCCGGAACCTGAGGTAGTTGTTCAAGAATCAGCTCCTGAACCAGAGGTAGTTGTTCAAGAATCAGCTCCTGAACCAGAGGTAGTTGT
>CALYDL010000026.1 GCA_944325145.1 Candidatus Gastranaerophilales bacterium
AACAAATCTTAGTAAAAATAAGAAGCGGTGCGACTTTGTCGCATAAGCTCTATTTTTACTGATTTGACAGGCGGAAATAATGCGCAAGCCAAAGTGTGTAGCCGTTAAAAAATGTCAAGACGTTATCGTCTTGCCATTTTTAGGCGAAACCGTACGATACCGCCGTTATGAATAAATAGTTATATTATTTATCTGATTCAGCTTTTTTAGAAATTTATGAAACCCTGTCTATTCTTGCCTTTATTTTTGCAAGGTTATTAAAATCAAGCTCTTTTGGAATATTAAGGTCTGATGGAATTCTTAAATATTCAGCTTCTGCTTTATCTGGCATTAAGGGTTTCAAGCGTTCATAAGCATAGGCTCTTTTTGTATATTCTATAAATTCTTTTTGCAATCTCGGGTCTTGCTGAACAGGTTTAAACATTTCCTCTAAGGGTTTATATTTCTTTAAAACACCCTTTTTAGCATGGCATTTATAGCAAATATCTTCCAGTTCTTTAAATCTTTCAACGTCATAGCCCATTATTTGAATTTCGGCATTAAAACCGTCTTCAATTTCATCTGTAATAATATGAATGGCTAAATATCCCGAATCTCTAGGTTCATCAGTATATTTGCAAGATGAAATACCGTTTATTTTCCTGTTATCTGCAACAAATTTATCCAGCCTTTTTCTGCCCACATAATTTAATCTGTTGTCTTCTTGCAAGTGGTTTTTAACATGTTTAATTCTAAAACGGCCTTTTTTAACGGCATCTGTCAGCCTGTCTAAAACGTATTCGCCTTCTTTTGTGCTGTTTCCGGAAACTATTATTCTTGCACCTATTAAATCATTAATGCGTTCTTTTGCGGCTTTTTTACTTCTCAAATGTGATTGAGCCATTTTTTCCGAAATTGACGCAGGGTGTTTTCTTCTTGCCGTAATTAAAATAACCGGTTTATTTTGGTTATCGGCAAGTTCTCTTGACATCATTCCTCTTGCATTTTCATTGTCTAAGTCAATCACTTTAATTCCGGGGAATGCGTCTGATAAAATTAGTTTTAATTTTTTAAATGCATATTCGGATTCATCATAAATTCTTTGGGTTAAATTTAAGGAGGTTCTTTCAGAATGGTCTATTCTTTTTTCGCCGGAACTTGACCTTTTTACTTTTGCAACAGGTGTGGCTTCCGGAATGGAACGCAAGCTTGGCTTTTTTCTTGCTTCGCCAAAAGAAACCGTATCAAACGGCAAAGGGGCAAGATTTGAAAAATTACCGCTCAATAAATTGGTTGAAAAGCTGTTTTTAGTTGGCGTTACAGCGGAGTTTGCTTTTGGAAATATATTTAAAAAAGAAGAATTTATCTTCATTATAGCACCTTAATTCAGTTACTTTGGTTTTAAACCCCGTAAATAAAAATGTTTGCTTAATTTAAAATTCAATGTTTTTAATATGGGTAATTTCTTCCTTGTTTTCTTTTAGCTCGATTGAAATTGCATCTATTCTAAAATGCTCGAATTTTGGCTTTTTTTCTTGAATATAATTTTTGGCGCTTAATTGAATTTTTATTAATTTGTCTTTTGTAATTGCTTCCATTGGGGTTCCGAATTTGTCGTTTCTTCTTGTTTTAACTTCAACAAAGCAAAGCTCGTTTTTATAAAGCGCAATAATGTCTATTTCGCCGTATCTTGAATATTTATAATTCATATCAAGAATTTTATACCCCAAATTTTCAAGGTATTTTTTTGCTAAATTTTCCCCGTATTTACCAATTTCTTTGTTTGTCATAAAATAATTTTAGCAAAAATATTTAATTGGAGTTCTATAAGATATGGAATTATTGAAAAAAACGGCTGTTGAAATTAGAAAAATGCTTATTAATAAAGAAGTTTCAGCAGTTGAATTAGTTGAAGACACATATAAAAGGGTTGACGCCGTTGAAGATAAAATCGGCGCTTTTAATTCATTAACAAAAGAAAGTGCTATTGAAACAGCAAAAAAAGTTGATGAAAAAATTAAAAACAATGAAGAATTGCCAACTTTAGCCGGTATTCCTTTGGCCTTAAAAGATAATATTAATTTAAAAGGATATAGGACAACCGCATCAAGCAAAATTTTGGAAAATTTCGTTTCTCCTTTTGATGCAACTGTTTCAATTAAATTAAAAGAAAATTTAATTCCGGTTATTGGAAAAACAAACCTTGATGAATTTGCAATGGGCTCAAGTAATGAAAATTCAGCGTTCAAAAAGGTGCATAACCCTTATGACTTAAATAAAGTTCCGGGGGGTTCATCAGGCGGTTCAGCAGCAAGCGTTGCTGCTTTGGAATCATACCTTGCATTAGGGTCTGATACAGGGGGCTCAATCAGGCTTCCTGCAAGTTTTTGCGGTATAACAGGCTTTAAACCTACTTATGGCAGGGTTTCAAGATATGGTTTAATTGCTTTTGCTTCATCGCTGGATCAAATCGGCCCGTTTGGCAGATGCGTTGAAGACGTTGCAAATTTGTATTATGCAATTTCAGGAAACGACAAAAAAGATTCAACATCTCTTAATTTGCCTGTTGAAAACCCGATAACAACATTAAAAAATGATGTTAAGGGCTTAAAAATTGGCGTTATTAAAGAATTATTAACGGATGATGTTGATGAAGATGTTAAAAACGCAGTTATTAATGCTGTTAAAGTTTATGAAAAACTTGGTTGTGAAATTAAAGAAGTTTCGCTTCCTTTATTAAAACATTCAATCGGCATTTATTACATTGTTGCAACAGCGGAAGCAAGCTCAAACTTAGCCAGGTTTGATGGCGTTAAATACGGTTACCGTGCTAAAAATGCAGAAAACTTAATGGATATGTACACAAGAACACGTCAAGAAGGCTTCGGCGATGAAGTTAAAAGGCGTATAATGCTTGGAACTTATGCGCTTTCAAGCGGTTATTATGATGCATATTATAAAAAAGCACAACAAATGCGCCGCCTTGTTAAAGAAGACTTTGACAAAGTATTCAAAGAAGTTGATGTTTTAGTTTCACCAACATGCCCTAATACTGCTTTTGAAATGGGTTCCAGAAACGATGACCCAATCAAAATGTATTTAACAGACGTTGGAACAATTTGCGCTAACTTAATCGGTTCGCCTGCAATAAGCATTCCTGCAGGGCTTGATAGACAAGGCATGCCAATTGGTTTGCATTTAATTACAGATTGCATGAAAGATAATTTACTGTTGCAAACTGCATATAATTTTGAACGTGAAACCGATTATAATAAACAGCTTGCAAATTTATAGGATAAAACCAAATTATGATGATAAAAGAATTTTTTGAAAATAAGGTTAAAGAAGCAGTTAAGAAGGCATCTTTGGATGGAAAATTAACGGGGCTTTGTGATGTTGAACTTTCTTTTATGTGCGAAACGCCAAAAAACCTTGAATTTGGCGATTATGCCATAAATGTTGCATCGCTTTCAAGATATGCCAAAATGGCACCCCCTTTAATTGCAAACATTTTAGCCGAATATATTGAAAAAGAAAATTTCGATATTAATATCATAAACGGTTTTATTAACTTTAAATTGCAAGAAAAATTCTTGTTTAATATTTTGGATGAAATTCTTGAAAAGAAAGAAAATTTCGGAAAAATTGATTTAGGAAAAGGAAAGAAAGTAAACATAGAATATGTTTCCGCTAACCCGACAGGCCCATTTCATATAGGCCATGGCCGCTGGGCTGCAATTGGTTCAGCTTTGGCCGAAATTATGAAATATACAGGCTATGATGTTTTTCAGGAATTTTATATAAATGATGCGGGCAACCAAATTCAAAGGCTTGCAAAATCTCTTGAATTAAGAGTTAAAGAGCTTCAAGGAGATGTTATTGATTGGGAAAGTGAAGAAAATAAAGACCTTTATAGGGGCGAATATTTAATTCCCTGCGCCAAAAAATATATTCAAGATAACAAAGGCTTATCTTATGCAGATTTTGCAAAACAAGACATGCTGAATTTGCAGAAAGAGCTTTTGAAAAAATTCAAAACAGATTTTGACCTCTTTTTCTCTGAAACCACTCTTTATAAAGACGGCGAAGTTGAAAAATGTGTGAATGCGCTTAAAAATTCAGGCAAACTTTATGAAAAAGACGGCGCAATTTGGTTCAAATCAACAGATTACACCGATTCTCAAGACAGAGTATTAAAAAAATCAGACGGCACAAATACATATTTAACAGCAGATATTGCTTACCATAAAAATAAGCTTGATAGAGGTTTTGACCTTTTAATCAATATTTGGGGGGCAGACCACCACGGTTATATTCCAAGAATGAAGGCTGCAATTGATGCTTTGGGTTATGACAGCAGAAAACTTGAAGTTTTATTGGGGCAATTGGTTAATATAATTGAAAACGGCGAAGCAGTCAGAATGGGTAAACGCAAAAAAATGGTTACCTTGGATGAACTTGTTGATGAAGTGGGCGTTGATGCTACAAGATATTGGATGTTAATGCGCTCTATTGATACAACGCTTGATTTTGATGTTGAGCTTGCAAAGACAAAGAGTGACCAAAACCCCGTTTTCTATGCTCAATATGCCCATGCAAGGTGTGCTTCTATTTTAAGAAAAGCGGTTGAAGAAAAAATTGATATTGAAACCAAAGAAAAATCGCCTGCTTTTATGAAAGAAGATGAACTCGATGAACTGTTAAAAACCCATAAAATTTCAAAGCTATATGAAAACGATGAAAAAGCAAACAGTGCTACTAAAAAATTAATTCTGAAACTTGAAGAATTTAAAGCTGCAATCGAAGCTGCTTCAAGGCTAAGAGCACCTTATATGATATGCAAATATATTCAAGAATTAGCTTATGATTTGCATCACTTTTACAATTTTGCAAGAGTTTTAACGGATGATGTTGAACTCAGCAAAATGAGGCTTTTAATTATCTATGCAGTTAAAGTTATCTTGGCTCAAGCTTTCAATTTAATTCGAATTGAAGCGCCCGATAGAATGTAATTTTATTTTGGCAATTTTAAAATAAAAACTTGATTTTAAATTTTGTCCATGGTAATTTTAATTACGGTAATTGAACCGAAGCGAAGTTTGAGAGTTTAGAGAGAATTCAAACTTGATAATTAAATAAGTTTATGATAATTTAAATGTGATGTGCGGGCTATTAGCTCAGGTGGCTAGAGCGCACCCCTGATAAGGGTGAGGTCCTTGGTTCGAGTCCAAGATGGCCCACCATTTAAGAAAAAGAGGCAAAAGTTAAAAGCCTCTTTTTTAATGCCTAAAAATAGGACCTCACCCAAGGGGTGAGATTATTGCGATACCGCATAAACGGGCAAAGCCCATTTAGGCTTCGAGTCCAAGATGGCCCACCATTTAAGAAAAAGAGGCAAAAGTTAAAAGCCTCTTTTTTAATGCCTAAAAATAGGACCTCACCCAAGGGGTGAGATTATTGCGATACCGCATAAACGGGCAAAGCCCATTTAGGCTTCGAGTCCAAGATGGCCCACCATTTAAGAAAAAGAGGCAAAAGTTAAAAGCCTCTTTTTTAATGTCTAAAAATAGGACCTCACCCAAGGGGTGAGATTATTGCGATACCGCATAAACGGGCAAAGCCCATTTAGGCTAAAATAAAGCTCTTTTCTAATTTGTAAAAATCTTCGATTTTTTACAAATAATTTTTTATTTTGAATATGCTTTGATTTTATCAGCAATTTCTAAAATTGATAATATTCAATATAGGCGACTTTATTTTTGAGCTCTTCTTTAGAGATAATGTAAGATATTCCAGTGTTTCCCGGCTCTGCAATTCTTACTGTTTCATCATCCACGCTTACTATGCTAAAAACATGCATGCCAAAATCTGTAAGTTTTATATTTCCGCCATTATATTCTTCAGCTTTTAAATTTTCTTCATTTAAATCCAAATTCAAAAAGTGTGCAACAGCAACCGTATTGTCTGGATTATTTTGAAATTTTTCATAAAAATCATCAATGCCCGATTTTGTAAAGGGCGTGTTGATTACACAGTTGGTTTTTTCGCCTGTAAAAAATTTTATAACATCTGATAAATTGCCAAAAGTTAATGGGGATTCGTTTCCGCTACCTTTGTTTAGGAATTTGGAAATTTCATATGAAAAATTTCTTATTTTATTCATTATTGGTTCTTTTTCATCTCTTGCCTTTTCAAATGCAAGTTCAATAATTGTTGCGTCAATATCGCCTGTTGAACAGGTGTTCTTTTGTCTTCTTTCTACTATTTCATCCGTAGTTACCGTATATTGTGAATCAATTCCCGGAAAAGACACAGTATACGAACCGTCGTCATTTTTTGTAATAGAATCTTTAATTATTTTAGCGCCGCCTTCGCTTAGGCTTAATGATTTTAAACTTGCTATAAGCCAGCAATCTCCAACACCTCTTTGGTGCATATCACCAATAACGCCATCTTGTTCATCCAAAGATTTTTCAATTTTTACTTCTTCATAGGCATCTTGCAATATTGATGAAACATCTTTTGAATATTCCGAAATAAAAAAGTTTTCATTATTGGCATCTAAAGAAGTTTCTTCTTTTTGGCTGTATTCATATTCAGTTTTTCGGTCACCATCTGTATCAACCGTTTTAGATTCAAGTGCGCCGCTTACGTCGTATTTTCTTGAATATAATGTTGTGTCGGGTTCGCCTCTTTGTTGCAAAGTTTTATCAGAATCTACTGTTTCTCCGCTATTGTTGAAATTATATGTATAATTTATGGCGCCGTCAGATTCATTTTCTGTTATATATATTTTATCTATTTTGCCCATTTGTCTGAGCTCATCCAGACTGTATTTTTCTAAATCTTCTTGCGCAATTTGATCGTCAAAAATAACGGAAAAAGCGTAGCCTTCTTGTTTGTTTTTTATAACGGCATGTCCTTCTGAATAATATAAAGAATTTCCGTTGTTATCAAAAGAATAATACTTATCATCAGCAAATTCTGAATCAGAAACAGAAAAATCCATCATTGTTTTGCCGTCTTCAAAAATATCATACAATACATCGCTGCTAGAATCTTCCGGCAATCCGTATTTATTATTTGCAAGGTACTTTCTGTCTAATAAATCAATAGGGTTTGTGCCTGAATGAAGCTGATATTTTATATAAGATTTCATTTCTTGAGCAGAACTGCTGCTAAGTGAATTGATGCTCATATATTCTCTGTAAAATTCCTCGTATATTAATAAAGTAAAGTATATAAAATTTATTTACTTTTTTTACAAAAATTTACATAGCTACTGATTCTGCTTATTTTCTTATAAAGACAAGTTGAGAAATATTGTAAAACTTAAATACTGAAAAATTAAAACTGCAAAATGAAATTATAAAAATACCCAACTAAAGTAAAGGCTAGAAACATAAAAATCACATATCTTATAATTAATTCTTTTTTCATTACTCTTGATAAAATAATCATCTCAGGCAAAGAAAGGCAAACAACAGCCATCATAAAAACTAAAACCGTGCCTGTTGCTGCTCCTTTTTGAATTAAAACTTCTGCAATAGGAATAATTGTTGTTGCATCTGCATATAGTGGAATTCCAACAATAGCTGCCATTGGAACGGCAAAAATGTTGTTATCCCCCATATATGTTATAAAAAATTCTTTTGGAATGTTTGCTTGATGGCGAAAAATGCGTTTGCGAAATTATTGATAAATTAAAAAAATATGAGCAGGTCCACATTTCAAAAAGCTTAATTAAATTAAAAGATGCGGGAATTTTAAAAGACAGAAAAAACGGGCGAAATGTTTATTACAGCCTTTCTATGGAATGTATTAAAAATTTTATTGAATGTTTAAATTTGAATTTATAAAACATAATATACCCTTGCTGATTTTGCCAAACAAGGTAAAATTAATATATTAATTTATAAGGAGTTTTTTATGGCAGAAGGTAAAGTTATGAACACAAAATTGAAAAAATTCTATGTAATTTTGCTGTCGTTAATTATTCTCTTAATTCCAATGGCTTTTTTGTTCGGCGTTATTAATGATAGGGAATCATATAAAAACGAAGCCGTTCAAAATGTTGAAAAATCTTGGGCAGGCGTTCAGGTTTTAAGCGCTCCTAAAATGTTTTTAACAATAGGAAAAGACAAGAAAAACCCAAAACAGGAATTAGAACTTGGAAATTATGATATTAAGGTAAAAATAAATACAGAAATCAGGAAAAAAGGAATTTTTAAAGTTCCTGTTTATATAGCAGACGTTTTAATTAAGGGGCATTTTAAAAATCCTTACGGCTCAATTAAAAATATAAAATCAGAACTATCTTTTGATGTTTCTGATACAAAAGGGTTTGTTGAAGCTCCTAAATTTAAAATTGGCAATGAAGCCTTTAAAATAGTTGATGACAATAATTATAAAAAAACATTAACAACAAATTCGGATATAATTCCTTTTGAAATAATGTATAAATTAAGAGGCTTAAATTTGTTATCGGTTGAACCAAAAGGAACGATAAGCAAAATTTTAATCAGCGGAAATTGGAAAGACCCAAGCTTTGAAGGCGATTTTTTACCTCAAAATCGTTCAGTTACAAATAAAGATTTTACCGCCGAATGGTCAATTCCAAAAATTGCAACAGTTAAATCAGGCGAATATTCATTGGGCACAAGGGCAACTGTTTCTTTGTTAACGCCTGTTGATAATTACAGAATGGCTTTAAGGTCTGTTAAATATGCCTTTTTGTTTTTGCTTTTAACCTTTGTTGCATATTATGTTTTTGAAATTACACAAAAGAAAAATACACCCATTCACCCCATACAATATATGTTAATGGGCGGTGCTTTGTTGATATTTTACCTTTTATTGACATCAATTTCAGAATTTATTCCGTTTGTTTTTGCTTATATTGTTGCTGTTTTATTTACGGTTGGGCTTATTTCTTCTTATACTTATTTTGTTTTAACCAAAAAACAAAATTCTAAATTTACCATTTTAATAACTCTTGCAATGCTTTTACTATACACATTTTTATATACATTGCTTGTAATTCAAGACTTTTCACTTTTAATAGGAAGCTTTATTTTATTTATAATAATTGCCGTTATAATGTATGCAACAAGAAATGTTGAATGGTATGACGGAAATTAAATAAATTTTTATAATAAAAAAGACCTCTTGTTTGAGGTCTTTTTTATTTATTTTTTGTTAAATTTATGCATTAGTATCAATTTCATTAGCTTTTTCAACAGGTGCTTTTGCTTCTTGTCTTCCGCCTTTATATGCGTCAACAATGTTTGTAATCCACAAACCTGTTGCAGCAAGCCCAATTAAGCCGATTGCGGCTAATTTTCCGGTTGGAGTTTTTGGCATTGCTTCTGCACTTTGTTCAAGAGATTTTGCCATATCTTTAGCAATTGAACGGCCAACCAATGATGAAGCAACGCTAAGACCGATACTTCCGCCTAAAAAGCCTGCGCCTTGTTTATTTCTGCCGTCTAAAAATTGTCCTAACCCCGGAACAAAAGCCGATGCAACAGCCTTTCCTGCACCGCCTTTTTGTCTTGTCTCTTGTATATTGCCTGAAAAACTGATTGGTGAAATTGCCATTTGTATCTCCTTTAAATTAATACATTGAGTTAAAACATGTAAATTTAATAAATTGCTTTTTGGTATCTATATTTTAATACAAAGTTTACAAAAATATTAATAATTAACCGCTAAAACACCGGCTTGTTTTTTTTGTTTAATTTTATACAATTAAATTTTTTTATTTTCAAGTTTTATTAAAATATGCACATTTCACCCATAGCTCAAAATATAAATTTTAAAGGAATTATTCCAAAGCGTTTTACAAAAAGAAAAAACGAACCGGATATTCCAAAATATGAAGATTGCTACAACCCTGAATTAAAAGGGCTTTCTGTTATGGTGCCTGTTTTTGGCTATCGTTCTTATAATAATCCAAAATCAATTGTCATAAATGACCGCTACAAAGAAGTTATAATTCAAGATGGCAAGGCATTTTGCCCGGAAGACAATAAAGGTTACAGCGGGCTTGTTTTATTAAAAGATAAAAAAAATAAATTGGTTGGTCTTGGTTTCAATAATGGCGAACTGGAAACTTCTTATTATGGCAAAAAACAAGAAAAAACCTATCAATCGCTAAGTTATGATGAAGCAATGCAAGATGCAAACTTTAGACATTCTTATAGATTTCAAGATGGTTCTACCCTTGAAGAAGAACAATTTTATGGAATGGAAGATGTTGCTTATAAAAAAATAACAACAAAGCCAAAAGGTTCAACAACATATATTAAAAGAAATAATAGCCCAAAATATAAAGGTGAGCCCATTTTAAGCGTATATTCGGATAAAAAACATTCTAAATTGGTAAATGCAGGCGGAAAAGAAAAAATTGAATTTAAAACCATTTTTGATGCCCAAGATTATTTTTTGGCTGAATATGGCATTGAAGTTGATTTTATAGATTTAAAACAAGCGCACCTTATAAAAGATGCCCTGGATGAATTTGCAAAATTAAATTATAAAGGAAAAGGCAAAAAGCTTTTTGAGGGCTTATATATTGGCCAGCTTGCAGGCCCGCCGGAAGAACAAGGCGAATTTTCAATTAAATTTTTCTATAATAACCCTGAAAAAGAAAATGTTCCCGACCTAAAAGAAAAAGACGAATCTTATTTTAAAGACCATATGGAAGTAATTACTTTTAACCCTGCATATGGGTGGGAATACCTTGAGCTTTCAGAAAGAAGGGCAGAAGAAATAAACCTTCACCCCTCTTTTAAGGCAACAAACCCAATGATTCACGAATTTGCACATTTATTGCATGTTATGGAATCGCCGAAAGAATTTTATTTTTATGCTGAAAATGAACCTGAAATTGAAGAAGTGCCGATTATTCAAATGGTTTCAGATTATGCAACAAATAACGTGGGTGAATTTGTTGCGGAATATATTTCAGGAAGGCTTTCGGGCAAATCTTACCCAAAAGTGGTTGATGCTCTTTATAAAAAATACGGCGGGCCTGATTTGTTTAGTTCAACATAAATTTAATTATTTTACTTTTCCAAAAATAATTATCGGCAAATTGTTATCTTGGGCATATTTTCTCAAAAATTCAGGAATTGCTTCATAAGATTTATCATACGCAAAAACACCTTGAATTTTTGGCCTTGAAACAAGCATTTCATTATATTGTCTGCCGCCTTTTCTTTTTTTGGATTCCATTTCTTCAAAAACTTCTTTAAGGACTTTTGCGAAATTGCCGTCAACCTCTTCAATATCTGTTAACGATTTACAGCCTTGAATTTTTTCCATATATTTAACATATTCTTCGTCATCAATTCCCATTTTTTGTTTTACAAGCCCTGAAATATAATCTCTATATTTGCTTCTGTCGGAACGCCATGCATTTTTTTCCAAATTTTTTGATTTTCTAAGGCCGTTGAATAAATAATCGGATTTTAAAAGCTCTATTGATTTGCCGTACCCTGTGCCGAAATCCGAACAGTAGCCTGCGTGAATATCATTTGGGTTTACATCTAATATTAAGCCTTGTTTTCTAAACACTTTATAGCCTTTTGTGTCAATATAAGATGTACTTAAAAGTGCTTCCGTGTCTATAATAGAGAAGGTATTAAACTTTTGCATTTGGTCTTCTCTTTCAAGTGCATGAACAAGCCCTCTCCAATTGCTTTTTGTTGTTCCTTGTGAAAAACCGTATTGTGTTAAATCGTCTGCAGCATCGTCCATATAAATAACGGTGTTTTTAATTCCATTTGCTTCTTTTATAGCGCCGTTTTTAATTTCGGATGCTTTTGGAATAACGGTTTGAGGAAGAATAATTTGAGTTTCATGGATTCTTTTTATATATTTATCAACCGCAGCACTCATTTTATCAAGTGTTTTTTTGTGGTGTTCAAAGAAAGAACTGTCTTTTTTAACTGCCTTCATGTCCGCTTCGCATAATATTTTAGCAAGTTCAAACGTGTTTGTGTGTCTTGAATCAAATGCTATATCTTGAGCAATTCTTTGAATATCATCAGCTGTATTTTTAGGGTTATTCAACCTGTCCAGCCAATTGTGAGATTTTATAAGCTCATAAATTTTTAATTGCTGTTCTTCGGGCAGGTTCATTTTTTGAATTATATAATAAGCATCAAACGCAGATTCCATGGGGTGAACAAAATCTCTGACGCCTTCTGCTTTTGTAATGTCATGAAGAAGGGAAGCTATTGTTAAAATTTTCTTATCTTCTTCGGATAAATCTTTAAATTTGGGGTTATTAACAACGCCTTGTAAAACTTTCAATGTATGTTTATCTAAAGTGTAGGCGTGAGTATGGTGTTGAACTTTGCCTATCATTGGTCTTAATTCGGGCAAGCCTTTTAAGATTTCGTTTAAATCTTGCTCAAAACCCTTATTTTGTAAATTTGTTTTTATCGGGTTGTTTTCTGAAAAATCTATAACCGTTTGTCTTAAATTTTCTATAACTTGTTTTGTCTTTTTATCTTCAATTTCTGCAAGTTTTGCGCCATTGTTTGCATTTATCGGATAACCTTTTAATTTACCATCAGCTATTTCAAAACCGAAATAATCCATTACTTTTCTTTGTTCGCCTTCAGATAAGCCTGCCATTGCTTTTGTTGCTTTTTCAATAAAACTTTGCCTTGACATGGTTAAAGATAAATCCAAACTGTCTATATCAACACCTTTAATGCTGTTTTCAAGCCTTAATAAACCGCTGTTAAAAGCCTGCATTTGTTCAGGGGTTAAAGGTTTTGTATCAATACCTATTGATTTTGCCAATTTATTTAAAAGTGCGCAATATTCTTCTTGGTTTTTTGGAATTAAAGGAAATAATTTGGCATCACCGCCAAAAGAGTTTGAATTGTTTTTAATAAGCTTATTCATTAATTCTCTTTTTTCGGCTTGGGTTAATTCGTTTATATTCTTTTTGCCTAAAAAGTTTTCAAACCTTAAATAAGTTACTGCGTCATTAAATCTGAATTTTTTTAATACTTTTTCAGGTAGTGCGTTTAATTTTTCTATTGCTTTTTTAGAATCTATATCAGGGTCAGCAACTATTTGTTTTAATGTATTAAGGTCTATTTTTTCAAAAGCTGTGCCTTTTAATTCTCTATAGCATTGGTTAAATGTTTTTAAATCTAAATTTTTATCTTCAAAAATGGTTTGAAAATCGTATAAATTTGTTACTTTGTGGCTTTTACCATAATGCAAGCTTCCTTTTTCGGCAGATTTCATAAAAGCGTAGGCATCATAAAAACGCAATTCGGGGTTATGTTGCAATATATCCGTAAATCTTAGCCTGCTATATCCTGTTGCGCCCGTTGTTTCATTTGCATAATCAAACAAAGCACTTAATTTTGTAGCGTTTTTATATGGGCCTTTGTAATTATTCATTATGCTTAAAATTGCATTGTCTTGGAATATGGCATTTTCTGTTTCGCTTATGATAACTTTCATGAAATTATCAATTTCTTCTTTTGAAGCTCTGCCGCTTTGATATTTCTTTAAAATTTCGGAAGCAATGTATCTGTCCATTGCTTTTTGTGCTTTATCCGAACTATTGTTGCGGAAATTTTTGCCGCTTAAAATTCTTAAAAGCTGTCTTAGTGTTTCATCTGATTCTGCATTTTGTGAAACTGTATCTATGCTGCTGTCATATTTATAAAATAAGTCGCTAATTGCATCTTTAATTTTATCTGCAGTTGTAACGTCTTCACCAAAACCGTAATCTAAAGTTATTTTTTGAAGTTTTTTTGCTGCTATATCATCCAGTTCATCTAAAGAAGGCAAATCTTGAAAAACTTTTTCATGGCAAAATGGCAGCTCTCCTACATTTGTTTTGCCCTTTTTGGCATTAATTAACCCTAAAAGAACGCCTGTTATAATTGCCGTTATGGCTAAGAATTTTTTTCTGAAATTTTTATCGTCAAATTTATTTGTTTTTACTTTGCCGCCTATTTCAACGGTGTCTTGCCCGTTGTTTGCATTTTGAACTTGGGCATTATAGGTTCGTTTAATGCCATTATTTGTTTCAAAATTATTTAAAACTTTGCCAAATTCGCTTGGGATAAAAATGTTGTTGTTCATATTTACCTTTATATAGCTATATAAAGTATTTATTTAATGAATATTTGATAAAATACTAAATTAATATTAAATAATTGTAAAATTTGCAGCTTAAAAATTATTTTAAAAAGTTTTCAAGAATTTTTTCACCCATTGGAGTTAAAATTGATTCGGGGTGGAATTGAACCCCGTAGGTTTCAAAATTTCTATGCTTAATTGCCATAATTTCATCATCAAAGCTCCAAGCAATAACGGTTAAATCTTTAGGCAAAGTTTTTGAATCAACAGCTAAGGAATGGTATCTTGCAACTTCTGTTATTGGGGAAAGTCCTTGAAAAAGTTTGCACTCATTATAAATTTTAACTAAAGAAGATTTTCCATGCATTAATTCTTTTGCATAAACGGTTTTTCCGCCAAAGGCTTCTCCAATTGCTTGGTGCCCGAGGCAAACACCCAAAATGGGAATTTTTGGCGCAAATTGTTTTATAACATCAATGGAAATTCCTGCGTCTTTTGGTTTCCCTGGCCCAGGGGAGATTATGATTTTATCAGGGTTTATTATATTAATTTCTTCAGGCTTAATTTCATCATTTCTTACAACCTTAATGTTTGGGTTAATTGCACCCACCATTTGGTATAAGTTATATGTGAAACTGTCGTAGTTATCTATAATTAAAATCATAATTCTTCCTCTGAATTTTGAATTGCATTAATAACGGCTTTTGCTTTATTTATTGTTTCTATATATTCTTTCTCGGGGTCACTGTCAAAAACAATGCCAGCACCTGATCTTACAAAAACTTTATTGTTCTTTTTAAACGCAATTCTAATTGCAATGGCTGTGTCTAAGTTGCCTCTAAGGTCAATATAGCCAATGGCGCCACCATATATACCCCTTTTATTGTTTTCAAGTTCATTTATAATTTCCATTGCTCTTATTTTAGGCGCACCCGATAGCGTGCCTGCGGGCAAAACCGCATAAATGGCATCCAGGGCAGTTTTATCATCTTGAATTATACCTTTAACGGTAGAACCAATATGCATAACGTGGGAAAATTTTTCAACGCTCATATATTTTTCAACTTCAACAGTTCCAAACTTTGAAATTTTTCCTAAATCGTTTCTGCCAAGGTCAACAAGCATATTATGTTCTGCAAGCTCTTTTTTATCTTGAATAAGTTCTATTTCAAGCTCCATATCTTCTTTTTCGGTTTTTCCCCTTGGGCGGGTGCCCGCTAATGGAAATGTTGAAAGTTCATCTCCATTTAATTTTACAAGCGTTTCAGGGGAAGCGCCCGCAATTTCAATGTCATCTGATGAAAAATAGAACATATAAGGCGATGGGTTTGTTGTTCTAAGGTAGCGGTAAGTATTTAGCAAACTGCCTTCATATTTGGCTTCAAGCCTGTTTGATAAAACAACTTGGAAAATGTCGCCTTCTTTAATATAATTTTTTGCCTTATTTACCATTGAACAAAATTCTTCTTTTGTAAATAAAGGCTTAAATTCAGATTTTAATTTGCCTTTTTCGTTTAGGTCGGGGTTTTTGGTTTTAATTAAGTTTGCAATTTCAGAAATGGTTAAAACTGCATTTTCATAGTTTTCTTCAATTATATCTGTTTTAATGTTCACAATAATCATCATTTTTTGGCGAACATTATCAAAGGCAATAACTTTATCAAAAAGCATTAAATCAAAATCTTTAAATTTTTCTTCATCTTTTGCATCAAGTTTTAAATTGGGTTCCATATATTTTATAAAATCATAGGAAAAATACCCTACTAAACCGCCTGCAAAAGTTGGCAGCCAGTCAAAATTGGGGGCTTTATTTTCTTCTAAAATTTCTTTTATATAGGTTTCAGGGTTTGTTGTTTTATAAATTTTTTCTTCTTCATTTTCTTCAACAATGGTTAAAACCCCGTTTGTGCAGCTGATTTCAACCGAAGGGTTAAAACCTATGAAAGAATATCTGCCCCATTTTTGTGATTTTTCGGCACTTTCCAATAAAAAGCAATGGTGCCCTGCTTCTTTTAAAACTTTTAATACACTAACAGGTGTTTTAATGTCTGAAAATATTTCAGCCATAACAGGAAGCATTTTATATTCGCTTGCATATTTAACAGCTTCCTTAAATTCGGGTTTAAATTTCATAATATCTTGCCTTTTGTTCCGGTCTTTTAATTATACACCGAAATTTGATTTAAACAAAAAGGCATTTTAAAAGCTACATTTGCATTAAATTGTCATAGTTAATTTTATGTTCTCTTGCATATTTTAAGAATTCTTTTTCTTTTTCAGATACTCTAACTTGAAATTTTAAAACCTTGCTTTCATCTTTTGGTTTCCTGCCTGCACCTTTTCTTTTTCCGCCATGGTGAAAGGTTTCATTGTAATAATTTTCGCCTGAAATTTCATCGTATTCGCTTTTAGAGATAATTGTTTCATCGGGCAAAAGTTCGCTTCTTTGTTTTTTAACAACAAAACCTTCTTTGTCTTTTGTATAAATATATTCCATTTTTATGTCTCCTTTAAGCGTTTTTGTGCCAAGTCTATGTAAAATTGGGGTGCTTTATTTGTTTGCTTTTGGTAAACAAGTGCAATTAATATAATTTCGTTTTCTTGATATTTAAACAATGAACGTACATTATTGGTTTTAATTTCAAAAAGCCCTTTTTGCAAAAATCGCCTTTTTACAAATTCTATGCCTTTATTTTCTATAATATTATAGTCATCGGCGAGTTCTTTTTGTTGTTTTGGGGTTAAAGCCGCAATTTCTTTTTCAGCTTGTTTTAATTTTGTTACTTTGAATTTCATTGTTTTATATTCTTATTTTAACTCCAAACTTGAAAAATGTCAACAATATTCAAAATTGCAATACATTATTCATCAATAAATTTAAAATCTTCGCCTAATTCTTTATCCAATAGTTCGCCAAATTCTTTAAAATTAAGCCCTAAACCTTTTATAATTTTTGCAATATTCAGATATGAAGTTTTTGTTTTTGCATTAACTATATCATCATAAGTGGACATTGCAATATCGTTTTCATAGCACAATTCGGTATATTTAATACCTTTATCTTTTCTTGTTTGATTGATTATTTTTGCAATCGCAATATAAAGTTTTTTAGTGTTACCTTGCATCTTTTAAATAATAATGCTAAACTCAATTTTATTTACCCGAAATATCGGGCAAAGATTAGGCAGTTTAATTATGAATAAAATATTCTTATCGATTTTAATATTCTTTTTAGTGGTTACCCCTTCTTATGCCGCTTCAAAAACGCCTGTTAAAATTGTAAAAATTTTAGATGGCGACACTGTAAGAGCCAAAATTAACGATAATATATTTTCAATAAGGCTAATTGGAATTGATTGCTATGAAACAACTCCAAACAACAGAGCCTACAAGCAAGCCTATAACAATAATTTAACAATAGATGAAGTTATTAAAAACGGCAAATTTTCAAAAAAATATTTAATTAATTTATATAAAAATTCTAATGTTCAAACTTTTGAATTTATGGGGCTTGATTATTACAAAAGGCCGCTTGGCGTTCTTTATTTTGATGATGTAAATATAAACCAAAAAATGCTAAACTATGGCGGTTGTTTGAAATTTTAAATAAGCCGAATTTCAATATTATTAATCTTTAATCAAAAATAAAACACTTGAACAAGTAAAAAACAAACTATTCAAAAATAAAAGAGTAAAAAATACATAATAAATTTTCTTATGTTTTTTGTTTTTTAGAGCGGTTCTTATTTTTTCCGCAGGCTTTTTTAATAAAAAACGAATAATGAATTCAAACAAGGATAAAAACAAAAATAAAAAGCTTACAAGAGTAGCATCAAAAGCATACATACCCAAAAAATTATCTATGCTTAAGCCAAAGCTTTTGCTTATAATTGCTGTCAAATTTAAAACAAAAGCGGCAAAGCCTATATATAATGCTAATTTAGTGCAAAAATAATTTATAGGATTTAAAAAATTCATAGGTAAATTTTAGCATAAAATATTAATTTATAATAAGAACACGTTTAGTGCAGATAGCAAAAGTTTGTTTTTAAATTCAGTAATATTAAAATTTAACTGTTTAAGCGAAATTATTCTATACAAATAAAAATTATATTTGTAAGAAATATGACTATAAAAGGTACAAAGTATGTTTTATTTTCCGAATTAATTTTTTGAATTATTTTTTTTGCTAAGAAGTAAAAAATGATTTCAAACGGCGACAATAAGAAAAACATAGCACCCAAAAAAATCAGAAAAAGCCCATAAAATGATAAAGCAAATATATCGAGTTTAAAAAGAATATCGGCAAAAAGGCTTATAACAGTAAGAATAAGAGCGGCAAAATGCAGAAATAAAGCGCATTTGAGACAGATATTTTTTGTAATACAGTAATTTTTCATAAAAATAATTATATCATAAAAAATAAAAGGGCTAAGAATTGGCCACAATAAACCTTTCACCCTTCTAAAACCTGCCGAAATTTAAATATGTTAGTATAAAAATATAAGCTACATAATAAGAATGGAATAAAAAATAATAAAAGAAAAAAACATAAAGAAACAGCTAAAAAGCACTAATACGGTAAAGAAAATATCATATTTTGTTCTTTTGTCATCTGCTTTTTTAAATTTATTTGGAAACCATTTTTTCAACAAAAAAACAATAAGTAATTCCAAAGGAAACAAAACTAAAAGACAAAAAGGTATAAAGAAAAGAATAAGAAGCCCGATAAGGCAAACAATATCGCAAAAAATAAAATTAGGGGGGTCGAAATAAAATTCAATAAATATAACTGCAAATTCAAAAAGAAAATAAAGACTTAAATATGCCGCAATGTTTAAAGTTATATATCTTTTTAGGTCACAAATTTTCATAAAATTAATTTTAACATAAGTTATTATAGAAAGGAATGAGCATTGGGTAACTTTAGATAACGGCAAGCATATTTTTATAAAAGATTAATATGCCTTTATTCATCAAGCCAAATTATACCACAATTTGTTCAATATTTTTTCAAGTCAAAATTACCGTAAAAGAAAATTTTGGTATGCATGAACATATATAATTTCAGAAAGCATAAAAATT
>CALYDL010000027.1 GCA_944325145.1 Candidatus Gastranaerophilales bacterium
TTTTAATCGGGCTTTGCATTATTATGACATTTTATACAATGAGCCCCGTTTTTCAAAAAATGTATGAGGCAGGCTCTGTTCCATATCAAGAAAACGGCAACATTGTTATGGCGGTTCAAGCGGGGTCTGAACCATTAAAAGAGTTTATGTTAAAGCAAACAAGGCAAGAAGACATTGCGTTTTTTATAGAAAAAACAAGGACGGTGCGCCCTGAAACCCCTGAAGATTTAACTTTGTGGGAAGTTGCACCCGCTTATATTTTATCAGAATTAAGAACCGCATTTGAAATCGGCTTTATAATTTATGTTCCTTTTACGGTGTTAGATTTGGTCGTAGCTAACATTTTGCTTGCATTAGGTATGTTTATGTTATCGCCTACAATTGTTTCTCTTCCTTTTAAACTGCTAATTTTCGTTGCAGTTGACGGATGGAGTTTGATTGTTAAAGGTTTAGTAGAAAGTTTTAATTAATGGAATTACTTGTAGAATATATGGCCAAAGGCTTTATGGTAATGCTTACAATTTCAATGCCCTGTGTTTTGGTGGCGGCGGCAGTGGGGCTTGTAGTTGGTATTTTACAAGCCGTTACTCAAGTTCAAGAACAAACAATTGCAGCAGCACCAAAAATTATAGGCGTATTTTTAACTATTATAATTTTAGGCATGTTTTATATAAAAATTTTAACGGAATATATTAAAGAAGGGGGCTATATCGCATTTAACCTTATTCCAAAAATGGAAACATATGTTCTGCCTGCTGATTATTACCGCCATACAAGCCCTTTTGCAGCTGAAATGAAAGATACTATTTCACCATCCACAGGTAAAACAAAAGACTTAATGCAAAACCCCGGCAAAATTCCTTGGGTTGAAAGGCAAGAAAAAAATAAATATACTCCTGCAATTCAAGGGGCAAACCCAAGGCCTAATTTAATTGAAACAAATAAAATTTTAGGAAGATAAAAATTGAAATATTTTTTATTGGTACTTTTATTTTTAATACAAGGATGTGTTTTTGCAAGGGAAGTTTTAGCGCCTGCAATTCAATTTGATTTAGAAAATTATAAAGATTATTTTAAAAAATCAACAGATTACAAGGTGAACCTAAAAAGCAGATATGATTATAAAATAACTTGCGATGCTGACATTATAGGAATTTCTTGGGGCGATACCGATAATATTAAAGTTTTTGATATGAAAGATGAAAACGGCGATATTATAGATATGAAAAGCACGGTTTTAAAAGTTAAATATGAAACCTACACTTATATAAGGCTTTATAAATCTACAAGAGAAATAGTGAACATTTTAGTAAATGTTAACCCAATTTATGACAACAACATAAATAAAAGCCTTGGGTTATGCACAATTCAACCGTACAGGTAAAGGGGAATAAATGGAATCAAGCTTATTTTTTATGCAGTTTGCAAAATTATTCCCTGAATTGAATTTGGCACTTGGCGCAGGGATTATGATTTTTTCAAGGTTAATCGGAATAATGCAATTTGCACCGCCTTTTAACAGAAGCGAAATGCCTGCAATGGTTAGAATTTCATTTGCATTAATCATAACCGTTATTTTATGCATTATTATGAAACCAACACCGATTCCTGATAATACTTCACTTTTGCTTGGAATTATTTTGAATTTTTCATTTGGGTTTATTATCGGTTTTATTGTAAATTGCATTATAGCTGCAATTTCAGCCGCAGGAGATATTATAAACAGCCAGCTTGGCGTGTCATCTGCCATGATTTTAGACCCCTCAACAGGAACTCAAGCATCTTTGATGGGGAATTATTTTACAATTTTAGCTGTTATAATTTTTATGCAAATAGGTGGAATTTATTGGATATTAGACGCATTTATCAGAAGTTTTGATGTTTACCCGATGTTTTCTGCTTCAATTCCCTTAACTCAGGTTATTAATATGGATTATTTGGTTAAAATAACCTCAAATACATTTATTGTAGGCATGCAAATAGCAGCGCCTATTTTGCTTGCAACCTTAGGGCAAGACATTATATTAGGCACAATAAGCAAAACCGCCCCGCAGGTAAACGTTTTTCAGATGAGCTTTCTTTTTAAGCCTGTTATGGGAGCGTTACTTTTAATTTGGGTAATGCCAATGTTAATTAATGTTATAAGCGATTATTTAACATCGTTTTCAAGTTTGTTTTAATACTAAAAATGCCCGATATAATCGGACACTATCTTGTTTTTTATTATTAATTTTTTAATTTTTACCTTTAAAAGCTTCGTTTGTTAAAAATAAAACTTCAGTGTTTGTTCCTAAGCCTTCCAAAAGAACATCTGCCATAGTTAAAGGTTCTTGTTCTTTAACTTGCGGTTTTTCATTTGGCATGCATGATTTAAACGCATTAACCAAAACCTGCCCGCTCATTGCAATTAAGGCACCTGCAAGCGCAAAATAAGCCAAAGGCCTTGCAGATTTTGCAGCACCTTTAATATTTGAAACTTCAATGTGCTCTTTGGCTGCACCAATTGCATCAACTCTTCTTGTAAGGTTTACTACACCTTCTTTAACCGCATCGGATGAATTTTTAACATATCCTAAAACGCTTTTCGGTTCATCTGCAATTAAATCTTTGTGTTTTTCAAAGGTATCAAAAGCACCTTGGGCAACATTTAATTTGCCTGCCTTAAATTCTTTTGAAATTTTTTCAATTTCATTAACTCTAACTTTTTTAACTTTTTGTTCAATGCCCGAAACAGCGGATGAATTAAAGAAAAAGTCGTGTTCTTCTGTTGTAAGAGGGGCAAAACTTCTGACTAAAGCACCGCCAACAGCGCCAATTCCGCCTGCTTTAAGCACGCTTGATGTTTTTGAGTTATTCTCTTGTCCTACACTGTTTACTCTCATTTTTTACCCATTTCACACAATTAAACATGATTTATCCACAGGAAAGGAAAAACATGATATATGCATACTCGATTAGTTCAATATTCAAATACCGAACTTTTTTCAAATTTTTAATAGTTTACCATGGTTAAAAAACTTTGTCAATAGTCATGGAAAAAATTATTTTATTTTTATTCCTGAAATAATATAGCTTCCGATTGGCATGTGGCTTTCTGTGTAAACAATATGGTCAAAATACCTTTTATCAAGCCATTTTAATTTATATAAAATATCAAGAGTTAAAATTTCTCTTTCGGGGTTATTATTTTGTGCCATTTTAACTATTAAAATCTGTTTTGTTTTAATGTTAAAAACATAAATAAAACCGCCTGCACCCACTTTTGAGAGCAAATAAGGGTTTAAGCGCATAATTTTTGTATCGGTTCTTTCGCCATATTTATCAAACCCGCCTATAATTTCAGGATATTTTTTATATGCGCCTATTAATTTTAAATTTTTTCTGTCTGTATAATAATTTATAACAGCATGCGCAATATCAGGCAATTTTAAGCCGTAAACAGGCACTCCGCAGCCATCAACGGTTTGAATAATATCATTTGTTTTTGCATATTCAATTAATTTTTCTTTTATTTTTAATTGAACAGGATGTGAAAAATCTGTGTATTTTGAAATTTCTAAGCCCTTAAAAACGCAATAAGAAAGCATCATGGCGTGTTTGCCGGAGCAGTTATTGTGGGTTTGGTTGAATTTTGCCCCTGCCTTATATGAGGTTAAATCTAAAGGCGGTATAGCCGGGCACAATAAAAAATCTTTCGTTAGGCCTATTTTTTTCAATATAGATTCAATTAATTTTATATGCTTTGGCGAGCCTGAATGCGAACCTTGCATTATGGCTATTTCTTCGTTTGTAAAATTAAAATAATCATAAATTTTTTCATCCGCTAAAATTGAAGCTTGAATTGGTTTCATCATGCTTCTTAAAAAAAACTTTGCGTCATTATGAAGCCCCGCTTCCATAATTGTGCCTTTTGAATCATAAAGGCCCATAATTGCATAAAAACGGGAATCAATGTAATCAGATCTGTATATATTTAATAAAGGATGGTATTCCGGGTTTTCCATAGTTATTCTTTAATGTTTAAAATCTTTCTCAAACGGCTTTTCAAAATTCTGTTTTCTTCATCCAAACGTTTAATTTCTTTTTGCATTCCTCGAACAAGAGTTTGTGTTTCTTGCTCATCTCTTGGTTTAACAAGAGAAAAACCAATGCCCATAACAAAACGTTTTTTAGCGTCATCCTTAAATGCAAGCAAAATTTTAACGTCTTTTTCTGTTATATAACCAAGCTCTATCATAAGTTCGGCCATTTTAACGGGTTTATTTTGTTCGTTTCTTTCTTTTTGAATTCTTATTGCTTTTTCTAATTGCATAACATCAATTTTGCCAAGGCGTTTTAACATTTCGCCTGTTCTTATTTTGCCTGCCATAAATTGTGCAATTGAAATTATAGATTCATTTTCAGGAATATTCACATATTGAAGCTCGATAGAGCGAACAAACAAAGAACAAGTTTGTGTGAATGTCCAATAATTTGCTAAAGTTATTTCAAATAAATCGTTCCCGTTTTGAACGCATTTATAAAATGTATAAAATTCTTCAGGCAGCCTTTTTTCTCTTGTTTCAAGTTCTGTTCTGCCTGCAAAAGTAAGCTTTGGCACATAATATTGCATTAAATTGTCTGTTACCAAAACATCCAAAAATTCTGCCAATTCTTCTCTTAATTTATCTCTTGTTTTTAAATACAAAACTTGCTTCACCCAAAGGGGCAAAACGTCAATGTTATGTAAAAATAATTCCGATATGGGTTGAGAAGTCAAAATCGGCTCCTAATTCTATCCTACAATTTGCATTATAACAACAAAAAAATAATTCACAAATACATTAATGCCCAAATACTCTATTTATGTGATAATATTTTTGAAAAATTTTTTGATTGGCGATTTTTATGGATGAAAACAAAAAAATTATTATTGTTTCTGTTTTATCAAACGGAAGTTTAACCGTTTTAAAATTGATAACTGGGCTTTTTACGGGTTCTGTGGGCTTGTTATCTGAAGCACTTCATTCTTTTGGAGATTTTATAGCTTCTTTTATTGCATTCTTTTCGGTTGTGGAATCATCTAAACCCGCAGATATAAAGCACCAATTCGGCCATGGCAAATATGAAGATATGGCAGGGTTTATTGAAGCAATTTTAATTATAATAAGCGCCCTTTTTATTTTGTGGGCGGGGTTTGAAAAAATTATTAAACCTGAAGAAGGAATTGAAATAAAAGCAGATTTGGCAATTTTAATTATGGTTTTATCTGTTGTAATTAATTTAATTGTAGGAAAAATTCTTCTTCAAAAAGGAAAAGAAGCCGATTCAAGCGCAATTTTGGGAGACGGACACCACCTAATGGCAGATGTTTATTCATCTTTAGCTGTTATTTTAGGGCTTGTTGCCGTTAAAATAACAAATATAAGCATTTTAGACCCTGTTATAGCAATTGCCGTTGCAATTATGATTTTAAAAACAGGAATAACTTTAGCAAGCCAAACGGCAGATTCTTTACTGGATTCAAGCCTTCCAAAAGACGATTTAAACAAAATTGAAGAAATTTTAGAAAACTACAAAGCCCATGGGATAAAAGGTGTAAAATCAATTAAAACTTCAAAATCAGGAAGCATTAAAAACATTGTTCTTGTAATTTATTTTCCTTGCCTGATGAGTCTGAAAAACACTCACACTTTGTGCGATAAAATTGAAGTTGAACTTGAACGCAAATTAAAAAACACAAATGTTGTAATTCACCCTGAACCATATTCTGAATGCAGCGAAAAAGAAAGCTGCAAATTAATTCAAAAAAATTAAGCGGGGCTGTTTAATTTTTTCTTTTCGTAAAGTTTATCCATTGTTTGCCCGTTAATTTCGCCGCCAATTAACATGATAACAGAGGTGTAATAAAGCCAAACCATTAAAATGGCAAAAGCACCAATTGTGCCATAAACTTTGTTGTAGGTGCCAAGTTCGTTTACATAAAGCGAAAATAACCAAGAGCCTAACAACCAAAAAATGCAGAAAAATAAAGACCCGGGGATTACACTTCTTTTAATTGAAAATTGTTTGCAAGGTAAAACGTAATAATTAACGGTTGCAAGCAAAAATAGCATTAAAAATGCAAGCGGCCATCTTGTAATTAACATCATCCGGGCTATTGTGTCGTTTAAATTAATGTAAAACTGCAAAAAGTTAATAATAACTTTACCGAAAATTACAAGGTTTACGCTTATAAATAATAGAAAAGCATTTAAAATAACCATTGCAAAAGATAAAAGCCTTGTTTGAAGAAAAGTTCTTGTTTCTTTAACTTTATTTGCACGGTTTAAACCTTTAATAATAACAGCAATTGCGTTTGATGCCATAAACCAAGTAACCAAAAACCCAAATATTGCCATAATGCCGCCATTTTGAAAAAGAGTAACTTCCTTTAAAACGCCTTGAATAAGGTCTATTACGCCGCTTGGGGCAACCGTTGATAATGCGGTTATAATTTTTGTGACAAAAACTTTTTTTCCAAGCCAGCCAAAAACGGCAGTTAAAAAAAGCATAAAAGGAAAAATGCCGATTGCAAGCATATACGCCATCTCGCCTGCGGCATTTGCAAAATCTTCCGCTATAATACTATCTATTAAATTTGTTATATATTCTTTTAAAAGATTATACATATTTGATAATTTCATCCAAAAGAAGTTCTATTGCAACTTTTGCAGGTTTTCTTATCGTGCAGCCTGCAGCCATTCTGTGCCCGCCACCGTTAAATTTTTCAACAACGGGCGTTAAATCTATGGTTTTGCTTCTTAGAGAAACTTTTGTAATTTTTTCTTCGTTTTCTTTAAGAAGAATTGAAATATCAACCGTTTTAATGCTTCTTAGAGTTTCTGCTATGCCTTCTGTATGTTCATTTTTAACATTAAATTTTTCCATATCCGATGAAGTGATAATTGCGTATGCCACTTTATCATCAAAGGCAAATTTTGCTTTTGAAACAATATCCGCTTGAAAGGTTATCATTGATTTTGGCTTGTTATCATAGCATTTTTTTGCAATCAAAGATGTATCAATGCCTTTTTCCATTAAATTTGAAGCCGCTAAAAATGTGTTTTTTGTAACCGTTTCATATCTAAAGCAGCCTGTATCCGTTAAAATGGCAACATATAAAGGTTCTGCCATTTCTTTTGTAATTTTAATATTTGCTTCATTAAAGAAATCGTATAAAACTTCGCCTGTGCTTGAATAGCCGCCTTTTATAAGGTTTATTGCCGCATACCCTTTGTTTGTTTTGTGGTGGTCAATGTTAATTGTATTTTTGCATTTATCAAACATTTTTCTTGGGAATTCAACAATTCTATCAATTGATGCAACATCAACCGCAATTAAAAGGTCATATTCATCTTTTACTGTATCTAAAAATTTAACATCATCCATTTTGGGCAAAAATTTATAGATTTCAGGAACTTTTAACTTACTTTCCACTTGAACCAAAATGTCTGCTTTATCGCCTATAAAAAGTTTTAGAGCTGAAGCAGAGCCTAAAGTATCACCATCGGGGTTTACGTGAGTTATAATTAAAACCTTATTTGCCTGTTTGATTTTTTCTAAAATTTCATCTATCATAAACCCTATTATTGCATAATTAAAAGTTTTTTCAAAATATGGAAATATTAACCGCTTTATTTTTTGTTTTAATTTACCTTTTTTTAATTGTTTTAACTTGCAATTTATTCACAAATTCAATTGAACATTTGGGAAAAAAATTTAATTTGGATGAAAGCGCAACGGGTTCAATTTTAGCAGCAGCAGGAACTGCGCTGCCTGAAACAATTCTTCCTTTAATTGCAATTTTTCAAGTTAAAGGAAACAATTCAGACGGCATTGAAATTGGAACAGGGGCAATTTTGGGGTCATCATTTTTATTGTCTGCTTTTGCACTTTTTATAAGCGCCTTAGCTTTTATATTTTTCCAAAAACAAAAATTGAAAAACCCCTTGAATATTAATTTTGAAAACTTTTCAAGAGATTATAAATTTTTTATTGTTGCTTATTTTATTGCAATAACATCAACCTTTATAAATGAAAAAAATTTAAAAATCATAATTGGGGCATTTTTAATTTGTTATTGGATATTTTATGCAATTAAAACAATATCAAAATCAAATGAAAATGAAGTTGAAGAAAACTGCCCGAATTTATATTTTGCATTTTCAAATAAAAATTTAGAAAACAACATTTTTATAATTCTTTTGCAAACAATTTTTTCATTATTTTTACTTTTTATATTCTCAAAGCTTTTTGTAGATGAAATTCAAGCCTTTTCAATACTTACAAAAATAAGCCCCCTTGTTGTAAGCCTTGTTTTATCGCCTTTGGCAACGGAATTGCCTGAAATTACAAACAGCATTATTTGGATTAAAAACAAAAAAGATTCCCTTGCAATTTCAAATATAACAGGCGCTATGGTTTATCAGGCTTCAATATGCACAAGTATAGGGCTGATTTTTACGGATTGGAAATTTAATTCAATTGCAACATCAAACATTTTCTGCACATCATGTGCAGTTTTAACGGTTTTTATAATTTCCCGCTTTATAAAAAAAATTCCGTCAGGGCTTTTATTAAGCTGTTTAATATGGTATTTGGGGTTTTTATTTTCGGTAATTTTTATATTTCATTAAGATAACTTAATGATTTTCCTTGATTTATAAAATATAGTACAATACCTGTGGGTAGTTGTACCAAAAAAGTGTATTACAAAGAGAGTTTATTGGATTTTAAGATTATATGAGCTTAATGAATAACAGAAAATCTATAATAGCAGCAACGGTTGCAGCTTTTATGGTGCTTGTAATTTTCGGCTCATTAACTTTTAACAACAACAGGCCTGTTGAACCTGAGCAAAAAGCTCCTCAATATCAATACGTTGCAGCAAAAAGTGCAATCAAAAAAGATAAAGTTATTGAAGAAGCAGATGTTGAAATTAAAATGTCGCCAATGGAAATAACAGGGGCATATAAAGCAACGGGCGAAGTTATAGGAAGAAAAGCCAAAAACGATATTGAAGTGGGCAAACCCATAGTTAAGGCTTTTGTTCAAGAAATTAAAATCAAGAAAGAGCCAAAAGAAGGCATTGTTCCAAAAGAAGGTTTCAGAGCAGTTCCGATATTAATAAGAAAAAGCTCCATGCCGCCTTATATAACTCTTGAAAGCAGGTTTGACCTTGCAACAAAAGAAAATTCAATGCTCATTGAAAATTTGAGAATTTTAAACATTCTTGACCCAACAAAAGACGAATCCAATAAAATGCTTATTTTGGAAATTAAATCAGAAGATGTGCCAACTTTTATAAAATACCAAGTTTCAACAAAAGGGTTTATTTTCCTTCAAAAAAACAAAAGTGATGTTGGCGAGTATAAATTTGTCGATATTCAAAAACAAGAAGAAGAACAAAAAAAAATAGAAGAAAAACAAGCAATTAATGATTTACTAAAAAATGCGGAAATACCAACAAGCTTGCCGCCTTTAGAAAAAATTAAAGATAATACGGATCAAATACCCGACCTTCAAACGGGCTTTGTTGCACCTAAAAAAGGTAAACAAGTTGAAGTTATTGTCGGAAAAACAAAAACCAAAATGGAATTCGATGATTAATGAATAAAGTAATAAAAAAGCTAATAATATGTTTTATTTTGTTTTCAAGCTTGCCTGCAATAAGCGCCAAGTTTAGAGAAATTAATTCAACAAGCTTTGAAAACGAAATTCCTGTTGTTCAAACGGAAGACATAAATTCAAATGCGCCGCACATGCCTTCTTTTGAAACAATTAATGCGGTTAAAGACGGCAACGAAAAATTATATGGCGTTGTTGGCAAATCGCAAGTTTTGAGCTTTGATAAAAACATTGAAAGAATTTCCTTAACTGATGAAAAAATTGCAGAAGTTGTTGTTTTATCACCAAAGCAAGTTTTAATTAACGGCAAAACCCCCGGAAACACAAGCATAATTTTTTGGAGCGAAGGCTCAACAAAACCTGTATTTTATAATTTAGTTATTCAACAAAATGCAGATGCCTTTATTCAAGCGGTTGAATACATTGCGCCAAATGAAAATGTTTCACTCGTTTTTAACGACAACGGCGCTGTTTTAACAGGGCATTTGAGCTCAACTGCCGTAAAAGAAAAAATTGCAAACCTTGCAAAAGCCTATAACATTAATTTAACCGATGTAACGGAAAGCCCTGCAAAACAAGTGCTTTTAGAAGTTAAAATAACGGAAGCAAGCAAAGATTTTACAAGAAGATTAGGTGTTAACCTGATTGGAGGCAAAAATATTGCAGGCGGAACCATAGGCGATTCTTGGGTTGATAGCACCGGAAGAACGGGAAGATACATTCAAACAGGCAGCGACGGGCTTGTTTTAGGATATTTTAAACCCGGTAAATTTGGGGTTGATATTCAAGCAAGTGAAGCCAAAGGCGACATTAAAATTTTAGCTGAACCAAAATTGTTATCGGTTAACGGCGAAGAAGGCAGTTTTTCTGTCGGCAACCAAGTGCCTGTGCCATCTGAAATGGGGCAATACGGAAACGTTTCATATGAATATAAAGATACAGGCGTTATTTTGAAATTCACCCCTACAATTATGGAAGATTCAGGCAGAATCAGGCTTGTTTTAAACCCTGAAGTATCTGAAGTTGACCAATCAGTTTCTGTTACATCATCTTCAGGCGCTGCAGTTTACGGTTTTAAAACAAGAAAAGTTTCAACAACCGTTGAACTTATGGATGGCGAAACTCTTGTAATTGCAGGGTTACTTAGAAATTCATCTTCAAGGAGCAGGACACAGGTTCCAATTCTTGGTAATATACCCATATTAGGCACATTCTTTTCTGTTACAAATGATGACAGGGATGATGAAGAACTTGTTATATTCATAACACCAAAAATTGTCGACAATTCAATAAAAATAGATAATCTATAAAAATTATGGCTATAAAAATTGATACAGTAATAATAGATTCTGAGGAAACTTCAAGAGAGCTTATTGCAAATTATCTTGAAACAGTTGATGATGTTAATATTATTCAACAATTTAAAGATATTTTAGCTGCACAAGATTACATTATTGAAAACAGGCCGCCTCTTGTTATTGTTGATATTACAAAAAAAACAAACATTTCACTTGATGTAATTTCAAAGTTAACAACTCTTGTAAAAAATATAAAAATTATTGTGCTTTCTTATGAAACGGAATCTGACATTGTAATTAAAGCGCTTCGTGCAGGCGCAAGGGAATTTTTGGTTAAACCCTTAATTGAAAAAGATTTCATAGCCGCAGTTCAAAAAATGAAAGACCTTATTTTAGGCAACATCAATGATACAACCAAATGTAAGGTTATAACCACTTTTTCAAATAAAGGCGGAATCGGGAAAACTTCAATTGCCGTTAATTTAGCAATGGAAATTGCAAACATTACAAAAGAAAAAGTTGCCCTTGTGGATTTAAACATGCAGATGGGCGATATAACAACCTTTTTAAACCTTGACCCTTCGTTTGATACATCTTATGTAATAAACAACTTAGATAGGATTGATGAAACTTTTCTTTTAACAACTTTGGAACAATATAATAAAACAAGCCTATACGTTCTTGCAGACCCGCCTGATATTGAACAAGCGGAAATTATTACAAGTGAAGACATTACAACCTTAATTAACATTTTAAGGAACGTTTTTTCATACATTGTAATAGACACAACTTCAAGTTTTGATGCTAAAACAATAACGGCGCTTGATAATTCGGATTTAATTCTTTTGGTTTCAATTATAAACTTGCCGTCAATCAGAAATTGCCAAAGGTGCTTTGATTTATTTAAAAAGTTGGGATATTCAAAAGACAAAATTAAATTAATAATCAACCGTTATATGGAAGCGGATGACATTAAAATTGAAGATGTTGAAGAAGTTTTAGACCATAAAGTTTTCTTTAAAATTCCGAATAATTATTACACAATCATCAATTCAATTAATAAAGGCATCCCAATTTGTGACGCTTCGCCAAATTCAAACATTTGCAAAAGCTTCAAACAATTAGGGGCGCTATTATCAGATAATTATTCATACAACAATAAAACCTCAAAACCGCAAAACCAAAGGGAACAAGGGTTTAAATTTTTAAACCTTTTCAACAGAAATAAAGGAGATAATTAGTTGTCTTTAAAAGACAGATTAAATGCCAATCACAACAACAATGAGCGCAACAACAAAGAAGAAAAGAGCGCTTATTTAAGCTATTCTGTTACTCCTTTAAATGAAGAATTAAGAAGCCTAAAAGACCAGCTTCATGTTCTTTTAATTGAAAAAGTGAACACAACGCCAAACTGGTCAAATTTTTCTGATGATGAACAGAAAAATTTAATCAGGCAATTTATTGAATTTCAAATTGCAAGCAATTTTAGGCAAGTTCCTATTAATAAATCTGAAAAAGAACGCTTAATAAAAGAAATTATTCAAGATACAAAAGGCTTTGGCCCTCTTGACCCTTTGCTTGAAGACCCCGGAATAAGCGATATTTTGGTAAACGGTGCAAAAAGCGTTTATATAGAAAAAAACGGCAAACTTTATAAAACATCTGTTACCTTTAAAGATAATGACCACTTAAAAAATATAATCGAGAGAATTGTTTCAAAAGTGGGAAGAAGAATAGATGAAAAATCACCAATGGTGGATGCAAGGCTTGCTGATGGAAGCCGTGTGAACGCCATTATTCCCCCGCTTGCAATAGACGGGCCTTCACTTTCTATCAGGCGTTTTAAAAAAGATGCAGGGACAATTGAAGCCTTATTAAGATGGGGTTCAATGTCAACAGAAATTGCAGATGTACTGCAAGCTGCAGTTCGAGCAAGGTGCAACATAATAATTTCAGGCGGAACGGGCGCAGGTAAAACAACATTATTAAACAGTTTATCTGCAAGAATACCCTCAGGAGAAAGAATTATTACAATAGAAGATTCAGCCGAACTTTGCTTGCAGCAAGAACACGTTGTAAGGCTTGAAACAAGGCCTAAAAACATTGAAGGCGAAGGTGAAATTTCAACAAGAGATTTAGTTATAAACTCCCTTCGTATGAGGCCTGATAGAATAGTAATCGGTGAATGCCGTGGCGCAGAAACACTTGATATGTTACAAGCCATGAACACAGGCCACGATGGCTCATTAACAACACTTCACGCAAATTCCCCAAGAGATGCCCTCTCAAGGTTGGAAACCATGGTTTTATACGCAGGGGTTGACCTTCCAAGTAAAAATATTAAGCAGCAAATTTCATCTGCAATTAATATAATCATTCAAACCTCAAGGCTTCAAGATGGTTCAAGAAAAGTAACAAGAGTTTCTGAAATTACAGGCATGGAAGAATCTGTTATTACAATGCAGGATATTTTTGTTTGGAAACAAACAGGCATGAGCGATAATGCCGTTATAGGAACTCACGTTTCAACGGGCGTTCGCCCTGAATTTATGAAAAAGATTGAGCGCATTGGAATTGAGATAAACAGTAGAATTTTTGATGCCAACTATAAACACACATATATAATAAAATCTTCAACACAAAGTGAAAACATTGTTGTAAGACAAAAATCACCAATAATAGATAAAAAAGACACACAAAATATTGAATCTGTTAGAAAATCAATGGTTTCAAGAAGCGAACAGGAAGCTGATATTTTAAGAAGGCTGCAAAGTAAAAATGGACGTAGAATTGATAATTAAACTTTCTATCTGCATTATGGGCAGCGTTTTAACCTATATTTGCGTCATTAATTTATGCAACTATTTTCATGTGGATGAAAAAGAAGTTGTAAAAAGGCTTATTGCAGTTAAAAACCACGATTTTAAAGGCAACAAACCAAATAACAATAACTTTACAACGGCAAAATCAAACTTCCAATTTAAAGTTTTTTCAAAAATATTTAAAAATATAAAAATTGTTGAAAAAATAAAAGCTTTGTTGGAACAAGCCGACATCCCTTGGCAGGTGGATACTTTTGTTATTGTAAGTATTGTTTTAGGGTTAATTCCGCTTGTTCTTGCCTTAATTTTTACGCCGCTTTTGATTGTTGTTTGTATTGCAGGGCTTTTTGGGCCGTTTTTATATGCAAAATATAAAATTAAAAAAAGAACACAACTTTTCACTCAACAATTACCGGATGCGCTTGATTTATTGTGTAATGCGCTAAGGGCGGGGCATTCTTTGTTTTCTGCTTTTGAAGTTATTGTAAATGAAATGCCAAACCCCATAAGCAAAGTTTTTAAAATTTTAACAGATGAAATTGCCTTGGGGATTGATGCAAGAGATGCAATGAGATCTTTGCAGAGAATGGTTCCGGGGTCTGTTGATTTAAGGTTTTTTACAACGGTTGTAATTTTACAAAGAGAAATTGGCGGCAACTTAATTAAGCTTCTTGAAATTTTAGCAGGAACAATAAGAGAAAGATTTAAAATGATTGGCCAATTAAAAGCGCAAACAATGCAAGCAAGGCTATCAGGGATAATAGTTTCTGTTATTCCCCCTATTATTTGCGTTGTTCTTTTTATAATGGCGCCAGAATATATGGATTACCTTACAAACCACATTTGGGGCAAAATTGCGCTCGGCGTTTCAATTGTTTTGATGATTATAGGTTACTTTGTAATTAATAAAATAACGGATATAGAAATATAATGTTTGATATTATAATGAAAATTTGTATATTGCTTGTAATGACCTTTATGACAGGGTTACTTGTTTATACAATCTTCAGCCGTGACAGCAATTATCTTCTTGAAAGGTTAAAAAGAGGCCATAGTGTTGTTAAAAGAAAAAGTATTTTAGATGACTTATTGGAAGTAATTAAGCCTTTTACTGTTGCCAATATGAAAAACAGCAAAAATACAGGCTCTATTAAGCAAATGCTTATTCAATTGGGGCTTCCTGCAAACGAAAACGACATTATGGATTTTGAAAACAGAAGAATGTTAAGGCTTATTATAGTTTTAATGGTAAGCACGGTTTTTACATTCATTGTTCTTCCTTTTTTAGATGCAGGAAAAGACGCAGGCTCAATAAAATTAATGCTCGGAACAGTTTTTATATGCCTTCCTTCTTTTATGGCATATAAAAGCCCGACTTGGAACTTAAACGCTAAAATTAAGAAAAAAGAAAAAGCTTTTGATAAATTTTTCCCCGATGCAATCGACCTTCTTTGCGTTTGCGTGGAAGCAGGGTTAAGTATAGATAGCGCAATAGAAAGGGTTGGAAGAGAATTTACCAATTTTTCACCTGATGTTGGTGCTGAATTTAACAGAATTGCAAAAGATATTTTATCGGGCGTTTCAAAGCAAGATGCCCTAAGGGGGCTTTCTGAAAGGGTTCATAATAAAGATATCCAATCTTTTGTTGCAATTATTATTCAGGCAGACAAAATGGGCGCAAGCATTTCAACTTCACTTGCAATTTCAGCAGACAGTTTAAGAACAAAAAGAAAACAAAGGTTAGAAGCCCTTGTTTCATCTGCCAGCACAAAAATGACAATTCCTTTGGTTTTATTTTTGCTGCCTGCAACATTTGCCGTAATTTTAACGCCTGCAATCATTCAGGTTGTAGAAAGCTTAGGTAAAATGAATGGCTTTAAATAATGATGAAAAATATATAAAAATGTGTTTTTCTCTTGCAAAAAAAGGGAAAAACAATGTTCTTCCAAACCCAATGGTAGGCTCTTTAATTGTTAAAGAAGGAAGAATAATTTCAAAAGGCTATCATAAAAAATACGGCGAATTTCACGCAGAAAGAAACGCCATTTTAAATGCAAAAGAAGACCTTGAAGGCGCTACCATTTATGTTAATTTAGAACCTTGTTCACATTTTGGAAAAACGCCCCCATGCGCTGATTTAATAATAGAGAAAAAAATAAAAAGGGTGGTTTTTTCTTCATTTGATAAAAACCCGAAAGTAGACGGTGTAAAAAAATTAAAAGAAAAAGGAATTGAAGTTTTGGGCGGTGTTTTAGAAAAAGAGGGAAATGAATTAAACAAGGTTTTTTTCAAAAATATAACAAAAAAAATTCCCTACATTGCGCTTAAAACAGCAACAACGCTTGATTCTAAAATTGCAACCGAAAATTATAATTCAAAGTGGATTACAGGGGATAGTTCAAGGTTAGAGGTGATGAAATTAAGAAGCCTCTATCAAGCAATTATTACAGGCTCAAACACTGTTTTATATGATAACCCCAAATTAACATCAAGAATAAAAGGGGGGATTAACCCCATTCGAATTATTATGGATAGAAAAGGGAAAATTCCCTTTGATTACAACGTTTTTGAAAATGACGGCACAAGAATTATATTAATTGATAACACAAAAAGAAAATGCCCAAGCCACGTTGAAAAAATTGGTTTTTCAAATATAAATGAACTTTTAAAAACTTTATTTAATATGGGAATTTATTCCATTTTAATTGAATCAGGAAGGGGCTTGAATTCTGCTTTTTTAAAAGAAAAATGCGTTGATGAAATTTACCACTTTATTGCCCCTAAAATTTTAGGCGGGGGAATTAATTTTATAGACGGTTTTAACCCAAAAAAAATTGATGATGGTTTAATTGCATATAACCTTAAAATTAAAAAATTTGAACCCGATATTATGTTAAATTACAAATTAAAATTTTAATTAAAAGGTTTTTATTTAAAATAAAATCCGACAAAATTTCTTCTTCAAAAGATTCCCTATTTAACAAAAAATCAAATTTTTGTTTTTCCGTTTTTTAATCTTAGAAAAAATGCCTTTCTAAATTTTAGAAAGGCATTTGAAACTCGCCTATTCATCTATGCAAGATGAAATTATATGGTCAATTTTTGCCTGCATATAATCCATCTTATCCTCTATGCTATCCATACGGCTAATTAAATTATCTTGTTTTTTAGTATTATCGTAGAACAAATCTATAAATTCTTTTATATCAAAAGTATCTGATTGTTTTTGAGTGAAAGCTTCCATTTTATTTATCATATCTTCGATTTTGGTTTCTTGCACTCTGTATTTTTTATAAATTGTCATAATGGCTTCTTCAACCTTTTGCGGCATTGCTTGGTTCTTTTCGGATTGAATTAACCTTGTTTTAAGGTCTTCCATTTTAATTTTTTCTGATTTTTCAATTTTAGCAGCCAAAAGGTCTATTTTTGCAGTTGCATTTTTAAGCCAAGAATCAAAACGCATGATATCAGAACCTATAACTCTTGAAATTTTGGCGTTTTCAAGGTTTATGTTTTTAAGTTCAACAAGCCTTGCGGCAAATTCTTTAAAATTTGTAAGCTTGTTGTTCTTTTCTAAACCAAGCCTTATTTTTGCAATGTCAGATTCAACATCTGCCAAAGTATAGCCTTTATTTTCGCCTTCTTCTGTTTCTTCGTTTTTAATTAAAACAGATTCTATTTTTGCAAATTTATTTGTGAATTCTTTTGAAATATCGTTTAGGGTTGAATCTGCTCTTAATTTTAATTCATCTTTAATAATTTCATTGTTGTGGTTTATTATTTCATAAATTCTATTATCAATTAATTTTTGAATATCGGTTAATTTATCCTCATATTCTGCTTGAAGTTTTTCTATTATAAAATCAACCCTGTTATCAAGCGCTTTTTTGTATTCTTCATTTGTTCTGTTTATAGCTTCAATTGTTTTTTCATCCAAATTATTAAGTGAATTATCAATAACGCCTTCTAAAACAGAAACTTTTTCCTGCATTTTTTCTTCAAAGGAATTCATCAAAGTTTCAACGAGTTCATTATTGTCGTTTTCGCTTATTTTAGAAGCTAGGGAAGCCTTAATGTCTTCCATTTCTTGTTTTAACTGTTCAATTAAACCTTGAGCGTTATTGTTTATTTCATTTTTAACACTTTGAACATCGTTTTTAATATTTGAAATGGAATTTTGAATTAATTCTTCTTTATTTTCGATTGATGAAATTATATTTTCTTTTATTGAATTTATTTGTTCTTTAGCGCTTTGAATATTTTCATTTATATTATTTGCGCTTTCTTCAATTTTTTCTGTAATGCCGTTTTTTCTTAAATCTGAAGAATTATTCAGAGCATATACAATTGAATTTTTAATGCCTTCTATTTTTTCTTCATCAAAAATGGTTTTTAGTTCATTGTATAAAACTTCATTTTTAGAAGACGAAAGATTTTCAAACTCTTGAATTAAGGCTTCTTTAAGCTTTTGCAGGTCATCTTCATTTATGGTTTCTATATTTTCATTATTTGAAATTTGTTCTAAAAGCTGCTGGATTTTATTTTCAACATCGCTTTTAGCTTCAATATTTTCTGCTTTCAATTCTTGAATTGAAGTTTCAATTTCTTCCTTGTTTGTTTTTGCGGTTTCATTTAAGTTTTCAATAAAGGCTTGAATTGAATTAACGCTTCTTTTTGTATCATCAAAATAATCTTTAAGGTTAAGGTCTGCTTTATTAATTGAATTTTCAA
>CALYDL010000028.1 GCA_944325145.1 Candidatus Gastranaerophilales bacterium
CATCAGATATAACGGCAATTGTTTTATCTTCGGCAAAAACCGCCTGATTAAAGGCCAAAAACAATAAAAGGCATAAAATTTTAAATAATTTTTTCATGCCTTTAATTATACAATAAAATTAACCTGCAAGCATTTCCATAATTAAATCCGGAAATTCGCTTGAGAGCATATCTGCAAAATCATTTGGGTCTATTTGAGTTGCAACAACTTGAATTAAATCTTTTGGAAGTTCTTCTATCATAGGAACCAAAAATTCAGGGTCAAGAGTTGTCATTGTTTTAATTAAATCTTCTTTTTCAAGGTTGTTTATCATAGGGCGAGCTAAAATTGAATTATCAAATAACATATAATAATCAGGGTTAATTTCGCACAAGCCCGCAATCATTTCGCCTTTTTCTTCAAGTTGAAGCCCCAAAAGAAACCTTTTATATTCTTTATCTTCCATATTTTCAATTTTTTCAAGGTATTCTTTTGCGCTTTTTTCTTTATATTCATAGCCAAATTGGTTTACCATCAAAGCTTGGAATTTTTCATATTCTAAGCCTTCAAAATATTCCATAACATCTTTTTTATCAAGTTCCGTGCTTTTAAAGAAATCATCCATTTCGTTTTGCTGCATAAAAGGAACAACGTCTTCCATTGTAAAATGCAGCAGTAAAAGATTAATCATTTGTTCTTGAGGAAGATTAATTAAAAGTTCATTTAAGCCTGCAACCGTAAAATATTGAAGCCCAAATGCCAACTGTTCGCTTGTTAAAAAGGGAAGAAGCTTAACCAAATCTTCTTCATTAAATTGTTGAATAATTAAATATCTGTTTTCAGGGTCTTGGAGTTTTAAAATTTTTGCAAGTTTTTCCGGTTCTTGAAGAAGTTTTTGTAAAAGTGCAGCATCAACAGTTATCATGCCATCTTCTGTTACGATGGTCATCATGCCATCTTCAATTCCGCCGTTTATATTTTGCATTTGCCCTGATTGGCAAGCAAAACTTCTTGCGGTTGAAATGCCGTAATATCTTGCTAAATAGGAAATATCAATCGATAAATCTATCATAAACTGTGTGACACCTTATTGCCCTTATTAAGGCAATATTCTCCTTATCTTATCTAACAAAATATATCGGCAATTATTCTAAAAAATTGAATTTTTGTAACAATTGTTTACAAAAATCATTCTTCGGCCTCATCAAAAACTTTTTCAGGGGTTGTATCTAATTTAATATAGCTTGATTCTCTCCACCTTAAATCGATATATTTTACTTTTTGTTTTAAAGAAAGCGCTTCAGGTAAAATTGTAGGTATTGTTTTAATTCTATCATCTGTTGTATCGTCTAATGCGCCAATTCTAAGTAAAACATCGTCTAATTTAACGTAAATATCGTTTTTGTTTCTAAGGTCAAGATATTGAACATTTTGTTTTGAATAAGTTTCAATTGTTTTTATAAACCTTAAAAGTTCATCTACTTTCTTTTTATCCCAATTTTCGTAGTTGTCGTCTGTTCCATAGCTTAAAATTTTTGTTGTTTTAAATTTGGTTGGAATTGGCATATATTCTCTATCCATAAAATGCCCGTCTATTGTAACGGCTGAAATTGGCTGAGAATCAATGTTTGGAGTAATTAAGAAAACAGGAACTCTTTCTTCAATAATAACAATTATTCTTGCAGGGAAGAAAAACCTTCTTACATAAGCTTTTTTAACAGATTGTAATTTAGATAAATTTTCTTCCAATTCTTTTGTTGAAAGTTTAAAAATTTGTTCGTTTGGAATTTCTGATGTTCTTATAATGTCTGAAATTTTATAAACAGGCGTGATTAAATTACCCTCAATTTTAACAACATCAGGGTTTAGGTTCATAATGTCGTTTGGGTTTAAATACCAGCTTCTTAAATTCAACATATAATATGAAGCATATAAAAGAAGAAAAATAAGGCATACTCTAATAAGCATTCTAAATCTTCTTATACGCTTTTTTGCAACTGCAACTTTGCGTTTAAGCTTCATTATTCTTGATTTTCTTCTGTAATATTGTCTTCTGTTAAATTCTGCCATTATTTTTCAATCAATGCCGTTTTTAAAACAATTTCAACTAACATATCATAATTTATTCCCATATGGCTTGCTTGCGCAGGAAGGTCTGAAAGGTCTGTCATGCCGGGGTTTGTGTTAATTTCCAAGATATATGGAGTTTCATTATGAACAAGAAAATCTACCCTTGAAACGCCTGTGCATTCAAGCGCTTTGTGGGCCTTTATTGCCATATTTTGAATTTTTTCGGTTAATTCTTCATTGAATGGCGCAGGCAAAACAAATTTTGTTAAGCCTTCTGTATATTTTGCTTCATAATCATACCATTCGGTTTTGGTTTCAAACCCTAAAATTGGCGTTGCAAAAGTTTTTTTATTTTCAACATCTTCCAGAACACCAACAGTTGAACTATAACCATTGATAAATTCTTCAACCAAAACTTTGTTATCGGATTTATATGCAATCTGCATGGCATCAATTAATTCTTCTGTATTATTTGCCTTATTCATGCCAATGCTTGAGCCTTCTTTAGCGGGTTTTACCATAAGAGGGAACTTTAATTCTTTTGTTTTTTTAATGAAATCTTCGCCTTTTAGAATTGAAACAGATTTTATAACATTCAGGCCGTTTGCTCTTAAAATGTTTATTGTGGTTTCTTTATCCATACAATTTGCGCTTGATTTAACGTTGCAGCCTGTATATTTTATCCCCATAATTTCTAAAAGCCCTTGAATACAGCCATCTTCACCGTATCTGCCATGGAGCGTGTTATAGCAAATTTCAACATTTTCTTCTTTTAATTTTTGAGCAACATTTTTATCAACATCAATTAAAATTGAATTTTTATACCCCAAATTCAAAAGCGCATTTAAAACGTTTTTGCCGCTTCTAAGTGAAACTTCCCTTTCAGCGGACATTCCGCCGCAAAGAACTGCTATTTTTGTATTTTTATCTATTTTGTTGTTAATGACTTCCATAATTCTGCCTCGTTTTTGTTATCTCCAACATAAACAACTTCCGGTTGTAATTTTATTTTAAATTTTTCTAAAACTCTATTTTGCATTTCTTTCATTAATTTTAAATAATCAAGGCTTGTTGCGTTGTTAAAATTAATGATGAAGTTTGCATGCCTGAAATAAACCATTGCACCCCCCACAGGGCAGCTTTTTAGGTTGCACATGTCTAATAATTGCCCTGCCGAATAATTGTTTTCATTAACAGGGTTTTTAAAAACACAGCCAATATTTGGGTCTTTTAAGCTTGGTTGAAATTCTTTTCTTTTTTCAACATTATCTCTCATTAAAGTTTCAATAGAGGTGTAATCATCCCCATATAAAAGTTCAAATTTGGCAGATAGCAAAATGTATCTGTCTTGGTTTTTTAGGGCCGAATTTCTGTATGTAAAATTCATATCTTCTTTTGAAAAAGTTTTTACCTTATCTTCAATTGAATCATATACTTCAGCAGAGATGAAATAATCTGAAACTGCTTGAGTATTAGCGCCTGCATTCATACAAACTGCACCCCCCAATGATGCAGGGAGAGCCGAGAAAAATTCAAACCCATGGAGCTTTAATTCTAGTGCCATTTCAGCCAATTTGCTAACAGGAACACCTGCTTCCGCTTCAATAACAGGCGGTTCAATATCAACTTTATTCAAATGTTTTGTAACAATAACGGGGCGCTTAATTCCATATGATGACAATAAAAGGTTAGAACCCTTTCCTATAATAAGAGGGTTATCTAAATTTGAGAGCAAAAGAACAAATTCATCTTTAGTGGATGGAAAATAAACATCATCTGCAACAGATGAAATTCTTAAAGTGTTATAGGGTAATAAATCAAAATTTTCTTTATGTTCAATTTCATTTGCTTGTTTCATATATATCCCCCAGTAAATGCCCGATTTTTGTAACATCGCCTGCGCCTATTGTTAAAATAAAATCGTCTTTTTTAATATATTTTGAAATTTCTTTTGCGGTTTCATTCATATTGCCTTTAATATATTTTACACATTTATGATTAATTGTTTCACTGAATTTTTCACTGTTAAATTCAGGGTCAAATTTATCTCCTGCAGAAAATGTTTCAACCACAAATAAAATATCTGCTAAATCAAACGAATTTAAAAATTCATCCCAAAGAGCTTTTAATCTTGTGTATCTGTGGGGTTGAAAAATCGCAACAATTCTTTTATTTTCTGCTTGTTTTTTTGCAGATGAAAGCGTTGCTTTTATTTCTGTCGGGTGGTGCGCGTAATCATCAATAATTTTAATGTCTGAATTTGAAAAAACCGTTTCAAAGCGCCTTTTTGCACCTTGGAATTCTGATAACGGTTTTTTAATTTCATCTAAATTAAACCCTAATTCCATTAAAACGGAAATAACGGAAAGAGAATTTATAACATTATGAACCCCTAATAACCCTGTTTTAATTTCACCCTTTAATTCACCTTTATAGTAAAGTTTATATGAATTATAATTTGGGTTTAGTTCAATATCAGATGCAAAATAATCTGCAGAATTATCTTTTATTGAATATGTTATTAAATTTTTTGCATTTATTGAATTTAGAAAATGTTTGTTCCCATCGTCATCTAAATTAATAAAAATTTTAGAGGTTGGTTTCAGGTTTTCAAAAAATTTATGAAATTGGTTTAAAAGGTCTTTTTCGCCATTTTTATAAAAATCAAAATGATCAGGTTCTAAATTGTTAATTACAATGTAGTCGGGTTTATATTTAACAATTGTGCCATCTGATTCATCTAATTCCGCTACAAAAATTTTGCTGTCAGAATAAGCGTTTGCATTTGTGTCTAAACCTGAAATAATTCCCCCTGAAGCATAAGCAGGGTGAGCATTAATTTTTTCCAAAATATAAGAACAAAGGCTTGTTGTTGTGGTTTTGCCGTGGGTGCCTGAAAAACCAACAAATGTTTCATATTGTTCAGATATTAATTTTAAAATGTCAGACCTATGGAATAAAGGAAGATTAAGCCTTTTTGCTTCAATAAATTCGGGGTTATCTTCTTTTATTGCAGTAGATAAAACAACATTTTGGTCTTCTTTTATATTTTCTTTTTTCTGCCCTATTGAAATTTTAACGCCCAATTTTTCAAGAGCCTTTGTATATTTTGATTCAACAATATCAGACCCTGAAACATTGAACCCTTTAATTGCAAGAATTTTAGCTAATGCGCTTTGGCCTACTCCGCCTATTGCTATAAAGTGGTAGTTTTTATTTTTATTAACAGTTTCCATTTTTATATTAATTCTCCGCACCCTTTTTGGGCAACGCCATGCTGAGTTTTGCCCCAGTCCATGGTTCTTTTTGTAAAAATAATTTTAAATACAATAAACATAACAATCGGGAACCAAATTGTAATAAAATACCCTGATGTTATTATTGCTTGAATGATGGCCTTAAAAGTTGTATAGTGGCTGTATTTTCTAAAGCTGTAAATAAGGCCTGATGTGAAAAATAAGCCGACAATAACAATTAAAATTGCACTTGATAAAATATAATTTTCTTGCCCTTTAACAAAATGAAAAGCTTGAACAATAATTTCTATAATAAGCCAAGCGGGAAGCAAAAATTCGCTAATATAGGCAATTAAATCAAAACCAACTCTTAGGGACATATCTTTTGTAAATAAAACATCCCAAATATATTCAAGATAGCGCCTGATAGACCCTTCCACCCAGCGCCTTCTTTGTCTGACTAAAGCTGAAAATGTTACAACGCCTTCTTCATAAACAATTGCATCTTGAACAAATCTTATGTCCCAACCTTTAATATGAAGCCTTGTTGACATATCAAGGTCATCTGTAATTGTTTCATTGTTCCAGCCGCCAATATCAACAAGGGCATTTTTTTTGATTAATTCGCCGTTTCCTCTTAATTCAACTGCCCCTTTAACGGCATCTCTGCCCACTTGAAGATGAGTATCCATAACATATTCATTGTATTGGCAAGCGGTTAAAAAGTTTTGATTAGCGTTTATAATAACTTTTCTTGCTTGAATTGCGCCAACATCATCCCCTTCATATTTTGTTAAAAGAGTTTTTATAAAATTAGGTTTAATTTTAGCATCAGCATCAAAAACAAGGTAAGCTTCACCTTTTGCAAGTTTAATGGCATCGTTTAAAACGGCAGATTTCCCGGGGTATGCATTTTTATCTCTAATTAAGGCTTTTACTTTATCATATTTTTTTTCTAATTCCAAAACCGCATCTTTGGTATCATCTGTTGAACGGTCGTCGATTACAATTATTTCATAGTTTTCATAATCAACATTTAAAATGTTTTCAACAGTTTCTTTTATAACAACCGCTTCATTGTGGCAAGGAATTAAAATGCTTATAAATGGTGCCAAGTTTTCATTATAAACAACGGGGTTTTTTCTTAGTTTTCTTCTTTGGTGCTTAACTGCAATGTACATATAAATCATATACAAAGCCATAAACATTACAAGAAAAATGATTGCCCAAGTTGTGTTAAAATAATTTTGAAATATTACCAAAAATGCCAAAAGAAAGCATAGAATAGATAATAATGTTACTCTGTCTTTCATGTACTCCCCAACATAAAAGTCTTAATAACAAAAATTTTACCATAAATAACAAATAATTAAGCTATTATTACAAATATTTAAAAAGCGCCCCTTTAATTTTGGGGCGCAATTTTAAAATTATTGTTCAACGGGTGTTGTTGAATTTTTTAAATTAGTGAAATCTTCTGCCGTATTTTTTTTGATTGTTTCAATATCTTCTTCTTGTTGTCTTAAGATATTTTGAACACCTTCTCTTTGAGCTTCAATTGTATTTTTTAATTCTTGTTTTGTTGCTTCATTTTGTTGTTGAATTTCTTCTCTTTTAATTGCGTTTGCTTCTTGTTCTTTTTCAAATTGTTCTTTTGTAGTGTCTATTTTATTTTTTATTTCATTTCTTTTTGTTTCAACAGCTTTTTTGTTTGCTGCTTTTTGTTTTTGAATGGCATTTTTTCTTGCTTCTTCTTTAATTTTTGCCTTATCCATAGCTTCTGTTATAGGAACAAATTCTTTTGTTTGAATAGCTTCACCGCCTTCAACAGGAGCAACCTTAATTGGTGTTGCAGCCTCAACCGGTGCAGTTTGAACAGGAGCTTGAACGTTCGTGTTAACAGGAACATTTTCTGCCATTGCAGGCAACAAAACAGCTAAAGCCGCCAATAATAATAAACTTCTTTTCATACACATCCTCCCAAATAACCGAAATTAAAACTGGGCCTGGTGGGACTCGAACCCACGACCAAAAGATTAAGAGTCTCCTGCGCTACCAACTGCGCCACAAGCCCAAATTTCAAAGTGCTTTTTGTTTTCAATTGAATTATACAATAAAAAAGGCTTCAAGAAAACAAAAAATTATAAATCTTCTTTTACTTTTTCCAAATTCTGTTTAATTATTTTTTTAAGGTCGTTTGATATTATAATATCGGGGTTTTGAACAACAAAATCATCCAAAAGCATATTTGCATATTGAATATTTCCTTGTTCCGATAAAATTAATGCGGCAGGAATTACATTAAAAACATTTTTATCTTTGTTTGACAGAAAATATTCTTTTTTTTGGTTCATAACACCTGTTAATTTATACGCCTTAATTAAATTTTGATAATATTCAAGCTTCATGCAATCTTTTAAAATTGCTTCTTCAAAAGAAATTTGCGCCATTTTGGAAAAATCATCCCACCCTTGCAAGGGAAGCCCGTTTTTTACCTGAATTTCCCCTAATAAAAGATAAACTTTTCCTAAATTATTAAAATATGTGGCTGTTGTTTGGCTATCAGGGTTTATTCCTATTGCAATTCGATATTCTTTTATGGCCGCAAAGTAATCTTTGTCATTATAATAAAAAGTTCCCATATTGTTATGAAACTGCGCAGCTTTTGTTGCATCAATGGTTTCGACTATTGATGCTTTGTGCAGGTCTGCATTTGATGGAAGGCAGACAAGACAAAATAAAATTAAGAGAGTAATTCTAAAGCGCAATTTCAAGGTTTTCCTTTGAGAAATTAAAATCGACCGTCATATTCTGAAAATCTTTATCCAGCATATCTAATATATTATCATCATAATTCGGGTCATAATGGAAGAAATATAATTTTTTGGCTTTGGCAAGTTTTGCTGTTTCTATTGCCATATTAAACGTTGAATGCCCGTAACCTTGTTTTGGCATAATTGGTGAAATGTAATCTTGATGAGTATATTGGGCATCATGGATTAAAAGGTCACATCCATAAGCAAATTCAATGAATTTTTTATCGGAACCAACATAGCATTCTTTATCTGTTGCATAAACAAGGGTTTTTCCCCTATGTTGAATTTTTATGCAAAGTGAGCCGTTTTTGGGGTGTGCCGTTGTTTTATATGATGTTATTATAATGTCATTTTCATTAAAATCTTGGCTTTTTATATCCCCTGCATTAATTAAAACATGTTCGTTGTTTTCTTTTATTACAAGAATTTGCCTTTGGCTGTATGAATTTATATTAATGTTTCCTTGAATTTCTTCAAGTGAAACGGGAAAACCCTTATCAAAAAGAAGGGTTGATAGAGTATCTTTTAATTTTTCTTTGCCTGTATCGGGGCCAAAAACTTCTAATTCTGTTGTTTTTATAAAAATTGGAGAAAAAAACGGGAGCCCTTGAATATGGTCTTGGTGAATATGGCTTATTAAAATTGTTGCTTTTATAGGGGTTCTTTCATCGGTTGAATTGCCTGATAAAATGTGGTCTCTTGTTAAATTTTCGCCAAGTTCAATAATTCCTGTGCCTGCGTCTAAAATAATAAGCCTGTCTCTAACGTTAACTTCAACGCAAGAAGTGTTTCCGCCGTATTTTAGGTGGCTGAATTTTGCAGTTGGATATGAACCTCTAACGCCTCTGAATTTAACTTTGAAAACCAATTAATTGTTCCCTTCTTCTTTTAATTTTTTCTTTTCTTCTTTTTCAGCTTTTTTAGCGTCTTTAATTGCTTTTCTATAAGCTTTATCTGCTTGTTTTTCAGCTTCTCTTTGCGCTTTTAATTCGGCTTTTTTAGCTTTAATTAAGGCTTTTTGCTCTGCTTTTTCTTCTTTTGTTAATTTTGGCTTTGGAACATAGCCTTTTCTTATCATAACTTCATTATTTTTATCAGATGGCTTACCGCTAAAAACAGCAGATGCAATTAAGCCTGATTTGCTTAGTTCTTGAACATCTTTCAATTTGGTTTCGTAGAAATTAAAATTGAAAATTACTCTATCATTATAATTTGTAACGTTCACTGTTCTAAAAGCATTTGGATATGTAACCAAAGAAGGTGTTGCAACAAAAATTGTATTTCCTTTTCTTTCTATTCTTGCAGCGTGGTAATGCCCTGCAAAAACAGCAATCGGAACTTTTTCATATTTTTTCAATATTGCTAAATAGTTTTCTGCATTAATAAGTTTATGGTCTTCCGATTTAAAGGGTTCAATAACAGGGTGGTGTTGAAAAATCAAAATTACTTTATCTTGATTTTCATTAATTTCATTATCTAAAAAACTAAGCTGTTCTTCAGATAACATTCCGTTTGAATTTTCAATACCTATTGTTGTATCTAAAACAATAACCCTGAAATCTTTAGCAGGGGAATATGCAAAATAAAGATTATCATAATTTTGATAAGGGTTTGCCATTCTTAAAATTTGGTGAACCACTTCTTTATTCATATAATTTGGGTTTTCGCCCGACATTGAACTGTCGTGGTTTCCCAAAACCAAAATAGATGGATAATTTAGCTTTTGCAGCTGAGTGAAGAAATCTTTATATAATTCTTTTGTGGGTTCATTTGTCATATCGCCTGTAAACACAACAAAATCAAGCCCTTTAATTTTATTTATATCTTCTATTGTCGATTTTAAAAGCTCTTTTGAATGCGACAAAACTTTATATGCAGTATCAGGAGAATTTGAAGTGTGCACATCTGAAACCTGTGCAAACTTCAACTCCATATCATTAAAAGAAAAATCGGCAAATGATGCATTTATTGAAAAAACAAATGCTGCTAATAAAATTAAAGGTTTAAAAAATTTCTTCATTTTTTTATGCCAAACTTTCCAATTTTTCCAATAATTCTTTATTTTGATTTGCAAATTCTCTGCCTCTTGCTTTAATTGCATAGCTTAAAGCTAAAGGTAAATTAAGCGCTTCAAAGTTTTGAAGGTTGTTATAATAAACTTCTTCAAAATTATCGGGTATTCTTAAAGACCAGTTTTTATCGCCAGAGGTGCCAGGCACATTATAGGTTTCTTGAAGGCCGAAGAAATCTGTGAAAAATATTTGAATATTTTCCGCCCTTGATGCAAAAACTTCAACCAATTTTGAAAAGGCAAGGAATTTATCATCTGTATATAATTTGTGCCTAATCATATCTTGCCCGTCAAATTCAGAATAAAGGTCTGCCATTAAATTATTAACATGAGGCGTGTCAGCTTCAGTATTTATCATATCTTTTGCCCAAAGTCTTATGGGGCGGTTATCGTGGGTTCCTGTCATAGCCCAAGAATTTGGAACAATATTTCTGCATCTATATGGATGATCAGGTTCTGTTGCAATAACAAATTGAACCAATTTCATGCCTGCTAATTCATATTTTTCCATAACTTTTACAACAGGGTTTGTTAATGTGCCAAGGTCTTCTGCTACAATTGCAGATTTATCAAGCCCCGCTTCAATTGCGCTTTGAATAACAATTTTTTCAATCATTCTGCCATAAAGTTTAATTTGTTCATCAGATAAATTTCTAACCCATTTTTCTTCATCGGGTTTAAAATTAGGGTCAGTATCTTCATTTGATATGATTGAATATTTTGATAATTCAGGGTGATTAGGGGATGAATATAATCTTCCTGCGCCTTCCGCCACTTTTGGTTTGCACCCTTTTTTATAAACCCAAGGGTCAATTAAACCTACTGTATGGTCAATTCTAACGCCACCCGGGTTTTCTTTAAACATTTTTAAATAAAGCTTTTTAAGTAATTCACCGCCTTTTCCCAAACTGCCATCCGGGTTAAAGAGTTTTTCAGGGTCCATAACATTAAAATCCCAAGCTTGGCCGTCTTTTGAGAAATAATCAGGCGGGCAACCAAGTGACCAACCGTCTAAAAACAAAGATTGATAAGCCCAGCAATCACGGTCTGAAAATGCAACTTGCCTGTCTGCTATCATTTTTAAACCGTTCTTTTTAGTATATTCTTTTGTTTCTTGGCCTTGTTTAGCTAAAATAAATTGAATTAATTTATATTCTTCAATAACATCTTTATATTTTTTGTTTATTTCATCAATTCTTTTATCTGCTTCTTTTTTATCTGCCTTATAGAAAAGGTTCTTATCAAGTTCATTTTTCCATTTTGGCCAGTATTCAGAATTATTTTCTATTGATAATGCTTCATAAAGTGCATCGGTATCTAACCAATAAGCATTTTCTTTTTTAAAGTTTTCAAATTCTTTTTTGAAATTTTTATCATTTAATTTTAAATAGTTTTTGTAAATTTCATCAAAAGCTTCTTTGTAAGCTTCAATTGCATAAAAATAGGCCGCTCTGTTTTCGCCTTTTTTAGGGTTAGATTCAACAATTTTATTAAATGTTTCTACACTTAAAAGTTTGTGCCATTTATTTTCAGTTAAACTTTTTAAATCTGCAAATAGGGGATTTTGTGAAAAAACCGTTCCTGTATATGGAGATGGGTCTGATGATTTTGTTTTGCCGTTTGGCCCTAATTGAATGACATTGAACATATTGCCAACAAATTCAAAAAGTTTTTTTGCAGCATTTGAATTATATGTGCCAAAGCCTGTGTTTTCACCTTCCGGTGCAGGAAAACTAACCCCATGGCAAATTAGCGCCATATGTTTTTTGCCCAAAACTTTAAGAGCATCGGATACTATTTGTTTGTATTCTTTGCTTATTTTTTGAATTTCTGTTGTTTGCATTATTTTATTGTCCTTCCCTTAGATAATATAAAATCAGTACGAAAGCCCTCTTTTTTCAAGATATTCTCGAACAGTATTCAAAGAAGACTGCACTATTCTTGTTATTCTGGAGCTTGAAAGACCAACCATTTGCGCAATTTGTTTTACTTGCATATTCCTATAAAACCTGTATTCAACAATGGTTCTGTCTTTTTGGGGCAATTTTGCAATTGCTTCTCTTATAATTCTTCCTAATTCCGTAATTTCAGCATTTTCATCGGGCGTTGCGTGGGTATCTTTAATAAAATCAAAAGGTGAATCATTATCAGATGAAGCTGATGCTATTGAATCAATTGATAAAATTGTTTCATAAATTGCTTCTCTGACTTTTGTAGGGGAAACATCCAAACTTGAAACGCCCTCTTGTTGTGTTGATTCTTCCCCCGTTGTTTCATATTCAACGGAATCTTCACTTTTGTGTTTTAGAGTGTACCATTTATATCTGTTTCTGAGTTCGTTTCTAATCGCCCATCTAACTGCAGTTGCAATATATGATGAATTATATTTTTCCAGCTGTTCATCAGTTTTATTTTTAATTAAAGATTGAATGGCAATAATGCCGATAGAAACAAGCTCCTCGCATTCAACCATATGCGAAGGTATCCTTCTATACTCCACTTTTGCCACTTTTTGGATTATATCAATATAATCTTTTAATCTTGATTGCACTGTCATATTATTTTTTTGTATAAAATACCGTATTTTAAGTAAATTTTACAATCTTTTAGAGTTAATTGCAAATAGAACCGATTATTTAAATTAGTTTACATTGTTTTCGCCCGTTTGATTATCTTTTTTGTAATATTCGCTGTCATTTTTTTCTTGAATTTTCTTCATTTCTTCAATTTGAGCACGCATTTTTTCATGCTTTTGTTTTTTAGAGTTGTAAACAAAAATCAATATTTCAGCAACCGCTTTATAAAGATCCGGCGGAATTTGACGGTTAACTTCAACCAAACGATACAAAGCACGCGCAACAGGGGGGTTTTCAATGACGGGAACATCGTGCTTCATTGCAATTTCTTTAATTTCTTTTGCAAAAAGTTCTGCCCCTTTTGCAGTCAAAGTGGGTGATTCCATAGTTTCAGCATCATATTTAATGGCGCAAGCCACATGGATTGGGTTTGTAACAACAAAATCCGCATCAGGCACAGAATCTTTCATTGCTTGCCTTAATAATTGCTGCCTTTTTTGCCTTAAGGCAGCTTTTACGTGAGGGTCGCCTTCAGAGTTTTTGTATTCGTCTTTAACTTCTTTAAAAGACATTTTTTGATCTTGCATAAATTTCCATTTGGTAACGCCGTAATCCATTGCAGCAATAACCAGAAATGCAATGCCTGCTTTTAGAATAAAATCTGTTATTAATTTACCAAACGCCACAAGTGTCGCAAATTCGTTTTCAACAACAGCTAACCCCAAAATTGCAGGGAAATGATCCATATAAACCATCCACCCTATAAGCCCCAAAATAACAACCTTTGCAATGTTTTTAACAAGTTCAAACAAGGTTTTTGGGTTCATTAAGTTTTTAAAATATTTAGTAGGGTTTAATTTATCAGGCTTTGGCATTAGGGGTGTCATTGTAAATAAAGGCCCAACTTGAATTAAATCACCTATGATGGAAACCAAAGCAGAAAGGCAGATGATAGGCACAATGATAAGCAAAGTTGGAATTAAAGTGACAAACAGTAAATATCTGATGCCTATTTCTTCAAACCTTGCGTTTGGAATTTGTTCATAAAGATTTGAAAAAAGCCCTGCAATTTGCTGCCAAATAAAAGGCCCCAATGCATAAATCACCATAAACATGACAATTAATGAAATAGCTGTTGAAAAATCTTTTGATTTAACAACTTGCCCTTCTTTTCTTGCTTTTCTCAACTTTTGTTGAGAGGCCTCAAATTGCTTGTCTTCATCACCCATAAGTTTATTATAACTTGAATAATTTTCTTTTCAAAAAACCTGATTAATAAAAATTTATATTAATGGTAAAATATTTTTGATAAAAATTAGTAAAGGGGGAAAAATGGAAACATTAACCAAAATGAACCTTAGCGTTAAATTTAATAGTGACGTTAATTTTGATGATTACAAAGTTTTAGCTGAAAATGCAGTGGCTGAAATTAAAGAAAGAAAAGGCAAAAGCGGCCAATTTTTGAATTGGATTGGCGTTTTGCAAGAAAACCAAATTAAAAATATTGATGTTTTATATTCTTTATTTGAAAAAGCAAAAAAAGGCGGTTTCACTGACCTTGCAATTTTAGGCATCGGCGGTTCAAGACACACAACTGAATCTTTGGTTAAAATGCTTGGTGTTGATGATAACATTCATTTTTATTCATCTGTTGACCCTGTCAGTTTCGAAAGATTTGCAAAAAAATTAAACTTAGATAAAACATTATTCTTGGTTGTTTCAAAATCAGGCGGAACACTTGAAACAACAACGGCATATAATGCTGCAAAAGCCTTAATGCAAAAACATTTAAACAGAGAAGATGTTTCAGACAGATTTGTTGCAATGACAGACGCTTCAAGCGAAAAAAGCGCATTAAGAAGGCTTGTTGATAAAGGCGATTTAATGGGCTCAGGATACGTTCACGATGATGTTGGCGGCAGATTTTCTATTTTTGATGATGCAACATTATTTACTTTATTTTGGGCAAATTATACAAAAGAAGATGTTATTGGGCTTTTAAATTCATCTTTAGAAGCACAACAAATTTATTTGAATGAAGACATTAATAAAAACCCTGCACTCCAAATGGCAGCATTCAATGTTGATTCAAGATTAAAAGGAAATACTAAACATTTTGTTGAATATTTTGGTGATGCTTTTATGGGAACAACATTGTGGGAAAAACAACTTAAAAATGAATCTTTGAAAGCAAGAATTTCAACAGATACAAACGTTGGCCCCGGATATCTTCACTACAACGCAGAAGCAGATTTGGATGTTAATAACAAAGATTCATTCTTTACATTTGTTTATGCAAAAACAGAAGATAAAACAACAAATGCAGTTTTAGTTGGTGTTATTAATGCTTATTCAAATATGCACCCTGTTTCAATTGTTGAAATTAATGGTTTTGACTTAAAAACTTTGGCTCAATTAATTGAATTAAAACATTTTGAAACTTTATATACAGGAAACATTTTAAGAAGAAAAGAAAACGATGTAACATCAGCTGATGTTGCAATGCCTGAAGTTTTACAGCCAAACGTTGAAATTTACAAAAAAGAAGTTAAAAAAGCATTAAACTAAAACATAATTTAAAAAATAACCCCTTCTAAACAAAGAGGGGGCTATTTTTTTGTTCAATTTTTTCTAAAGAAGCCAAAAAGAAGGTTTCAGCAAGCCCGTTTTTTAAAATTACTTCTTTTGCTTCATTCAAAAAATACCATTTGGCAAAATCAACTTCAGAGTTTAATTTAAAGTTTTCATTTTCAACCAAAACAATGAAATTGCAAATTAAGCTGTTGGATTTTTCATAATACCTGCTTGCATTAAAGAAAAATTTTGAAACCCTAAGCCCCACTTCTTCTTTTATTTCTCTTATGAGGGCTTCTTCAAGGGTTTCAGCCTTTTCAACATACCCTGCAACAAGAATGTTAAAATCTCTGCCATATTGTTTTATTAAAAGCGTTTTGGAATAATCTTTGTTAAAAATAACCATACTGACAGCAACATTAAAAAACGGAAAGCGAAATTCTTTGCAATTTTCACAATAAGGAACAAGCCCCTCATATACATTGCAATTAAAATTTTCTTTTAAAATAAGCTTTTCACCGCATTTATAACAATAGTTCAAAATATACCCCTTTTATTAACTTTCATTTATAATTTTACCCGTTATACATTCAGGAATTAATTCAAGAACGCAAACAAACTTTGAAAAGTTTTTAATTTCATCTTCTATATAATTTTTATCTGCAAAAGGAAACCTATATGCAAGTTTGCGGCAAATTTCAACCGTTTTGTTTTTATCTTCCAATATTTTTATTTTACCGAAAATGATAACGCTTTTAACATCTAACCCCGGTTTTGTGCTGCTTTGACAGCCTTTATTATAAACCGTGAAACAAGCTTTATTATCTTTTTTAACAGAATCAATTTTATGCCCCTGTTTTGCGCCGTGGAAATAAATTTTGTTATCTTCCGATAAATAAAAATTAATTGGAACGCCGTATGGGTAGCCAAAATCGCCAACGAGAGAAAGAACGCCTCTTTTTTCTGTTTTTAAAATTTCAAGGCATTCGGCTTTATTTAGCTGTTGCTTAATTCTTCTCATTTCTCTAAACATTTTAATTTCCTTTGTTTGCCATTTTATTTTAGCATAATAACATTATGGCGCATTTTT
>CALYDL010000029.1 GCA_944325145.1 Candidatus Gastranaerophilales bacterium
GAATCAGCTCCTGAACCAGAGGTAGTTGTTCAAGAATCAGCTCCTGAACCAGAGGTAGTTGTTCAAGAATCAGCTCCTGAACCAGAGGTAGTTGTTCAAGAATCAGCTCCCGCCGAAACAAGCAATGATTCTCAATCAGAAACTCAAACTGCACCGTTATCTGATGAAGTAATGGGCGGCGAAGACGGTTCAGAACTAGATTGGTAATAAACAAAATAAAAAATACTCAAAAAGGCGCACATTACCCCTGCGCCTTTTTAGTTGACATTTTAAAATAAAAAAACTATTATAAAACCTATGTTACCTGTAATAAGTGAAGAAAATTTTCAAAATATAATAGATGAAATAATTCCTGATATTTCAACTTGGAGAAAATCCATGATACATTACATTAAAGATGAAAATCCGGAAGTGAACAGCGCTATTATTGAATTAGCAAATAAGACAGACCTTGACCCCAAAGCCGTTGCAACAGGCGCTTATGCCGTTTATAAAATGCTCGAAATGGCTTTTGAAGAACAAGCATTTACAACATCAGATGATGAGTAAAAATTGTTTGTTAAGTTTTCTTTAACAATGCTAATTGTATATTTTCTTTTGTTGTAGAATGTTAAAGTAGTGAGTTAGACAAGTGTTTCAAACAATGCATCAACAAGACACATATAAGGATATGCCCTTTATTGCAAAAATTCTCTATAACATTAGAGAAGTTATTGATTGGGATTCCAAGCAAAAGCAACCCCTAATCTTAAGAATTAATGAAGCTTTCATCTTTAAAATTGCAAGAAAAGCACTTTTAGAGGATGATTCCACCTTTTTAATGTCTATTGCGGGCGAATCTGCTTCAGGCAAAACAACCCTTGTTAAAAACACTGCAAAAGCTTGCTTAAAATCTGATGCAAACGATTTTTACACAGTTGTTTGCTGCGATGATTACTACAAAGATGCTTCAAAAGAATTAAAGGAAGCAGGCGGCTATGAAGCTTTATTTGCTTCGGGCTTTAGCTTCGATACACCCGATGCTATTGATTTGCCGCTAATGAAAGAACATTTGGTGGACTTAAAGCAAGGTAAAACAATTTATTCACCATATTACGATTTTGTGACTTGCGAAAGTAAAAAGAATTCTGTTGAAAAAAAACCTGCGAAAATAATTTTAAACGAAGGTTTATATGTATTAAATGAAATTATGAGAGATATTGTAGATGTTAAAATTTATGTCTACACTCCTTTTGAGATTATTAAAGACAGGTGGTTTGCACGCGCAGCAAGCCGTGGTAAAGTTGGAAAAGCAGCTGCTATGCAATTCCATGATGTAAACCAAACAGCATTCAGATATATTCGCCCTACAATGGAAATTGCAGACATTGTAATTAACGGCCTTACAACTCAAGAATACATTGAAGAAGTAGCCAATAAATTAATTTATGCAGTTACTTCTGTATTAAAAGAAGTAAAATCTGCAAATAATATTTGACATGCTTTTTTGCTCATAATATTATATATTTGTTCCAAATCAATGGGGCGTCGCCAAGTGGTAAGGCACCTGGTTTTGGTCCAGGCATTTCGGAGGTTCGAATCCTTCCGCCCCAGTTTTAAACCCGCTTAAATTAAGCGGGTTTTTAATTCCTGCATTATTATTTTATCAGTATAATTCTATTAGAAATATATCCTTAAATTAGCATAGCCCGTTTGTAATATATTCAACAACTTCGGGGTAAGAATCCACAATGCTTAAATCTCTGTATTTAGCAAGGTAATCGTCGCCTTGCTCTGTTATATCATCTGCCCAAGCGCCGTCATGATAGCACCAAAAAACTGCATCCATAATGTTTTCACCTGTTGGAAGTATTGAATTTTCACTGTCTGCTTCTTTTTTGTTTTTTAAAAATCTTAAGTTCAAAATGCAGGCGTCAAGGTTATCATATGGGTTCATAATATCCAAAGGCTCTTCAAGGCCAAAATAATTATTTATATAATCAACAGTATCGGGCGTTAATTGAAATGGGCCATAGGCTTCCCCTGTATAGCTTTCAAGATAATTACCATTATCGTCATAAATATTTCCGTTAGATTCAATCCAAAGAACCTTTAAAACGTCAATTACGTTAATTTCGCCGTCACCAAGGGCATTGACACGTTCCTTTATTAAAGAAAGCCCGTCTTCGCCAAGCTGATTTGAAAAAGTATCAATTGAAGTTGTAATTTTATCGTAAGCGCTTTTTAATTCAGGGTTGCTTTCTAATAATTTGTTAACATCATCGTAAATATCAATCTCATCTTCTTTAGCTTCTGCAACAGGGGCTTCTGAAACGATAAAGGGGGTTTCAACCAATGTTTTTGTTTTATTTGTATCATTTAATGAATAACAAATCATGGTTCCAAATGTGCTCAAAACGGCAAGGCCGGCGGCAACTTTTCTTCTCAAGGCTTTTTTTCTTTGAATTTCCCTTTGTCTTCTTCTTTCTAATCTTTGCCTTTTTTCTTCTTCTTTTACTCGAGATTCAAACTTATCTTTTGCAGATTGTTTTGGCCTTTCAACCTCAATATAGCCGCCTGTTGTCGCATCATACAGCTTAAATTTTTCGCTTCTGTTTGAAGAACCGAAGGAAACATTGTTAATATTTTTTGTATTATTTAAAGCAACATTTAACAAATCTAACCGCCAAACGTATTTTAACCAAGGGAAATATAATAATATAAAAAAAATAAAAAATAAAAATTGCCATAATCTATTATGAATAATAGAATTGAAATATGAAAAAAATTTTATGTTTTGGCGACAGCAACACATATGGTTTTAACCCGAAAAACGGCAGCAGGTTTAATGAAAAAATAAGATGGGCAGGCCAAATAAAAGAAAAACTTAAAAATAAATTTGAAATTATCGAGCAAGGCCAAAATAACCGCTGCGGTTTTACCGAAAACAAAGAAAGTATTGAACTTTCAGGGGGTATTGCAATTGAAAAATATTTAAAATTAAGCCCTGATATTGTAATTTTAGCCATTGGAATAAACGACCTTCAAAAAATATATAAAAATGACGAAAAAACAATATATGAAGGGCTTAAAAGCCTAATTTTAAAAATAAAAAGTTATGGAATTTCAAATATAATTCTTTTAACACCATCTATTTTAAAAGAGAATATATTAAACAGTTTTTTTAATTCATTATTTGATGAAGTTTCAATCGAAAAATCAAAAAAACTGCCGGATATTTATAAAAAACTTTCTGAAGAATTAAACGTAATAAACATTGATTTAAACAAAATAGCAGAAACATCAGAAACAGACGGGCTGCATTATGATGAAGAAGGGCACAAAAAAATTGCCGAAGCTGTTTTAAATGTATTAATCAGCCAAAAATTTGACTAAAAAACAAGCTTATAATTTAATTTAATTATGAAAATTTTAGTAGGATTATCAGGCGGCGTAGATTCTGCTGTTGCTGCCGCAATATTAAAAAATGAAGGCCATGAAGTAATAGGCGCAACGATGTCCATTTGGGGGAAAGATGAGTACCACGATTTTAAGGGGCACAGCAATGCCTGCTTTGGGCCTGATGAAATAAAAAATATACAAGAAGCTGAAAAAATAGCAAAAAAGCTTGAAATTCCATATATAACCGTTGATTGCAGAAATAATTATGAAAAAACGGTTGTAGAAAATTTTAGAAGCGAATATTTATCGGGCAGAACCCCAAACCCTTGTGTGTGGTGCAATGAAAAAATAAAATTCGGCGTTTTTCCAAATAGTGCAAAAAAACAAGGTTTAATTTTTGATAAATTTGCAACAGGGCATTACGCAAAAATAGGCAAAATTGAGGGCGAAACCTGCTTAAAAAGGGGAGTTGACCCTAAAAAAGACCAAACATATTTTTTATACAGATTGTCAAAAGAACAAATTTCAGACTTAATTTTGCCTTTAGGCGTCTACACAAAAGATGAAATAAGGAAAATGGCGGCTGATTTTAATTTAGAAGTTGCAAATAAACCGGACAGCCAAGATTTTTACGGCGGAGATTACAGTGAACTTTTAAAGGCAGGCAAAAAACAAGGAAATATTGTTGATACAAACGGCAAAATTCTAGGAACTCACGATGGCATTTGGAATTTTACCGTAGGACAAAGAAGAGGAATAAAAATTTCTTCAACAGAACCTTTGTATGTAATTTCTTTAAACGAAAAAACAAATGAAGTTATCGTGGGGCATAAAGACAAAACGTTTAATAAAAACCTGATTGCAAAAAATTTAAACTTTCAAATTAACCCTGAAAGGTATGAAGGAAAAGTTATAAGCGCAAAAATTCGCTCAGTTCAAACACCAACGGAAGCTAAGTTTAAATTCATAGATAAAGAAACAATTGAAATTATTTTTGAAGAATATCAAAAATCAATTGCAATAGGGCAATCAGCTGTTTTATATGATAATGATGTTTTAATTGGCGGCGGAATTATTGAAAGTGCAAAATAAAAAGCGCCCGCAAAGGCGCTTTTTTAAAATTTAACAAACGTTTATGCCATTTGCATATTTATTTCTTTTAATAGTTCCTTGTCACCATCTGCAGTAGAACCCAATGTGGTTAAATAGTTTCCAACCATAATACAGTTGATTCCTGCGATGATGCCTTTTTCCTGATTTTCTTTTGAAAGCCTTGTTGTTCTGCCGCCTGCGTATCTTAAAAAGGCCTTTGGAAGAATAATCCTAAAAATGCAAATAGTTTTTAAAATTTCTTCTTCATTAATTGTATCTTCATAGTTTTCTAAAGGTGTGCCTTTAATTGGGTTTAAAAAGTTTATAGGAATACTGTTAACGCCTAATTCAGACAATGTTAATGCCATATTAACTCTGTCTTCCCTTGTTTCACCCATTCCGATAATAACACCTGCACAAGGCATTATTCCAAACTCTTGAGCTTTTTTAATTGTTTTAATTCTATCTGAAAATTTGTGAGTTTGGCAGATAAATTCATAGTGCCTTTCAGATGTATTTATATTGTGGTTATACCTGTCAACTCCTGCTTCTTTAAGCCTTTTAAATTGTTCATCAGATAATAAACCCAAAGAAGCGCAACATTTAAGCCCTTTTATGGATTTTGTTGCCTTAACCATTTCAAGAATAACTTCAAAATCTTTTCCTGTTGGAACCCTGCCTGATGTAACAATTCCAAAGCAGGAAGCGCCGTTATCTCTTGCGCTTTGTGCAGCCTTTTTAACTGTTTCAACATCTAATAAAGGGTGGCATTCAATTTGTGCGTGATTATGCTTACTTTGTGAACAATATTTGCAATTTTCAGAACATTCGCCTGTTTTTGCGCTAATAATACTGCAAGCTTCAACAATATTTGTAAAATTTTTTCTTGTAATTTCGCTTGAAATTTCTATTAATTCATCTAAACTTTTATCATATAGTTTAATGTAATCTTCCGCTGTATAGTTTGAAAAATCTTGCATAATATTTCCTTTTCAACATTCAAATTAATGTTAACACAAAAACATTATCTGATGTCTTTAAATTTGAATTCAAGGCTGTTTGTATCGTTGATATTGCCTTCTAATTGAACGCTAAATGTTTTTTGATTATTTTTGGAATTATTTAGCGAAGGAATTTTTAAAAGTTTTTCAAAATATTTATCTTTTTGTTCTTTAACTTTAAAAACAAATTTATAAACAAAAGAAAGCGGAATATGAAAAATTGAAATATTCTTTTCCAATTCTCTTTCATACCTGCCCCACAAGTTTAATTTTGAATATTGCGTTTTAGCATTGTAATTGCCTTCAATATAGAAAGAAATTAATTTATTATGGGCAATAATATTTATATCTTGAATTTGAGGGCCAACAAAATTAAAAAAGCCTTTAATATTAACTTCGGGGGAAAGTTCTGCATTTTTATCAATTTTAATTATTTTAGAGAGTGAAAATTTAAAAGGCTGTTTTTTTCTGCTTCCTTTTATGAAAAATTCTTTTGAACCAAATTTAGTTAAAGAACCCTTTTCAACGCTAAAAACAGCCGTGCCTTTATATTCTCTAAAGTTATTGAAGAATATAAGTTTAAGCTTAGCGCCTGCCAAACCTTTTATATGGTCTTTAATGTTAAACACTTGATATGCCGCAATTGAAGCATCAATATTTTGAGCAGAAAAATTAATTTCAGAACATTTTTTATTAAAATCAAAAGAACCAAAAGCGCCCAAAATGCCGTTTGCAAATTTTGCACCATTCATATTGAAAAACAAAACATTGTTTTCTACATAACCATTTAAAACAAGATTTTTAATTAAAATATTTTCTTTTTTAAATTCATCAAGCCTTAATTTTAATTTTTCAACGTCAATGCGTCTTGAAACATCAATTTCGTTAAAAAACGGTTTAAATTTTCTTTTCTTATGATTTGAGCGAACAAGTTCAAAAGATTTCAAGAAAATATCAAAATCATAAATTAAAAGGTTATCTTTAAGGGAATTTTTAAGTTCTATTATTGCATTATAAATTTCGCCCTTGAATGTGCCATTTGTTAAAATTGAAATTGTGTTTTTATTTGCAAAAATGGCAGCTTCTTTAATTAAAAAGCCTTTAAATCTTGAATTTGAAAGAATTAAAGAACCGTTCAATTTAGATTTAATAAAATCATATTCAATATTGCCGTTAAACCTTCCGCCCCTGAGGTTTGATTCAATAAAGCCTAAAAGTGAAACAGGCGCATTTTTTCTTGTTTTTAGCGAAATTTTATCTATCGCAAATTTTTTATTTGAATGCTTGGTAAAAAGCCCGTCGCCCATAATAATTTCTGTTTGTTTGCCATTCACTTCAACAAGATATGAATATTTTAAAAGCCTTATTATATCGCCTGTTTTTTCTGTGGTTGCAACAATTTCCCTTTTTAAATGCCACAATCCGAGGCGAGATTTCAGGTAATAAATATCAGAAAATTTATTTAATGAAGCCTTATAAATTACGTTAACAACGCCGTTTTTTACATAATAATCAACATTTAAAAGAACTTTGCCCTTAATAAAAAGGCCTTCGATATATTTTTTTGCAAAATTATTGGTAACATAAGAATGAATGCTTCCGGATGTTTCAAGATTACTTGTAAAAAGCCCCGTTATATATAAATCGGTTTCAGCCTTTTCAAAACCAAAAAGCCCTGTGGTTTTCATAACAATTGTTTTTTTATCAAAAATAAAATCGGCTTTTTTAAAAAACAAGGGTGTAGAAAGCGGGCGAGTTTTTGCGCCAAGGTTTTTTAGGGTTGCTTGACCGAATAATTCTTTATTTTCATAATAAAGGCATAAATCAAGCTTGCCCGCAAAATCTTTAAAATTTTCAATAAAATATTTTTTGGGGTTAATTCTTTTTAAAATAAGAATAGCGCATTTTTCAATATCTGATGCAGGAAGGTTTTTCCCTTTAATAAGAAAATATTGCCCGCCCTTACCGTCAAAAAGTCTGCCTTTAATTTCCGCAAAAGAATCAAAGAAATATATTTTTAAACTGTTTGTATAAAAGCCATCATTTAGAATATAAATTTTGCTTTCATTTTTTATTTGGATTTTTTCTGAAAGGTAATCAGAAAAAGCAAGCATATTGAAGCTTAAAACCTTTCCTTTAGAAGCATTTAAGAGGTTTATATCATCAAAATTAAATTTAAGAGATGTTTTCTTTTTTGATTTAAGCTCAACTATAAGCTTTTTAACTTGAATAACGGGTATATTCTGAAAATTAAGGGGATTTTTTTTCTTTTTTGAAGAATTTTTTAATATAAAAGAGCTGACGCCGTTTTTTTGAAAATAAATTTCATTAGCTGTAATTTTATTCACATTAGAATTAAAGGGGCTAAAATTTAATTCTAAGCCCTTTAGGTTTAATGTTTGGTTTTCATTTAAAACAAAAATATCATCTGCAAAAAATTTAGTTGAAAAATCAGGGTTAATTGAAAGTTTATATTGTTTTAAATATAAAACGTTTCCGGTTGAATTATAAAATATATCCGAAATTTTTGAACTAAAAAATTCGCTGTTAAAAACCAAAGGCAAAATTAATACAATAAAGCCCCACAAAATAAAAATTGAGGCAATAATTGCAACAAATAAAACCTTTATAAGTTTTTTCATATTCTTATAATAGCTTTTAATTCATCATGCAACAATCAAATGTTTTCTTTCTCAGTTGCTTCATTTGCAGTATAATCAACACCGCCTGCGGCTTTATAAATGTTGATTGAAGTTAAAAGGCAGTTTGCTTTTGCACTGATTTCGTTTTTCTTTGCAATCAAAAGCGCTTGTTTTGCCTTAAGATGTTCTAATTCAGATTTTGAACCTATTGCAATTTGCTTTTCAGACAAATTGAATAAGTTTTGTTCAAAATTAAAATTACTTTCCATTTTTTCGTAATTTTTTTGTGCAATTTTTGCGGAAAGCAGCGAATCATTAAGTTCTTGAAGAGAAACAAGAAGGGTTTTTTGATACCCTTGAAGCGCTTTTTCATATTCAAGTTTTTTATATCTTAAAATTGAAGTTTTTAAGCCGCCTGTAAATAAATCTACACTGGGTGAAACACCAATTGCAGAAAGCCAGCTTGCGGGGGTAAAAATTCTGTTTAATTGGTAAGCATTAAAGCCAACTTGCCCATAAATTAAAAAGGAAGGAAGAAAATCTTTTTTGGCAATTCTCACATCAAACCTTGATTTATCTATATAATTTGCAGATTTTATGACATCAGGCCTGTTTTGAATTAATTCAGGCGAAAGTGAATTTGGAACAGGAAATATATTAAAATCTTCGTTTGTTGAAATTTTTGCTTGGCTATCACCCAGCAAGACAAGTAGTTTATTTTTCAATAAATCTTCGTTTTCAATTAAATTATTTAATTCTGCTTCAAAAAATTGGAGTGCTTGTTTTTCTTCAATTAATTCAGTAACCGGTGCAAGGCCTGCTTTATGTTTAATTTCTTCTTTTTTTACAATTTCTTTTTGAAGTTCAACAAGTTCTTTTTGGTTTTTAATTAAATTTTGAGCTTTTATTAAATTAAAATAATTAGCAGCAATTGCGCTTGTAAGTGAAATATAGGCAGATTTTTCATCTTGACTTACAATTTCTTGTTGAACTTTTAGGCTTTTTGTCTTAAGCCTGTTTTTACCCCAAATATCAAATTCATATGCCATGGTTAAAGGCAAAATAAACCTGCTTTGGTTGTAGTTTGGAATAACAGTGTCGCCAAACTTTATTTCGCTTGATTCAAACTCTCTTTGATACTGCCCGTCAAAAGATAAAGAGGGCAATTCTTTTGCAAAGCTCATTTTTGTAACTTGCAGAGCTTGTTGAGTATTGTAGCCTGCTATTTTTAAATCTTGGTTGTTATCATATGCGACAAGCAAATAATCTACAAGCTTGTCATCATTATATTTTTTCCACCAATTAAGATTTAAAAATTCAGTTTTATCAATCGGTTCTTCTTTTGCTTTAATTGAATAGGCGGCTTGCACATTTAAAAACATGCACGCCAAAACGAGCGCTGTTAATAACTTTTTCATTGTTGTATGCTTCCAAATATTTTCTTGTGTTATTATCATAACACAAGAAATATTCGTGGCAAGATAATTTTATAAAATTTTAATGTATAATTTTTTTATGCAGCTTAATTTAAATTTAACAAATACCGATGATATACCTATTATTCTTTTAAATTCAACCAAAAAACCCGTTGAATTAAAAGAAATTCCTGACAGTTATGTTATTACGGATGTGGAAACAACGGGGCTAAACCCATATAGCGACATTATTATTGAACTTTGCGCAATAAAAGTGGTTAATAACGCTGTTAAAGAAGAATTTTCAACTCTAATTAAGCCCGATAGAATTATTCCCGATTTTATTGTAAATTTAACGGGAATTACAAATAATGAAGCGCAAAACGGTGCAAACAGAAGAAGAGCATTAATTGATTATTGCAATTTTATAGGAAATTTTCCTATTGCAGGGCACAATGTGAAATTTGATTTATCTTTTATTAATTCAGCATTAGAAAAAGAATTTGAACTTAAATTAACAAACGATTATTTTGACACCTTGTTTTTTTCCAAAAAAACTTACACTGATTTAAAATCTTTTAAATTAACAAATATTGCAAGCCACTTAAATATTGACACCAAAAATGCCCACAGAGCATTGAAAGATTGCAAAATGGCCTATGAAATTATTCAGGATATTAAAAGCAAAAATTAATAATATGAATAATATTTGATATTTTTCTTATCAAATTCAACCAATGTTGAATTAAAAATCGGCTTGTTTTCAAGTTCTTTTTTGAAGGTTATTTCAGGAATATAACACCAATATTGTTTTCCTTTAAAAACCATTAGCCCTCTGCATGTTACAGTGTTATCGGGGTTTTCAACCCTTTTTATTGAATATCTTTGAATATTATCAGGGTCGACATCCGAAAAACCGGGGTAAACATAGTTAGACATTTCAACACTGCCATCGGGGCGCTCAACCACATTCATTGCAGAATATGTAAGAATACCGTTTTCATCATATTCAAATAATTTGTCAGTTTTTCTTATGCCCGCGGGCAAGTTTCTTTTGCCGATTTCAATTTTTTTAGGGGTGCCTTTTTCCCAAAATTCAACGTGGTTTACTTTTCCTGTTCTATTAAATTGAGAAGCGTATGTAACCTGTTGAACTTTATCATTTTTATATTTTTTTACTTTTAAAATACTTCCGTCATGGGAATAATCAACGCCAACGATTGCATCTTTATCACCGCCAAAATCTGAAGCACGAAAAGCATCTTGAACAACTTTTCCGGATCTGCTTTTAATTGTTGACTTATAAAAATCAGGTGTTGCTTTATTTAACTCTTTGAATTTCTTTTGAAGAATTTTAGCATCTTCAAAATAAACGTAAGATTCAGCTTCCATAAGTCTTGCGTCTTTAAAAATTCTTCTTCCTATATTTTTAAAACCTTCTTTACCTAAAATATCTGGGTTTGAAAGAGCATGTTTAAGCGATTCAGAGGAAAAAAACCTATGCGGAGATTCGCTTATATCATTATACATTGTAAGCCTGTTTATTTGTTCAGGCGGTTCGTAATAATAGCCTCTAAACGACAAATTAGAATTATTCTTTGAATAATTGGGGAAATTGTTAATAGGGAGAGTATTCATAAAAAAGTTCCTTAAAAAAGCTTTGATATGAAAAACCTTGAAAAAAATTTTTTTTGCTAATAAAAAAAGCGGTTAATTAAAACCGCTTTTATAACTATTTAACAACTTTTTTGATTTCTGCCGTTAGGTCGTATCCGCCATATAAAACAGAGTTTTTAGTAAACACGATTGTGTACCCTTTGGCTTTTGCAGTGTCATTTATTGTTTTTGAAATACTTTTATCAATTGCTTCTAATTTTTTAATATATTCGTTTTTGCTTGCTTCTTGTTTTTTAATTAATTCTTTGTCGTATTTTTGAGCAAGTTTTACTTTGTTTTCTTGGCTTGTTTGTTTTTGAATGTCTGCTTTAACTGTTTCAAGCCATTTTACAAGCTCTTTCTTTTTGGCATCTTGCTGTGCTTTTAGTGCTTTTACTTGCGCAGACGAACTTACAACTTCATTTACATCAACAACGCCAATTTTAATGCCTTGAGGATTGATATTTGAAGCCACTTCCGAATGAGCAATGTTATTTATTCCTGCTCCCAAAAGGAAGGCTGAAACAGCAATTAAAGATGTCATAAAAATTCTTTGTTTATTCATTTTTTTCTCCTTTTGCTTGATTTAAGAATTATAGCAAATTTTTAATAAATAATGAAATATTTAGCATTTTTTAAAATTATGAACGATTTAAAAGAGAATTAAAAAGTTCTTTTGCCTGTTCTTTGGTGTTATTAATTGCATCTTTACTTGTTGTAACACCGGTTGAAAAATTAGTTTTAACAGAATTCAGAGCATTATCAACATTTTGCTTAATGTTTTCTTTAGCATTTTGACTGTTAGTTGCCGCAGTAGCAGTCGGTTCAATTGAAGATGTATCAATTTCGTTTATCCATTTAAAAGATTTAACAGGTGAGCCTGAATTTGCTCCGCCTTGAAAAACCGCTTTAAATTCTTTATTGTTTTCAGATTGAACAGAAAGTTCAGGGATTTTTGAAACATTAACATTTTTAGGAGATTCATTCATTATTTTTGCAATGGATGATGTTAAAGAACCAAGCCCCGGGATTAAAGATGTGATTTTATTTGAGGCCAAATTGCCAATATTCCCTAAAACAGAAACAACATCGCCTGATAATCTGCCTAAAATAACGGCATCTGTTGAACCTGTTATAAGGTTAAATTTACCTGTAATATAATATGCCATTTTTGGCCCCTGCATTAAAATTTCATCCAATTTTGCATAGCCGTTATTAAAACTTAAATTTCCTTTAATATAATTAAATTCAGAGGTTTGTTGAACAACTGAAAGAGTTGAAACCTTATCTGCTGCTTGCTTCAAAATAGCATTATTAACAATATTTTGCGCCATTAACAATGTTTTTAAGCCGCCTAAATTTGCAAGAACACCGTTTTTAATTTCAAAATCAGCATTGCCTTTCAGGCTTTTCATCATATCGTTATATTCAACGCCTTTAAAGTTAATATCGCTATTGAATGAAAGTGTTCCCGTTAAAGCATTTTTAATTCCTGCAGCCCCTTCAATTGCCTTTAGTGCATTCATTGAAGAACCGTTTAAAACAACTTTACACAAAGTAGTTTTAAGGTTATATAAAACGTTTCCGTTAAATAAACCGGAAAAAGCGCTGCCTTTAAGGTTATTTAAGTAAAAATCATTTCCTTTTAATTCAAAATCAGAACTAACATTGCTTGCGTTTATTCCGCCTGAAACAAATTCTGAAATAGTTGTTGAACCCTTTAATATCGGGCCATCCAAACTAAAAATAGAATCTTTCATTGAAACGGGGACTTCAGGAATAGAAATTGAAGGAGATATAAACCTGCCTTTTAAAATAGGGTTTAACATTGAGCCTTGAATTGAAGTTGACCCGTTAACAACAACTTTTGATTTATCAAAAGAAGGAATTATTATTTCAGAGTTTTCCGAAATTGAATAATTAAGCCCTAATGTCATATTGTATGGGTTAATTGAACCTGTTAAAGAGGAGTTCAATTTCCCTTCGGTTACAAAATCAAGAAGGATTTTTTCTTTTAGGTAATCTGAAATTGTTCCTGATAGGTAGAATTCGTTTTTACCAAAATATGTTTTTGATTTTTGAACCTCAATTTTGTTTTCATCTAAATTTGCAATAACTGTTGGAACAGAAACTGCAACAGCAGGGTTAACAAGCTTTATACCTTGAATTTTGGCAGTTCCCATAAAGCCTTTTTTGGTTGTTTCCAAATTCAAATTTAAAGGATGAAAAGATAAAACAATGTCAGATGGAATATTTTTTAATTTTAAATTTAAAACATCAACATTTCCTGAAATTAAAGGGGATGTCATATCGCCTTTAATTTTGGCTTTAATTGTAACAAAGCCTGAATAAATCGGGTTTTCTTTTAAAATTGCCCCTTGGCCCAAAGAAACAATTAAACTTTTTAAAACAAGATTGCTTGTTAAAATATTTACATCCAGTTTGGCATCCGGGGTGATTTTACCATTTATTTTAAAAGGAACTCCCAAGGTTTCAAAACCAAGGTTGTTAATTAAAACCGTGTTGTTGTTAAATAAAATATCAGCAGCTATATTGTCTATTTTAACATCATATAAGCCCCATTTAAGTTTGCCGGATAATAGCTTTAAACTACCGTTTGAAAGAATTTTTTTATAATCCGATTCAATTTTAAAATCAGCATCGAGTTTGCCTGTAACTTGCATTGAGTTAAAATCAGAAATATTAAACGCCTTTAAAATTTCTTTTACAATTTCAAAAATATTATTTAAATTTGTATTTGAATTACAGGTTAAATCAAGTTTTTTATGCGTAATTAAGCCGTTTAATTTTGTATTTTCATTTTGTGCAGTATAAAAATTTGATTCAATTTCAAGCCCGTTTTTATTAAATTCAAGCTCAATTTCACTTTCAGGCAAAGTTTTGCCGTTTAGTAACATTGAAATTTTATCAACAGAAACATCACCAACTAAAACCGGTTCTTCAAAGCTGCCTGAAATATCAAGGTCAACATCAAGCTCAGCTTTAATTTTTTTATTTTTTATTTGTTTAAAAAATTGAAGGATATTAAAATTAGCCGATGTCTTAATTTCTTCTTTTTTAGCTTCATCAGTTGGATTAAAAACTAAATCATCTAAATTGGCATCAGGCATTAAGCGGTTAAAAACTTTAATTTCATAGTTAAATGCTTCAAAATTATCTAAAACAATTTTGCCTTCTGTTTCAACCTTTATTTTTTTATTAAAAATAAAATCCGTAATATTTGAATTAGAGCCTTCTAAGAAATATTTTTGATTAGTTTTAGCATCAATAAAAGTAATTTTATGATTTTTAATTCTAATATCAGGCAAATTATTTGATAATTTTAAATTAAAGGGCAATTTAGAGGGTTCATTTTGAACAGTTTCATTTTTTGTTTCATCTTGCTTAAAGTAATCGGCAACAAAAATTGTTCCGTCAGGGTTAATTTTAACATTCAAATTAAAATCATCCGCCGAAATTACATCTAATTCAATTTTTTTCAAAAATAAAGGAATTAAAGAAGCCTTTAGCTGCAAATTTGAAGAATCCAAAAATAAGTCGCCAACAGGGTCATATATTTTAGCATTTTCCAATTTAACGCCAACAGTTAATTTTGGAGTTGTTATAATTCTAAACTTATAAAAATCCGCCTTAAAGCCCGTTAATTTTTCGATTTGCGCCTTCGCTTCATAAGATGCCTTATCTAACACGGGAATTAACAAAACGGGCAAAATTAAAAACAAAATGTATATAAAAGCAACAATAGAGCCTAAAATAATTAAGCATTTTTTTAGAATATTTTTGTTCATAACCAAACTCCCCCGATATGACTTTGAATTATATCATAATCGAGAGAGAAACAAAAATTATACATAAGTGCAATTATTTCTAATTGCTTTTAATTCCATGAGCATATTTATTCTGTTCTGCAATCATTTCCATAAAGGAAAATACTCTGACGCCGGAATAGCCGCCGCCGTTGTTATCGGCTTCAATGTCTTTCAGGTCGCTTTTATAATCGCAGAATTTATCGTATAAAGCTTTGTCGTTTCTGTCTATTGCATAAGCAAGCATTTTATCAATAACATCTGAAATATTATCTATAATGTCATCGATAGTATCATTTTCAGAAACCTTTACCCCGATTTTATCTGCAAGCTTTTCTGCTTTATCTCTTAAATCTTGGTTTTCGCCATTGTTTTGGTCGGTTGTATCGGCTTGAGATTGATTTGATTCTTCAGCTTTCTTTATTGCGGAATTAGCTTCACTAACAGATGAAACGCTGTTTGGGTCAATTCCTAAATTATTTAATTTTTCGATAATATCATCCGTGAGCTTATTTACGTCACGTAAATAAACGCTTGCTCCCATTGCAGATGATATTGCGTTAACAGACATTAAACAAACCTTTCTTAGTTTTTTTTAATGAGAAACTAAGGGTTGTCAACCCTTTATCTGAAATTTCTATCGGCAATTTTTAAATTCAACTTTAAAAAATAAGGTCTTTTGTTAAGAAAAGTTAAGAAAAAATAATAAAGAAAATTTTTCAATTAGTAATAAAAGAACTCAGATGAACAATTTAAAAAAATGAATTGTTGATGATAAAATGAAACCAAAAAAAGGAGATTATATGAAAAAACTTTCGGCTGTTATACTTTTAGCGTTCACATTATTTGCAACATTAGTTCCTGCTTTTGCGAAACAAAAAATAGACCCGAATGCCGATAAATACACAGAAGTTCATGCGCTCCACATTTTAACAAGAACCAAAAACCAATCAAAAGCGGTTATTATGAGAGTTAATAACGGCGAAAGCTTCAAACAGCTTGCAAGACAATTTTCAAATTGCCCATCAGGAAAAGTTGGCGGAGATTTAGGCTGGTTTCAAAGAGGCCAAATGGTTCCTGAATTTGAAAAAGCAGCCTTTGAAACACCGATTGGCGAAATGTCAGACCCCGTGCAGACGGAATTTGGCTGGCATGTTATCAAGGTTATTGATAAAAGGTAATCAAAATGAAATAATGTTATCTGTCGGATATTCTAATAAGA
>CALYDL010000030.1 GCA_944325145.1 Candidatus Gastranaerophilales bacterium
TTACCGCCACGTTTAATCTGTCTTGTCATGCAACGACGTGCAGCTTCTATCTGACGTGATGTAATCCAAGCAGGTTCAGTTGTTGCTAAACCGTATGAACCAAATTCAAGAGTGGTGCCTCTTGTTTCTGACCCTTTCATATTGCCTTTTTGTTTTTTTCTAAATTTTGTCTTTTTAGGCATTAACATTTTTATTTGCTCCTTAATTCAATTAAGTTTTATTAGCCTTCAGCTTCAGCTTGGGCTTCTGTGCGTTTTCTTTTTGGTTGAAAACGGCCTTGTTTATTGTCGTTTGTAACTTTTTTTGTTTTGATGTTTTGATCAGCTTTTTCACCGGGCATTAAGTCTGATTTGAATACCCAAACTTTAACGCCGATTTTACCCATAACGGTATCAGCTTCTGCAAAACCGTATTGAACGTCTGCTCTTAAGGTTTGAAGAGGAATTCTTCCTTCTTTAGCCCATTCACTTCTTGCAATTTCAGCGCCGCCCAAACGTCCTGATACCATAACTTTGATACCTTGAACGCCTGATCTCATTGTTCTTTGCATTGCTTGTTTCATTGCACGACGGAAAGCGATACGTTTTTCCAATTGAAGTGCGATGTTTTCAGCAACCAATTGAGCGTCAGCATCTATTCTTGCAACTTCAACAACGTCAATTGAAACGTTAACGTTATTTAAAAGCTTTTGAACAGCAGCTCTCAATTCATCAATACCTTGGCCGCCTCTGCCAACAACGATACCGGGTTTTGCAGTAACAACGGTAATGTTTACAGCTTCGCCTTTTCTTTGGATATTGATTCTTGAAACACCTGCAGTATATAGTTTTTTCTTAACAAAGCGTCTGATTTTAGCATCTTCAGCGATGTTTGCAGGATATTGTTTTCTTTTAGCAAACCAGGTGGATACCCATGGTTCGATTATTCCTATTCTAAATCCGGTTGGATGTGTCTTTTGTCCCAATGTTCTACTCCTGATTAGTTACTTGTTAATTTAACTGTAATGTGTGATGTTCTTTTGAACCTTTTATACATTCTGCCTTGTGCTCTGGGGCGGGCTCTTTTATATGTAACGGATTCATCTGCGTAGATTTCAGAAACTTTTAAGTTGTCTGCTCTGCCGTCAAATTTTTCCTGAGCATTAGCCACAGCAGCAGTCAGGTTTTTTTCAACAATTCTTGCAGCAAAGTATGGCATATATTTAAGCATTTTTAATGCTTCAGAAGCCACTTTGCCTCTTATCTCATTAATGACACGGCGAAGTTTTCTTGCCGGCATTTTGATATTTGTTTGTTTAGCTGTTGCTTGTTGCATTTTCCTTATTCCTTTAACTTATAAGCTTATTTTTTCTTTGCGGTTTTATCTTGACCAGCGTGGCCTTTGAATGTTCTTGTAACCGCAAATTCACCTAATTTGTGACCAACCATTTGTTCTGTTACATAAACAGGAACATGTGATTTGCCATTATGAACAGCAATTGTATGACCGAGCATATCAGGAATAATCATTGATGCTCTAGACCATGTTTTGATAACATGTTTTTCTTGCTTTTCATTTAATTTATTTATCTTTTTTATTAAAGAGTCATGAACGAAAGGACCCTTTTTTAATGAACGAGGCATTAACTATGTTCTCCTATTTTTTTCTTCTTCTAACTATGAGTTTTGAGCTTGCTTTCTTAGCGTTTCTTGTCTTTTGACCAAGAGCAGGTTTACCCCAAGGAGTCTTAGGATTGCCGCCGGGGCCTGTTTTACCTTCACCACCGCCGTGGGGGTGATCAACAGGGTTCATTGTTACACCTCTAACGGTAGGTTTAACGCCAAGATATCTTTTTCTGCCTGCTTTACCCAAAGAAAGGTTTTTGAATTCTTGGTTGCCAAGAACGCCGATTGTAGCTAAGCATTCTTTTCTAACCATTCTCATTTCTGTTGAAGGCAATTTAATTGTAACGTAATCGCCTTCTTTAGCCATTAATTGGGCTGCATCGCCTGCTGCTCTAACTAATTTAGCGCCACGACCCGGGATTAATTCAATGTTATGAATCATGGTACCTAATGGAATCATATCTAAAGGTAATGCGTTGCCTGTTTTAACATCAGCGTCATGTCCTGATACGATTGTGTCGCCAACATTTAGGCCTTCAGGTGTTAAGATATATCTTTTTTCACCATCAGCATAAACAACAAGAGAAATTCTAACGTTTCTGTTCGGATCGTATTCGATTGTTTTAATGAAACCGATGATACCGAATTTTTCACGTTTGTAGTCAATCATACGGTATTTGCGTTTGTGGCCGCCACCTATATGTCTTGTTGTAATTCTGCCTGTATTATTTCTTCCGCCTGTTTTTTTCTTAGGGCAAAGAAGTGATTTTTCAGGAGTCTGCGTTGTAATTTCAGCAAAATCCGTTTTTGTCATACCTCTTTGACCGGGAGATGTCGGATTAATTTTACGAATAGCCATTTTCTATACTCCTGTTAATTCTTGGATAGGTTCGCCTTCGATTGTAACGATAGCTTTCTTACCACTTTGAGTTCTACCAAATTTCATGCCGATTCTTTTTGTGTGAGATGGCATATATACTGTTCTTACTTTCTTAACTTTTCTGTCAGGATAAGCAAGTTCAATAGCCTGTGCGATTTCAACTTTTGTTGCATCGCTTGTAACTTCAAATGTATATTGGCCGTTTTGAACTGCCATCATAGATTTTTCAGTTATTAAAGGCTTTTTAATTACATCATATAATTTTTCTTTGTTGGTTCTTGTCTTTGCCATTATTTTGCCAACCTTTCGGTAATTTCATTGATAGCATTTTCTGTCATCACGATTGAATCTGCTTCAATTAAGTCTTTAACGTTTAAGTTTGATGGGTATAAAAGCTTGACTGATGCAATGTTTCTTGCAGCGAGTTCAAGATTTTTGTTTTCTTCAGCTTTAAGGTCTGCAATAACTAAGATTTTACCTGTTGCTTTGATGTCTGATAAAATTTTAGCCATAGCTTTTGTTTTTGGTTCCGTTAATTCTGAAAAATCTTTAACAACGGTAACAACTTCAACTTTAGCTGAAAGAGCTGATTTCAATGCAAGTTTTCTTGCTTTTTGAGGAAGGTTTGTTTCATAGCTTCTTGGTTTAGGGCCAAATGAAACACCGCCGCCTGCAAATAAGGGGCTTCTGATTGAACCTGCACGAGCACGGCCTGTACCTTTTTGTTTCCAAGGTTTTCTGCCGCCGCCTGAAACTTCTGATCTTGTTTTAGAATTAGCAGAACCTTGTCTTGCATTGTTTAATTGTCTTTTAAGAGCCAAGTGCATAACGTGGATATTCGGTTCAACTGCAAATACAGCGTCATCGAGGTTCACATCGCCAATTTGGCTGCCTTGAATATTTAATAATGTTTTCTGTGTCATTTTTAATTACCTCTAATTCCATTTTGTTCTTGAAGGTTTGATTGTAACCAATTTGCCTTCAGGACCCGGAACTGAGCCCTTAACTAATAATAAATTTTTGTCTGCATCTACTCTTACAACTGTTAATTTTGAAGTTGTAACTCTTTCGTTGCCCATATTACCGGCCATTCTTTTGCCTTTGTAAATACGGCCCGGGGTTGTACCTGCGCCGATTGAACCTGGTTCTCTATGGTTTTTTGAACCGTGAGCCATTGGACCTCTTGAGAAGTTGTGGCGTTTAACGGTACCTTGGAAACCTTTACCGATTGATTTACCTGTTACGTCAACTTTTGCTATTTCAGATAAAACTGATAAATCAATTTTTTGACCAACAGTATAATCAGCAGGGTTATCTACTCTAAATTCTTGAAGGTGACGGAAGTTTTCAAGATTGTTTTTCTTGAAATGGCCTAATTGCGCTTTTGTTAAATGTTTTTCTTTAGCGCTTACCACACCAACTTGTATTGCGTTGTACCCGTCGGTTTCAATTGTCTTTACCTGACAAACCGTAGCGGGTTCAACTTTAATTACAGTAACGGGAATACACAAGCCGTTTTCGTCATACACTTGTGTCATTCCGAGTTTTTCTCCAATAACACCTAATGTCATTCGATTTTACCTTTCTTTTGTGAGAGCTGCCATTTTAGCGGTTTTTCTCTGGTTGTAATTACTTCTTAATTTTGAGGGCTTTGTTTAAACTGAAGCTTTTAAACTCTACCCTATTTACAGTTCACATTCTCTTATTCAATTTTCAATGTTGCTTCAAAGATGTGCTTTTCAAACTTTACAGTTTAACTTCGATGTCAACGCCTGCGGGCAAATCCATTCTTGAAAGTTCTTCTGTTGTTTGCTGTGTAGGATCATAGATGTCTATGATTCTTTTGTGAGTTCTCATTTCGAAATGTTCACGAGATTTTTTATCAACGTGAGGTGATCTCAAAACGCAGTAGATTCTTCTTTTTGTAGGAAGAGGAATAGGACCTGATACTGTAGCATCTGTTCTTTTCGCAGTTTCTACGATTTTTAATGCGGAAGAATCAATCAATTTGTGGTCGTATGCTTTAAGACATACTCTAATTCTTGATCTTTTTGCTGTATTTTCCATTTTTCAATTTCCAATTTTTTTGTCACTAATAAATTTGCGCACTTATAAATGCGCAAAATCAAATTTAATATAAACAAAATATACAGTCAACAGTTATTTTTTAATTAAATAGCAAATTTTGTTACAAAAGTTAAAATTAATTAAAAGACAGTTAATTATAAAATTATTGATTTTAAATAAAGTTTAAATTCGGGCAAAAAGAATTTAAACTTTATTTATTTTCATAAGTTTATAATATCATATTTATTGTTTTAATCTTTTATAAAAAGATGTTTTCCGTTATCTAAAGTTACCCAGTGTCCATCATCTGTTTCCGGGTTTCCGATATTAAATTTATCTGTCCAATTTGGTTTTGTGTTTTTATACGGGTATTTTTCAGGGCTTGCAAATTTATTTGAATTAAAACCTTCCAAAAATTCTTTGTGTTGTTTTTCACTCCAATTGTCAGATGAATTTGTTTGTTTAACTTCATTATGTTTTGAATTTATATTAGAGGCAAAGCCTGTTGAAAAATCTTTATTTTTAATTTTTTGTTTTCTTTTTAAAATATCTTTACTTATCGCTTCTTTTTGTTTTAAGTATTCTCTGTGTTCTTTTATTACTGCATCATTCCAAGCCTCAACTTCTTTTAAAAAAACAGAGTTGCCTTCTGAAAAATCATTTTTGTTTTTTTTATAAATTGATTTAGGCACATTTTTTAAAATATTTTTATTCCTCTGTTCCAAAAATGCTGAAATATCATAGTTCTTATGCTTGATTCCAGTAATTTCAGATACGTTGTAGTCCATAAAATTGTATAGTCTTTCTTCTATGGTTGTATAATTGGCATCATGGGGAATAATTTTTCCATCGCTTTTAAAATATGGACTAATGCCGGCAACACCTTTTAGGTGAGCTGCTGCCAAAATTCCTGATGGCGTTATCGTTATTCCATTAATTTTTTTACCTATATATTTATCTATTCCATAGCTTTTAATCTGTTTCCATTGCGATTTATTATAATTATTTACTGCATTTTCTTGAGCTGCCGAATTATTAAGATAGTCTTTTTTGCTATACACACCATCCTTACCGGTAAATGTGCCATTCCAACGATTATTTCTAAGATCATCTTTATCTTTTGACACATAATAACCTGCTTCTTGAAGTGCTGAAGCACCCATTTGATATTTTCCCAAATAGCCGTATTTATTTTCTATGTTATATTTTCCTGAAGATTCAGAAAATCCCAAATCTTTGTAATAGTCTTGTAAACCCTTTGTCAATAGCTAACTCTTTATTTTAATTTATTGTTCATATTTGCCGTTTTTATATTGAACCGTATAACTTTTAAATTTCCCTGAATTATCAGATAATGCAGAATAAAACCTTATGTCATAAAAACCGTTTGTTTTATTTTTTAAAATTTCAATATCAACCCCCGGCTTATGAGCATTGAAATAGCTTATATTTTCGTATTTTCCATTATTTTTCTTTAGGATATATATTTTTCTGCCAACCGAACCGTAAAAATACCCGTCGCAAACAAAACCTACAATTTCCATTAAATTATCATCATCTAAATCAACTTCCCAAGCTTCAACGGCCCCAAAATTAAGACTTTTGTTGTCTTTATAGTCACTTTTGTTATCGTTCAGATAAAAAGTTAAAATAATTTGTTTATATTTTTCTGTTTCGTTATTTTGGTTAAGGACCTTATATATATCACTTGTTATCGGCTTTACAGAATTTTCTTCTTTTTTTATTTGCTCAATAACAACTAAACCTTCTTTTTTTCTTGTATAATTTAATGTTTCAAAAATAATTAAAACAAGTGAAATTGTTACAAGAAAAAGAATGAATAAATTTAATACAAAAGTTTTATTTATTGTCATAAGTTTATAATATCATATTTTATTTCGGGCTTTAAAATATGCGGTGAAATTAGCTTATATCAAAGGTTTTAGCCTTATATTATTTTACAATTCCAAGGTTTAAAACTTCTTCAACTTTTGCTGCAATTTTATTATGAATTTCTTCTTTTGATAATTCGCCGTTTATTTTTATAAAATTATATTCTTTTTCAAGCTTTTTATATTCATCAATACAGCGTTTTTGATAAATTTCAAAGCTGTTATAAACATCTGTTGAAAGGCCGATATCTCTTCCTGATTCATAAAAATCAAGCCCTGTAGATGCTATCATTCTTTTTATTAAAGTATCAACAGGAACATCCAAATAAAAAATTAAATCCGGTTCCGGTGCAAAATCATAAAGTTTTTTCACCCATTTAATATCATGGCCCCTTACTGAATCTCTTACAAAGGCAGTGTAGATGTATCTGTCTAAAATAACAATAAAACCTGCTTTTAGCGCTGGAATTATATTGTTTTCAAGCCTGTCTGCGTAATCTGCCGCGTATAAAAGAGAAAATGTTGTTGTGTTTAAAAGGTTTCTGTCTTTTGCTTCATTTATGACGTTTGAAATTAGCCTGCTTGTTTTCCATTCGCTTAACATGCAGCCATAGCATTTATTTTCAACATAATTTTTTAATAATTTTACCTGAGTTGATTTGCCAACGCCATCTGTGCCTTCTAAAACAATTAAAAGCCCGGGGTAACCATGGTTTTGATACATTAAATTTTTATACCTTTCTTCAATAAAGTTTCTTCAACAAGTTTTCTGAAATATTGTTGTTTTGTGTGAATTGTATCATTTGCATCAATTTTTATAAGGTTATATTCATCAACCATATTTTTATATTCTTCAATAACCCTGTTTTGAAAAATTACATAGCTTTTATAGGGGTTATTTGAAAGTTTTAAGTCCATGCCTGCTTCATAATATTTTGGCTGCCTTGTAGAGCAAAGCCTATCCAGGGAAACCTTAGCAGATACTTCAAAATAAACTGTTAAATCGGGTTTAATTGCAAAAGAATACATATTTCTTACCCATTTAGGGTCAACTTCTCTTGCAACATCTCTTGCAAAGGCAGTATAAACGTATCTGTCTGCAAGAACAATAAAGCCTGCCTTCATTGCCGGAATGATTGTTTTTTCTAATCTGTCTGCAAAATCAACTGCATGAAGAAGCGAAAATGTTCTTGGTGACAATAAATTTTTCTTTTTTGCTTTTTTTGTGGTTTCAGCTATTAAATCAGATGAATTCCACCTTGTTAAAATAACATCTGCATTTTTAGATTTTAGCCAGTTGTATAAAAGGTCAACTTGCGTGCTTTTGCCTGAACCGTCAATGCCTTCCACACAAATTAAGGCGCCTTTTAGATTATGTTCTTTTGAAAATCTTAACATTTTATACCTTGTAATTAAATAAGCTTTATAATTAATATTAATAGTATAAGCAAATATTTGCAAATTATAACTTTTTAACTGTGAGAGAAGAAATGAATTTTAATATAAAACAATCTTTTGAAATATTTTTAAAAAACCCCCAAGTTATGCTTTTATTTGTAATGTATCTTTTAATTTTGGCAAGCCTTTTTCCGCTTTTAATTTATACATTTAACACAATTTCATTTTATATTGTGGCTTTTGTTTTAATTCTTTTTGCCTGTGCGTTTTTTGCAGGGTGGTTTGGAATGATAAAATTTGTTATTTTAAACAACGATGAAAAAAGCCCCGAAGAAGAATTAAAAATTCGCCATAATTCTTTTAAAAATGCTTTTTTTGAATCGGTTGCAAAATATATTTTGCCTGTTTTATTTTTCATTTTGCTTATAATAGGCTATATTTACGGCATAAACAAACTTGCGGATTTATTTTTCGGAAAACCCATTGATCTTTTAAACCAAATGACAATGTTAAACGGCGACACAGATGCCCTTTATAATTTCGCATCCACTATTCCAAAAGATGCCTTGAAGGTTATAGTTGAAAGAAATATATTTAGATATTTAGCGCTTCTTTTATATGGGCTTATTACTTTTTATTCAATCCCATCTTTATTTTTTAATGAAAAAAATAACCCCTTATTAGCTCTTAAAAATGGGCTTGTAGCACTTTTTAAAAAGCCTTTTCAAACGTTATTTTTATTTTTAACAATTGTTTTAATTCATATTTTGCTTGTTTTCTTTGATGCAATTTCAACCACAAGCCAAATTTTAATGTTTATAGCGCTTGTTGTTAGGGTTAGTTTCTTTGCATATATAATTGTGTTAATATTCAATGTATATGAAAAAAACTTTACCCTTAATAATAATAACGGGGCCGACAGCATCGGGTAAAACCGAGCTTGCAATTAAGCTTGCAAAAAAGTTTGATTTAGAGGTTATTTCCGCTGATTCAAGAATTGTCTATAAAGATTTAGACATTGTTTCTGCTAAACCAACAAAAGAAGAGCAAGATGGCGTTATTCACCATTTAATAGATATAAGAAACGTAAATGAGGGAATTTATTCTGCGGGCGATTTTATAAAAGATGCAAAAGGAATTATAAATTCTTCAAATAAACCTCTTATAATTCAAGGGGGAACTTGGTTTTATATAAAATCTTTATTGGATGAAAAAAACTTAATTGAATTTGGCGAAAACAAAGAATTAAGACGTGAGCTTTCAAAATTAACAAATGAAGAATTATATAAAATTTTAAAAGAAAAAGATGAAAAAAGGGCAAGTTTAGTTCATCAAAATAACAGAGATAAAATTATCCGCTCTTTAGAATTAATCGAAGCAATAAAAGGCAAAGTATCAGAATATGAAAGAGAAGATAATGAAAAATATATTTCATATTGGTTTATGAAAAATATTCAAAGAGAAATTCTTTATGAAAGAATTAATTTAAGGGTTGATTTAATGTGTGAATCGGGGCTTTATGAGGAGTGGGAAAGAAACAAAGAAAAATACCCCGATAATGAAATTTTATTTAACACAATAGGCTATAGAGAATTTTTCGACCTTGAAGGTGGCATATATAATTCTAAAGAAGAAGCGATTGAAAAAGTTAAACAACACACAAGAAACTTTGCAAAAAGGCAATTAACTTGGTTTAGGCAAAATATAGAAAAGTTTGAAATTAATTTAATAAACGATTTTGATGAAATTTTAAAAACTCTTGATAGTAAAGGGTTTTAGCCATTTTATTTATATGTAAAGGAATGTAACAAAATAAAATAAAAATGAAATTCAATACTTTATATATACTTTATATATATGTAAGACAAAATTAACGAAAAGGATATATAAAATGGCAGTTGCACCTACAGATAGCATAGATAAAAAGTTAGCAAAACTTTATGCACAAAAAACAACCGTTAATTTAGACTCAAAATCAACTTTATCACCTGAAGATTTTTGGAGCTCAATGTCAATCATTGCAATGAACAACAAAGCGGTTATCAACTTTAGAACAAGATAATAGGTGCAATTAGAACTATAGAATGATGGAATATGGAGCATTTAAAAAAAAGGATACTTAAAGAAAGTATCCTTTTTTTTGGCAAATTTTAAATTTTAAACTGAGGACAGCTTTGCCTGTTTATTGTCTTCATAAATTACCATTTCGCCCTTTTCAAGAGTATTTTTAACGTCAATTATTCTTTGGTTTGAGCTTCCAATCCAATATAATTTTTCATCTTTTAATTCTTCAATAAATTCGCCATCAATTAAAACATCAATATAAGGAAGCCCTTCAAAATCTTTTATTTCATCATAAGTGTAGCCTGTATATAGCCAGATTGTTTTATTCGGGTATTTTGAATGAATTTTTTGAATTAATTTATTTACATCATCTCTGTTTAAAGGGTGCAAGGGGTCGCCGCCTGAGAAGGTGATGCCATCGATATGGTCTTTTTCAAGTTCAGCATATATTTCATTTTCCGCTGCTTCATCAAATTCAATGCCGCCTGCTATATCCCAAGTGATTGGATTATGGCAGTTTTTGCAGTGGTGAGTGCAGCCTGCAACCCATAAAACTACCCTTAGGCCTTCGCCGTTTAGCATATCGTCTTTGGTGATGTTATGATATCTCATTTTTGCTCCCTTTATAAAAATGTTGCTTATAAATTCAAGCAACATTTTTAATTTTTTATTTTTTTGTAAGCTTTTACATACTTACTCTGTCTTTAATTTCTTCCATTTTGGCTTCGTTTAATCTGGTATCGCCTTTTACTCTTGAATATGAAAGGTAACCGTTCATTCTGTCAATTTTGGTTAAATTCTTTGAACCGCATTTCGGGCAGACATCCATTGAAAGTTCTTGGTGCCCGCAATCATCGCAATATGCAAGAGAAAGGTTAACGCCTTCATAAAAGCCCATTTTCATAGCACGTTTAACAAGAGTTTCAATTGCTTTTGTGTTATATGAGATTGGGTATTTAACATATTGAATTTTACCGCCGTTTAATAAATCCCAGAACCTTTTTTCTAAGTCTTGTTTTTGGGTTGGGGTAATTTTTTCTGTAACATGGCAGTGGAAGCTGTTTGAAACATAGCCCCTGTCTGAAACGTTTTCAACTATGCCGTATTTTTTTCTGAATTGTTCAACCTGTAAACCGCACAATGATTCAGCCGGTGTTCCATAAATTGCATAAAGATAGCCGTCTTGTTCTTTAAATTCGTTAACTTTTTTATTGATGTATTCCATAACTTCAAGCGCAAATTCGCCGTCTTCAACCAAAGATTTGCCGTTGTAGAGTTCTTGAAGTTCATTTAAGGCGGTGATGCCAAATGATGCGGTTGCAGATTTTAAAATAGGTTTAATTTTATCATGGAAACCTAAATGGCCGCCGTAGAAACCGCCTTCGCAGAATGCAAGAGGGTTAATTGAAGCTTTTAATTCGCCTAAGTATTCATAAGTTCTTATATGAATTTTTCTGATTAAATCCATATAATAATCTAAAACTTCATAGAAATTTTTTGATTCTTTTTTAGCTTTTGCATAAATCATTGGCAAATGCAAACTTACAGCGCCAATATTGAAACGGCCGACAAAAACGGGTTTGTCGTTTTCATCTGCAGGCTTTATGCCGCCTCTTTCAAACCAAGGTGAAAGAAAAGCACGGCAGCCCATAGGGGATACTACCCTTTTATATTTTTTATACATTGAAGCAACATAGCCTTCGCCTGATAAGCTTAACCAATCAGGATACATTGCTTTTTTAGAACATTCAACGCCAGCTAAAAATACATCGTGGAGTTCTTTTCCTTCGCCGTGGAGTTCTTCATCATAAAGGAATACAACTTTTGGGAATAAAACAGGCTTTTTGCAAGTTTTCTTGCCTTGGCCGTTCATTCTGATTTTTAGTGCGGCAATTGATGCCATTTTTTCATATTTGCCTGTTCCTAAACCTAAAGTGATTGTAATAAACGGGTAATCACCACGAGATGAAGCAACCGTGTTGAATTTATATTCCCAACCTTGGAAACCTTGTTCAAAATCATTTTGAACATCTTTTGTAGCTTCTTCATCAGCTTTTTCAAAAGAAAGGCCAAGCGAAATATATCTTTCAAATTCTTTTTTATAAGTTTTTTCAGCGTATGGTGCTAAAATTTTATCAACTTCAGGAACGGTGAAACCGCCATATTGCTGGCTTGCAGCTGACATAACAATGTCGCCTATAACATCAAACGCAACATCTAAGCTTTTTGGTTCATTGTACCAAAGGTTGCCCATTTCAAAGCCGCCTTTTAAAACTTCTGTTACATCAAACAAACAGCAGTTCATTGTGTCTCTTCTTGCAGACATATCGTGGATGTAGATGTAGCCGTCTCTAACTGCTTGTAAGTCTTCAACGGTTAAGAAGAATTTTTTGTATAATTCTTTGTTTAATTGGTTAAATACAAGTGAACGTTTTGTTGAAACAAGGGCAGAATCAGAATTTGAATTTTCTTTATCGCCAATGTACATAATTTTTTGTGATTCTTGATAAACTTTATCAAGCATAGAAACAAAATCTTGTTTGTAGTTTCTATAGTTTCTGTAACTTTGAGCAACTTTTGGATTAACAGCTTCCAGTACAGATTCAACAATGTTGTGCATATCAAGAATTTGAACTTCTTTTTTGCCCATTGCCATAACTTTAGCATCAACAAGAGCACAAATTTGTGTGATTTCATCATCAGAAAAAGTTATCATCATTCTTGCAGCAGATTTTTTAACGGCATTTACAACTTTTTGAATGTTGTATTCTTCTTGTGTTCCGTCTTTTTTAATAATGGTAACGTGAGATGGTGTATTGATAGGCATTTGAATTACATTGCTTTGTTGAACGGCAATGTTTTCACGATTGAAGGCACCTTGAATAGGAGATGTTGCTTCACCTTTGGCGCTAAAGCCGGTTTCATGATTATTTTTTGTATTTGCTACACTTTTTAAATTCAGAGTACTATTATACTTATCCGAATAGTTTTGCATGATTTCGCCTTCCGCTCTATATACTTTTTCTTTATCTCTACCATTAAAAGGGGGTCAACTGCTTTTCAAATTTAAAATTAAAATTCTTCTACAATAACTCCTTTATGTATATTAATTTAGTTTTTTATTGAAGGCATGTCAACAATCCAAAGATTTATGTTTAATATTAAGAGATAAAAATTAAAAAATGTTTACTTTACAATTATAATTCATCGTAAAACGGGCATGACTTATGGGGGCTAAACCGGCTTCCCTTTTAGCTTAAGAAAAATATAAATATATTTTTATGATATAATATCTTTTATGAAAAACGAAAATGTAAAAATCATATCATCCAATAAAAAAGCCTATTTCGACTATTCAATTTTTGAAAAGTATACAGCCGGAATAGTTTTGACCGGTACTGAAATAAAATCCGTAAGAGCGGGCGCAATAAATCTTAAAGATTCTTTTATAAAAATTGAAAACTTTGAAGCGTGGCTCTATAACTGCCATATAAGCCCTTATGATATGGGAAACCGCTACAACCATGAGCCTTTAAGGGTTAGAAAACTTTTATTGAACAAAAAAGAAATTTTAAAAATTTTAAATAAACAAAAACAAGAAAATTACACGATAATTCCCTTGAATGCTTTTTTATCAAAAGGCTATCTAAAGCTTGAAATCGCTTTATGCAAAGGTAAAAAGCTTTATGATAAAAGAGAAACCTTAAAGAAAAAAGACATTGCAAGAAACCTGAAAAATTATTAATGAAATGCCTGCTTAAAAATTTTTAAGCAGGCAGATTTTAATGAAAGGATAATTTTACTTCTGTGCCTGATACATTGCCTTTTGCGCAGTTACACCATAAGGAATGGCTTTTTCATCTGTGATTAAAATTGTAAAAATATCTTTAATTTTCTTTTCACCCGGAAGCGGGCCTTTTAA
>CALYDL010000031.1 GCA_944325145.1 Candidatus Gastranaerophilales bacterium
TTTTGCGGAAGAGAAGTTTTTGAAATTGTTTTTGATATTTTATCAAACGGAAAAGTTGAAGTTGAATTTTTTGTAAATGACGGCGATGAAATGAAAAAAGGCGACATTTTAGCAAAAATTAAAGGTTTTCCAAGATACGTTTTAACAGGAGAAAGGCTTGCTCTTAATTTTGTTCAAAGAATGTCCGGCATTGCAACATATACTAAAAAATTCGTTGATATTTTAGCCCCATACGGCGTTAAAATGGCAGATACAAGAAAAAACACCCCGAATTTCAGAATGTTTGAAAAATATTCAGCTGCAATTGGCGGTGCCACATTGCACAGGTTTAATTTGTGCGATTGCATTATGCTAAAAGATAACCACATTGCCCTTCTTGGCGGAAACATTAAAGAAGCTGTTCAAAAAGTAAAAGAATTTAATTCTCATGCACATAAAATTGAAGTTGAATGCGATAAATTTGAACAGGTAAAAGAGGCCATTGAAGCTAAAGTTGATATTATTATGCTTGATAATATGACTTTAGATGAAATTAAAAAGTGCACAGAATTTATAAATAAAAGGGCAATTGTTGAAATTTCAGGAAACGTTAAATTAGAAACTCTGCCTGAACTTGCAAAAACAGGGGTAGATGTTATAAGTTCAAGCGCAATCATAACAAAAGCATCTACAATAGACCTTGGTTTTGATTACCTTTAATTTATTGAATATTTAAAAATTTATGGGTTTGGGGAATTAGCCTTACATCTTTAAATTTTGAATAAAATTTATTGTAAATTTCAAGGCAGTTTAAATTGTTATCTAAAGGCATTTTTGGCTGCAGAACAATTGGAATGTTATATTTGTTTGCTAAAATTGTGCAAATTTCAATTTCATCATCATCAATTTTAGAATCAAAAACAACCTTCATAAATGTTGCCGCCTTAGATGCTGCATTTAAAAATTTTTCATTATCTTCAAAATGTTCAATATCGCCTGTTGCTGTCGGCAATTTAACATCCATTGCAACAACATCAACCAAATCAATAACTTCTTCAAGTTCTTTATATAAAGTTCCGTTTGTTTCCAAATAAATTTCTTTATTTAAAAATTTTTTATACTTTGTTAAAAAAGATTTAATAAATTGATGGTGCAATAAGGGTTCACCGCCAGTAAAACTAAGTGATTCAGAATCAAATTTTCTAACCTTGTCAAAAAGTTCTTCTTCTTTTAAGTGCAGGGTTTTTTCATCTTCCTTAAAATCGGTATCGCAAAAAGCACAATTTAAGTTGCAGCCAACGAACCTTACAAAAACTTGTTTGTAGCCTGCTAAAATTCCTTCACCTTGAATTGATTCAAAAATTTCTTTTATTGGCGCTTGCATCTTAATCCCCTCAAACATTATTTATATTACCCTATTTTATTGGATTAAGCGGTTTTTTTAAAAAAATTACACCATATATATCAATTATGGCGGTGAATTTCACCGCCATAAACATTTTTTCTTACAAGCTTTCATCTTCAAACCCCGGGGAGCGGGAAGGAAGCGTTTGATAACCTGCGTTTGACATAACCGATTTTCTTACATATTTATCGGTATAATCACCTTTTATAAAAAGTCTTTTTATTGTATTTTCACGAACAACAAGCGGGTGGTTTATATTTTCCAAATTTGGTTCTTTTTCCGTAAAATGTGTCCAAACCGCAGCTTCTAACGTCCAGCAATAGGTTTCTTCATTAATTGAATTTAATTCATCCTGATGAATTGCCTCATGAGATAAAACCGCAGCAAGCGCTTCTTTTGGGGCATCATAATGTTTTTGGTTTATAAAAATATAAAGTTGGTTTTTCTGCTTCCACCCAAGAGCATCAAAATCTTTATATGCTTCATTTAAAAGGCTTAAATCTCTAAATTCAACCTTAATGGGGCGCCCTGTTAAATTTTCCCCTAAAATTGCACGCCTTGAATAATCAGATAAACCGCCCTTCATAATTTCTAGTGCTTGGATGATTTTATCATCCTTGCTTACTTTTTTATAAAGTTTATAAGTATCATTATCAATATAAATATCTTCTTTTAAAGGTGCTTCTTGAATACCGCCTTTTGGAAGTTCTTTATTATAAGGGGGTTCAGATATCGCAAATGTTGGTGTGATAGCACCAAAAAACATTAATGAGGCTAATAATAAAATCTTTTTCATAATTTACAACTTGTCCTTTTCCTATTCTCAACTCTTCACTTAAGGACATTATGGCATGCCGTATAAAAAAGTCAAAAATCAGCTCATAAGAGAAATTGCATTTTCAAGAAGATCTTTATAGCTTGACATAATGTTTTTTGCTAAGTCCATCTGCAGTTTTGCTTCCTGATAATAAGTGATATTTGCTTTAAAGTCTACGTTTGAAAGCTCTATAAGCCCGCTTCTAACTTCGCCTCTGCCTATAACAGGCCTTCCTGAAGCTTCTGTTTCAACAAACATGCCGTCTTTATATTGAAATAATTCCTGAGGGTTGTGAAAATTCATGATAGCAAGCTTAAATAAAGGGGAAGATTCTTGCCCGTTATTTGCTTTACCGTATAAAATGCCATCGCCTTTTATTTCAAATTCATCATATTTGCCTAAATATTTGCCGTTATCAGGGTCAACCCAAAGTTTAATTTCTGTTGTCGGAATATTTAATGAGCCTCCTTCAGATAAAATTTTATTATATTCTTCTTTATCTAAAGATTTTGTGCCCGACATAATTTCGCCTTTTTCATTCATAATGTAGCCTTGAACGGTTGAACCATCAGGGCTTTTATAAACGCCGTTTTCATCAAACTTAAATTCGCCAAGCCTTGTATATGCAAGCCTGCCTTCTTCATTTCTCACAACAAAATAACCTTGCCCTTCAAGGAAAACGTTTTCGTTTGAAGTTCCGGGGATTGCTTTACCCTGATCGGTATTTTTCAAAAAACCGTCACAGGAAATACTATCTAAAAATGTTTTAAAATTAACTTTGTTTTCTCTATACCCCGGGGTGTAGATGTTAGCAAGGTTTTCTGTCACTGAATCCATCCAGCTTATACTTGCTTTTTGTGTATTCATAGCGTTTACATAAGCGTCATTCATTGTTTATCTCCTTGCTTGTTGTTGTTCCTTTGCTGTCTATATGGTTTGTAGCTTATATTTGAATAAGCAATGTTTTGTTCATCAAACCTTACTTTTAAGTAATCTATATTGTTTTTTAAATATTGTTCAACTTGTTTATCTTGAGGAATAAAAGTTGTGTCAATTCTGCCGTCTTTTGCAACTTTTAAAATTACTGTAACGTGGTCATCAAAATCAAGCCTTACAGATTTATTTGTTTCCATTGATTTTGTAATTAAATCACCCAAGGTTTTGGAAACTTCCATGGTTTTATAGTTTGTTGCATCTATAACGCTTGTTTCATCGTTCATTTTAATGTTTATTGTGCCATTGTTGCTTGCAGCATTTAAGAAAAACATTGCATCAACATTTTCAATTTTTTTTGTGTCATATTTATATGTTTCACCGACATTTAATGTTTCATTAACTAAACTGTCTGTCATATTCGGGCTGTATTGAAAGCTTGAAAAACTTGTTTGCCCTAATGCTATAAATTGGGAAAAATCAACCATTCCAAGTTCAGAATTTTTTTCTGTTAATTTATTTAATTCATCTTGAAAGGTTGCCCCTTCAATTGGTGTTATTTGGGGAGTTACAGTTGAATTTGCTTCAACGGTTCCTTTTAATTTTTCTGTTTCATTGATGTTCATTTTGTTCAATTTCTTCTTGTTCTTTATTTTCTCTTTGGCGGATGAAATGTTTTTGCGAGCCTACTTCATTCAACATTTTTAATTCTGCCATTTTTTCTTCATACAGATATTCTTCTTTTTTGTGTTCTTTGTGTTTTTCTAAAACGTTTACCTTTTGTTCTTTTTCTTTTAGAATTTCAAGCTCTTTTTGAAGCCTTTTTTCTGCTTCTATTTTTTCTTGTTCAAGTTTTTCGCCTATTTCATATAAATGCTTTAAGAACTTGTCAAACCCGTCATACATTCTTGGGTCTGATTTTCTCATGTTTATTCTTGTGTCGTTTATATTTTTGTTGTTTTCTTGTATCTTTTTTTCAACAACAATAACGGCGTTTTGTGCCTCTTGAACAACCTTTAATTGGGCTTCCTTTTCTTTTATCCTTATTTCAAGGAACTTTTGGAGTCTGTATCTAAATGGCATAATAACCGTTTTTTATATGGGTACACTATTATTTTACGGGATTATTCCTTATTTTGTTTAATGAAAATAGAGGAAAAGTCAAAAAAATCATATGAAAGGTGTATAAAAAATTATTTATTCAAGCTGCCTGAAATAACTTCTGTTATTTCTTGAGTGATGGCATTTTGCCTTGCTTTGTTATATTCAATAGTAAGATGATTAATAATTTCCTCTGCATTATTTGTAGCAGCACTCATAGCAGTCATTCTGGATGCTAATTCCGATGCTTGTGCTTCTAATATCGCTTGAAAAATTGTGTTTGTAATATACATAGGAACTATTTTTTGAAGTAAAACTTTTTGGTTTGGTTCAAAAATTTGAGCAGAGAAATTTTTGTTTTCATCATCAAAAAATGCTTTATAGTTAATGTTGTTTTCTTTGTTAAATTCTTCTTTTGAAAATGTCCTTACTTCATCAGAATTTAGCCCAAAAACAGGTAAAAGTGTCCAAGCTTCCACTTTATATTTCATCATATTAATATATCTTGTTGTGATGAGTTCAATTTTATCAATTCTATTATTAACGTATTCTTCCGCTAAATCCGACGCTACAATTTTAGCCGAGCTTGCGTTTATATCATCCAAAACGCCCGTATAAACTTCTTTTATTTCAAATTTATATTGATTTAAAAGAGTTTTTAGCCCTGCTTCTGCCTTTTGGCCGACAAGAAAAACTTCAACATTAATGTTTTCTTTGTTTGCTTTTTTAATTTCTTCTTCAGCAAATCTTAAAAGGTTTGCAGTATAGGCACCTGCTAAGCCCTTGTTAGATGAAATTATAACAAGCCCCAAAGTTTTAATTGGGCGAGGCTTTAACAAAACAGGGTAGTTATCTAAAGGGTTTGTTGATTCAACCGTTTCAAATTTTTTGTCTTCAATTGCAGAATATATTTCAATAAAGGTTTTAACAAGTTCAATTGAAAACGGGCGAGAAAGTTTAACGGCATTTTCCGCTTTTTTAACTTTTGCGGCAGCCACCATTTTCATTGCACGTGTTATTTTTTGAGTATTTTTAACACTTTTAATTCTGTCTTTTGTTTCTCTTAAAGAAGGCATTTAACTATCCTTTATTAAAAATATGTTCATTGAAGTTTTTAAGAGCTGAAGATAAATTTTCTTTATCTTCATCAGATAATTTTTCACCTTTATTTAATTTGGCTTCAAGTTCAATCATATTGTTTGAAAAATATTCAAACCATTGTTTTTTGTATTCTTGAATATCTTCGTTTTTAATTTCATCCAAGAAACCGTTGTTGCCTGCATATAAAATTGTAACCTGACAAGCAACAGAAAGTGGTGAATATTGAGGTTGAATTAAAATTTGAGTTAATTTTTCACCTTTTAAAAGTTGCGCTTTTGTAGCAGGGTCTAAGTCTGAAGCGAATTGCGCAAAGGCTTCAAGTTCTCTGTATTGGGCTAAATCAAGCCTTAATTGCCCTGCAACTTGTTTAATACCTTTGGTTTGAGCGGCACCCCCTACCCTTGAAACAGAAATACCTGCGTTAATTGCAGGTCTTTGGCCTGCGTTAAAGAGGTTTGTTTCTAAGAAAATTTGCCCGTCTGTAATTGAAATAACGTTTGTTGGAATGTAAGCTGAAACATCCCCCGCTTGCGTTTCAATAATAGGTAACGCCGTTATTGAGCCGCCGCCAAGTTCATCTGATAATTTACAAGCCCTTTCCAATAACCTTGAATGAAGGTAAAATACATCCCCGGGGAATGCTTCTCTGCCTGAAGGGCGTTTTAAAAGTAAGCTCATAGAACGGTACGCTTGAGCGTGCTTTGTTAGGTCGTCATAAATTATAAGGCAGTGTCTGCCTTGTTCCAAAAATTCTTCTGCAATAGCACAGCCTGCATAAGGTGCTATATATTGCAAAGGTGCTGAAGCATCCGCTGCAGCTGACACTATTATTGAATAATCCATAGCGCCTTTTTCTTCTAAAGTTTTTGCAAGTTGTGCAACGGTTGATTTTTTCTGCCCGATTGCAACATAAATGCAGATAACATTTTCATTTTTTTGGTTAATTATGGTATCAATTGCAATTGCGGTTTTGCCTGTTTGCCTGTCACCAATAATTAATTCCCTTTGGCCCCTTCCTATTGGAGTTAGGGCATCTATTGCGGTAATTCCTGTTTGCAATGGCTCGCAAACAGATTTTCTTGAAATAATACCGGGGGCAATTCTTTCAACAGGGCGGGTTTTTGTTGTGTGAAGTTCCCCTTTGCCGTCAATCGGAACACCCGTTGGGTCAATTATTCTTCCTATAAGTTCATCTCCAACAGGAATTGATGCAATTTTACCTGTGGTTTTAACTGTCATTCCTTCTTTAATTTCGGTGTAATCGCCCAAAACTACAACGCCAACATTGTCTTCTTCTAAGTTAAGGGCAATTCCAAGAGTGTTTTTGCCGTCTTCAAAACAAACAAGCTCATTGGACATAACGTTTTTAAGCCCGTAAACCCTTGAAATGCCGTCGCCTATTTCAATAACGCTGCCGACATCAACCACATCAAGTTCATTTTTGTAGTTTTCTATTTTAGATTTTATAATTGCTGAAATTTCACTTGCATCTATTGTTTGGTTCATAATTAACCTCTTTTATATCTTATTAAAATTTTCTAATCTTTTATTAATACTTAAATCAATAACCGTATCTTTAACTTGAATTTTAAGACCGCCTATAATATTTGGGTTAACAACAAAATTTGCATTCACATCTTTTTGAAGTTTGTTTTTTAACCTTTGAATTATTTGATTTTTAATTTCATCATTTACATCAAATGCGAGTGTTATATTCGCATTTACCAAATTATTTTTATCGTTTATTTTGTCTTTCAAAAATGCCTTTATTTCATCAAGGCAATTAATTCTTTTTTCATCAATTAAAATAAACAAGAAATTTTTAACTTCACTTGAAAAATTTTGAAAGCATTCTTCAACAGTTTTTTTCTTGTCATCGTTTGAAATAACAGGGTTAGAAAGAAAACTTTTAAAATCTTCATTATTGTTTATAATTTCAACAACTTTTTCAAATTCAAATAAAATTTCATCAAAGTTTTTATCCTGCATTGTTTCAAACAGGGCTTGAGCATACCTTTTTGCGGGTTTAACATTTTTTAGGGTTAATTCTTTCATTTTATAGCCCCTTCCAATTTGTCAAACTCATCTAAAGCCATAAAAATAGATTTAACTTGCATTTCTTCTGTCATCATATTTTTAATTGTGTCTTTTGTAAGGTGCAAAACTGCACTTTGAATATCTTGAGCGGTTTTTTCAACACTTCTTCTATGAAGGGAATTTTGCGCTTTTTCATAGGATTTATCAAGTTCAATTTCTTTTTTTAGAATATCTTCTTTGTTTTTATCTTCAAGTTTTTTTGCCATTAATTTAGCATCGTTTATAATTTTTTCTTTTTTATTTGGAATTTCCCTTTGTTCTTTTCTTTTTTCTTTATATTCCTTAAGCGCATTTTGAACGGCATCAAAACTTGTTGTAACTTTGCTTTGAATATCGTTTGCAAAATTATCTATAATAGCGCCCAATTTAAATTTTTTAAAAATGAAAGTTAAAATTGAAACCATTATTATAAAATTTATGATATTTGATTCTAATATTTTTATGTATATTTCTTGCAAACTCATTATTTTACAATTTCTTCTATTTTATTTTTGTCAACATAAACGGAATTTTTATCTATATCAAGAATTTTTGAAACTGTCATTTTAACGTATTCTTCAACTTCTGTTTTTAAAATGTTTTTAGCTTCAATTGAAGATGTATTCATTTTGTTTTCAAAATCTTGTATATTGTTAAAAATTTCTTCTTTTTTATTTAAAATTGCTTCTTCTTTTTCTTTTTTATTTCTATTTGATGTTTCTTTTAATATATTCGAACCTTCAAATTCGGCATTTGAGAGTTCTTTTTTCATATTTTCAACAATTTGCGCTTTTTTGTTGTTTGTTTCATCAACTGTTTCTTTATTTTTATATAAAAGCCCTTCTCTTTTTTTTATAAGCATGGTTAATGGCTTATAGCAAATGAGATTCATTAAAAATACAAATACTACAAAGCTTACAAATACAAAAATAAATGTTGCGTCAATTTGAAGAAGCATTTTAAAATTCCTTATTTAACAACAAATGCCATCAAAATTACAACAAGTAAAGCATAAATTGCACACGCTTCAATTAAGCCTGCACCAATATAAAAATATGTTGAAACTTGTTTTTCAGCTTCCGGTTGTCTTGCAATTGATTCAATAATTGTTTTTGTAACCATGCCTAAACCAAGAGCAGGCCCTGCAACACCTAAGCCAATAGCAATACCCATTGAAAGATATTTAAAGCAGCTGATTAAAATTGATAAATCCATTTTTATTTCTCCTTATTTTTTAATGACTTTTCTTAACTGCGCCTTGTATATACGAATTTGCAAGCAATGTAAATACAAGAGCTTGAATGAATGCTACAAACAATTCAAAAAACATAATGGGTAAAGGCATAAAAGAACCTAATAATGCCGTTATGTCGTATGAAAGAATTGGGGGTAAAGTTAGCCCCAATGTTAATTTTTGAATTAAGACTTGTGCTGTTTGGGGGTTTAAAACAGTAATTGCTAAAGCGCCTAAAACCATAATCAAAATTTCGCCTGCCAAAATGTTGGCAAAAAGTCGGACAGATAAAGTTAAAGGCCTTATGAAATCTTCCATAATATTAAATGGTGTCATAAACCAAACAGGCTTAAAATAATGTTCAAAATATTTAATTCCTTTCGCCTTAATGCCCTTATAGATGTAATAAACAACAACAAATAAAGCTAAGGCTAAAGTTGTGTTCAGGTCGTTTGTAGGCGCTGCAAGTTCCCCTTTTGGAAGATGGATTAATTTAAAAGGCATTTGCCCTATTAAATTAGATGTTATTATAAGCAAAAATAAACACATTAAAACTAAAGCGCTGCTTCCCTGTTCTTTTCCCATAGGGCTTGTTAAGCGAACAAAAACACCTAAAATATTTTCAAAAACTGCCTGAACTTTGTTTGGCAAAATATTAATTTTGGATACTGCAAGAATTGCAAAGAAAAGAATTATTCCCATTGCAATCCACAATGTAATTAATGTATCCATATGGACATCCATTCCTAAAAGCTTAACTATATAGTGTTCTCCTACGCTTAAATTCATAAAAGATGCCCCATAACCTAATGAACCAATTATACAACAAAAAAATTAATTCAATCAGCCTAATAAAAGTTTAACCCTTATTTTTTGTATTGACTGTTAAAACCCTTTTATATAAAGCCTTTTGGTTTTTTCTAAATCTTTAGATTTAGATATATTTATTGTCCCTATTTTAAAATTTTTCAACCCCTATATTGATGTTTGCCTAATATAAACGGGCTATTATTCAATTGTAATCAGCCGATTACATTACATTATAAAGATGAAAATAAGGGTTTTGGAGGAAATATAAAAATGAGAAGACTTGATTTTCAAAGAAAAACAAGAATTATCGTGGTTGATGACAACTATGACCATGCTTCAGGCATTAGAGAATTAATTAATTTGGAAAACGAATATGAAGTAATTGCAAACGCAGGAAACGCAAACGTTGCAATTTCTTTAATTAAAAAATATCAACCGGACATCGTTTTAATGGATATGAACATGCCGGATGTTGACGGCATTACAGCCATTTCAAAAATCAGCGAATTAAATTTAGAAACAAAAATTATTGTTTTAACAGCTTATGATGACCCCGATTTAATTTTTAGAGCAATGAAATTAGGCGCTAAAGGCTACATTTTAAAAACAATGGCATCACATCAATTAATCCATGCGCTTGATGAAGTTTCACAAGGTAAAATTTACCTTCCAAACGTTTTATGCTCAAGGTTCTTTGAATATTTCCAAAACTTCGAAAAGAACCAACAAAATGCGGGCTATGAAGATGAAAACAACTTATTAAACGACCTTACAAACAGAGAAGAAGAAGTTTTATCTCTTTTAACACAAGGTGTTACATATAAAGGCGTTGCGCAAAAATTGTTTATATCGGAAACTACCGTTAAAACCCACGTGAACAACATTTTCCAAAAATTGCAAGTAAACGACAGAACACAAGCTGTTTTATATGCAATTAACAAAGGCTTTTTAAACAGACAAAAAGCAAAAATAGCATAATTTATGGGTTATTTTCCGGTACAAAACAATGTATAAAAAGCAAAAGAAACAACTAAAATCATTTTTAAACCTTGGAAATTATTCCGATGAATTATTTTCAAGAAATTCAATGACAACAATTATAAGAGCGCTTTTAGAGCCTGTTATAAACCAAAATGCCGTTTCTCTTATTTTTACAAGATTTAAAAATAAAGAAGGACTTGAAGGGCTTATTAAAAGGCTTGAATATTGCAATAATGTTGAAATTGTTGATACAACAGCCCAAGGCGTTTTAATTAAAGATGATTACGTTGAACTTGAATTCATTGTTTTTACATCCGCAAGGTACAATTTCGTTCTTATTTGGGATTATTCAAGCGATTCAAATAAAAACTACACAAATTGTTATTTCTTGGCTAATTCAAGAGCAGTAAACGATGTTTATGAAATAGTTCAGTCGAATTTAACGGCAGATTACAGAGAAAAATTCTACCTTCACAAACCCGAACGCCGTGAAAACGAACTTTTAAACGAAGCCTTGTTTAATGTTTTGAAAAAATTAAACACAAGCATTGAAGAAAATGCTTTCAGCCAAAATGAAGATTTTATTGTTGACCTTTCTGATGAAGACAGCAATGAAAATAAAATAAAAGAAATAACCCATGAAATTAAAAACCAGCTTTCTGTTTTAGACATTTATACAAAACTTATTGAAAAACAGTTTGGCAAAAACAAAAATACGGAAATCTTGAAAAAAACCGCTTCAATTATTACTGCGGAATTAAACGAGCTTAGAAACTTTGGCGAATTAAACATTAGAGAAATTATTTTGCAAGATGTTATATTAGAAGCCGTTGATATTATGAGCGAAATTTTATGTGAAAAAGGAAACAAAATTGCATTTAAAACAAGCCATAAATATGACATTTCCGTTTTTGCAAATGAAAACAAGCTGCTATCGGTTTTAATAAACATTATTAAAAATGCAAATGAAAGCAGCAAAAACGATGAATTTTTAATTGAAATAAAGCCTGATAAAAATTCAGTTTTCATTGATATTACAAACCATGGCGAAGAAATTAAAGAAGAAAATAAAAAACTTCTTTTTGAAAAAGGCTTTACAACAAAGCAAAAAGGCTGGGGGATAGGGCTTTATAATTGCAGACAATATATTAAAGACTTAAGGGGAAGTTTGGAACTTCTTGATTCAAACAAAGAAAAAACGACATTCAGAATAACTCTTCCATTAGACTAAAATAAAACATCATCAGTTAGATTTTTTTATATTATAATAATTGCATAAGCTTTGCGGGTGTAATTCAGCGGTAGAATGCAACCTTCCCAAGGTTGACGCCGGGGGTTCGAGTCCCCTCGCCCGCTTTTTAATTTTCATTAAAATATGAAGGGTTAATTGCAAGCCAAGTGTAAGAATCTTCCCTCTGCGGCATTTCAACTATAAATAAACCCCCATATTTGCCTTTTTGAGCAAATAAAATTCCTTGCGAAATTAACTGGTGAACAGCTTTTTTAACCGTTGAAACAGACATGTTTAATTTATTGGAAAAATCTTTCATAGATGGAAGTTTATCGCCTGCTTCGTGGTTTTTTAAAATGTAATTATTTATATGGTTTAAGGCAATTTCCCACTTATAATCATAATTTGGTTTTATTTCATATTCGCTTCTTACTTTTGACATAAACATAGATTTTTCGGATTTTGTTTCTTTGTTGTTTGCATTAATAAAAATAGAACCGTATCTGCCCCTTCTTGATAAAAGAAATTTTTCTTTGTTTAGTTCTTTAGAGGCTTGATTAACAGTTCTTATAGAAACATTTAAAATTCTTGCAAAAAAGCTGTTTGGGGGAATTTTATCGCCTGCTCGATAGCTTTTTTGAATATATTTTTTCATACTTTCTTTTGTAATTTTGACTAAATTTTTATTTTTTATTTCACCGCTTTGGCTTTTTTCTTTTTCTGTAAGCTTAATTTCAGCGTTTATTGCAACAACAAAATTGTTTTTATAATTTTCCCTTCTTAAAAAGCCCGCTTCTATAAGTTCATTAATGGCAAGGCGAATTGTGTTTGTTGATGTTTTTAATTCTTGCGCAAGCTCTGTAATAGATGGAATGAATTCGTTTTCATCATATTTTTGATTTATTAAATATTTTTTTATTTCAATTGCAGCTTTGTCTTTTTTCGAAACCATTTTAGCGGGTGCTTTTTCACATTCATTTTTTATAATTGTTCCAATACATTGTTTAGATGTAAAAAGCCCCTTGTCTTCAGCATATTTAAGGGCATTTTGAATTGTGCCCGTGCTCACCTTTAAAAATTTTGAAATATCTTTTTTGTTTGGCATAATATCGCCATAATTTGCAATTTTATTTTTTAAAAGATATTCTCTAAAACCAATAAGCCAAGATAGAACCAAGGCTTCTTTTTTAATTGGTTCAACAAAATTGAAATTAAAGTTATACGCTTCTCTTATTGAGATTTTTGCCATGGTTAATCTTTAAGAACTATTCTTTGAAGGTATTCACCGTAACCGTTTTTGAAATTTTTCGCAAGGTCGGATAATTCTTGTTTTGAAATGTAGCCCATTCTATATGCAACTTCTTCAATACAAGAAATTTTCATGCCTGTATTTATTTCCATTGCAGATACAAAATTGCTTGCTTGAAGAAGGCTTTCTGTTGTTCCTGTGTCAAGCCAAGCAAAGCCCCTGCCTAAAATTTCAACTTTTAATTTATTTTCTTTTAGATAAATTTTATTAATATCTGTTATTTCTAATTCGCCCCTAGCAGAAGGTTTTATGCTTTTTGCATATTCTACAACTTTGTTATCATAAAAATATAGGCCCGTTACTGCAAAATCTGATTTTGGATTTTTTGGTTTTTCTTCAATTGAAACAGCATGCCCCGTTTCATCAAATTCAACAACACCGAATCTTTCAGGGTCTTTCACCCTATAACCGAATATTGTTGCACCTTTGTTTTTCAAGCCAACCAATTTTAACATAGATGAAAACCCAAACCCATGGAAAATATTATCGCCCAAAATAAGCGCAACATTATCGCCATTAATAAACTTTTCACCTATTATAAAGCTTTCTGCAATGCCTTTTGGTTCTTTTTGAATTTCATAGGAAAATTTAACACCCAATTTTGAACCATCCCCTAAAACTCTTTTAAAGTTTTCCGTGTCAATCGGGTTTGTAATAATTAAAATGTCTTTAATGCCTGCAAGCATAAGGGTGGTTATGGGGTAATATATCATTGGTTTGTCATAAACCGGAAGTAAAATTTTTGATAT
>CALYDL010000032.1 GCA_944325145.1 Candidatus Gastranaerophilales bacterium
TTAGCAAATAAAAGGCTCTGGGTAAACCCTGATTCGGTCGAACTTAAAGAAAAGATAAATAAAGCATTTGGAAACAAGCTTGAATTCAGCGTAAAAGCCCTTATGAAATAACGGCGGCGAAGCTTTAAAGCGGGCGGAAAGGTATACCACGGATATATCCTTGCGGCGGCGGATGAGCTTGACGAACAAATTGAAAGCTATTTGAAACAAAAGTGTGTTTCATTTGATAAATCTTCTTTCAGGCACAATTTAACGCCCGAGAGCATGAAAGAAAGAATTTTGTTTCTTGAAGAAGATAAAGAAGAAGGCAGACACTTGGCGCCCCTTAAAAACAAAAGAAGTTGATAAAAATATGGAAATTAACATCCGCAGGATATGTTGACCCCTTCGGCAAAGGGCGTTTGAGCGAATATGAAAGCGCAGTTAAAAATGCAAGGAACGGAAAATATATTTCCGCACACGCAATCAGAATTGAAGACAGAAACGGCGAAAGGCCCGTTGTTATAATCAGAGGGTGCAATCAGGCAACTTTTGCAATGATGCGCGATTACGGAATGGAAGAAATCCCCCTTGTAATTGACCGCGAATCATACGCAATTGCGGAAAAATACGGACTTGTTCCGGAATCCGAAACGCCGCCATTCTTCATACCGGGAAGACCGTATCCCAAAAGAGATTAAAAAATCTTTTGAATTACATAATATATTGCGGAAGAAATTGCCATACAGGCGGGAATTGTAACAATCCAAGCCGTTACAATGTTGCCTACTATTCTCCATTTAACCGCATGTGCATGGAAGGTTGAACCCACACCCATAATTGAGGTTGAGATAACATGGGTTGTACTTAGGGGAATGCCGAAGTGCGAAGCAAGAAGAATAAGCCCCGCGGCTGAAGTTTCCGCCGCAAAACCGTGAATGGGTTTTAATTTAATTATTTTATGCCCCATCGTTTTAATTATTTTCCACCCGCCGTTCATGGTTCCCGCCGCCATTGTAAGGGCGCAGACAATAATTACGTAAACGGGAATTTCAAAATCACCGTTTGCCCCTTTGGATAAAACCCCGCCCGATAAAAGCGCAAGGGTAATTATCCCCATTGTTTTCTGCGCATCGTTTGAGCCGTGGCTTAATGCCATAAGGCCTGATGATATAAGCTGAAACTTTCTGAATTTTTTGTTAACACCTTCGGGGGTGAATTTGCATATTATAATAATCCATGCAAGAAGAAGCATTAATAAAAAACCCGTTATAAAGCCTAAAACGGGGGATGTAAACATAGGAATGATTACTTTTTCAATTAATGTATCAAAATGCACGGCACCGGGCCCCGCTTTAATTATCGCAGCGCCCAAAAGCCCGCCTATTAAAGCATGAGAGGAGCTTGAAGGAAGCCCGAGCCACCAGGTGAACAAATTCCAGATAACGGCGGATAAAAGCGCACAGAAAATTACCGTTAAAGTTACCATCTCCCCGTTTACAATGCCCGCACCTATTGTTTTTGCAACGTGGGTTCCCGTCAGCGCCCCTATAAATTCAAGGCTTGCGCCGAACATAACGGCCTGCTTCGGGGATAAAACTTTTGTTGAAACAACGGTTGCAATTGCGTTTGCACAATCGTGGAACCCGTTTATAAATTCAAATGCAAGTGCGGTAATAATTACGGCCGCAAGAACTAAAATGCTTAATTCCATACCTGATACCTTAATTTTGCTTTAATACAACGTTTAAAATCGTGTCTGTTACATAAAAACAAGCGTCAAACGCCGTTTCAATTTCTTTATACATATCTCTGAATTTTATAATTTCCACTGCGTCATACTGCCCCGAAAAAAGGCTTGCCATTGCGCGGCGGTGAATTTCATCCCCCTTTGATTCTATTTCTTTCATTTCAATATTAAGCGCCGTAATTTCTTTAACATCGGATACTTTTTTAAATTTTTGTATCATAACGTTTAATTTTTCCGCCGCAAGAACCAAATTAAAAGCCTGTTCTTTCATTTCTTCCGTGTATGAATTAATTCTGTACACTTCCAAATTTAAACAGGCTTTAATGATTTTTTTATTTATTTTATTCAGCTGTGAAGCAATTATTTGAATATCTTCTCTTTCAATCGGCGTTATAAAACTTTTGTTTAACTGTTTTAAAATCGCCCTATAGGTCAGTTTACCCTTCTTTTTATATTTAAGCGCCAGCTCTTTGTGGTCTTCATTAAAATGATTGTGAATTATTTCATTATACAAATTCGCCGACTTCTGGCAGATTGAAGCGGCATTTTGAAAAAATGAAAAAAACAATTTGTCTTCAACAGGCATAATGTAAGACAATAAATTAAATTTAGGCATTTTCACTCCATGAATTAAATAAACCAAAATGTATTCTAACATGAAAATAATATTTGTTAAAACAGATAAAAAATTAACGGTTTTTATCCTCACGTAAAAATAATTTGCAAAGATGATTACCGCTGGCAAAAATGTGCTAATATATATTTCATGAAATTAATTACCTTTATATATACCGCTTTAATTATATATTTTATAATTGAAAGAAAGTTTGATTTTCTTTTATATACGGCAATTTCTCTGCCTTTTGCAATTTTGCTTATAAGATTGAATTTTTCTTTAAGCATAAAAAAATACAAAAAGCTTATTAAAAAGGCCGAAGAAGACATTAAAAACAATGTTGAAGTTTTACCGTTTCTGCCTGTTAATCATGTAAAATGGCAAATTATAGAATTAATCCCCGGTGTTTCAAGGGCCGCCGCCAAAATGACGGCAAACCGCGCAGTAAAGCAAAAATTTAAAGATTTTACGGAATTTGCAAATTTTACAAAGCTTGAAGAATATGCCTATCCGCTTTGTAAAAAAATACTTAAATTTTAATTAATAATTATTTACAAAAACGGGATTATGTTAAAGTGCTGCATTTAGCGGTCGTTATTTAAAGTAAGTATGAAAAAATGGCGGAGTTAACATGCAGAGTTTGAACTTTCTTTTTGAACAAATTAAAAAAATTGCACAAATTTTAATTGATAATCCTGAAATAATTAAGGATAAAGAGGGAATAGAAACCTCGGCATTATTTGGCGAAGCGGAAACAAAACCCAAAGTCGACGGTTTTAACAATCAAGATGGGGGAGAATATAATTTAACCGACGAAGACCTTGAAAAATATGCTGAATGGAAAGAAGCAACCGATATGAAGGATGAGCTTATTAATTCCGTTACGGGCATGTTGGCGGAAGGTGTCATTACGGAAGAATTGGCGGATAAAGTCACTGCGGCGCTTACGGGCAAGTTCAATAAAGAAACAATAACCGAACTGTTTGAAGCAATTCAGGCGGAGGCCAATGCAGAAACGTCGGAAGCACAGGTTATAACTGACGCTGAAGAAATAAACAATTACTTAAATTCTCTTACTCTTACCGCCAAAAATAACATAGTGGAGCAGGCGGGCGGAATTGAAGAAATTGTATCCGTATCCGATTACGGCAACGGAACTTTTAAGATTAATACAAAAAAAGAAAATTCGGCAATTACCGTTTTGCCTTCGGGAAAATATATTCAATCGTATGCGGATGAAAAACAAACAGGTTTTGATACGTTTGATGAACAGGGCAGAGTTGTTTCAAGCAGTTATATTGACCACACAAGAAATGACGCCGTTATTAACGAAACAACAACATATAACAATGATGACGGAAGTTCTCAAAAGGTAATTTCAAATACGAATGAGCCCAACGTATTACATGTTGTTGACACATCCGCCGAAAACGAAATTACGACAATAAGAAGCGAAAATACAGAAACCGGCGAAATAAACGTTCAATATGCAAAAGACGGCAACTATGACGCTTCAACGTATCCTTCGGTTGTAAGCGGCGGCTCTTTGGAAGATTTAGAAAGTGCAAACAGCGAACTTGAAGCACTTGAAAATGAGAAAGCCACTGTTGAAGAAGATTTATCCGAGCAGCAAGACAGCTACGACCAAACCACAAGCGAAAAAGATGCTGCTTTATCTGATATAGATTCAGAAATTTCAACAGGCGAAGGCGAATGCCAAGGTGCAAAAGATGATTTAGCAGATGCAAATGAAGCATGTTCAGAGGCACAATCAGAAGCAGATTCAGCCGCTGAAGATGCTGCGCAAAAAGGCGAATGCACAGACAGCGCAAAATCCGATTTAGAAGATGCACAATCTGACACTGAAGAAGCTAAAGGCTGTGCTGACAGTGCCCAAGCCAACAATCAAGCTTGCCAACAAGCAGAAAGCTCGGCAAGAAGAGATTCTAACTCAGCAAACAGCGATTTGGCTGATGCAACAAGAGAAACGGGCGCAGCAAGAGCAACTCAGGCAGGCACAGCGGCAGATTACGCGCAAGCAGCAAAAGAAACAGTTGCAGCATTTAATGTAAGAAATCAAAAACAAGCAGAAGTTGATAAAGCACAAGCAGAATACGATAATGCAAAATCAAAAGAAGCGAATGGCGATGAAAGCTTATGGACAAAATTTAAAAACTGGGTTTCAAGCGCTTGGAATGCCTTATCTAATGCAATAGCAGGAAGAGATAAAGCACAAGCAGAAGCTGAAGCAAAACAAAGAGAAGAAGAAAAAGCAAAAGTAATAGACGATGAGGCAAAAGCAGAACTTGAAAAACGCGAACAAGAACAGCAAAATGCACAAGAAATAGCAGATGCAGCACAAGTTATATTAGAAAGAAAAACCGGCGAAAGAGAAGTATCAGACCAAGAATACGCTGATGCGCTTTTAGATTTGGCCGATGCATTTATGGTTCAAAATAATGCAGAAAGCGAATATGATAGTGCATTGACTGCATTTATGGAAGCAAAAAATTACAAAGCAGATGCAGACGGAAATTTAGTTGATGCACAAGGGAACGTTGTTGAATGTTCTCAAATAGCAGCGGAACTTGAAATATTTGTTCAGGGTTTATACACCAACCGAGAAGAAACGGAAACAATGTATAATACCACTTTAGAAACAACCGCTGCGGTAATTTCCGGTGATGAAGAACAAATTGCACAGTTACAAATAGAAATTGAAACTCTAAAAGTACAAATTGAAGAAGAAAAGCAAATGCTTATGCTTCAAGAGCAGATGTTAACATCTCTTGCTGTTGAACAAGGTGAATTAGATGCGAAAAAAGACGGTGCCGGCATAACAGATGACATTGCGACTCTTTGGGGCGGCAGTTATGCGGGTGATGAAAATAAATTGGCAGAAAACAAAGAGCTACTTGAAAGAGCAATTCTTTCAGGCAATAAAGAAGATGTAATTGCTGCCTATAAATTAATCTATGGCGATAAAGAAGTTATATTAGATGCAAACGGCAACATAGTAACAGATACATCTGCACTAACAGAAGAAGAACTTCAAAACTGTACGATGGCATCTATTAGTGATCTTTCTGATGAAAACATTGGAATTTACGTTGAAAACGAAGGAAAATCAGCAGCAACAGCGAAAGATACAATAACTGCAATTAATGGCGGTTTATTCACTGTTGATGGTCAAACCGTAACGATGGAAGATATGAATGCAGCGCTTATGGCACAAGCGAACGAATTAATTGCCGAAATGGAAAATTCCATCAATGAACAAGGTTGGCTAAGCAGAGGAATGAGCGGCCTAAATGATATTTTTGGCTTTGGAACATCAGAATCTGAGGCACAAGCTCAAGTTGAATATTATAAATCAATGGTTGAAGAACTTGAAAATTGTAGCGACCCTGTCCAATATGCAGCATTATACAAAGAATTAACAGGTCAAAATTTTGATACAGATGCGCTTGCTTCACTTCTTGCATATAATAAAGCGGCAGGCATAACCGTTGAAGGTAAAAATGCACCCAAAACTTCTATTTACGAAGAACAATGCGATTTATCAGATAGTATAGACCAAATTGTAGATGCCGTAAACAGTAATGCAGGAGGTGACCCCAGCGTGCTTGCTGTTACAAATAATTCAAATGCAAACGAACAAATTCAAAATTATATAGATACCCAAGCAACAATGACCGATACAGCTACAGGTGTTATCACCGGTGTTATAACAGCAGCGGCAGTTGCAGCAGCACCATTTACAGGTGGCGCTTCATTACTCTTGGGTGCAGCAGTAGGTGCAGGAACAAACTTGGTCTTAAATGCATCAAATAGCATATATGACAAAGATAGCGATGGCAGCATAGATTTTAATTATAGCGGAAAAGAAGCATTGCAAGACGCAGCGCTTGGCGCAATCAGTGGCATAACAGGAACTGGTGCAAATATGATTGGCGGTGCTGTTACAGCACAACTTGGAAAAAGCGCTACACAAACCGCCATTGCAACAACATTTAAAGAAAGCTTAAGACAAACAGGAATAAACATAGGCTCAAAACTTACAGGGGCAGCAGTCGAAGGGTTTATAGATGGTAGTGCAAGCTCAGGTTTAAATTACGCAGTTATGGCTGCAACAGATGAAAATGTCGATTTTTCTCTTGAAACTTTGGCTGAAGTAACTCTTCAAGGTGGCGGAATGGGTGCCGTACTAAATACTGGCATTTCAGGAATAGGCCTTGCAGCAAGTGGCACTAAAAACGCTTTTGATACAAGTTCATTTACAAAAGAAATTAATGACGCACTTGCTGGAAAGACAGGCAATAACGCACTTGCAGATATGGTTGCAAGCAAACTTGATGACACTTTGCTGGATGCAAATGGACAAGTAAATAAATATGCAGTTTCCACTCTTATGAATAATGCAGAAAATTCGCTAACCGCACTTACAAAAGCAGGTTTTTCATCAGATGATGCAATAGAATTTTTAAAAGGCACAAATCTTGACGTTCAAGGCAAATTACCCACTATGGTTGAACAAATTCAAACAGGTTTAAAAAATCTTGGCGGAGAGTCTGTTCTTGGCGTAAAAGATATAGATAAATTACTAAAAAATATGGATATAAGTTCCGTCAAATTCGATGAAGCAGGTAACATAACCGCATTTTCATCCAAGGTTGGTATGGATGATACTATGGTTAATTTCGAATTAAACAAAACAACCTTGACTTTTGATTCTTCAAAAATTAATACCGATATCATAGATAAACCAAAAACAATAATGGGCAGCAGCAAAGCAAGCAGCTTTGTTGAATACACACCCGAAATGGATAGACAGCTTCAAGAATTAAAGAGAAACGGCGTAATTTCCAAAGATTTTGAATTAATAAAACCAAAAAGCAAAAGTGGAAAAATTGATGCACAACTTGCGGATGATGTTTCAAAATTATATGCTGCTTTTAAAAATGGTGATGATATAACGGAAACATTTGTAAAGAAATTTTCAAATGTCGAAGATGCAGTTGCACAACTTAGCACAGGCGATGTCTACCAAATTGAAGGCAGTAGCAAAATGGGCATAATTCTTGCAGATGGTACAGCACAAGAATTGAATATTTCTGCAGAAAAATATATGGAACTATTCCCACCTGTTGAAAGATATTCTATGAATCAACAACGAATTGGCGATTGTTATTTAATTGCGGGTTTAGATATACTGAATAAGACACCGAGAACAAGAGCTCATTTGTTACAATGTTTCACAGAACAAGCAGATGGCAGTGTCAGCGTAAAATTACCAAACAGCAAAGTTGAATTTACAATTGAAGATGGCGCAAGCATTTCAGAAAGCGTTTCGGATTCATACTTAAAAACACATGATGGCAGCAGCAAAGTAGTAGCACAAGACAGCTATTTAAGTATTGTAAATGGTCCAAAAGGAATGCAGGCACTTGAATATTTATATGGTCTTGAATTACAACAAAAATTAATTGATGAAACTTGGCAAAATTTGGACAGGCAAATTAATTCCATGGTTGATAGCTATACGGGTTTTGAATCAAGAATAGATTTTTATAGTGCAATTTTAGAAAATCCAGACAATTATAGCGTTGAACAATTAAAGGAAATGTTTAAAGAAGTTGTTCAATCCGGCGATATAAAATTTGGCGATTATTACCCTGAATTTTTCGAACAACAATTTAGAAACTTTGTACCATTGAATGCTGACGGAACAGGCATTGACATAGATGCAATTACAAAAAAACTTGAAGGTCAAATACAAACAATGGCAGATATGGATGCAAGGGCTATCAGCTTATATGAAAATATAGATGAAGAAATTATGAAAATTATGACAGATATTGCTACAAGCCCTGAAACATTAAGAGGCAATGGCGGCAATACTCACAATGTTCTTAAAATGTTTGGCATAGAAGACGCACAATATGAAATGACAAACATTAAAGAATTACTTAGCAATAAAGAAAACTGGGAAAAATATATTTTTGCAGGCGGAACAATTGGAACCAGCGATACAACATTCTTGAATCCAGAACTCAACCTTGCAGGTAACCATGCATATTCAATTGTACCGTTTACTGATGAAAATGGTATAATGAAATTCAAAGTAACAAACCCATGGAAAACTTCGGAATCAAATATTTTAACTTTAGAGCAAATGCAAGAGTACTTTAGAACTATTTACTACGGCACAGTGGCATAAGAGGTAAAATATGGAAAATATACAAGGTTTAAATAGCGCAAATAGGGACAACAATATGAATAATAATGAAAAATTACCCGGTATGTATAAAATTGCACAAGCTTCGTATGTCAAATTTCAATCACAAATGGATAAAAGCGACTTTGCGAATTCACCAAGAAGATATATTTCAGAATTAAGCCATATAAAATCCTTAAAAGAATTGGCGGCAAAATTTAAACTTCAAGGGGAAATAGACAAACTCAACGCAAGAAAAAAAGAAGTTGACGACAAATTAAAAGAATTCGGAATTAAAGTTGATGAATAACATGCAAAAACTGCTTCTGTAACAGAAGCAGTTTTATTTTAACAATTCGATTTATCTTATTTTAGATAAAGCTTCATATACAACAGGGTCCCACTTTGTGTTGCATTCATTTTTCAGAATTTCAAGCGCTTCTTTATTTGTTTTTGCTTTTCTGTGGCTTCTATCTTCAATTAAAGCACAATATGCATCTGCAAGCGCTATAATTCTCGAACCAAAAGGAATTGACATGCCCTTTAAGCCTTCGGGTTTGCCTGAACCGTCGTAGCGTTCTTTTTGGTAATAAACGTATGGAACAACTTCAGATAAGAAGTTTATATTCATTAACAAGCTAACGCCTGCATTTGGGTGTTCTTGCAATTTATCCCATTCTTCTTTTGAAAGTTTATCTTTTTTGGTAAACAACTGTTCATTTAAGGTAATTTTGCCTATATTTTGCAATAAAGCGGCATAATAAATTAAATCTGTTGTTTTTTCATTTAATTGCAATTGGTGGCAAAGTTCTTTTGCAAGTTCCGCAACAGATTTGGAATGGCTGCTTTTATATCTGCTTTTAACATCAACTGCTCTTGCCATTGTTTCAACAAAGGCCTGCTGCTGATCTTGAAGGTCGCCTATAATTGCCGTTAATTGCGCCCTTAAATTTTGCAATTCAGATGTTGAAATAACTTCATTTGCTAAAACTCTTTTAACTTCATCAATTAATTTTTGAATGCCTAAAGAGGTTACAAAAAGCCCCGCTGTTATTTTCAACAAATCAACGTATTCTTCTTCCAATGGCTTATTTAAAGGCCTTTTAACTTCAATTGAACCAATGCATTCAAAATTGTTTTTCATAGGGAAAATTTGAATTATTTTGGTTTTATTTTTAATTGTAATAATTTCTTCTTTTTCAAAGCATTCTTTTATATTTTTATTAACCCTGCCTTTTAAAATGTTTTTAGATGTGCCTGCCAATTTTAGGGGTTGTTTTTTCTGCGATAAATAAATGCTGCATTCATCTAATGAAAGCATTAATTTAATTGCACGCGCAATTGAATCATAGATAATATAATCTTCATGTTCTTTAAAACCAAGGAGAGAAAGAGTTGAATCTATTGAATATATTGAAATTAATTCTCTTAATTGGGCTTTTAGGCCTTCAACTTTATCTTTTTTATTTGAAATTTTTCCTGCAAGTTCATCGTTAATCAAACTTTCACAAAGAAAATCGCCCAAATTAAGCGCAAAGATTTCTTCTAGTGGGTCATCGTTCATAAGGTCTAATGACCTTGAAAATAATGAGACGCCCCCATCTTTTAATATATCTAATTCTTCTCGGTTTTTGGCATTTTCCATTAATCTTACCCTATTTTCCTATTTTTTATTCAAAAAGGAATTTCCTATTCCCATGAATTATATCGGCATAATTAAAGAAAACTTTTGTATTTTTTTACAAAAATTATACTTTAGTTTGTAAAAAACATACAAATAGAGTAATTTTTTTTAGCAATAAAATTTATAAATGAAAATATGGCCGTTTACAATCTGAACGACAAATTGAACAACTGGACCCACGAAAAAACAAACTGGGTTACAAATTCAACCGTTTTGTCATCTTCAGAAGGAAATACTCCTTTTGTGGGTGTTTCTATGGTTCAATATGACGATAAAAAAGCAATTCCAATTAAAAGTATAAGAAGCGAAGAAAAACTCCATGCTCATCCAAATTTAGAAGAAAAAAGGCAAACAGAAATTTATGTAATTTCATCAGGCGCTGCAATTTTAAATGTGGTTAAAAACGGGCAGAGCAAAGCTCAGCTTTTAAAAGAAGGCGACCTGGCGGTTGTTGGCCCAGGGGTTTTACATTGCATTAATTCAATTTTAGGCGAATATGAACATATTGTAACCCAAGTGCCATCTGCTTTTCAGTATGGCTTTGGCTTTAAGCAAATAGTTGAGCCGCCTGCAGATTATGACGAAGCAAGGCTTCTAAAAGAAGCAATGGAAGAACTTGAACATTACCAAAAAGAAGCAGACAGCGAAGAATAATTGCTTTTATTAAGAAATGTTAACTAAACAGTATATAAAAAAGCAATATTTTTTGCATATAAAACTTTATATAAGTACAAGAGAGAAATTAAAAGAGAGAAAAAACCACAACCAGAGAGATAAAAGAGAGAGTTAAACCACAATTACCACATTTTACTACTACCACCAAAAAGAGGACACTAACAAAATTTACCCGCTAAAATAAGCGGGTTTTTATTTTGTTTATTTTTTAATTAAACTCTCAAACTTTTAATTTTATCAACTAAAGAATTTGTTAAATTAACAAGGGCGTTTTCATATTGTTCGCACTTTTCTTTTGTAGTTGCTTCAAACCTCAATGTAAAAACAGGTTCCGTGTTTGATTGCCTGATAAGTGCAAAACCATCTTCAAAAACAATTCTAAGCCCATCTAATGTAATAATGTCTTTAATTTTTGCCCCAAAAAGTTCGTCATTTACCTGTTCTTTTATTTCTTCCAAAACTTCTTTTTTAAATTCATTTGGGCAATTAAGCCTAATTTCAGGCGAAATTGAAACAGAATCAAAAGGTTTTAACATGTCTTTCAGCTTAAATTCAGGGTTTAATTTTTTATTTTTTGCAAAAATTTCAATTAACCTGCAGCCTGCATAAATTGCATCATCAAAGCCAAAGTATCTGTCTCTAAAAAATGTATGCCCCGACATTTCACCTGCTAAAAGCGCACCTGTTTCTCTCATTTTAGCTTTAATGTAACCATGGCCTGTTTTGCACATAACGGCTTTGCCACCCATTTTTTCAATTTCATTGTATAAAACTTGAGAACATTTAACTTCTGAAACTATTGTGGGAACTTCGTTTCTTATTTTTAATTCTTTAATTAAATCGGTTGCATAAATTAAAAGAAGCTTATCTCCTGTTATCATTTTGCCTTCATTATCTACAACACCGATTCTGTCTGAATCACCATCAAAGGCTATGCCAAAATCCGCTTTATTTTCAACAACTGTTTTCTTAAGGTCTTCTAAAGTTGCTTCAACGCTTGGGTTTGGGTGGTGATTTGGGAATGTGCCGTCAGGCTCAGTGTAGAGTTCAATAACTTCTGCCCCGATTGCCTTATAAAGTTCGGGCGCCACAACACCTGCCGTTGCATTAGCACAATCAGTTACAATTTTAATTCCGCCTGCTGCAAAAGAATTTGTCATTTTTTCAATATACATAGAAATTAAATCGGGCTTTTTGACCCAGCCTTTTTTATAGTAACTGTATTGGCCGTTTCTGCTTAATTCATATACTTCTTTTGTTTTTTCTTTAACTTCTTTAATGTCTTCTTCAGATAAAGATTGTTTATTAAAAGTCATTTTTAAGCCGTTATATTCGCTTGGGTTATGAGAAGCGGTTATAATTAAGGCGCCCATAACTTTTGTGTCTTCCAATAAATCTTCACTAAAATTTGCCCATTCGCCGTAATAGCCGATTGGAGTTGGCGCTAAACCAATATCAAAAACATTTGCTCCTGCTGAAGTTAAGCCTTCAATAACTGCTGTTTTTAATTCGGGCGAATGAAGCCTGGCATCCATACAAACAACAAATGTCATTTTATCGGGTTTTCTTGAAGCTCCTATTTTTGTTAATTTGGAACTTGCCCATTTTATATATCCCCTTGCAGTATGAAAAAACAATTCAGAATAAACTTCAGAAGGGAAAAGCCCCCTAATATCATTTTTACCGAATGCTGAATAATTTAAACTTTCCTGCATAAAAATTCCCTCTAATAAAATCTATAATCCAATTATATTACAAATTTAACAATAAGTAGTGTTTTTTGAAAAATAATGTATAATAAAAAATATGAAAGAGATTACATTAACACAAGAACAGCTTGCAAACCTTATAAAGATTTCAGGCATTGACATTCCGCTTGATGCGGTTGATGAAGAAACTATTTCAAGAGCTTTAATTGAAATAGAAAGGAAATTGAACTTCTTTTCATATCCTGTCAGCTTTTTTACTGCAGAAAATTTGCATGTATTAATTGTTGATGATATGGAACTTTCAATTTACCAATTAACTTCTATGCTGAAAAAAATCGGCACGGATGTTTGTGTTGCAAGAACAAAAGAAGAAGCAATTTCTGAGTTAAAGAAAAAACATTTTGATTATGCAGTGTTCGATTTATTCTTGCCCGATGCAGAAGACGGCTTAGAGCTCATCAAAATGGCAAATAAATTAAAAGCAGAATCTGACAAAGAATTTAAAATTCTTGTTGTTTCAGGAACGGATGATTCCAATATGATTCAAAAATGCTACAGAGAAGGCATTGATGAATTTATTGCAAAACAGCCAAACTGGCATCAAAATGTTATGAAATTTATTTCTGATACCGTTGTTAAAGCAACAAGCGAAGAATATCAAAAATATTATGTAAATGACGACATTTGCGTTTTATCAATTCACAAAATTAATAATGAAACTTATATTTCAAACATTTTAAAAGAAGTTAACGCAAATGTTTTAACGGGCAAACCAAATATAATTTTTGATATGGAACATATTAAAATATTTTCAGACAAATTTGCTGCAGTTTTTGCACAAGTTTATAAAACAGCAAGCCAAGCAGGCGGCAATTTTGTGGTTGTAAAACCTTCTAAAGATATTTTAAATGCGCTATCGTTTGTATTTTTAAATAATGTTATTAAAACTTTCTATTCAATAGAAGAAGCTGTTCAATATATAGAACAAAACAGAAATTAATTTTTTAATTATAAAAAAATGAGCCT
>CALYDL010000033.1 GCA_944325145.1 Candidatus Gastranaerophilales bacterium
AAAATATAAGTAAACAATTTTAAAAGGCTTATTTGTTTTTTAATGTGCGATTAATTTTAAACGCAACAAAATGTTCAATTTGTTGCGTTGGGGTAGAAAATGTTGATATTATTGAATGAAAGGAATTTAAAAATTTAAAAAATAATAAAAAACCAAGTATTGAACAAAGGTTAAAATAATGATAATATAAGGTTATAGAACTTGAATGCAACATAATGAACATTATGGGGCATTCATTATAGTTAAAATTCAAAAAAACCGCCTAAAAAGGCGGTTTTATATTTTAAATTTTATCTAAACTTCAATAAAAAGCTTTCTTCCTACAATGTTTGGAACACCGTTATAATACCCTGCAAAATAACCGCCTGCAACAGGCTGGTTTTTAGCATAGTTGGCGCTTGAGCCTGTAAAATTTGTATTTACAAAGGGGTTGTTGCCATCAGCGCTTGCAAAGGGGTTATTGCTTTTTTGTTCCACTTTTGAAACGCTTGGTGAATAAAATGCTGAATTTATTGATTGATTAATCAAAGAAACTAAATTTGAAAACATTATAAAACCTTCTTTAATAGCCTTTTTTAAATTTAATGATGATTGGCAATTTGTCTATTTTATTATTGCACATAACTTTATAAAACTATACAAACGAAACAAAAAATACTGTTTTTAATCTATAAAAAATTCATTTTTTATTATTTGTGTTCAAAATTAAAAATCCGTGATATGATTTATATTAACTAAATATTGTATAAATAAGTTTTAATATAAATAAATTAACTTAAATAATTATATTTAGCGGCTTTTTATCACACTTTATATGAGGTATGGGAAAATCGCTCAAGATTCTTTAGTCACAATTTTAACAAACATAGGGCCATATTTGTCCTCGTTTTTGTTTGCGATAGCAACAATTGTTATCGTAATTATTAACACACGCCAAAAAACGGCATTAGAAAACCTTCAAACTCAACTAAAAGAAAAACAAGAAGAGTTTAAGGAAAAAATTTCATTGTATAAAAAAGAAGCGCTTGCAAATGCAAAAGAACAGCTTTATGAAGACAGGCAAAAATTAAACGATGAAATTAGAGATAGAAGAAACGAAGTCAGCCGTTTAGAAGAATTAATTGAAAAAAAACAAGACGAAGTTGAGCTTAAAAACCAACAAAACGTCGATAAAGAATATGCCTTAAATAAAAAAGAAGACGAATTAAACGAAAAAGAAGACTATTTGGCAGAAACAATTGCAAAGCAAGTAACAGAGCTTGAAAGAGTTTCTCAAATGTCAAGAGAAGAAGCAAGAAACACATTATTGGAACAATTAAAACACGAGCTTCAACAAGAACAAATCAGGTTAATTCGTGAAAATGAAATTAAAATAAGAGAATCTGCTGAAGAAAAATCAAGAGAAATTTTATCTCAAGTAATGCAAAAATGCGCCATTGAACAGGTTATTGAATCAACAGTTTCTGTTGTTTCGCTTCCAAACGATGATATGAAAGGAAGAATAATCGGGCGTGAAGGCAGAAATATTAGAACCTTAGAAACCTTGACGGGCGTTGACCTTATAATAGATGATACCCCTGAAGCCGTTGTTTTATCTTCATTTGACCCTGTAAGGCGTGAAGTTGCAAGGCTTACAATTGAAAAATTAATATCAGACGGTCGTATTCACCCTGTTAGAATTGAAGAAGTGTATGAAAAATCACTTAAAGAAATTGAAAACAAAATGAAACTGGAAGGCGAAAAAGCAGCCTACGACCTTGGAATCATGAACCTTAACAGAGAGCTTACAAAGACTCTTGGACGTTTATATTATAGAACAAGTTTTGGGCAAAATGTTTTGAAACATTCAATTGAAGTGGCTCAAATTGCAGGCATGCTGGCGGCTGAATTAGGCGCTAACGTACAAGAAGCTAAACGTGCAGGATTGCTTCATGATATAGGCAAAGCCGTTGATCATGAACAAGAAGGCACACACATTCAATTGGGCGTTGAACTTGCAAGAAAATATGGCGAAAAAGAAGAAATAATCCATGCCATAGAAGCCCATCATGATGACGTTCAAGCCAACACTCTTGTGGCGGCATTGGTCAAAATTGCAGATGCAGTTTCTGCAGGCAGGCCCGGCGCAAGGCGTGATACGCTTGAAATCTATATTAAACGCCTCAAGAAGCTTGAAGAGATTGCAAACAGCTATGAAGGCATTAAGCAATCTTTTGCAGTGCAAGCCGGAAGAGAAGTTAGGGTGGTAGTTCAGCCTGATGTGTTTGATGATGCTGCCGCCGCTAAATTGGCCAGAGATATAGTAAAACGCATTGAGGATGAACTTGAATATCCCGGACAAATCAGAGTTACTGTTGTTCGAGAAGCTAGAGTTACTGAAATTGCGAAATAGGAAATGTCAGACAATCTTAAAGTTTTATTCTTTGGCGATGTCGTAGGGCGCCCCGGAAGAGAGGCGCTTAAAAGCGTGCTTGCCTCTGATGGTGTTTATTTTGAACAATACAAGGAAGAATTAAACAGCGATTTTGTTATAGTAAACGCTGAAAATGCTTCCCATGGTTTTGGTTTAACCTTAAAAAACCATGATGAACTTTTATCCTATGGCGTTAATTGTTTAACATCAGGCAACCATATTTGGGATAAAAAAGATGTTTACCAATATATAGATAATTCAAATGCCCTAATTCGCCCGTATAACTATCATAAAACAGCTCGAGGCGTTGGGTATAGAATTTTTAACGATAAAATTTTAGTTATTAATTTATTGGGCAAAACCTTTATGCAGCCTGTTAATTGCCCGTTTCAAGCAATTGAAGAATTAAGTGAAAAATTAAATTTTGAAGATAAAATTGTAATTGTTGATTACCACGCAGAGGCAACAGCAGAAAAAATAGCTTTTGCAAAATTTGCATCAACATCGGGGGTAAATGCCGTTGTTGGAACCCACACCCATGTTCAAACGGCAGATGAAAAAAATATTGATGAAAAACTTGCCTATATAACAGATGTTGGCTTTACGGGCGCTTATGAAAGCGTTATCGGTATGGATTTTGAATCATCAATTAAAAGGCTTGTAACAAGCATCCCAGAAAGGTTTGATGTAGCAGAATCTGAAAAATTACAAATAAATGCGGTTAAAATCACTTTCAACAAAGAAAATAATCTTCCCGTTGAAATTAAAAGAATTAATTTTTTAATAGATAAAAGAAATAAGGAAGGTGAAACTTGAAGGTCGATTTGCACATTCACACAACCTACTCTGACGGCGCCTTTAGCCCCGAGATGATTGTTGATACCGCAATAGATTGCGGGTTAAATGTCATTGCCCTAACAGACCATGACAATATTTTGTCATATGATATTGCCCAAAATTATGCAAAAGAAAATGACAAAAAACTTGAAATTATTCAAGGGGTTGAAATAAACACAATTTATAAAGGCTATGAAGTTCATATTTTAGGCTATTTTATGGATGTTAAAAACCATGAATTTCAAAATATGCTTAAATTCCAACAAAATGCGCGTGTTCATCAAGCTAAAGAAATGACAACTCTTTTAAATAAAAAAGCAGGTATCAGAATTAAATTTGATGATATTAAAAAGCTTGTTGCCCCTGGTGGCAGCATCGGCCGCCCCCATATAGCTCGTGCAATTACAAATGCAGGCGGAACGGGCAATGTAACTGAAGCTTATTCAAAATATATAAACGATGATTCACCGGTTTATGTTAAAAGAAAAACAGTTTCACCCCATGATGCTTGTGAAATTATTTATGATGCAGGGGGAATTCCCGTTTTTGCACACCCAATTGATGTTGAAATAGCAGATTCTCTTGCAAAAGAATTAATAAATTATGGCCTAAGGGGAATTGAAGCTTACCACAGAAAACATTCCCCCGCCGTTGTTGAATACTATTCATCACTTGCTGAAGAATACGGGCTTATTATAACGGGCGGTTCCGATTTCCACGCACCATCCATGAACCACGGCACAATTATTATGGGCAAAAATTTTGTTCCCGCTTGGGTTTATGATGAACTTTTAAAAGAAAAGAAAAGAATTGAAATATCTTAAAAATTAATTATTTGTTAAAAATATCTGTCTTTTTAAAAACAAGAGTTAATATATAGATATTATGAAATACAAAGATTACTACGAAATTTTAGGCGTAAAAAAAGAAGCAACGGAAGCTGAAATAAAATCGGCTTATCGTAAGCTTGCGCGCAAATACCACCCCGATGTCAATAAAGAAAAAGGGGCCGAAGAAAAATTTAAAGATATAAATGAAGCCTATGAAGTTTTGGGCGACAAAGAAAAGCGCCAAAGATATGACAGCCTTGGTTCTGCTTGGCAAAGCGGCGCCGATTTTACACCGCCCCCAAATTTTGGCGATTTTGATTTTTCGCAATTTGCAAGCGGCGCTTCAAATGGCAATATGGGCGGCTTTTCAGATTTCTTTTCTGCAATTTTTGGCGATTTAATGTCTAAGAGTGCAAATGCAGGATACCAAAGAAGCTATTCACAAGGCGGCTTTAACGGCGCTCAAGGCGGCTTTTCAGGAAGCCATTTTGGCGGTTTCAACGGCTTTAGCGGCAATATGGGCGGTTTTTCAGGTGCAAACCAATATCAAGAAGCCCAAAGAAAACAAAAACCGGCTGAAAACCTTGATATAACTCAAAATATTATTTTAAATGTTAATGATATTTTCTTAGCAGGTTCAAAAAGCATAACTGTTAATGATTTTAGAAAATGCCCGTATTGTGGCGGCCAAAAGAAAGGCTTTTGCTCGCACTGTGCAGGCTCAGGCATTGAAAAAATTTCAAAACACTTAACTGTTAATATTCCAAAATTCTGCAAAGAAAACCAAAAAATAAGGCTTAAAGGTGAAGGCAGGCAAGATGCTTACGGCAACAAGGGCGACCTTTATTTGGTTATAAAAATTCAAGATTCAAACTATACGGTAGATGGAGCTGATTTAACCAAAGAAGTAGAAATAAGCCCTGCTATGGCTGCTTTAGGGGTTAAAAAAGAAATTGTTACCCCCCATGGAAACTTCAATGTAACAATTCCGCCAAAATCAAGTTCAGGCTTAATGCTTAGAATGAAAGGCTTAGGGTTGCCCAAAAAAGAAGGCGGTTTTGGCAATTTGAATGTTAAAGTAAAAATTGTTTTATCTAAAAATATGACGGATGAAGAAATTAAACTGTATAAAAAACTTCTTGAAATTGAAAAAAATTAATATTTTTCAATTTTACCCTTTAAAAAGCAAATTAAATTGTGTATAATTAGAAAATGAAGTTTGAAATATCGTTCAAGAAGGAAGTTATACATTCAGTTTAGAAACGGAGAAAATTCTTATGCACATTCATGTTAACGGCCGCAATGTCGAAATTACTGATGCAATCAAGGCTTATGCAAAAGAAAAGCTTGGCAAGGTTGCAGCGCATTATGATCAAATTCAAGCAATTGACATCATTTTAACCGTAATTAAAAATCCTTCGGTTGCAGATTCTCATGTTGCGGAAGTAAACTGTAAAGTCTTTGGCGACCTTATCAGGGTTGAAGAAAAAGCAGAATCAATGTATGCAAGTATTGACCTTATTTCAGACAAATTAGAAAGACAAGTTAGAAAATATAAAGAGAAAAACTTGAAATCTAAAAGCAATATGGAATCAATCAGAACATCAGCCAAAGAAGAAAACATAGAAGAATAAAAATTGAATAATAATTTTTGAAAAAGCCCTTTATTGTTAAGGGCTTTTTTTATTCAGTAAAATTTATGCTAAAATAAACTTGTTTTTTGTGCCTGTAGCTTAGCTTGGATAAAGCGTTGGTCTCCGAAGCCAAAGATCGTGCGTTCGAATCGCATCAGGCACGTGTATTTAAAAAAGGTGAAATTATGATAAGACAATTTATTCCGATAATTTTTTTAACAATTTCAAACGTTTTTATGACATTTGCTTGGTATGGGCACTTAAAGTTTAAAAATAGCGCCCTTTGGGCTGTTATTTTGGTTAGCTGGCTTATTGCGTTTTTGGAATATTGTTTTCAAGTGCCAGCCAACAGAATTGGCCATGAATTTTTTTCAGCGGCACAATTAAAAACCATGCAAGAAGTTATAACCTTAATTGTTTTTAGTTTCTTTTCCGTTTTTTATTTAAAAGAAGAATTTAAGTGGAATTATTTTGTAGGTTTCATTTTTATAATATTTGCAGTCTTTTTTATTTTTAAAAAATGGTAAAAATGCATAAAACTTAACATTTTTTACCCAAAAAAGCTTACATTGTTGACATTAAACACTTTTTTTTAGAGAATGTTTTATGTGGCAAAATTTGCATTTGCGAATTTTTTCATGGTTAAATATTAAATACAAAGCAAAAAATATAAAGGAAAATTAAAAATGGCAGTACCAAAGAAAAGAACGGGTAAATCAGCACAAGCTAAAAGAAGAGCTAATTGGAAAGCAACAGTTCCCGCTACAACAAAATGTTCAAAATGCGGCGCAGTTGTTTTAACACACACTGTTTGCCCCGAATGTGGTTCATATAAGGGTAAAGTTGTTTCAATTAAAAGCCCTGATTACGTTAGCGAAACTGAAGTAAAAGAAGAACCAAAAAAAGCAAAAAGAACAACAAAAAAAGCTAAAGCAGAAGCAGAAGCTGTTGAAGTTAAAGCTGAAGAAAAAGTTGAAGCTGAAACAGAAGAAGTTAAAGCTGAAGAAAACAAAGCAGAATAATTAAGAAAAAGAACAACAACGGTTTATTGGGGAATTTAGTATGACGAGAATAGCAATAGACGCTATGGGTGGAGATTACGCACCCGCTGCAATAGTCGATGGAGCGGTATGGGCAGCAATAGATTACAATGTGCCAATCGAACTTGTCGGCAAAGAAGATGCCATCAAAGCAGAGCTTGAAAGAATTGCAAAAAAAGGTATAAGCTCAAACAGAGGCGGCTATTATACCCACAGGCTGAAAGTTGATCTTAATTCTCTTGATATTAAAATAACAGACGCTCAAGAAGTTATAGAAATGGGCGAAGCTGTTGGGCAAGCAATCAGAAAGAAAAGAAAATCTTCAATTGTGCTTGCTGTAGATGCCGTTGCCAAAGGTTCATCGGATGCTGTTGTTGCCGCAGGTTCAACGGGCGCTGCAATGGCAGCAAGCTTGTTTGGCTTGGGCAGACTTCAAGGCATTGAACGCCCTGCAATTGCCCTAACTTTGCCTACAATTAAAAGGCCGTTTATGTTGTTGGATGCAGGCGCAAACAGTTCTTGCACACCTGAAATGCTTTATCAATTTGCCCTTATGGGTACAACATTTGTTAAAAATGTTTATGGATATGAAAACCCTCGTGTGGGCGTTTTAAATATCGGCGAAGAAGCGGGCAAAGGCAACGAACTTGTTCAAAAAACCTATAAAATGCTTGAAGAAAACCAAGACGGCTTGAACTTTATAGGTAACGTTGAAGGCAAAGAAATATTCAAAGGCGCATGCGATGTTATTGTGTGTGACGGTTTTGTGGGCAATGTTGCTCTTAAAACTGTTGAAGGCTCATCTTCCATGCTTTTTGAAATGATTAAGCAGGAATTTAAAGCAAACATTTTATCAAAAATAATCGGCCTTTTGGCTAAACCTTTTATGAAAAGAATTTATAAAAGAATTAATTATGAAGAATTTGGCGGAGCTTTGCTTTTAGGCGTTAAGGGAATAACTGTTATTGCCCATGGCAGAAGCACATCTTATGCCATTAAAAATGCCGTCAGAGTTGCAAAAGAAGCAGTTGAATCCGGCGTAAATAAAAAGATTATGGAATTTTTTCAATAGATAACTTTAAGGAATTATAAAAAATGAATTTTAAACCCGTACAAATACTTTCAATAGGAAAATCCGTTCCTGAAACAATTATTACAAACGATGACCTTACAAAAATTTTAGATACTTCTGATGAATGGATTTCAACCAGAACGGGTATAAAACAAAGGCATATAGCTTCAGGCGATGAAAATTCAACAACATTTGGTGTTAATGCAGCAAAAGACGCCCTAAATAAATCAGGCTTAAACGGCGAAGAAATTGATTTAATTGTTGTTGCAACATCAAACCCTTATAATATCTACCCTTCAACGGGTTGCGCCATTCAAGATGCAATTGGAGCCAAAAATGCAATAGCGTTTGATATAACGGTTGCTTGCACCGGCATGCTATATGCGCTTGAAATTGGCCGCCACTTCATTAATTCAGGCAAATATAAAAACGTTTTATTGGTTGCAACAGATACCAATTCAAAATTTTTAGATTGGACAGACAGAGCTTCTTGTGTTTTATTCGGTGATGGCGCAGGCGCTATGATTTTAACCGAAGCAAAAGACGGCGTTGATGATATTGTAGCCTTAAACGTTAATGCAGACGGTTCAAAAGGTGCGTTCATTACAATGAATTTAGTTGGTGAAAATTGCCCGCTTGTTGAACCTGCAGTTTTAGGCCAGCATAAAATTGCTATGGTGGGCAAAGAAGTTTACAAGTTTGTTGTTCAAACAATGCCTGAATCAATTATGAAATGTTTGGAAGATGCCAAAATGGAACCTAAAGACATTGATTATTTGGTTCCTCACCAAGCTAATTTAAGAATAATCGAAGGCCTTCAAAACCGTTTAGAATTCACAAACGACCAAGTTATTGTGGATATTGATAAATACGGTAACACATCAGCCGCATCTGTTCCTATTGCTTTAGCTGATGCTCTTGAAACAGGCAAAATTAAAACCCCTTCAACTGCAATTTTATGTGCATTTGGTGCCGGCATGGCTTGGGGCTCAGCTGTTGTAAGGCTTAGAGAAGGCTTAAAATAAGAATTTTGGGAGTTAAGTAAATGAAAAAAATTGCTTTTATGTTTCCGGGACAAGGCGCACAAGCTGTATCCATGGGGCTTAGTTTGTATGAAAACTTTGAATCTGCAAGAAAAGTTTTTGATACTGCAAATAAAGTTTTAAATAAAGATATTAAAAAATTGTGTTTTGAAGGGCCGGAAGATGCCTTAAAACAAACAATAAACACTCAAAGCTGCCTTTTAACGGTTTCAATTGCGGCTTACGAAGCATTTGTTGAACAAACAAAAGGTGCAATTAAACCTGATTTTGCTCTGGGGCATTCATTGGGTGAATATTCAGCTATGTATGTTGCAGGGGTTATGGATTTAGAAAATGTTCTTCTTGCAATTCAAAAAAGGTCTGATGTTATGCAAAAAGCTTGTGAAATTTCAAAACAAGGGGGCATGGCAGCAATTTTAGGTTCAAGCGAAGATATAATTAAAGAATGCTTAGAAACAGCTTCTTCTAAAGGGCTTGTAAGTGTTGCAAACTATAACGAACCAAATCAAATAGTAATAACAGGTGAATTAGATGCCGTTAATTATGCATCTGAATTAATTAAAGAAAAAGGCGCAAAAAGAGTTGTTCCTTTGGCTGTTTCAGGCGGTTTTCATTCAAAATTAATGCAAAGCGCAACAGATTCTTTTGTTGATTTTGTTAAAACCTTAAAAATTAACGATGCAACAATTCCTGTTGTTACAAACGTTGACGCTAATTTAACAGTTAAAAAAGAAGAATTCATTGAAAAAATGCCAATCCAAATTTCAAACAGCGTTTATTGGACTCAATCTATTCAAAAATTATTATTGGAAGGCGTTGATACATTTATTGAATTTGGTTCAGGCAAAGTTTTAACAGGCTTAAACAGAAAAATTTGCCCTGTGGATGTTAAAACGTATAATGTTGGTGATATGGATTCACTGAACGCAACAAAAGATGCACTTGATTTAGTAAATATTTAAAAAGGGGAAAAATTATGCAAGAAAACAAAGTGGCACTTGTAACAGGCGGCTCAAGAGGAATTGGAAGAGCTTGCGCCTTAAAATTAGCTGAAGCAGGTGTTAATGTTGTTATAAACTATGCAGGAAACGACGAAGCTGCTGAAAAAACAGTTAAAGATATTGAAGCTTTTGGCGTTAAGGCCGCTAAAAAGAAATTTAACGTTGCAGACAAAGAAGCGGTTGATACTGCAATTAAAGAAATAGTGGAAGAATTCGGCAAAATTGATATTCTTGTAAATAATGCAGGCATAACTCGTGACGGCCTTTTTATGAGAATGTCTGATACTCAATGGTTAGATGTTATTAACACTAACTTAAATTCAGCTTATTTTGTAACAAACCCTGTTTCAAAATTAATGATTAAACAAAGGTCCGGTGCAATTATTAATATGGCAAGCATTTCAGGCATTTACGGTAACGCAGGCCAAGCAAACTATTCAACTGCAAAAGCAGGCTTAATTGGTTTTACAAAAGCGCTTGCAAAAGAACTTGCTTCAAGAAACATCAGAGTAAATGCGGTTGCTCCGGGGTTCATTCAAACAGATATGACAAAAGATTTACCAATGGATGCTATTGTTGAAAGAATTCCATTAAAGAAATTGGGCAACCCTGAAGACGTTGCAGCTGCCGTTAAATTCTTAGCGCTTGATACGGATTACATTACAGGTCAGGTATTATCAGTTGATGGCGGGCTTGTTATTTAACAAAAAACTTTTATTAGTTGTTTGCGCTCTATTGTTTTTTACAATGGGCGCAAACGCTTATGAATCTTCTTTCCCCTTTCCTTTTGAATTTGGACATTCAAGTGATATATATTTGAATGTTAAAAACAAAGAAACCAAAGAAATTCGCCAAGAAAGGCAAGCTGCAATCGACCTTATAAATGAAGCGGGCATTTCAAGAAACCCGATGGAATTTATAAAATATATTAAAAAAAATGACCTAAAGGCAATTAAACTTTTGTTAGATGCTGGCTTTAACCCAAATACGGCAATTAACGCCAATTACCCTGTTTATTATGCTGCAAAATATGACAAAAAACAGGTTATGTACCTTCTTTTAAAAGCGGGCGCAAACCCAAACAAAGATTTATCTCCCCCCTTAAGGTTTGCTATTTTAAATAAAAATTATGATATGGCAAATATGCTTATTGAATATGGCGCAAATGTTAATTATGAAGATTTGTGGAAGGATGAAACCCTTTTATATACTGCTCTAAAAAAGAAACAATATGATATAGCAGCGCTTTTAATCAAAAACGGCGCAAAAGTAGATGTAAAATCTTTTAACTATATAAAAAAGAAGAAACTTGAAAATAAACTTATGATGGTTTTGAATTAAATATTTTAAATTCAAAATAAAACCATAAAAATGCCCCATAATGTTCATTATGTTGCATTCAAGTTCTATAACCTTATATTATCATTATTTTTAATACTGTTCAATACATAAAATTTCATCTTTTTTATAATTTTTCATTTCCTTTCATTCAATAATATCAACATTTTCTACCCCAACGCAACAAATTGAACATTTCGTTGCGTTTGAAAATTAATCGCACATTAAAAACAACAAGCCTTTTAAAATCATCTGTCTTTACCGAAAGGTGAAGTGGAGCCAAGTGTAGCAATTGTTTGTTTTTTAAATTTAATCTTTTAATTTTAATCATCATAAGCTTTGCGAAACGGCGACTCTGAACAACTGAGGGGACAGATGATTTTAAAAGATAAGATTAAACTTATTCATTAAGCCTTGTTTTCTTTTCTTTTTGGTTCGTTTTTCTTTTCTTTGATAGGCGTATGAAAAAAGAAAAGAAAAATGAACAAAGCAAAAAAATAATAAATAAAAAAACAAAATAATGAAAGGATAGCTTATGTTTAAAAGAGGTTTTACATTAGCGGAAGTGCTTATTACTTTAGCTATCATTGGCGTTGTAGCTGCAATATCTATTCCAAGTGTTATAAGTAACACTCAGCAGCAAGAATTTAAAACAGGCCTTAGAAAAGCTGTCAGCGTGCTAAATTCTGCAATAACCATGAATATGGCAATAGACGGCGAAACTCCTTATGATAATGCTAATTTATACGGTTATTTAATGCGTCATATGTCTGTAATGAAAACTGTTACAAGAATGAATAATGAATTTTGGGTTAATCCTAGTGAAACTTCTGATGTTCTTGTAAATTCTGCATTTTATACTACTGATGGCATGAGATTTGAATTTAGAAGCGGCTGGCAAAGAAATTATCATAAACTGCACGAAAGCAATGTATATTTGTGCACAGCAAGCACTGTTGGCGAATTTGCAGATAATGCGGTATCTGAAGCAGGTGTTGGGTGTAAAGGATGTGGCAGTTTTGGTTTAAAAAACAATATTGATAATACAACTAAACCCCCTTGCCTTCTTACGGTTGATGTTAATGGTGATAGAAAACCGAATCCATCTAATATAAATTGTCACAACAGTGAATGCGGTAAAGATAACAGGTATAAATATTCTGATCCATTAGGGGTAAAATTAACAGATTTGTTTACCATTATGATTACAGACAAACAAGCAATCCCTTATGGTGTGGCTGCGCAAAGGGCAATGTATCAAGCGCAGGCTAAAAAATAATTCTCTTGGATTTTACTAGCGGTTCAAGCCGAGCAACTTCATTTCAAAAGTGCTAAATGCACTTTTTCCATTCCGTTCGGCTTTCACATTGGCGGGTTACAGGCTTCGCCTTTCACCCTACGTAAAATCCGCTATCTTTTCATTTGTCCCTTTTTTAAGGGGCTTTTTTTATTCTTTTTTGCCCATAAAAAATGCGCCATAATGTTATTATGCTAAAATAAAATGGCAAACAAAGGAAATTAAAATGTTTAGAGAAATGAGAAG
>CALYDL010000034.1 GCA_944325145.1 Candidatus Gastranaerophilales bacterium
GGTGGAGAATAGGAGACTCGAACTCCTAACCCCCTGCGTGCAAAGCAGGTGCTCTACCAATTGAGCTAATCCCCCATTTAGGTTTTGGGTTTCAGCGCACCTGCTTACATCAGGTGTATTACTTTTGAAAAACCAAGTTTTTCAAGCAATTGAGCTAATCCCCCATCTGCTGGGCGTCTTTCAGGGGACTTCCCTTTCGACGTTTTTTATATTAGCAAAGACAAAAAAAATAATCAAGCATTAATTTAATTTTATTTTAAATATCGGGTAAATATACTAAAAAGCGCTGTTCTTTATTATAAACAGCGCTTTTATTATTAAATTTTAAAATTAATCTAAGTAAAAAACAGTAACCACTTTGTGAGATTCTTCAGCAAATTCAACTGCTTGATGCAGCGTGCCTGAAGTGTGAGACAGAAAACAAATTAATTGCTGGCACTCTGTTATAATTTCACGGTTACAAATTCTTGAAGCATCCGTTAATGTCATCATGGCACGGTCAGGATGTTCAATTATGTTTGGAACACCAATTAATTGGTCTTGAACATCTGATGGCTGTTGGCCAATTGTTTGGGGAAGAATAACCTTAAGGTTTTCAGGGTTTGCTTTCATTGCCCCTCTAATTGCAGCAGCGTTTGTACCTGATGAACCGCCTGAGGTTATAATTGTGTTGCCTTGTGTAACAAGGGAAGTTGTTAAGGTTTCAATAATTTGTTGGTGAGTAATTGCAAGGTTTCTTGAACCTATGATTGCAATTTTTTTGGCTGATTGCCTGATTGTGGCTAATTCCTGAACAAGAGTGTCCACTTTGTCAATGTCATCAACCGGTACTTTGTCCAAATCATCAAGAGGTACCATAATCGAAGGTTGATTTTCGTTTGAATTTTCTGTCATCTAAATTTTCCTAAAACGCATATTTTTTTGTATTATAATAATATCATATTTTTCATATTTTTCAATTTTTTTATTTTTTATAGGGGAATTTTTTAGTGATAGAGAGCATGCCAAGCTTTTTAAAAGGCTTAAATGAAAGACAAAACGAAGCAGTAAGAGAGCCAAACGGTGCAATTTTGGTTTTAGCGGGCGCAGGTTCCGGCAAAACAAAAGTTTTAACAAGCAGAATTGCAAATTTAGTTGATACGGGCGCAAACCCTTTTGAAGTTTTGGCAGTTACATTTACAAACAAAGCAAGCAAAGAAATGCAGCAAAGGCTAAGTTTATATTTAGGCGAACCCGTTGTAAAAAAAATGTGGGTTGGCACATTCCACTCTATTTCAGGAAAAATTTTAAGAAGGCACTTAAACACATATAAAACAAAAGATGGCAGAAGCTGGGATAACAATTTTGTAATTTATGATGATACAGACACAAAAACCATTATAAAAAATGCAATTAAAAAATTTAATTTGGATGAAAAAATTTATGAACCAAAAATGGTGAAATCCATAATTTCAAATGCAAAAAACAAAATGCAAGATGCCTATGCTTTTGCAACAACTGCAAGAGACCATAAAACAGAAAAAATATCAGAAATTTATTATGAATATGAAAAACAGCTTGCCCTAAATAATGCGCTTGATTTTGACGACATGTTAATGCTTGCGGTTAATTTAATGAAGCAGAATGAAGAAGTAAGAAACCTTTATGCAGCAAGGTTTAAGCACATTTTGGTAGATGAATTTCAAGACACAAACAAAACCCAATATGAATTTGTTAAGCTTTTATTCGATAATGAAAAAGCTGAAGATAAGAATTGTTCCTTGTGCGCCGTTGGCGATGTTGACCAATCAATCTATAGCTGGCGCGGTGCAGATTATAAAATAATTTTAAATTTCCAAAAAGATTATAAAAACACAAAATTAATTAAATTAGAGCAAAATTATAGATCCACGGGCAACATTTTAAATGCCGCAAACGAAGTTATTCAAAACAACGTAGAAAGGCTTGATAAAAACCTTTATTCAACAAAAGGCGACGGCGACAAAATCATGGTTTATGAAGCTGAATCTGATTATGAAGAAAGCCTTTATGTTGCAAAAAAAATAAAAGAATTAAACAGAAACGGTGTAAATTATGAAGATATTGCCGTTTTATACAGAACAAACGCCCAATCAAGGGGAATTGAAGAAGCTTTAATGTCAAATAACACCCCTTATAAGATAGTTGGGGGTTTAAGGTTCTATGAAAGAAAAGAAATTAAAGATATAATTGCATATTTAAAATTGATTTATAATAAACACGACAACCAAAGTTTAAGGCGTGTTATAAATGTTCCAAAAAGGGGAATTGGCGACACAACATTGAAAAAAATCTTTTCATTATCTGATGAAAAAGAAGTTTCGGCTTTCACCATAATTGAAAATATTAACGATTACCCCGATTTTTCTTCCCGCCATACGGGCGTTTTATTAAATTTTGCCAATATGATAAATTCATTAATCGAAAAACAAAATAATTATGAATTATCTGAATTTGCTGCAATCGTTATGGAAGAAACCGGCTATTTAAGAGAATTAAAAGAAGAAGACACGGTTGAAAACCAATCCAGAATTGAAAACTTGCAGGAATTTATAAACGTTATTAAAGAATTTGAAGCAGATGAATTTGAAATTGATGAAGAAGAAGACCTTGGAATTTTAGGAAACTTTTTATCTCAAGTGGCTTTGGTTTCTGATGTTGACCAATTAAAAGAAGAAGAAAAATCTGTTACCTTAATGACACTTCACGCTGCAAAAGGGCTTGAATACCCAGTTGTTTTTCTTGTTGGGCTTGAAGAAGGCTTGTTTCCGGGGTCTAGAGCTGTTAATGCCGTTTATGAAAATAAAAGCGAACTGGAGGAAGAAAGAAGGCTTATGTATGTTGGAATTACAAGGGCAAAAGAAGCCTTATATCTTACATACGCAAAAAGAAGGCGTGTTTGGGGAGATATTAAAAACTTCCCAAAAAGCCGTTTTATAGATGAAATCCCAGAAAGCCTTATTGAAGAAGATTTTGTTAAACAAGAAAGAGAACCAAGCTATAACCAAGGCTGGGGCGGCTACAATTTAAATAAACCAAAATCAGATTCCAGCTTTAAGAATGCTGTTATTGCAAAGAAAAAAGAACTTTCAGGCGAAGGCGTTATTTCAAAAAGCGCAAATTCAATTGTTGTAAAACCTGCAAGTTCAACAAATAATTTAGCTGCAAGCTTAAAAGATGTTAAAAAGAAAACAACAATTGTTGTAAAGAAAAAACCGACAGTTGAAGGGCTTTCTTTGGGTGAAGCTGAAAATAAACCCGTTATTAAAAAAATAGAAACCTATTCAAACCAAAACAGAACTTTTGAACAAAAAACAATTCAAAAGCCAACCGTTCAAAAACAAGCGCCGCAGCCAAAAGTGGATGTTTCAGCCCTTATTAATAAGTGCAAGCAAAAAGCCGTTAATTCAGGCGAGGCGTTAAAAAAAGCGGGCTTTCCAATTGGTTCAAGAGTTTTTCATTCTACATACGGCATTGGCTTTATTAAAGAAACAAAAAATGTTGGAGATGAAATTTCTTATAAAGTAGATTTTTTAAAGCACGGTATAAAAGAAATGGATTCAAAAACATCTAACCTGAAAGCTTTTTAAAATAAAAAAAAATGTCTGTCAAAATTGACAAACATTCAAATAAACACGAGGATATTAAGAGAGAGTAAAATAATTCTTTTTTTGTGCTTATTTATTGCTCAAATGCAATAATAATGCTGATTTTTTCTTCCTTTTAAATTTTCATTCCCTACTCTTTTATAAACAAATTGTCTTATTTAAAATTGCCTTTTTATTTTTTAAATGTAACAAGTTTTTAACAAATAAATTAAAAGCCCCTAATTTAGGGGCTTTTAAGGTCTTAAACATTTATCAGGTTCATAGAATTTATTATATCTTCAATAATAAGTTCCTTTTTCAGGCGATATTTTTTATAAAGTTCATCTAAAGGGATTCTATCCGTAAATTCTTTTAATGCACCGTAATTTAAAACTTTAACTCCGAATTTTGCAAGATACCCTGCAACTTTTTGCCCAAAACCACCGTCTAATATACCATCTTCTAATGTTATTACAACTTTATGGTTATTTTTAATTTTATCCAAAGTTTCAAAATCAAGTTTGGATACAAACTTAGGATTAATTAAAGTTGGGTTTAAACCTTTATTTTTAAGTTCAAAATAAACTTTTTCCCCTAATTCGTAAAAATTCCCTAAGCCAAAAATTGCAACATCTTTGCCTTCATAAACAACATTATATTTTGCTTTTGAATAATCTGTTGTGTCTTCAACCCCTGCACTTTTAAGAGGAATGTTTGGAACCCTTATAACAGTTGGTGTTGTTGATTTTTTAGTTGCATAATCAAGCATTGCCAAATATTCTTCTTTATTTGTCGGGGCTAAATAGTTAATATTTGGAATGTTAGTCATTAGTGACATATCAAAAGAACAAAGGTGCGTTGCATCAGCTTCAGATATTCCGCCCCAATAAACAAGAATTGTTGCAGGCGAATTATTTAAAGCTAAATCTTGTGATAGTTGGTCGTATGTTCTTTGAATAAATGAGCTCATAACAGCAAATATTGGTCTTGCGCCATTTTTTGCCATTGCAGACGTCATTGCGACAGCGTGTTCTTCTGCAATACCAACATCTACATATTGACCTTTAAGTTTGTTTCTAAATTCTTTATCAAACCCAAAAACCCCCGGTGTTGCAGCATTTACAACAACAAAAGAAGGGTCATTTTTTGCTTCGTTTAAAATGTATTCTTTTGTAAGGTCTGTATAATTTTCAGGCATAGAAACATTTTTTCCGAAATCTTCAATGCCATTTGGCATAATCCAGTGAAAATATTCCTTGTTTTCTTCTGCTAATTTTAAACCTTTCCCTTTTTGGGTTTTAATGTGAACAATTGTTGGTTTATTTGTATCTTTTACTTGTTTAAAGCCTTCAATTAATTTTTCAACATCGTTTCCTTCATCAATATAAAAATATTCAAACCCAAGGGCTTTAAAGAAATTATTTTCCGATTTTCCTTTATGCTCCCTTAATTCTTTCAAATTGCCATATAAACCGCCATAGTTTTCTGCAATAGACATATCATTATCATTTACAATTATAATTATGTTGCTTCCAAGCGAAGCTGCATAATCAAGCCCTTCTAAGGCTTCGCCGCCTGATAGGGAACCATCTCCAATCAGGGCAACTACATTGTAATTTTCACATTTTAAATCTCTTGCTTTTGCAACACCAACTGCAAGAGAAACAGAAGTTGATGTATGCCCCACTTTAAATAAATCATATTCTGATTCCTCTGGTGCCGTATAGCCTGTATATTTAAAATACATTTCAGGGTTTATAAAGCCTTCTTTTCTGCCTGTTAAAATTTTATGGGGGTATGATTGGTGAGAAACATCAAAAATAATTTTATCTTTTGGCGTGTTAAAAACATAATGCATTGCAATTGTTGCTTCAACAATCCCTAAATTTGGGCCCATATGCCCGCCTGTTGTATCCACTTTTTTTATAATTAATTCTCTTATTTCGCTTGCCAAAGTTTTCATTTCATCAAAATTTAAAGCTTTAAGGTCGCTTGGAAAATTTATTTTGTCTAAAACCATAAATTCAAAACTCCTAAAATATTAATAATCTTTATTTTAGCATTAGTTTTTAATTTTTAAAAATTATCAAAAAAAATTATTCAGGGGTTTTATAGCCAATAAGAAAAGGAAATTTTATGCAAATTGGCGCTGTAAATAATAATGTTAACTTTAAAGGTTATATCCCTGTTCGATATTATGCAAAAGAACAAGGGGAAGAAACGGTTTACAGAATAACGTCAAAAGAAAATATTAAAAAATGCCAAAGTTATGTTGTAAGAAATTTAAACAGAACTCTAAAAGAACAAAACGAAGGCTTTGTTGATATGTATAAAGCAATGGACAAAGATTATCAAAAACACCCTGCGGTTCGTTCATATTACGGCAAAAACGGCTGTGATGTATTTTTGGTAACAGGATATGATGCAGATAGAATTGATGAAATGGCAAAACCCATTGGCATTGCAAAAGGCGATGCAAAATCCAAAACAGGCAAAGCAAGGTCTTATGAATCAAGAAATGCTTCAAGAAATTTCTTTTCTAATGTTGAAAGCTATCTTAAAAACCAATGCAGAAGAATAAAAAACAACAACGGTGAAAAGCTTGTTTTGAATGTTTTATTTGAACCAACCTACAACAAAAAGAATGAATTTAAAAAGTTTAAATATTTGGCTGCTAATTTTACTTGTGAAAAATAATTGCCAAAAAAAATTCTTGTGTTATTATAATAACACAAAGAAGCATTAACAACTTTAAAATTAAGCAGGAAGTAATTATGCCGCAATCTTTTTTGAATAAAAAGGTTTTAATCACATTGACCGTAACGGGTTTGGTTGCAAAAATTGCGCAATTGCAAATGTTTGCAAGAAATGATTTTGAAATAACGCCGGAACAATATGTAATTCTTGCGGTTCTTGTTGAAAACGGAGAATTATATCAAAGGCAAATAGCCGAAATCACTTATAAAGACCGCCCGAATATAACAAGGCTGATTAACATTTTAGAAAAAAAGGGGTTTGTTAAAAGGGTTGAAGATGTTCAAAAAAGAAAAGTTTATAAAATTGTAATAACAGAAAAAGGCAAAGAAATTCATAAGAAAATAAGGCCTTATATGCTTGAATTGCACAATAGCGCAGTAGATGGCATTACAAAAGAAGAACTTGAAGCTTGCATAAATACATTGTGCAAAATGCTTGATAATTTAGAACCAAAAACAAAAATACAAACATAAAGAAAAGGGAAATAATATATGAGCATTAACAACGAAGGCGAAGTTCAAATTCACCACGAAGATTTAAGGCCTGCATACACCAAAAAAAGAGTAATTGTGCCATCCATTGTTGCGCTTTTATTTTTAATTGCAGGAATTTATTTTATTATTCATTCAATGCATTTTCAATCAACAGATGATGCTTTTGTTGAAGGGCACATTATAACCGTTGCGCCAAGAGTAAAAGGGCAAGTTATAAACCTTCTTGTAGATGATAATGAAGAAGTTAAAAAAGGGCAATTGCTTGTTGAAATTGACCCAAATGATTACATAACCGCACTTAACCAAAAAGAAGCAAGTTTAGAATCTGCCAAAGCTTCACTAAATGTTGCAGACAGGCAAATTAACCATTCTGAATCAGAATTAAAGAAAACAAACCATGATATTAACGCAGCAAAATCTAAACTTGATTTTGCACAAAAAGATTACAACAGATATTCTGAAATGTACAAAGAAGGAATATCAAGCAAACAAGAATATGATGCTGCAAAAACAAAATTAACGGTTGCAAAATCGCAATATAAATCTGCGCTTGATAATGAAAAAGCTTCAAATTCAATTTTGCAATCAGCAAAAGCTAAAAAAGAAGCAGCACTTGCTGAAATTAAAAAACTTGAAGCAGAAGTTGAACAAGCTAAATTAGATTTATCATATACAAAAATTTATGCACCTCAAGACGGGCTTGTTACAAACCGTTCGGTTGAACAGGGCAATTATCTTCAAATAGCACAGCCTATGATGGCAGTTGTTCCTAAAAAAGTTTGGGTTGTTGCTAATTTCAAAGAAACACAATTAACTTATATGAAAAAAGGGCAGCCTGTAACAATTAAGGTTGATACATACCCGAATAAAAAATTCAAAGGAAAAGTAGACAGCATTCAAAGAGCAACAGGTGCCAAAGCAAGCTTGTTTCCGCCCGAAAATGCTGTTGGCAGCTACGTTAAAATTGTTCAAAGAGTGCCTGTAAAAATTACTTTTGAGGAAGATATTTCAGACTACAACATAGTGCCCGGCATGTCTGTTGTTCCTGAAGTTAGAATTAAATAAAAATGCCAATATCAGAAAGAATTAATCTAAAGGCTCCTCAAGAGCCGCATCCTGCACCACTTTGGCTGGTTGCTTTTACAATTCTTCTGCCAACGGCATTTACCATGCTTGCAACATCTGCCACAAACGTTGCAATTCCTCATATAGCAGGTTTTTTTGGCTCAACTTTGGATGAAGCCAATTGGGTTATTACAAGTTATATGATAGCAAACGCAATTTTAATTCCCTTAACGGGGTGGCTTGAAAACCTAATGGGAAGAGTAAACTTTCTAAAAGTTTTTATCACGATTTTTACAATAGGTTCTATTATATGCGCGCTTGCCCACAGCCTTGATTTTCTTGTTATAGGAAGAATTATACAAGGTATAGGCGGCGGGCCTATGATGCCAATATCTCAAGCCATTTTAATTGCCGCATTTCCTTTTGAAAAAAGGGGTGTAGCAATGGCATTATTTGGTTTTGCAGTCATGGTGTTTTCTATAATGGGCCCTACATTTGGCGGCTTTATTGTTGATAATTCCGCATGGCAGTGGATATACCTTATAAACATTCCTGTCGGCATTTTTTCGATTATTTTAGTTCATTGCAACGTTGAAGAATTAAAAACAAGAAAACCTGTTCAAAAAACAGATGTAGTAGGGCTTTTTGCTCTTGTTATTTGGCTTTTAACAATGCAAATTGTTTTAGATAAAGGCCAGCAATATGATTGGTTTGACACAGATTGGATTTGCTGGTTAACGGGAATTTCCGCTTGTGCCTTTACATTTTTCATTGTTTGGGAATTAGAATGCAAAAATGCAATTGTTAATTTAAGAGTTTTTAAAGATAAGAACTTTTTTATAGGAACAATTTTGGGGTCATCAGTTAATATGATAATCTATGTTACAATTGTTCTTCTTCCCCAGTTTTTGCAAAGCTTAATGGGATATACTGCAATGTTAAGCGGCTTTTCACTTGCGCCAAGGGTAATATCCTGCCTTGTTATGCTTTTATTTATAGGCAAAATGGTTGAAAAAATTGATAACAGAATTTTGGTTTCAGTCGGGTTTGTTTTTCTTTCCGTTTCAACTTTTATGTATGCAAACCTTAACCTTTCAATTTCTTATGCTTATGTAATTTTACCTAATATTTTAATGGGCATTGGCGTTATTTTAGTTTTTATTCCAATTTCTGCGCTATGCCTTGGAACCTTGCCAAAATCCGAGCTTTCAAATGGTGCAGGGCTTCATAGCTTGTCAAAATGCGTTACAACGGCTTTTGTTGTTTCAATGTCATCTACTTTGGTTGCGAGATTATCACAAGTTCATCAAACTTATTTGGTTGAAAACATGTCCAATTTTAACCTTGTTTTTCAAAATAGAATTTCTCATTTTGCATCAGGGTTTTCAAATTCAATGTCATTGAACCCTGCAATTCATAAAGCAGGGGCGCTTTTATATAAGCAGCTTTTAGTTCAATCAAAATTAATGGCATATGTTGATGTTTTTGAAATTTTTGCCCTTATTGCAATTTGTCTTGTACCTTTGGCATTTTTCTTAAATGTTGATTTTAAAAAGAATAAAAAAAGCGCTTAAATTAAGCGCTTTTTAAATATTGATTTGAAAAATTACTCAATCATATCAACTCTTCTTTTGTGCCTGCCGCCTTCAAAACCGGTTTTTAGCCACATATCAACAATATCCAATGCCAAATGTTCGCCTATAACTCTTTCACCCAAGCACAAAATGTTTGCATTATTGTGCGCTCTTGAAACACGTGCCGAATATGTATTTTCAAGGGCTACTGCTCTAATTCCCCTTACTTTGTTTGCAGCTAAAGACATCCCAATGCCTGTTCCGCAAACTAAAATACCTTTGTCGCATTTTCCTTGTGCAACTTCATTTGCAACGGCTTTTGCAATAATGGGGTAATCGCAAGCTTCTTTTGTATAAATGCCAAAATCAACAAATTCATACCCATGGGCTTTTAAATATTCTTTAATTGTTTCTTTTAAATTGAACCCGCCATGGTCTGACCCGATTGCTATTTTTTGTTTTTCCATTATCTTTTGACTCCCAACAGAATATCTTTTTTTATCATAAACGATATTTTAGGGTTTGACAATTGCAATTTTAAAAAAAATTTATTTTGTTAACAAATGTAAAAAATGAAGGGCGAAATACCAATTTTTTTTAATTTTTTCAAATTTTATGCCGAAAACCATGATAATCAAAGGAAGGGAAATTCTGATGGCATCATTTGAAATAAAAGAAGCTAACATTTTAACCAAAATTTTATTTTTGAATAAATATTTGGAAAAAATTGATTCTAAAGACCTAAAAGAAGGAAAAGTCATTGAAGAAGGCAAAATTGATGAAGATGAACTTGTTGAACTATCTTCAGAATTTGAAGAAAGCTTTGATGTTGATGAATTGGAAGAAGCAATTGATACACTTCACGCCATTATGGATTTAGATGAAAGCGAAGATATCTCAAATGATGAACTTTCGAAATTCAAAGATATTTTAGAAGAAGTGGGGCTCACATCGGGCGAACTTTTAGAACTATACAACAAATATGAAAAAGAAGTATCAGAAGATGTTGATATAATTGAAACAAAAGAACTTCAAGATATAGATATTGATAAATTTAAAGAAATGATTTCAAAATATCCTAAGCTTCAAGAAGTTATTGAAGAAATAGGATATGATAAATTTTTCGATTTAATTGACTCTGATGGTGACGGCAAATTGAGCGCCGATGAAATCAGCACTGTTTCAGGCACGGATGACAATGCAGACAATCTTTCATATCAAGATATTCAAAAATTAATTGAAGAAAACGATTTAGAAGTTGCCGACAATAAAGAAAAAGTTGAAGAAGACATTGAATTTACACAACTTGTAGATAAATTAAAAGATGCTCTTGGTTTTAACAACGAAGAACAGCCGCTTCAACAAGCGCAAACAACTCCTTCTTATGCACCTTCCGGCGGCTATTCGTCAGGGGGAAGTTCAGGCGGTTATTCATCAGGGGGAACAAGCTCCGGCGGCGTAAGTTCAGGCGGCTCAACATCAGGTGTAACAGGGCTTGGTGCTAAAGAAGACCTTGATGCAAGCATTCAAGAACTTGAACAACAAAAAGCGACCAAAGAAAGCGATCTTGAAACCTTAAACGGCGAACTTTCCGATGTTTATGAAGGCAACGACGAATCGGTTAAAGAAGCAAAAGAGAATATGGATGATGCAGAAGAAGAATATAAAGAACTTTTAGCCGATGAAGCCGAAAATAATAAAGAAGTAAAAGCTGCAAAAGATGAGCTTGAAGATAAAGAAGGCGAAATTGAAAAAAATGAAGATGATATAAAAGAAGCAGACCTAAAATTAACTGAAACTCAAGAACAAATTACAACAAAAGAAGATGAAATATCTTCCTTAAAATCTGATAAATCAGCGCTTGAATCAAGTTTGGCTTCTGTTAAGGCAACAAAAGTAACCAAAAACAATGAAGATGAAATTAATTCTAAAATTGCAGAGCTTGAAGAAAAAATTGCTGCAAAAGGCAATGAAATTCAAACAGCAGAAGACGAATTAGCAGATTTAAAAGAAGATGAAAAAGAAGCTCAAGAAGCATTAGATGGCGCCAAAGAATTAAATGAAACTCTAAAAGGCGAAAGAGATGATATTGAAGAAAAAATTAAAGGCTTAGTAAGCGACAAAACAAAAGAAGCACTTGAAAAATATCAAGATTTAAGAAGTGAATATGAAACAGCAAAAGAAACTGCAAT
>CALYDL010000035.1 GCA_944325145.1 Candidatus Gastranaerophilales bacterium
GTTGCTTTATCAATAATTGCTATTGAAGAATCTTGATTTTTCTTTCTTGTCATTTATAAATGTTCTCCATTCTTAATGTTTTTTACCTGTTCTATAATTTCTCTCGAAACCCTGATTTTCTCTTCTTCTGTGGTATTTTTGTCGTTGTACTTATTTTTCAGTTTTTCTATCTCAATTTTCTTTTCAAGCTCTTTAAGCCTTGAGAAAATTTCAACTAATGAACAGGCGAAATCTTCTGAAGTGAATTTTTCATATTCACCGGAAGTAAAAACCATATCTGTTAATTGCTTCCGAATTTCGTTGTCATTATAAAACTTCAAAAAAAGTTTTTTTGCCACATCAAGGTTTTCTGTATCGTTTTGTAAAATTTCCTTTATTTCTTTTATTGCAACTGCATTTAATTCACCCACAGGTTTATAATTTTCAAGAAATTCAAGGTAAGAATTCCTTTTTTCATTCGAATTAATTGCAAACGCTAATTCTACAAGTCTTGATTCCGTAATTTTATATCTTTCTAAACTTGAAATTTTTGATTTGTTTCTTTTTATAAAAGGAACAACGTTTGAATTATTATATATATCTTCTGTTGTTTGTGAATTTATTACCGCTTTTTTTAATATTGTTTCATCCACATCTATTTTAAAAGCAGTGTTTCTAACATAATCGGATAAAATAACCGGATTTTGAATTTCTTTCAAAATATCAACTGTTTGTTGTACAAGAAGGCTTTTATCCTGCGGTGTCATATCGGGTGAATATTGTTTTGTTAATTCATTTAGTTCATAATCTAAAAGCAAGGGGGCAGATTTAACATGTTCTTTATAGCTTTCTGCGCCAAATTCTCTTATGTATTCATCGGGGTCTTTTCCGCCTTTTTGCTCTACAACTCTTATCTCGCAAACATTTCCTTCGTTTGATTTTGCATAAGAAATATCTGTTTGTTTAATATCCCCTAAGCCTTTGAAAATTTCTTTAATAACATTGGCGCCTGATTTTGTAGCTTTTCTGCCTGCAGAATCAGTATCAAAGGCAAGGTAAATTCTTCTTGATAGAGTATATCTCGATAATAATTTAATGTGCTGCGGGGTTAAGGCAGTTCCGCATGATGCAACAACATTTTTAACGCCTGAAATTTGGGCTGAAATTACATCAAAATACCCTTCCATAATAATAACGGCGTCTTCTTCTTTAATTGCGTCTTTTGCAGAATTCAGGCCGAATAAAATTGAACTTTTATTATATATAATGCTTTCAGGCGAATTTAAATATTTTGGGTTTTGCCCGTCTATAATTGCCCTTGCGCCGAAACCAACCGCTTTTGAATTAACATCAAAAATAGGAATCATTATTCTGTTTTTAAAGCGGTCAATATATTCCCCGTTTCTTTCAAATAAAAGCCCTGCTTTATAAAGTTCATCGTTTGTATAGCCTTTATCTCTTAAATAATTTTTAAGTTCAAAATTAGAATTTGGGGATAAGCCAAGGAAAAATTTTCCTATTGCAACTTCTTTTACTCCTCTTTTATTTAAATATTCAAGTGCTTTTTCGTTGTTTAATAAATTGTTGTGGTAAAAAATAACAGCTTCATTAACTGCATCTTTCAGCCTTTCTGTTTCTTCTTTTGTTTCTTTTGAACGGCTTCCATAGTTATCAGGAAGTTCAATTCCCAAAATTTGAGCTTGTTCTTTTATGACATCAATAAAATTTTGGTTTGTAATTTTCATTAAAAATGTAATAACATCGCCGCCTTCGCCGCAGCCAAAGCATTTAAAAATTTGCCTTGAAGGAGTTACCGTAAAAGATGGGGTTTTTTCATTATGAAACGGGCAAAGGCCAATATAATTGTGCCCTGATTTTTTAAGCACGACATATTTAGATATAACATCCGCTATATCAAGACGATTTTTTATTTCTTCAACTACCCCTTGGTAAGTGCCTTCGGTTGTGCTCAAAATTTCCCTGCCTCAAAGTATCCGTGCTAAAAAACCGCACACATTTTTTGTTTTAACACCAACGGTCATGCTTTTGTACATATTTTGTTTTGTTAATATCAAAATATTTACAAAAATTTACCAAAGAAATAAAAGCCCGTTTTATTGGGCTTTTACCTTTGATATAAAGCTGTTACTTTTGCGCTTTTAATTGCATGGCTTTGAACCGCTTTTTCTATTTCAACAGGCTTTTTCACTCTTATTGAAGGGTCTAAAACCGTATCTAGCGCATAAATTACAAAATTATAATGGTGAATTCCATGGCCAATAGGGGGGCATGCTCCGCCATAGCCTGCTTCGTTAAAGCTTGTTAGGGGTTCTATCATAGGCGGTTTAATTTTTACCCCTTTTTCAAAGCTTGTAATGTCCACAGGAATATTTAAAACAATCCAATGATACCAGCCGTTTTGAACAGGTGCATCGGGGTCATGCACAATTAGGGCAAAACTTTTCGTGCCATCAGGGGCGTTTTCCCATTTTAAATCCGGTGAAATGTTTTCACCCGTGCAGCCGTGGCCTTTATAAATTTGTTCAACGGGCAAAGTGCCATTATCTTGAAACGCAGTTGTTGTAATTGTGAAATCTAACATTTAAACTCCTTTAAAATAAAAATTGGTTTATAAACTTAAAGTGAATGAAATCGTATCTTTGAGCGGGAACAAAAACAAACAAGCAAACAATTGCAAGTGCTATATTAAATATAATTCCCAAATTTCTTGCTAAGTAAAACCTAAACATAAAATAGGCAAAGCCTTCTTTTTTGATTTCTTCAAAGTTTTCCATAATGCCATAATACCATTTTGGAATAAATTGAACATTTTTTATTTCAATATAATCATATAAAGACATTATTAATTTATATCCGACAGGTATTGTGCATAAAATCGGAATTATAAATATTAACCTTGAAACACCATATCTATATGAAACTAAAGTTAAAAGAAAATATGAAATCAAAATTAAAAATGATATAAAATTAACGGTTAAATTTTTATTTTTAAAGATGACAGGAATTGTTTTTTTGCCAATTTCAACGTCATATTCATAATCCATTAAACTGTGAGCTGTAAGTAAAATTGAAGTTATAACCCCTGATGCTATTGAAAAGAAGAAAACTTTAGGGTCAAATTGCCCTGTTAGTGCAAAATATGATGCATTGATTAATAACGGCCCAAAAATTGCCCCTAATGTAAGTTCAGAAAGCCCATATCTTGATGAAATTGGATAAAATGTGCATAAAATTAAGGCTATTATCATATAAGACAATATAGTAAAGCCTCTTTGAGAGATAAAATACACACCGATTATAAAGGCTAAAACCAACATTATTATTAATATTTTTTCAACAGCTTTAATAGAATATGTTTTATTTAATATAAGCCTTGCTTTTTTAGGGTTTTTAAAATTAATTTGGTTTAAAGAAATGCCGTCGTCAAGTGCGCTTTTTATATCGATGTAATCATCAAAAAGGTTTCCTGCCAAATGAATTAAAATAATTCCTATTAATAATAATACTGCATTTATAAAAAATGAAGCGTCTAAAATTCCAAATACAAGCGGTGTTTTAACCCCGCAGGCAAATGCCAATAAAAATGGCGCAACAGACATAGGCAAGCTGTAAGTTCTTAAAAGTTCTTTTAAATTTTTGTTCATATCCATCTTTCTTTTAATCTATTTCAAGCTTTGATTATATCATATTGAATAAATTTAAGTAAAAAATATAATAATTGTTTTTCTAAACATAGAATATATTAAAACATTTACAAAACTTAAAATAATTCCTACAAAATGCCGTTTTTATCAGTATTTTTAAATGCCGCAACAGCTTAATAAGATTTATCTTTAAAAAAACAATTGCTAAAAATTAATAAAAAACATCTTTTTTTCGCTTTATTTTGCTTGATTTTAAGATTTCAACATGTATGATTAATTATGCTTAACCTAAAAATAAGCAAAAAAGTAACAAAAACAAAAAAAGGAAACTAATGTCAAAAGACGTAATAGAATTTGAAGGCACAATTTTAGAAGCAATGCCAAATGCAATGTTTAGAGTTGAACTTGAAAACGGACATGAAATTTTGGCTCACATCTCAGGGAAAATCAGAAAAAATTTCATAAGAATACTCCCGGGGGATAAAGTAAAAGTTGAAATGACACCATATGACCTCACAAGAGGCAGAATTACTTACAGACTTAAATAAAAAGGAAAAAATAATGAAAGTCAGAGCATCAGTAAAACCAATTTGCAAAGATTGCAAAGTTATCAAAAGAAGAGGCAGAGTAACTGTCGTATGTAAAAAATACCCTAAACACAAACAAAGACAAGGTTAGTTTAGAGTAAGTTAAAAGAAAACAATCATAGGAGAATAAATTAATTATGGCAAGACTCGTTGGGGTTGATTTACCCCGTAACAAAAGAATGGTTATAGCATTGACCTATATATACGGAATCGGGCCTACCGCTTCAAGAAATATATTGGCAGCTTGCAACATTTCAGAAGACTTAAGAACCGACGATTTAACAGATGAAGATATTAAAAAATTAAGAAATGAAATTTCTCACTACACAATCGAAGGTGACTTAAAGAGAAATGAATCATTAAACATCAAAAGATTACAAGAAATCGGTTCCTACAGAGGCTACCGTCACAAAAAGAAACTTCCTGTAAGGGGTCAAAGAACAAAAACAAACGCCAGAACAAGACGCGGTAAAAAAACAGGCCCAATCGCAGGTAAGAAAAAGTAGTTAATTAAAAAGAAATACTAAAAAGGAATAATATAAAATGGCTAAACCGATAAAAACCAAAAAGAAAGAAAGAAAGAATATCTTACAAGGTGTTGTACATATTCAAAGTACATTCAATAACACCATTGTAACTTCAACAGATACTCAAGGTAATGCTGTTGCATGGGCTTCTGCCGGTGCTTGCGGTTTCAAAGGCGCTAGAAAAGGAACTCCTTTTGCAGCACAATCTGCCGCTGAATTGGTTGCTAAAAAATCAATCGATCAAGGCATGAAAAAAGTTGAAGTATTTATTAAAGGGCCGGGTTCAGGCAGAGAAACAGCAATCAGAGCTATCCAAGCTGCCGGTCTTGAAATTACATTAATTAAGGATGTAACGCCTATCCCACACAACGGATGCCGTCCTCCTAAAAAACGTAGAGTATAAACATAAGGAGCAATAAAATTGGCTAGATATACTGGACCCTCTAATAAATTATATAGAAACTTTGGCGTTAAGGATTTGTCCAACCGTAAATTAACGTCATCAATGAGGACTAACCCCTCAGGTCAACACGGCGCAATGAGAAAAAAACCATCTGATTATGCGCTTCAATTAAAAGAAAAACAAAAAATCCGTCTTACATATCTTGTTTCAGAAAAACAATTTGCAAGATATTATGAAATTGCCACAAGAAAAACAGGCGTTACAGGTACATTAATGCTTCAAATGCTTGAAAGCCGCCTCGATAACGTTATATTTAGAGCCGGATTTGCCATCACAAGAAAACAAGCAAGACAAATCGTAAACCACGCTCACATCCTTGTGAACGGCAAAAAGGTAGACGTTCCTTCTTACTTATTAAAAGCAGGTGACGTTGTTACCGTTAAGGAATCAAGCAAAGAATTTATTAAAGCTATTAAAGAATCAATAGATATGGCTTTAAATTATGCTTGGTTAACAGTTGATTATAACAGCTTCCAAATCACATTCGACAGAGTCCCCAACAGAGAAGAAATGGACCCTGAATTTAAAGAACAGCTCGTTATTGAATACTACTCTAAATAATGATTAGGAGAAAATTAATGGAACTTAAGATTAAAAACGTAAATACAACTACAAGTTCAGATGGTTCGCAATACGGTAAATTCTGTATCGAACCCCTCGAAAGAGGTTACGGCGCTACAATTGGTAACTCTTTAAGAAGAGTATTATTATCAAGCTTGGAAGGCGCTGCAGTTACAGCTGTTAGAATTGAAGGTATTACTCACGAATACACTTCAATCCCCGGTATTGTTGAAGATGTTATTGACATTATGCTCAATTTAAAATCACTTGTATTGAAATGCGAAACCGACGAAGTTCAACATTTAAGAATCGATGCTACAACCCCCGGGCCTGTATTAGCTTCAGATATTCAACTTCCTTCGGGTGTTAAAATTGTTAACCCTGATTGCCTCATCTGTACAATTGCAGAAGGCGGTTCATTCCACGCTGATATTGTTGTAAGCACAGGCAAAGGCTATGTAAACATTGACCCTCTTAAAGAACAAAAAAATGGCATGCCAATCGATATGCTTCCAATTGATGCAGCATTTATGCCAATCAAACGTGTAAGCTACGTTGTTGAACCTGCCAGAGTTGGTGAAGTTCTTGATTATGATAAATTAACAATCGAAATTTGGTCAAACGGTTCCGTTGAAGTTACACAAGCTTTAGCAAAAGCCGCTAACCTTTTGATTGATCACTTCAAACAAATTGCTGCAATTACAGGCCAACCTGCAACATCACAAATTATTGCAGAAGAAATTGAAGAAAAAGAACCTGAAGAACAAACTTCAAACTATACAATCGAAGATTTGGAACTTTCAGTTCGTGCATATAACTGCTTAAAACGTGCAAGCATTAATTCAATGGCTGAATTATTGAAAAAATCAGAACATGATTTATTGAACATCAAAAACTTCGGCAAAAAATCTTCAGACGAAGTTATTGAAAAATTGCACGAATTGGGCCTCGACCTTCAACCAAACCCTGAAGGCGTTGATGATTTAGAATTAATTTAGTTAAAAGTAAAAAGGTAAATAAAAATGAGACACCAATGCAAAAAACACCACTTATCAAAGGCTGCTGACCAAAGAAAAGCTTTAATGAGATCTTTGGCTACAGAACTTTTCTTAAACGGTGAAATAACAACGACAATGGCAAGAGCAAAAGCCTTAAAACCTTATGCAGAAAACATTATTACTTTTGCTAAAAAAGGCGATTTGGCTGCAAGAAGACAAGCTCTTAAATTCATTTTCGATAAAGAAACAGACAAATACATTAACCTTGAAACAGGCGAAGTTAAAGAAACTTTAGCTGAAGGCGAAAAGCTTCCTAAACAATCTGTTTTAAGACAATTGTTTGTTGTTATCGGCAAAAAATACGCTTCAAGAAATGGCGGCTACACAAGGATTATGAGACTTGTGCCAAGAAGAGGCGATGCTGCTGAAATGGCGTTAATTCAATTGGTATAAAAATTGAAACGCTATAAAATCTCTTTTGAATATTTGGGGCTTGGCTTTTTGGGTTCACAAATTCAAAAAGAAGAGCCTACAATTCAAGGAGAGCTTGAAAAAGCAATTAGTACATTGACAAGAATAAAAACTAAAGTCTATATGTCGGGAAGAACAGATGCCGATGTTAGCGCAAAATGCCAAACAGCGCATTTTGATTCTTGCGAAATAGCAGATGAAAATAAATTCCTGATAAAATTAAATTCGATTTTGCCTGATAAAATCCGTGTTTTTGAAATTGAACCCGTTGTTGCTTCATTTCATGCTCAAAAACAGGCAACATACAGGCATTATCAATATAAAATAAATAACTCGCTCTTCAAGAAGTCTGTGTTTGATGAATGTGTCATTCACACAAGGTTAAAGCTTGATGAAAACAGAATGAATGAAGCAATTAACCACCTTGTTGGCGAATTTGACTTTAGTTCTTTTAAATCCGTATCAGATAACCCATCTAAAATTTGCACAATTTATTATGCAAATGTTAGGCGTGATACGGAATATATTCTTATTGATATTGTAGGAAGCAGGTTTTTATACAATATGGTAAGAGCAATCGTGGGAACCTTGCTTTTGATTGAATCAAAGAACCTTAACCCAAGTTTTATGAAAGATGTTTTAGATTCAAAAGAAAGAAAACAGGCAGGCGCAAATGTTGATGCCAAAGGGCTCACATTAATTAAAACGGGGTATGATGACCCCATTTTATATGTAAATAACATAAGAAAGGCAAATAAATAATGAAAACTTATAGCGCAAAACCGCTTGAAGTTGAAAGAAAATGGCACTTAATCGATGCTGATGGTCAAACATTGGGCAGATTAGCCGTTGTTATTGCAAACCTTCTTCGCGGTAAAAATAAGCCCCAATATACACCAAACGTTGATACGGGCGATTTTGTCATTGTTGTTAATGCCGACAAAATTAAAGTTACAGGCAACAAAGAAACAGACAAAATTTATTACCATCACACAGGCTACCCCGGCGGTCTTCGTTCAGCTTCTTTTAAAGAATTAATGGAAAAAGACGCAAGACTTCCTTTAGAAAAAGCTGTTAAAGGCATGCTCCCTCACAACACATTGGGTGCACAACAATTTACAAAATTGAAAATTTACACAGGTCCAAACCACAATCACGAAGCTCAAAAACCTGTTAAATATGAATTTAAAGGAGAAAACAAATAATGGCAGTTGAAAATAAAAACGAAATTGTTAAAACCGGAAGAAGAAAATGTTCAATTGCCGTTGCTAAAGTCGTATCTGGCAAAGGCAGAATATTTGTTAACGGTAAAACATTAAAAGGCTATTTTGGAAACCGTCCTTCTCTTGAAATGTTAATTTATAGACCTCTTGTTTTAACAGATAACCAAGATAAACTTGATATCAGAGTTAAAGCAGTTGGCGGCGGCGTTTCAGCACAAGCTGACGCTATTAAACACGCTATTTCAAGAGCACTTCTTGCAATGAATGAAGAATATAAACCTGTTTTAAAACAAGAAGGTTTATTAACCCGTGATGCAAGAATTAAAGAACGTAAAAAATACGGTAGAAAAAGAGCAAGAAAAAGATTCCAATTCTCAAAAAGATAATCTTTTTTATATATCAAAAACGGGGGTTCAATTTCCCCCGTTTTTTTATTTGTTTTTAATAAAGCAACTCTTTTATAATTTTAAATATTTTTCTGCAATCTTCCTCAGAAGCATTTTCTAACATAATTGTAACCATTTTTATTAATTCATTTTTTTCTTTAAAATGAGAAAAATTAAACATATCTTTTATTTCAACATTAAAAATTGAAGAAATTTTTTTAAGATTATCAAGTGTTGTAAAACATTTACCTGTTTCAATTCTGCTTATTTGTCTTGCTTCAACGCCAATGCATTCGGCAAGCTGGTCTTGTGTCATTCTGTTTGCTTCTCTTAATTCTTTAAACCTTTTGCCAAATTCAGTGTAAATATTATCCAAAATAAGCTCCTTTTATTAAATTATAAAATTTTGTAAAAAAAATAACAGGTCATATAACAGTGTTATATATCTTGACATTAGTCTTTAAATGTCTTATACTCATCATGAAAGGATATTTTTACTTTGTTTTAAAGTCATTAAATAACTAATTTGAAAGGATAGTCCATGAAAAGAAAAGGTTTTACACTGGCAGAAGTGCTTATCACGCTTGCTATAATCGGTGTTGTTGCAGCTTTAACAATTCCATCTGTTATATCAAATTCTCAACAACAAGAATTTAAAACGGGGCTTCGAAAAGCAGTTTCTGTTTTAAATTCTGCAATTACGATGAATATGGCGCTTGATGGTGAAAGCCCTTATGATAACGCTAATTTGTTCGGGTATTTACAAAGGCATATGAGTGTTATGAAAAGTGTTACAAATATGCGCTATTTATATTATTCGTCAAATGATTCAACAAGTAGCGGCGGTGCCGATAATTCAGCTTTTTATACAACAGATGGCATGCGTTTTGAATTAAGAGCCAATGATAGCAACATGGGTTTTAAATTATATGAAACGCCGTCAATTAGTATATGCACCAGAGGTGTTTCCGGCTCATACAATATAGGCAGTAATGGTTGCGGCGGTTGCGGTTCTTTAGGAATGAACAATAATGTTGACGGCACAACAAAACCGCCTTGTCTTATTATGGTGGATGTTAATGGGGATAGGAAACCAAATCCTGATAATGTAAATTGCAAAACGCAATCTTGTGCAAAGCCATATAAATATTCAGACCCTATGGGCTTAAAATTAACGGATATGTTTACCATAATGATAACTGATAAACAAGCAATTCCCTATGGTGTTGCAGCACAAAAAGCAATGTATCAAGCACAAGGAAAGAAATAATTTTAAATTATCTTTTCATTAATTTATTGCCTGCAATTTTTGCAGGCTTTTTTTATT
>CALYDL010000036.1 GCA_944325145.1 Candidatus Gastranaerophilales bacterium
AGCAAAGGTCTTATGACAGATAAAGCTGCCAGAAAAGATAACATCGGCGGCGAAATCCTCTGCTACGTTTGGTAGCGGATTTTATGTAGGGTGAAGCGAAGCGAAACCCGCCAAGGTGAGCGAACGGCGAAGCGACTGAAACCTTTTAAGGTTTCAAAAGCGAAGTTAAGAGAAGTGAACCGCTAGTAAAATCCAAGAAGCGAAAATTCCGTAGCACGTATGTGAGGGCAAAGCCCGAACGTAGTGCGCCAAGGCGAATGACGGGTGAAGCGAAAAAATTTCTTGAATAAGAAATTTTGAAGCAAAATCCAAGGAATGAGCCGCTAGGAATTTTTAAGAAGCGGATTTTACCCTCCAAGAGGACCCATTTTGCACAAAATCAAAGATTTTGGCAAAAGGAGGCGTAGGGTGAAGCGAACGTAAGTGAGCGAAACCCGCCAATGTGAAAGCCGAACGGAATGGAAAAAGTGCACAAGCGCTTTTGAAATGAAGTTGCTCGGCTTGAACCGCTAGTAAAATCCAAGAAGCGAAAATTTTCCTCCAAGAGGACCCATTTTGCACAAAATCAAAGATTTTGGCAAAAGGAGGCGTAGCACGTATGTGAGGGCAAAGCCCGAACGTAGTGCGCCAAGGCGAATGACGGGTGATGCGAAACTCACCAAAGCAACAAAAATGTTAAAAGCAAAAGGGTTAATTTGGGAAAAATTTCCCGAAGCGTTCCCGCTTAAATTACAAATTAAAAGCAAAAGGAGAAAAAAATGTCTAGAATCGGTAAACTTCCGATAGAAATACCTCAAGGCGTTGAAGTAAAAGTTGAAAACAACACAGTTACTGCAAAAGGCCCTAAAGGTGAAGAATCGGTTACAGTAAGAGATGAAATCAAAGTTGAAATTGTTGATAACCATGTTGTTTTAACAAGAATTAACGATGATAGAAAATCTCGTTCATTACACGGTCTTTCAAGAACTTTAGTTGCAAACGTAATTAAAGGCGTTAAAGATGGCTTTGAAAAGAAACTTGAAATCCAAGGTGTTGGTTACAGAGCAAATATGCAAGGTACAGCAATCAATCTTCAATTGGGTTATTCTCACCCGATTATTATTGAACCTCCAAAAGGCATTAAAATTGAAGTTGAAGCCAACACAAAAATCACTGTTTCAGGTTCAAATAAACAAGCCGTTGGCGACATTGCAGCCTTAATCAGATCTAAACGTGCTCCTGAAGTATACAAAGGAAAAGGTATTAGATATGAAGGCGAATATGTAAGAAGAAAAGCCGGCAAAACAGGTAAAAAATAGAAATTAAAGCCTATATAAACCCTTGCAAATAAGGCAAGTTAGGTTAAGGTGAAAGGAAAGAAAAATGATTAAAACAATTAACAAAAAAGAACAAACACAAAAAAGACACAAAAGAGTAAGAGTTAAAATTCAAGGAACGGCAGATTGCCCAAGGTTAGCAGTATATAGAAGCTTAAAACACATCTATGCTCAAATTATTGATGATACAAAAGGTGTTACTTTGGCTGCATCATCAACAAAAGCAAAAGATTTGGCTGAAAAATTAGCTCACGGCGGAAACATCGAAGCTGCTAAAATTGTTGGCGAAGATCTTGCAAAAAAAGCTCTTGCTAAAGGAATAAAAGATGTGGTTTTTGATAGAGGCGGTTTCCTCTTCCATGGCCGTGTTCAAGCATTGGCTGAAGCTGCAAGAGAAGCAGGCTTAAACTTCTAATTTTATTCTTATATAAATTCAAAAACCCGTTTTTATTTTTTTAAAAGCGGGTTTTTTATTATATTTATTCTTTTTTTACCCAAAAAAATGCCCCATAATGTTCATTATGTTGCATTCAAGTTCTATAACCTTATATTATCACTATTTTAACCTTTGTTCAAGACTTGGTTTTTTATTATTTTTTATATTTTTCATTTCCTTTCATTCAATAATATCAATACTTTTCGCCCCAACGCAACAAATTGAACATTTTGTTGCGTTTAATTTAACCGCACATTAAAACAACAAGCCTTTTAAAATCAACTTGTTTTATTGATAAGTCTTATATTTCTTTTACTTTGTTCATTTTTCTTTTCTTTTTTCAAACGCCTATCAAAGAAAAGAAAAACGAACCAAAAAGAAAAGAAAACAAGGCTTAATGAATAAGTTTAATCTTATCTTTTAAAATCATCTGTCCCCTCAGTTGTTCAGAGTCAAAGGCTGCGTTATTAATTAAGAAGATTAGATTTTAAAAAATAATTGTCTATTTTCTAAAAAGGTCACTCCCGCCCCGACGCCTCACCTTTCGGTAAAGACAGATGATTTTAAAAGTATCGTTAGCAGAAAAAAGTTAAAAGTTAAAAACAAAAAAAACAAAGCAAAACAATAAATTAATGAAAGGATTAAAAATGAAAAGATTAAGAGGTTTTACTTTAGCAGAAGTTTTGATAACTCTAGCTATCATTGGCGTTGTTGCTGCAATTTCTATTCCAAGTGTTATTTCAAATTCCCAACAACAAGAATTTAAAACAGGCCTAAGAAAAGCTGTCAGCGTGCTTAATTCTGCAATAACTATGAATATGGCGCTAGATGGCGAAAGCCCGTATGATAATGCGAATTTGATGGGCTATTTAATGAAACACATGTCTGTTCTTGAAACGGTTCGCAGCATGCGTGATGAAAAATATTATACATATAACGAAACAACAGCAGCGTTAAATGCGGCAGGAAATTCTGCTTTTTATACAACAGACGGCATGAGATTTGAACTAAGATACGGCGGAACACAATTCAATATGCCGCTTTATGAAAATAATAAAATACATGTTTGTACTAAAGGTGTATCGGAAACAATTAGTGAAGCCCGATGCGGAGGGTGCGGAAGCTACGGACTCAATAATAATTCTGACGGCACGACAAAACCGCCGTGTTTAATTATGGTTGATGTCAACGGTGACCGTAAGCCTAACCCAAGCAATGTAAATTGCCATGAAAAAAGTTGCGCCCATGAAAATAAAATTAGGTTATCAGACCCAAATGGGTTAAAATTAACAGATTTATTTACTATTATGATAACCGATAAACAAGCAATTCCCTATGGCGTTGCAGCGCAAAGGGCAATGTATCAGGCTCAAGCAAAGAAATAATAGGTGTGTGAAGTTTTTAAAGTGTGATGAACACTTTGAAAACGAAACCGTTCCAAACCGCCGTTATGAAGCGGAGTTGAAAACGAAGCGGAATGAACAAATCTTTGATTTGACAGGCGGAAGAAAGAAATTTAATTTTCTTGGATTTTACTAGCGGTTCACTTCTCTTAACTTCGCTTTTGAAACCCTAAAAGGTTTCAGCCGCTTCGCCGTTCGCTCACCTTGGCGGGTTTCGCTTCGCTTCACCCTACGTAAAATCCGCTTCTTGGATTTTACTAGCGGCTCATTCCTTGGATTTCGCTTTAAAATTTCTTATTCAAGAAATTTTTCCGCTTCGCCCGTCATTCACCTTGGCGCACTACGTTCGGGTTTTGCCCTCACATCCGTGCTACGCCTCCTTTTGCCAAAATCTTTGATTTTGTGCAAAATGGGTCCTCTTGGAGGGTAAAATCCGCTCTCTTGGATTTTGCTGGAGCTTCGCTTTGTGGAACTCCGTTTCAAATTCCTTTTCTTTAAATTTGCTAAACGGCACGCAAAAACTTCGTTTTTGACTTTGCCTGCCCCGTTTCAAAAGGTTATTAACCTTTTTCAACGGGCGACCCTACTTCGCTAAAGCTTCGCACCCGTCGCACTTCGGGCTTTGCCCTTCGTGCTACACAAAATCCGCTATCCTTTCATTTAAAAAGGCTTATTAATATTAATAAGCCTTTATTTTTTATTAGCATTATTTAATCTATCTTTCAAAAGCATTAAAAATGCCGCCTTATTTAAGGCGGCAAATTCTTTGTTTGACATAATTTAATTAGCCAAGAACTTTATCAACGATAACTTTAAATGCTTCACTGTCATTTGCTGCAAGTTCAGCGAGCATTTTTCTGTTAACTTGAATATCAGCTTTTTTAAGCAAGTTCATGAATTTTGAATATGAAAGGCCATATTCTCTAACAGCTGCGTTAATTCTAACAATCCAGAGACTTCTCATTTGTCTTTTAACAACTCTTCTATCTCTGTAAGCATATTTCAATGCTTTCATAACAGCTTGGTTAGCAACTTTAAAAATTCTGGAACGAGCGCCAATAAAGCCTTTCGCTAATTTTAAGATTTTTTTATGTCTTTTTCTTGATACGTTTCCGCGTTTAACTCTCATTTTTCACCTTCCTTATCTTGAATACTTCATGTAGGGTAATTCTTTTGAAATTAAGTCGAGGTTTCTGTCTGAAACTTCAACCATCCCTGTTAACCTGTTTTTTCTTGCAGGGGATTTGTGTGCAAGAAGGTGACCTTTACCTGCTTGGTGTCTTAAAATTTTACCCGAAGCAGTTACTTTGTAGCGTTTCGCTGCTGATCTGTGAGTTTTCATTTTAGGCATTTTGTTTTCTCCTTTTTTTCTTACCTGAGCTTTGCTTTTGCGGCATACCCAAAGCCGCTTCAAGACAAAATGAAGCTCTTTGTTGTTCATTTTTGCACAAGAAAAGCTAAAAATCAATTGGTTTTTTCATAAAACTTAACTATGGCGCTTTTAAATAAGTTCCCTTTATTTTTGATATAAATTTTTATTTCAGAAACTTTTTCATTCATAAGAAAAGAAGGAAAGTTATCAAAGGGAACCAAAAATTCGCCCTTTTTGGAATCAACAAAAAGAAAGCTTTTTGAATTGTTTATTTCTATTCTGAATTTTTTATTATAAATTTCTTTTGAAAAAATTGGCGCAAAATAAATTAAATCAATATCTTTGCCGTTTATCGGTTTATTGAATTTTATGGTAACCACATTTGGCGCCACATTATAGGTATAATTAAATTTTGCCTCTTTAACGGGCAAATTTTTAATAGAGCTTGCCCAAGCTTCGCCCAAATGCCCCAAATCTTTTCTTGCTAAAATTTTATCAAGTTCATAAAGTTCTTTTTCTGTGAAATTTTTTGCTTTTTCATTTTTAACTAAAATTGCATTTTTATCCTCTGTTATTAAAGCGTACATTTTGCTTAATAAAAGCCACCTGTATATTGGGTTAATTCTAATGGAAGGGTATATTCCTTCATAAATTTTTTCATTACCTTTAATTAAAATAACATCCGGCGGGTTTTTTTGAAGCCTTTCAAGGCTTTCTTTTGCTTGGTTTGTTGTAATTGAATTAAAATATGAAACAAAAATAACAGGCATTTTTTTATCAAAATAAAGATAATTCATTCCTTGGTTTGTTAAATCTAAAAAGGTGCCGTTTTTTGAATATTTTTCAACTAAATTTTTTCTTTTAATAAGGCCGTCTTCAATTTTTTGGTCCAGCTTCATTTTGCCTAAATATTTAAAAGTTTTATTTAATTCAACATTTGGCCTTTTTATATTGATAAAATTATGAAATGTGCATCTTAAAAATATACTTATTGCTAAAATAATTGTGAATGAAATAAAAATATTTTTTATTGTTTCTTTATTTTGAATTTTATATTTTTTATAAATAAGATATGGCAGAAAAACCGTTAAATAGCCATACGAAATTTCTTTTATTCTTGATAAAGTTTCATATTCTATTCTTCCTAAAGAATACCCCATTGAAGCGAACGGGAAAATGAGCACAAAAATTAAAAAGAAAATATAAGCCAAATTTTTGTTTTCTTCATTTTTAATTTTTAGCAATTCAAAACAAACAAAAGGAACGCTAAAAAGCGCAAAGCAGCTTATAATGTAATAAAAAAGATTAATATAAAATCCATAATTGTTTCCAAAGGCAGATAAATTCCCCTTAACATATTCTCTTGCCTGAATGAAATAGTTCAAAATCATATCAAAAGAAAAATAGCAAATTAAAAAAGCAAAAAAAACAATTAACCCCAAATATAAAAATTTATATTTTGCTTTTTCCTTAATTCCTTTTATAAGCATAAAAACTGCCAAAGGCAGAGAAGAAATTACCCAAAAAGTGCCTAACGTTGTTCTGTAACTTGAAATTAAAAAAGCCGCTGTTATGTAGCAAAAAAGCCAAAGATAAGGCCTTTTTAAAAGTTCTTTTTTTAAGAGTAAAAGAAAAATTAAAAAATAAACTCCCATTGAATTCATAGGAAAAACAAATACAAAAAGAATTAAATATGGCGCTTTTTTAAAAACGTGAAAAAATAAAATTAAAAATAAAAGTGCAGTTGCATTTGAAACAAAAACATCTCCCAAGCTAAAGCCATAAACGTTAAATTCGCCAAACAGTGTTTTGCCTAAAAACGAAGGCAAAATATCCATAAACCCGTGAACAAGCATTATGTCTTTATAAATGGCCAAGTTATATTTATCTGTTAAAAAATAGGTTGCATATCTTTCGCCAAAATGGTGAAAATCAATAGAAGCTGTTACTTGGTTATACGGAATAAAAAACAAAACAAAAACAAAAGGTGCCAAACAAAACGGCGAAATTGAAGGCAGGTTTGAACTTTGCCTTTTTTTAGCATCAAATATTCCAATAACAATTAAAGCCAAAATCAACAAACAAACAGGCAAATAAAAACTGCCATCAAAAGGGTGAAGCAAAATATACCCTAAAACCCCAAAATATTGATATTTTATAAAAAATTTTTTAATTTTTTCAAAATGAAACGGTTTATATTGAAGGGGTTTAAATTCATTAAACTTAATTTTTTCCTTTATTTTAATAACAAAAGGAATAATCAAAAAAACCAAAATTAAATAAATAAAATAAATAAAAAAATCCAGATATTTATTGTGGTTGTCAACCGTTGCAGGGCCTATGTAAAAATCATTCAAATGAGAACAATCAATTTTTCCATACAAAAAAGAATAAATTTTATTTGTAAAAATTAAAGAAATTACAGAAGATATAAAAATATCCAAATAATTAATTTTTCTTATAAACTGCTTCATAAAACAATTATAAAAGAAATTAAAAAATAGGGCTTTTTTTAATTTTAAAAAGATGTATAATGATTGAATATTTTATAAAGGAGTTTCAAATGAGCGATATTAAAGCTGTTAAAGATTACCAAATTGTTATTTTCGGGGTAATTATTGCGCTTGGTGCAATTTTTTCAACTGCACTTTTTACAAAAAGCGTTATAAAATATCAAAAATTGCAAAACCAAACAATTTCAACAACAGGTTCTGCAAGCAAACCTGTTAAGGCAGATTTTGCAACAATTTCAATAAATTATAAGTTAAATGCCCCAACTGTTAAAGATGGCTACAACAAAATGGCAAACAATGCTCAAAAAATTAAGAATTTCCTTGTTGAACAAGGCATTGATGAAAAAGACATCACATTCGGGCAAATTTCAAACTATGAAGTTAATAAAAGAGTTGGCAACTATACAACAAATGAAGTTGATTTCTATAAATTTAATTCTTACGTAAAAGCAAGCTCAAAAGATGTTGATTTAATTACAAAAATTTCAAACAAAACCGGCGAACTTGTTAATATGGGAATAGAAACAGGTTATAATGACGTTCAATATTTGGTTTCAAACCTTGATGACATTAAAATTGAAATGGTTGGAAAAGCCACACAAAACGCAAAACAAAGGGCAGAATCAATGGTTAAATCAACAGGCGATAAAATCGGCTCTCTTAATTCCGCTAAAATGGGCGTTTTTCAAATAGTTCCGATTAATTCAACAGAAGTGACAGATTATGGCATAAATGATACATCATCACCTGAAAAAAATGTTATAGCTGTTGTTAATGCAACTTTTACGGTTAAATAAATTTTATTTTTAAGAAAAATGCCTGCAATATTTGCAGGCATTTTTTTGCCAATTTTTGCTCGCTTAATTTCTTGCCTCAAAGGGTTCAATTTGCTATCATTTGAATAAAAGAAATTGGGGGGTTTTTAGTGCCGGCTTCGGGGAACAAGCCAAAAAGGCTTACATTAAATAATTACCTTAAATATTATTATGATATTCCATACGAAGGTACCACTTCGCAAGGAAAACCTTTAAGAAAATTAAAAAATATAACTTGCCCATATAGGGGAATTAAAATAATTCCTGCAGACGCCCTTCGAGGCTTTGAAAAACAGCTTTTAAAATGCAAAACGGCGGAAGATTCCGTTATTTTGTTATCAAATTATATTAAACATATGCTGCCAACAGAAAAATCTTTATTTGCCGTTTTTAAAGATTTTTCAAAATTAAACCCCGATGATAACCTTCAAAATTGCCTTCAGATGATGAGGGAAAATTGCCTGAATAAATTAAAATTGGAAGAATTTGAAGTTTTAGATGCGGTTGACAGCTTATCAAGAAAATTATCCACCCAAACCGCTTTAAATTTAAGGGCAAAAACAACAAAATGCAGGCAAATTATTATAAGTGATTCAAGAAGAGATACCTTCAAAAGAAAAACTTTTTTAGATAGTTTAGAAGAAATTATTCCAAAACAAAACGAAAGAGAAATTTTTAATAATATTAAAAATAAGGCTCTTTTCTTGCCAACATCAGAAAGCAGCATAAACGCTTTTGTTGTTAAATATTCAAAAAGAAAACAAACAGAAATTGTAAGAAGAATTTTTATAGCATCCACTGGTTCCATTGAACATATAACGCCCGCTTCAATGGGGGGTTTGAACACAATAGGAAATTTTCTTTTAACAACAGCCGCAGGCAACAGAAACAGAGAAAATATGCCATTAACAGAATATATTAAAAGGTTCCCAAAAATTCCAAACTATATGCAAATGTATATAGATGACATTATTAATGAAATTCATAATGGCGGCTTAAAAGGAAATGAAACCTACCCTTATAAAATAAAAGAAAAATTAATGAAAGAATCTGAAGGAAGGATTATGATAAGCCTTTCAAATTATAAATATACAATGGAAGAAGCCGCAATGGCATCAGAAGAATATGAACATCGGTTTGATAAATACAAAAAATAAAAAATAGCCTAATTTCAAAAAATGTAATATAATGATTTTTATTAAAGGAGAATAATTTTTTATGGCAAAAAACCAAGATACAATACCAATAGAGGTTTATATTTTAACAAAAGACCACGACATTAAAGGAACGGTGCACGTTTCAAAATATACAAACACAAACCGTGAATTAACAGACCTTTTAAATGACCGTGAAAAAAGGTTTTTGGCCGTTACAAATGCAGAATTAATGGGCAAAAACGGAACTTCTGCCCCAAGAAAATATGACTTTTTAGAAGTTCACATTGATGCAATTATTATTGTTCACCCTGCAACCCAAGTTTTATTTAAAGAAACCTCAAAAGCTCAAGAGGACATTTTAAGGTTTAGAGAATTAAGAAACAGGTTATCTCAAACAAAACCGTTTTAATAAATAAAAATCAGGCAAATAAAGCCTGATTTTTTTATAAAGAAATTAATAAAAATGCCCCATAATGTTCATTATGTTGCATTCAAGTTCCATAACCTCATATTATCATTCTTTTTACCACTATTCAATACTTCAATTTTTCACATTTTTATAATTTTTCATTTCCTTTCATTCAATAATATCAATACTTTTCGCCCCAACGCAACAAATTGAACATTTTGTTGCGTTTAAATTTAACCGCACATTAAAAACAATGATATTTTACTCATACCAACAAGCCTTTTAAAATCATCTGTCTTTACCGAAAGGTGAAGTGGAGGGGCGGGAGTGACCTTTTTAGAAAATAGGCATTCTTTTTTTTAAAACTTATCTTCTTAATTAATAACGCAGCCCCGACTCTGAACAACTGAGGGGACAGATGATT
>CALYDL010000037.1 GCA_944325145.1 Candidatus Gastranaerophilales bacterium
ATTCATCTTCTTTCAATTGAAAACTTTCGTTTATTTCGGGGAAAGTTTGCTCTTTAACATCTTTAACGTAAGAAGAAACAGCGTTTTTAATTGTTGTTTTTATATCTGCATATTTTCTTACAAATTTTGGAGAAAAGCCGTCAAATTTGCCTAAAACATCGTCTACAACAAGAATTTGCCCGTCTGTATATTTTCCTGCACCAATTCCAATAACAGGAATTTCAAGTTGTTCCGAGATATATTTAGCGCAAACATCAGGCACCATTTCAAGAACAAGCGAAAATGCGCCTGCATCTTGAATTTTTTTAGCGGCTTCTAAAATTTCAATCGTATTTTTAAGGTTTTTCCCTTGAACAAAATGGCCGCCAAGAACGTTTATATATTGAGGAGTAAACCCTAAATGCCCCATAACAGGGATTCCTGATTTTGTCATTTGTTTAATTGTATCAATTATATAATCAAAACCGCCTTCAATTTTAACTGCGCCTGCGCCAAGGCGAATTAATTCGCCCGCATTTTTAACGGCTTCAAAAACCCCTGTATGATAGCTCATAAAAGGCATATCAACCACAATAAGCGGGTTTTTTGCACCGTTTACAACGGCACGGGTGAAAACTTTCATATCATCTAAGGTAACTTTTGTTGTTGAATCATACCCTAAAACAACCTGCCCAACGGAATCTCCAACCAAAATAAGGTCAATTCCCGCTTCATCAGCATATTTTGCTGTTGAAAAATCGTAAGATGTAAGGGCTGCAATTTTTATACCCTCTTTTTTCATTTTTTGAATTTTTAGAGGTGTAATCATTTTAAAAGTTCCTTTTTGCCTCTTTTTCTATACCAAAAATAAATTGATTTAGCGAGCTTTTTGGGGTCGTGGCGAACAAAGCCTTCCTTGTTTTCTTGAATTAATTTGCTTCTCACAATTTCAACGCCAAGTTCTTTTATTTGGGTTGTATCTTCATCAACGGGGTGAGAATCTTTTTCTTCATATTTTTTTGCAAGGTTAAAAGGCAAACTGTCATTTACCATAACAGCATCAAACAGTTTTTTGTTTGCACCGGATTTAACCGCGTGGCGAAATAGTGCTCTTATATGGTCTGAAACGGAATAATTATCTGTTTCGCCGGGTTGAGTCATAACATTGCATACATAAATTTTTGCAGCGTGAGAGTTTGCAACCGCTTCTGCTATTCCATCCACTAAAAGGTTTGGAATAATTGATGTATAAAGGCTTCCTGGGCCTAAAATTATTAAATCTGCAGAATTAATTGCTTCAATAACATCATGGGTGGGTTTGCAATGAAGGGGTTCAGAAAAAAGTTCAACAATTCTTTTGCCTGCTTCAGGAATGGAACTTTCACCTTTGACAATGGAGCCGTCTTCCATTTTTGCCATTAAGCGCATATCATCTGTTGTTGCAGGTAAAACCCTTCCTCTTATCAATAAAACTTTAGAGCTTTCTTTAATTGCAGAAACCATATCGCCGCAAATAGATGTCATTGCGGTAATAAAAAGGTTTCCAAAGCTGTGGCCTTCTAAGCCTTCGCCCGATTTAAAACGATATTGAAAAAGTTTTGTTACAATGTCATCGTCATCAGCCAAAGCTGCAATACAGTTTCTAATGTCCCCCGGGGGCAAAATGCCCATTTCTTCTCTTAACCTGCCTGATGAGCCGCCGTCATCTCCAACGGTTACAATGGCTGTTATATTATTTGTTAATTTTTTAATGCCTTTTAATAAAGTTGATAAACCTGTTCCGCCGCCTATTGCAACAATTTTTGGGCCATGGTTTAATTTCATTCTTCTATATAAGGCTTCGCCCATTGCTTTTCTGTTTCTTTGGCCTTTTATATCCATCATAGAAAAATTGGTTTCTTGCCAAGCTTTAAGAAAGATAACAGCGCCAATTACAATAAAAACAACCCCTGCAACTTCAGGCTGAATTATATGATACATTTTTTTTGCATATTTAATTAAAAAATAAAGAGGTTCTAATTTGAACATTAAAGTAGCGCCAATTGCTGCCATAACAGCGCCTACAATAATGAGTGCAAACCAACGTTTTAATTTTAGGCCCGGAACAAGCCAAAGTGTGCCTGTTGGCATTTTAACTCTTGTTTTAAATATTTTCATAATCTACACCTGCCCAGATACTCTATTATAGTTTACAGGAGTAGGCTTAATCACATCATAAGCCCTTTTTGCATTTTCCAAGCTCTTAAAATGAACCGTTTCAGGAACATTTTCCATTTCTCTTAATTGCCTGATAGACATATTTTCATCAAACAAAACTTCATAAGGGCAATTTATTTTAACTTCTTCTTCCAAGAATTTTTTCATTTCATAGTTTGCTATATATAAATTAAGCCAAGGATTAACCTTTTTAACAGCCATAGCAACTGTTTTTGCAAAATCTTTATCACTTGAAAGCTTGTTATTCATTGCGCCATGGCATCTTACGTTTTCAATTTCCAAACTAAAGGTTTTAGCGTAAGCTGAAATTGCGCCTACTTGATAAATAACCATAGCTTCAATTTCATCTTCGCCTAATTCCATTGTTCTTTTGCCAAAGCCTGAAATATCAGGATAGCCGATGTGAGCGCCAAGCGCCAAATTATTTTCTTTTGCAAACAATAAGGCTTCTTTAATGCTCATAGGGTCGCCTGCGTGGAAACCTGCCGATATATTAACAGAGCTCATATATTTTGCAATTTCATAAGATGTTTTATCTTTATATACTCCAAATTCCTGAGCCAAATCAGAATTAAAATCAAACAATTTTTATCACCTTTTAAATTAATAACAAAATAATTATACAATAAAAAAATTATACCAACTATTTTGAAGAACCTGCAAGAACAACCGTAAAATCTCTTGCAGCTTTATTTATGCCGATTGCATCATATACTGTTTGTTTATCTTTTAAAAAGTAAATTGTATGTTTTAAGCCATTCAAAGTTTCGTTTGGAAGGTCAAAATTGTGAATTGCAATATGATCATGGCCTAAAATTTTAACTTGCCTTAAATTTACATTAATGCCGTTTGCTTCTAATTCTTTTTGAAGTTCAAGCGCTTTAGCTTCTTCGGATGGAACGTATAAAATGCCTGCTTCAACGGGCCTATCGAGTGCTTTTGGCTTTTCGCCGTAAACAAGTTTATTTACCATATCTTGAACGCCGTCAGGGTCTAATATCCAATATGAAATATACCCTCTTTGAGATGGTTCCCCAGGCAAAGTTGCAACTTTAATTTGGCTTGAATCAACCGTTTTTGCAAGGGCTGCATATTGGGCTAATTCATAGAAAGAAAAATCTGTTTGAATATTTTTTGAAATAGATTTTACAATGTCAGGAATTTTAACAATAATTGAAGGGTCTTTCATTTTGTCTGCCAAAGCATTTAAAAACCATTGCTGGCGGCGAATTCTTCCAATGTCGCCAAGGGCATCTTTTCTATATCTTAAATATCCTTCAGCTTCAGCGCCGTTTAAGTGGCGAATTCCTTTTTCTAAATTAATATGAAGGCCTGCTGTGTTATCGTTGTAATGCATATTTTTTTCAACATAAACATCAAGCCCGCCGATTTTATCAATAAATTCAACCAATGCCTTATTTGAAACAACCAAATAATGGTTAATTCTAACCCCTAAAGTTTGTTCAATTGTTTTAATTGAAGCATCAATTCCGCCATAAGCAAATGCGTGGTTTATTTTATCGGGGTTTGAACGTGAATGAATATAAACTTTTGAATCTCTCGGAATTGAAATTATATTTATATTTTTTGCATGGGGCGCTATTGAAACCAAATAAATGGAATCTGACCTTGCGCCTTCAAAAGGGTTATCTGCATTGGGTGCAACGTCAACCCCCATAAGCAAAATGTTTTGTCTTCTTGTGTTAAAAGGAAGGGTAAATTCCCATTTTTTTTCGCCTTTAGAATCTGTTGGCACAAGGCCTGTTATAAAATTTTTAATTTCTGTTTTATAAACAAAAATTGCAGCTAAAAACACAAGAACAAAACATATAATAAAATGTTTTATAAAATTATTTTCAATCCTTTTAACTTTCCTTATGCGGTTTTTATTAATGGGGATGTCGTTTATTGCCTCTTTATTATCTTCCGTTATATTCATTTCTTTGCCTTTTGAAACTAATTCTTTTAAACAATAATGCTATATTATTCTACTTTAAAAATAATTTCTTGCAAAATGGAATCATTAAATGGTACGATTTTATTAGTTATAAAAAGGAATGTTTTTATGAAATTTTTATATTTGATTTTTATATTTTTTGTTTTTATGGGTGCTTCAATTGCCAAAGAATTAACGGGGGATGATATTTTTGATATTAAACAAAACGCATTTGCCCTATATAACACAAACCACATAAATGAAGCCTATGAAATGCTGAATAAAATTCCAAACGATAAAAAAGATGAAGAAATTTATTTAATTTTAGCTAACATTGAACAAGACAAAAATAAAGAAAATGAAGCAATTAAGAATTTAAAACTTGCAATTCAAAAAAAGCCTGAATTTTACAAACCCTATTACAATTTAGGCTGCATTTTTATGAAAAGAAGAATTTACCCTCTTGCTATTGAAAATTTTGAACTTGCAAAAAAATATAATAAAGAAAACGCTTATATTTTCTATAATTTAGGCTGCGCCTATATGAACGCAGGCGATTTTAAAAAAGCCAAAAAGAACTTTATAAAAGCAATTTATCTTAAAAACGATGAAAAAAGCTTTTATTACAATTTAGCTTATGTAAATAAAAAATTGGGCAAAGAAAAAGATTCTAAAAAAATTATAGATTTTTATAACCAAACTTTTATTGAAAATAAAGCCAACTGATTATAAAATTTAAGAATGGATTTGGGTTTTGATGAAATTTATTTTGGAATAAAAAAAGCTGTTGAAGTTGAAAAGAAAAAACAGTTTATAAATGTGCAAGGGAAAAATTCAACTTTTTCAAAGTTTATTTTATCTTCGCTTGAAAAATTCAGAAAAATGTTATCAAGGCAAGATAAATTAAAGCTTGATTCGCTTATTTTGTCTTTTGAAACCTATGAATTTGATTCTCTTGATTTTAGAATGAAAGCCGTTGATAAACTAATTGAAACTTTTGTTGAATATAAAAAAATAAAAGATAAAAAAGAAAATTTAATTAAAAAACAAAACCTTGAACTTGATAAAATTAAAACAAAAGATGACCCGTTAAATGAAACAGACGTTTGTTTTATTAAAGGTGTCGGCCCTCATATAAGTGAAATATTTAAAAAAATAGGAATAAGAACAGTTAAAGATTTAATTGAATATTACCCTAAAAGATACATTGATTATGAAGGCCTAACAAGAATTAAAGATTTAGAAATCGGTTCAAATGTAACAATAACAGGCGTTATAACAAACGTTACCATTTATGAATCAAAAAGGGGCTTAACCGTTCATACAATAACAATTTCAGATGGGACAGGAAAAATTTTAATTAACTTTTTCTATAAAGTTAAAAATAAAAAAATGATAAATTTTTATAGAGAAAAATACCCCCTATCATCTGTTATTTTAGCAATAGGAACGGTTAAAAAAGATAATTTCAAAGGCAAATTAACCCTTGATAAACCTGAAATTCAAATTTTAGGAGATGGTATTGAAGATGATTCTGAACTTGAAATGGCAGATGGCAGAATCATCCCTGTTTATTCACTAACAGAAAACTTAAATTCAGGCGTTTTAGTTAAAGCAATTAAAAATGCGCTTAATAAATTTGATGAATTTTTAATTGATAATCTTCCAAATGAAATCATTCAAAAAAGAAACCTTTTAAATTATAAAGATGCAATTAATAAAATTCATTTTCCAAAAAATGGCGAAGAACTTGTTGCTGCAAGAACAAGGCTTGTTTATGAAGAACTTTTTATAATGCAGTTAAACCTTGCAATTTTAAGGGAAGAAACCAAAAAATTAAATTCAATAAGTTTAGAGATTAAAAAAGGGGGTTTAGTTGAAAGGTTTGTTCAGTCGCTTCCTTTTGAATTAACAAACGGGCAAAAAGAAGCATTTAAAGAAATTTTAGCAGATATAAAATCGCCGCACCCAATGCAAAGGCTTTTGCAAGGTGATGTTGGAAGCGGAAAAACAGTTGTTGCCTGTATGGTGTTATTAGCTGCAATTGAAAACGGTTGCCAAGGGGCAATTATGGCACCAACTGAAATTTTAGCAAGCCAGCATTATAAAAATTTTATTCATTGGCTTTTACCTATGAATGTAAGCGTTGGTTTATTTTTGGGGAAAAACAGCGCCAAAATAAGAAAAGAAATGCTTGCTAACCTAAAAAACGGGCAGATGGATATTGCAGTTGGAACCCATGCACTTATTCAAAATGAAGTAGAATTTAATAATTTAGGCGTTGTTGTGATAGATGAACAACATAGGTTTGGTGTTAATCAAAGATTAAGGCTTTTTTCAAAAGGAAAAAGCCCCCAAACATTAACCATGACAGCAACCCCAATTCCAAGAACATTAGCACTAACTGTCCATGGTGACCTTGATGTTACAACAATAGATGAAATGCCAAAAGGCAGGGTTCCCATTATCACAAATTTAGTGAACGGGACAAAAAGAAGAGAAGTTTATGAAAAAATTGAACAGGAAATTTTAAAAGGGCATCAGGCATATATTGTTTACCCTCTTATTGATGAATCTGAAACAATAACAGCTAAATGCGCAACAGAAGAAGCAATTAAACTTCAAGCCGGATTTTTCAAAAATTACAAAGTCGGCTTATTGCATGGGAAATTATCGGGCATTGAAAAAGACAAAGTTATGGCCGATTTTAAAAATAAACTATATGACATTTTAGTTTGCACAACGGTTGTTGAAGTTGGTGTGGATGTTCCAAATGCAACAATTATTGTAATTGAAAACGCAGAAAGGTTTGGTTTATCGCAACTCCACCAATTAAGAGGAAGGGTTGGAAGGTCAAATATTCAATCTTATTGCATTTTAATAACAGGAAAAGCAACAAAACAAACAAGAGATAAATTATCTGTTTTAGAGCAAACAAATAACGGCTTTATTGTTGCTCAAAAAGATTTAGAAATTAGAGGCCCCGGCGAATTTATGGGAACAAGACAATCAGGCATTCCTGAATTATCTTTGTTTGATTTTTCAAAAGATATAAAAATTTTAGAAATGGCAAGGTTTGATGCCTTTGAATTTGCTAAAAACAACAATATAAACGATTTTCCCAATTTAAAGAAAATGCTTGTAGAAAAGAATTTATTTAAAAGTTAATTTTCAAATTTTTATGGTAAATTAGATTTATTAAAAGATAAGGATTGTTTTTTTTATGCAAAATACTGCCCCTCAAAAAAAGCCTTTGTTGAATTATATTAATGTGTTTCGTGGGCTTGCAATCATTATGATTTTATTGGGCCACACAATGCAGGTGGGCAACCCAAATACAATTGAAAGGTGCTTGAGCTTTGAAATTTTTGCAGGCGGAACGGCACTTTTTGTTTTTATTGCAGGATATTTATTTCAATATCTTTCATATAAATTTGAATATAAAAACTATTTAAAGAAAAAATGGCAAAATGTTATAATTCCATATTTTATAACGGCAATCCCCGGGGTTATTGCGTGTTTAACCGTTCCTTTAATTTATAAAAACCCGTTTTTTGGTTTGAACCCAATTTATCAAATAGGAATGTTTTTAACAACAGGCAGAGTTCATAACGTGCCCACTTGGTTTATTCCAATGATTGTTATTTTCTTTATTTTAAGTTCCTTGTTGTTATATTTAGAAAGAAAGAAAATTTTATATAAAATTCTTCCCATTTTAATTTTAATTACCCTTTTTGTTCCAAGAGGAGATATTGAACCCGATTGGGTTATGAATTTAGATTATTGGGGAAGGTATTTTGCTTATATAAAATACGTTTTAATGGGGTTTGTTCACTTTGCATCAAGCTATATTTTAGGCATGTATTTTTCATCCCATGATGAAAAAATAGATGAGTTTTTTAAATTCAGGCATGTTTTGATTGCTCTAATGCTTATTGTAAGCGCATTTGATGTTTATTTGGGCTATAAAACAGGCAATATGAACGGAACCGCATCTAAACTTTTATTTACGGTTATTGCCCTTTCATATTTAAAACATTATGATGAAAAAATTAAATCAATGGTAAAATTTAACAAATTAATGGATATAACTGCAAAATACAGCTTTGGCTTATTTTTTATTCATTGGTATTTTATTTTTGCATTTAACTATTTCTTTAATTTGAAAAGCGCAATTCCAATTTATGATATTCAAAGCGGAATAATTGCAATTTTGCTTTCAATTGCAAGGTTTTTAGTTGTATTTGGCTTAAGTTTCCTTGTTCTTTTTGCCGCTAAAAAAGGCTTAAATGCAATTGGTGTTAAAAACACAAGAACATTTACAGGCGTTTAATTTAATTTTTTATTATACTTTTTTGCCCTAAATTTTTAGGGCATTTTTTATTTTAATTTTTTTTAAATTAACAATTTGTCTTACCCAATCGGGCGATTGTCCGGCTTCAAAATTTGGAGTTATATATAATTAAATCTTTTTCATACTTCCAGCTATTCTTAATTCCAGACAGTGGATCCAAATTATTTGGGTCCTTTTTTTAATTTTAAAAAAATACACTTGAAATAAAATTTTTTTTATTTATAATAATTTTACGAACTAATCAAAAACAAGGAATCGCAACTAATGTCAAGCAACGAATTACCCTCAAACATGGGCAAAAAAATTGCAGACGCTTTGAAAAAACAAAATAAAACTGTTAAAGAAAGCGCCATTGATGTTGTTGAAGAAGTTCAAGAAGTAAAAGAACCCGATTTTGAAAATTCGATTAGTGACTTGCACAATGAAAACAGTTTATACGAAGAAAAAACCAAAGATTCAAGCTTTGCAATAGATGAAGATGATTCTGCGGTTGAAGCTTCAAATTCGTTCGATGATTTAGATTTGTATGAAGCGCCTTCTAATGTAGATCAAGAAAGCGAAGATTACGCCCCGATTTTCAAGATGGAATCCGGTGACATTAGCGATAACCCTGATTTCAAGCTCAACATTGATACGGAAGATGATGAAGAAGAGTTTGAAATGCCCAATAACATTAATGTATTGAAAAGGCTTATTGCACAACTTCCGACCGGAGTTTCAAAACAAACCGGAGCACAAATCATCAGGCAAACAATTGAAGCTTTAGGAATTCCGATGAAAAGCGTTCTTCAAGATGCTCAAAGAGTTAAAGAATGCTTAAATAGTTCCATTAAAGATTGCAACTACACAATTCAAGAATATAAAAGCAATATAAGGAACTTGGAAAAACAAAGTTTAAGTTATCAGAAACAATTAGCAAAACTTAATGACATAATCGGACTTTTCGTGTATACTGATAAAAGATAATAAAAAATTCTAAGCCCCCATCGTCTAGAGGCCTAGGACAACACCCTTTCACGGTGTAGACAGCGATTCGAATTCGCTTGGGGGTACCAT
>CALYDL010000038.1 GCA_944325145.1 Candidatus Gastranaerophilales bacterium
AACCCAAAAAAGTTTCAATGAAAATAGAAAAAGGCCCTTTTATTGTGGTTTCAGGCCATGACCTTAAAGATTTAGAATTACTTTTAGAGCAAACAAAAGATAAAAACATAAATGTTTACACCCATGGTGAAATGCTTCCATCTCACGGGTACCCAAACTTAAACAAATACCCCCACCTAAAAGGCAACTTTGGCACGGCTTGGCAAAACCAGCAAAAAGAATTTGAAAATTTGCCTGCGCCTGTTTTATTTACAACAAATTGCATTATGCCGCCAAAAGAAAGTTATAAAGATAGAATTTTTACAACATCAATTGTAAGCTACCCAAATTTGGTTCATATTGGCGAAAACAAAGATTTTACCCCCATAATAAATAAAGCGCTTGAATTAAATGGTTTTAGTGAAGATGTTCAAATGGAAGGCATTAATGGCGGCAAAACTTTAACTGTTGGTTTTTCTCATCATTTTGTTTTAAATATTCTGGATAAAATTATAGAAAATATAAAACAAGGCGCAATTGGGCATATTTTCCTTGTTGGCGGCTGCGACGGGGCAAAAGTTGGCAGAAATTATTATACAAATTTTGTAAAACTTGCGCCAAAAAATTCAATTATTTTAACCCTTGCTTGCGGCAAATTCAGGTTTAATGATTTAGATTTAGGCGAAATTAACGGTATCCCAAGGCTCATTGATATGGGACAGTGCAACGATGCATATTCAGCCGTTAAAGTTGCAATTGGGCTTTCAAAAGCCTTGAATTGCAAAGTTAATGAACTTCCCTTATCTTTCATTTTATCTTGGTATGAACAAAAAGCTGTATGCATTTTATTAACCCTTTTATATTTAGGAATTGAAAATATAAAATTAGGCCCAAGTTTGCCTGCTTTTATTTCACCTGATATCTTGAACATTTTGGTTGATAAATTTAAAATAAAACCTATAACAACACCTGAAAATGATTTAGCGGAAATTATAGGAAATGAGCAAAATAATTAATTTAAAAGAAATTGAATATCTTGATACAATAAATAAAAAACCTGTTTTTGATAATGAGCAAAGTTCTCTAACTTTGCTCTCATTCAAAGCGGGCGCTAAAAGAGACATCCACGTTGATGAAAAAGACGAAGTAGCCCAAATTATTGAAGGTGTGGCAGATATTACAATAGGAAAAGAAACATATAGACTAAAAGAAGGCGAAATGATTATAATGCCTGCAAAAATGCCCCACGGGCTTTTAGCTGTTCAAGACACAAAAATGCTTCTTCTTCGCCCCAAACATGAGCATAAATAAATTTATCTGACTAAATTTAACAAAACATCTTGCGGGTAAACTTCATTTATGTTGCCGTTTGCCCCTGTTATTATGCAAAATTCAATTCTTTCGCCCGCTTGAACATTAAGGTCATCAAATGAAAGGGCAATTTCAATTGTGTCTTTATAAGCGTAGCTTACTTTTCTTATTAATTGAACCTGCCACATGCCGCCATAGCTTGATTTTAAAAGCTGCGGCGGAATTATTTCGTGTTCGTTGAATGAAAATTTTAATTCATAGTTAAATTGGTTTTCTAAAACAGGATACAAGTTTTCGGTTCTTGAAGCAATTCTTACAGGCGACATTAAGCCTTCTGTTTCTTTTTTAAAGTATATGAAAACTTGGTTTTTCACAAAATAAATTGAATTTGCCAAATTATTTTTGTTTAATTCAAATTTTAAATAAATGTTATCATCGTCGTTGCCGTAATAAATGCCTTTTATCGTTTTTTTGGCAGAAAACGTGGGAGAATCGGGCAAGAAAATATACCCTGCATCAACCCATGAATTAACATTCGGGTCAAAAACACCGTCAATTATTGGTGTTATATGGCGCCTTGGCTGCCTTATCGGTTTTCCTATAATGCTTGCCAAAGGAACATCCAAATGTTTCGGCGAAGGGCGGTTTAGCGCCTGATAAACATTTTTAAGGTGCGCTCTAAAAAGAAAATCAAAAATATGGTCATTAGATGATTCGTTGGGTTCCCCGTACCACCAAAACCAATCAGACCCTTCTGCCACAAAAATTTCTTCTTTTGCCTTTTCAATTCTTTTTTGGGCTTCCATTTTTTGAAAATCTGTTTTTGCTTCTTCCATTAATTCTTTTGAATATTTAAAAAGGTCGTTTCTTGTTTTATCAAGATATATCCAAGCTAAATTCTTGGTGGGTTCGCCTATCCAAAGGTCAAAATTTCTGTTTATCCAGCTTCCTGAAGCAACAGAATCCAGTTTTTCAGGGTGTGCAGTTTTAATAAAATCACCAAGTAAAACCGTTTCTAAGGTTTCATCGTTTTCGATTAAACCATATAAGGTGTCTAAAAATTCATTGCCGTCATTTTGGTAGCTTTCCCAACAGTTTTCACCATCCATAGCAATTGTTAACAAGTGGTCTTGCTTTGGCGAAAATTGAAGCTTGCTTTGAACGGTTTTTATTTTTTCATAAAAATCATTAGCGGCAACTTTGCCATCATAATTTCCATAACCAAACCCAACAAGGTTTGCAAAGAAAGAATCTGCAAAAACAACGTTTACTTTATTATTTCTTGAATTAAAGCCATAGTGAACACAAAGGTCAAACGGGGCTTCCAAGTTGCCTTCAAAGTCTCTTGCAAATTCCCTTCCTAAAGTGTTTGCTAAAATGCCCTCGTCTGTAACTGTCCATTGAACATCAAGTTCATTTAGCATATCAACGCTTGCCATACTAATGCAATGTTCAGGCAGCCAAATTCCTTTTGGGCGGCGGCCAAACACTTCTTCAAAATAATCAAGCGCACGCTTGGTTTGTTCTTTCGCATCTTCTGCTAAAAGGCTTGATTTATCAGGCAAATTTTCATTATAAACGCATTTAGATTCATTTATATCTAATAACAAAGGAATTATGGGGTGATAAAACGGGCTTGTTGAAATTTCAATTCTTCCTTCGTCTTGGAATTTTTTATAATAAGGAATAATTTTTTTCATTATATCGAATTGAATTTCATAAATTCGAACTCTATCTTCATAGGTATAATTCTTTTGTTTTTCAGACAAATCTTTCAAATCCGGATACATTGAATAAAATTTTGTATCTATCCAGCACAGGGTATAGTTTACAATAATATCAAAATATTCTTGCTCGGTAAAATCGTTAATTGAAATATCTTCTTTTGAATATCTTTTATTATAAAGTTCAGCGTAATATTCACGCTTTAAAATCATTGTGGAATAGTTAACATCAAAGAAATATTGCAGAATGAAATTTTTATCCATTTCTGTCAATTTGTTGTTTTTTGTGATTAAAAGCTTTGAATGAAGGTCGTTTATTCCTGAATTATATCTTTGAATTGAATTTAATAAAGTGGCTGAAATATTAAAATTTAATTTAATTTTTTTGTGGTCATCACACCTTAAAAGCATATCAAGGTAATCTTTTCCGGCATGGAGCCTTACCCAAGGCATAACAAAATCATTTTCAAAATTTTCCTGATAAACGGGCTGATGAAAATGCCAAATAAAGGCTATGTTTAATTTTTTAACCACAGTTATTCTTCCTTCAAGAAGATTATAGCATATTTTTTGGTTTTTTATAATTTGCTAGGCCGTTTAAAGTATATAACAATGTGCAGTTAGTTAATTGGGTTTAACAAAATGTTATTTGGGGCATTTTAGAAAATAAAAAATTGCACCCAATCATTTTATTTCGGTGCAATTTTATTTAAAAATTTATTATATTAAAAACAAGATTATTTAGTTTTTGTATAAAATCTTATTTTTAAATTAGCAATTAAAACGCTTTTATCTCTTTGCCAAGAAACAATTTCAATTTGCGCTAAATTGATAAGGTATTTTTCACTCAATAAAGTTTTAAAGAATGTTTGAATTTCAGAATATTTACCAACAATTGTTGTTTCTAATTCACAAACGTTATAACCCGGAATTTTTGCTGCAAAAATAGGGTCTTTTTCAGGCTGCATGTTATATTCAACAGAACGAATTCTAATGCCTGATTCTTTTGCAACCGTTAAAACATTATCAAACAAAGGTGCAAAAGAAGCTTCGGGCCCAAATTTCATGCCTTCTAATTTGTAGATTTTCTTTATATTTGGGTCTAATTCTTCGTCTTTTTGTTGTTGTAATTGAGCTTCAAGATTTTGTTTTTTATCCGTAAGTTCTTGAACTTGTTTTGAATTATTATTGTAATTACCAATGTTTGAAAACGTAAGGAATATGCCATATCCGCCCCCGCCAATTAAAAGAACAAGGACAATGACAGGAATCAATAGAAAAACTATTTGTTCTTTCAGCATATCTTGATAATTTATTTGCATTTTTATTTAACTTCCTTTAGGTTTATTTCAACATCCGGAACAGGGGGTATTGAATCTGCTTTTGGTTGAATTTTTGCTGCAGGTGCAACAATCCTTGCTGCAGGTGCATTTTTAGCATTATTTGTATTTGAACCGTTTTTGTTGTCGCCTGTTATTTTATTTCCTCTTTCATCAAAGCTTTTTTCATATTTTGTATTTGAAATTTCAAATGCAAAGGGCTTTGGTGAATTATCTTCGCTATGCAATACAACATCATCGGCATCGCTTGTTTCGTTTTGTGTTTCTTCTTGGAATACTTCCAATTTGTTTAACTTAATATCAGAATTTGGCGCAAGCATTTTTAAGCTTTTGAAATATTCGTAAATATCATTAATATCAAGCGAAAAGCCTTCAATGCCAACTTCTTTACCGTCTTTATTTATGTAATATGTTAACCAAACATGAGATGGAATATCTGTTGATAGTGAATCATAGTAATTAATTGCAATTTTATTGTTTTCGCTTATTTGCTTGATTAAGGTTGTAATGCCTGCCGCAACGTTTTTTTCAAGCTCTGTAATTTCTGTATTTAGAGTATCAATTCTTGTTTGAAGCTCGCCTGCTTTAGCACCAAAAAATGAAGCTATTCCAAAAAACAGGCCGCAAACAATCAAAGTTAAAACCAAAAGTGCGCCTGATATAAGAATTGAAAACTTCATAATGGAGTCTGAATTTAGTTCAATTTCTTTATCGCCAATTTCAAGAACACCATATGTCACAACACCGTCATAGCTCATATCACCCATAACATTAAGTGTTGCAAAACCGCCTTTTTTAGGGGTTGAAGCACCAAGGGCCGATGGTGACATTGAAAGCGCAGTTTGTTCTATAACTGAAGGTGCAATTTTTGCACAGGGTTTTTCAGAAAATTTATTTGAATCAATAGCAACTATTTCTTCATCGAAAATTACTGCTGTTTTTAATAATTCCGCAGAAACATTGTCTGTTTGTGAAACAATTACAAGCCTTTTTGCAGGGTAGTTCGGCAAATATTGCTGAACAGCGGAAGATAGCGCTGTATAAACTTCTTCGCCTTCAAAAGACATAATTGCAAAAGGAACTTCAATATAATCTAAAATTCTTGAACCGGACATCTGAAAAATTGCATAGTTATTTGGGTTAACAAGCAAAATGTCCCAATTTCGATTTTCTTGAACAACATCATCTACAAGGCCCGTTAAGGCAATGCCCCTTGGAATGGCACTTGTTGAGCCTTCAATACCAACAATATTAACACCAATATCCATGCAGGCATCTTGAATTTCTTCAACAACTTTTCTTTGTATGGATGAATGCGCAATATATTTTGAATTTGCGCCTGTTCTTGCATTCAAATCAACAAAAGCAGATTGTGGTTCGGATTGTTTAAACAAATATGATTCGCTTGCATCTGATAAAATCATGCTCTCAATTGCGTCTGAATCAATTGAGGGGTCTTCAATGCTTCTAAAACCAAAATGTACATTTGGCAAAACAAGATAAACATTTGCTTTTTCTTTTTGAATTTCCAATTCGTTAAAAAGGTCGCCAATGGCGCTTCTTAAAGAATTATAATCTTGTATTTCACGAGAGGCAATGTTATATTCAATAAATTTTTGCCCGTATTTAACAACATTGTTGCTGTCTTTATCAAAAACAAGGGCCTCAAGACCTATATTTGGGGTAACTGCCAGCCCTACTATTTGCTTTTTTTCTATACCGGGTATACTAAACATATCTCACTCTTAAAGTTTATAAAAATCCGAATTTATCTGCTTATGCAATATTTATAATACAATAATAACTGTCTATATGAAAGAATCTTAAAGAAAATATACAATATTTGGAGTAATTAAAAAAATGGAAAACTATATTTACGGGAAAAATTCTATAACAGAAGCCCTTTTAAACAACCCTAAAAGAATAAATAAAATTTACATTCAAAAAGGAATAGGGCTTGATAACAGGCTGAAGAAAATAAAAGAACTTGCCTATAATTATTCGATTATTGTAAATTTTGTTGATTTTAATAAATTCAAAGGTTTGTTTGAAGAAAATGTTAACCTTCAAGGTGTTGTTGCAAGCGTTGCGCCAATTACATATAAAGATTTTGATGAATTTCTTAAAGAAAGAAAAGAAAAAGAAGGCTTTGGCAAAATTATTGTTTTAGATGGAGTTTCAGACCCTCACAATTTTGGCGCAATTATAAGAACAGCGGCAGCTGGCGGGTATGACGCCATTTTAATTCAAAACCACAGAGCATGCCCTGTTAATTCAACGGTTGAAAAAATATCATCAGGCGCTGTTAACAAGGTGGATATAATAAAAGTAAATAGCCTTTCTGTTGCAATTAAAAAATTAAAAGAAAACGACTGGTGGATAATTGCATTAGATGTACATACGGAAAATAATTATCTTGATGTTGATTATAAAAATATGCATTTTGCCCTTGTTTTAGGCGCAGAAGGAGAAGGCATTTCAAAAACAATTTTAAATATGGCGGATTTTAAAGTTAAACTGCCCACAAATTTTGAATCTTTAAATGTTTCTTGTTGTTGTGCCGTTATAGTATATGAAACATTAAGGCAAATAAATTATACATAGTATTTCTAATTTATTGGTGCTGTATTATTATATTAACTAAGAAAAAAATCAGGAGAAGAGTTATTTATGAAAACCAAAACCCCGAAAAAAAATAATAACGATGATATTTTTGATTTTGAAGACTTTGATGAAAGCCAAATTTCCTTAATGGAAGAAGAAAACAACGAAGAAGAAGACGAAGAAAACAGCAAAGATTTAAAAGAAGATTACAAAAACTATGCAACAGATGATTCTGTTAAAGCTTATTTGCAGCAAATAGGAAAAATTCCCCTATTAAGCTTTGAAGAGGAAATGAAAATTGCAAAAGAAATTAAAGAAAACGATTCCGTTTCTGCAAAAGAAAAGCTTGTTAATGCAAATTTAAGGCTTGTTGTTTCAATTGCAAAAAAATATATAGGAAGGGGTTTATCTTTCTTAGATTTAATTCAAGAAGGCAATTTGGGGCTAATTAAAGCTGCAGAAAAATTTGATTATACAAAAGGCTATAAATTTTCAACCTATGCAACTTGGTGGATACAACAATCAATTACAAGAGGCATTGCAGACAAATCAAGAATGATAAGGCTTCCTGTTCATATGATTGAAACCTTGGGCAAAATTAAAAAAGCAACTTTTGACCTTTCAATTGAACTTGGCAGAATGCCAAATAAAGAAGAAATTGCAGAAAGAGTGGGCATTACAACTTCAAAATTAGGCCAACTTTTAAAAAGCGCACAAGGTACAATTTCAATTGAAACACCTGCAAATCAAAAAGATGATTCATCTAAAATTGCAGATTATATTGTAGATGAAACAGATTCTACACCTGATACAAAAGTTACCCATGATAACTTATTAGATGATGTTCGAAGAATTTTAGACCAACTAAATCAAAAAGAAAAAGATGTTTTAATTTTAAGATATGGTTTAGATGACAACGGGCAAAAGAAAACTTTGGATGAAATCGGCAACAGATATGGTGTTTCAAGAGAAAGAATTCGCCAAATTGAAACAAGAGCAATTTCAAAACTAAAAAAACTTTGCAGAAACCAAAACCTGAGCTCAAACTTGAAAAATTACTTGGGAATATAGCGGATTTTGCGTAGGGTGAAGCGAACGTAAGTGAGCGAAACCCGCCAATGTGAAAGCCGAACGGAATGGAAAAAGTGCACAAGCGCTTTTGAAATGAAGTTGCTCGGCTTGAGCCGCTAGCAAAATCCAAGAAGCGAAAATTCCGTAGCACGGATGTGAGGGCGAAGCCTGAACGTAGTGCGCCAAGGCGAGTGACGAGTGAAGCAGAAAAATTTCTTGAAAAAGAAATTTTGAAGCGAAATTCAAGGAACGAGCCGCTAGGAATTTCAAGACAGCGGATTTTAAAAAGTTTGCCCGCAAGATTTTGCGGGCAATTAATATGAAAGGATAAATTTGTTTCCACTCTGGCTTTATACTTTTTCCGCCTGTGCAATTAGTATAAACAAGGCTTATTGAACAAAGTTCAACCGCCTTTGTTTCTACTAAAATTGCTTCGCTACGCCTTTTTAAAAAGGCTCCGCAACGGCGGCTATCAACAGTTTCGGCAGGAGTTCAACACTCCTGCCTACACTCTGGCTCACGCTTTATTTTTTCGCTTGCGCCTGATACATAGCCCTTTGCGCCGCAACGCCATATGGAATTGCTTGTTTGTCTGTAATCATGATGGTAAACATATCTGATAATTTTAGCCCCAAGGGGTCAGAATATTTGAATGGCGTAGCACAAGATGCCGATTTGCAACTTATGTTTGCAGGGTTTGGCTTTCTGTCGCCATTAACATCAACCGCAATTAAACAAGGAGGTTTTGTTGTGCCATCAACATTATTATTCAGCCCATAACTTCCACAGCCACCACAAGAATAGCTTGGGTGATTTGGGTACGCAGTAGCACCAATGCAAACTTTTACATTAGGATTTTCATATAGTGCAAGCTTAAAATGTTTTTGATGAGAAGCACCACCATTTCGCCAAAATTCAAATCGCATTCCATCGGTTGTAAAAAATGCTGCGTTTGGCCAAATTCCTCCATCAACAGAAGAACTTATATAATATTTAGATGAACGGTCTTTATAAGTTTCAATTATTGCCATATGCCTTTGCAAATAGTTAAATAAATCTGCATTATCATAAGGAGATTCTCCATCTATTGCCATGTTCATTGTAATGGCTGAATTAAGTACGCTGACAGCTTTTCTTAGGCCTGTTTTAAATTCTTGTTGTTGGCTATTTGAAATAACACTTGGAATAGATATTGCTGCAACAACGCCAATAATAGCAAGAGTTATTAAAACTTCTGCTAATGTAAAAGCTCTTTTTTTCATTAAACTATCCTTTCATTATTTAATTGCTCTTTGCCTATTTTCTTTCTTTGGCTCAAACGCCGCACGCAAAGAAAGAAAATAGGCAGGAAAAGAAAGAAACGCGGCTTAAATATGTTTAGTCTTTTCTTTTAAAATCATCTGTCCCCTCAGTTGTTCAGAGTCGGGGCTACGTTATTAATTAAGAAGATAAGTTTTAAAAAA
>CALYDL010000039.1 GCA_944325145.1 Candidatus Gastranaerophilales bacterium
CCTGCAATTTTCATTAATTTAATTTCTTCTCTTGATTTTTTGGCTACCATAAAATTAACCTTTCATTATTAAAAAAGGGCTTTTTTGCCCTTTTTATTTTATACTATTGAACTTACAGTTTTTATTAAATCAGCCCAAACTTTATCTATGCTTTGGTTTGCATTAATTGTTTGAAGGTTGCCCCTTTTTGTATAAAATTCAAGCAAGGGATGAGTTTCTTTTTCGTACGTTTCAAACCTTAATTTTGCGGTTTCTTCGGTGTCATCTTTTCTTTGAATTAATTCAACATCGCAATCATCGCAAAAACCTGCTTTTTTGGGGGCAGATGTTTTAATGTTGTAAATTTTACCGCATTTTGGGCAAGAGCGCCTGTTTACAAGTCTTTCAACCAATACTTCAGTTGGAATATCAAAGTAAACAGCCATGATATCTTCTTTTTTAATTTTGCCGTTTAATTCATCCAAAATTTTGTCTAATTCAGTTGCTTGCTCTAAGCTTCTTGGAAAGCCGTCTAAAATATAGCCGTTAGCGCAATCTGCTTCCATTAGCCTATTTTTAATAACGGTTGAAACAACATTTAAGGGAACTAATTGCCCTTTATCAATAAAACCTTTTGCAACAAGCCCGATTTCTGTTCCTTCTTTAATATTTTTTCTTAAAAGCGAGCCTGTATCTATGTGGGGTAGTTTCAATTCACGTGCCAATAACTCTGTTTGCGTGCCTTTGCCGCACCCCGGAGGGCCTAAGAAGATAAATGCTTTTGTCATATATATGCCTTTATAAACTGTAACTTTTATTTAAGAAAAGTTTCGTAATTTTTTGCTAACATGTGCGTTTTAATTCTATTGATAAAATCAAGCGCAACACCAACCATAATGATTAAACTGGTTGCTCCTAAGCCTTGCATTGTTGTAATGCCTGAAACACCTGATGCAACAGTTGGAACCATTGCAATAATGCCAAGCGAAATAGCACCAATAAACATTAATCTTGTTAAAATTTCATCCAATTTATCTGCAGTTGGTTTTCCGGGTTTAACACCGGGGATTGCTGAACCGTATTTTTTCAAGTTGTCTGCAATTTCTTTTGGCTGCATAGATGGAATAATTGAAGCGTAAAAGAAAGTAAGTGCAAAAATTAACAAGAAATAAATTATATAATAACTGATGCTGGATGGGCTCAAGAAAGAATTAATTGCTTCTAAAGCCGATTTTACAGCAGGATTATTAATTTGCATTTGAGTTAATAAGCTTAAAATTGTTGATGGGAATAATAAAATTGCAATTGCAAAGATAATGGGCATAACGCCGCCGGGGTTTAATTTAAACGGAATGTTTGAATTCTGGCCGCCGTAAACTTTGTTGCCAACTTGGCGCCTTGCTGAAACTATTGGAACTTTTCTAACCGCATCATGAAGAATGATGATAAAAATTGTTGCTGCAACAAAAATTGCAAGTAAAACAACAAGCCCTAATTGTAAGGCAGGGTCTTGGGAAACAAGGGTTGCCGTTCTTTGGGTATAAAGTGGAATACCGGCTATAATACCAACAAAGATTATTAAGGAAGCCCCGTTTCCAATCCCTTTTTCAGTTATTAATTCGCCAATCCACATAACAAAAACTGCCCCTGCTGTTAGAGCCACAAGTGAACCTGTATAGAACAGCAGCGGGTTAAGCCCGTGGATAACGGTTCCCGGCAACTTAGATAACAACAAAACAAACACTAAAGATTGAAGAAGCGCAACAACAACCGTAAATAAACGGGTTAATTGTTGAATTTTTCTTCTGCCTGCCTCACCGTCTTCTTTTTGCAAGCGTTCCAATGGCGGAATAATGACAGCTAAAAGCTGCATTATAATTGAAGATGTGATATAAGGCCCAATGCCTAATGCAAAAATTGAAACTTTGCCTAAAGCACCCCCTGAAAATAAATCAAGAAAGCCTATGATGTTGTTTCCTTGTGCAAGTGCCATAAAGGCTTCATTATTGATGCCAAAAATAGGTAATTGCGCGCCAAACCTGAATAGCGCAATCATAAGGAATGTGAAAATCAATTTTTGCTTTAAACCGCTTGTTTGAATGTTATTCATCAAGCTTTGTAGCATTTGTTCGTTGTTTACTTGTTGCATTATTAAACTATTTCAACCTTTCCGCCTGCTTTTTCGATTTTTTCTTTAGCGCTTTCAGTTACATAATTAGCTTTAACTGTAACTTTTTTAGTTAATTCGCCGTTTCCTAAAATTCTTAAAACTTCAGTTGAAGGGTGAACTAATTTGTTTTCAACTAAAACTTCTAATGTAACAACATCTGCGTCTAATTTTTCTAAAGCAGAAACGTTAACAGCTGATGTATTCAAAGCAAAAACGTTATTGAACCCTTTTAATTTGGGCAAACGTCTAAATGCAGGCATTTGGCCGCCTTCAAAACCTCTTTTTGAGCTTCTGCCTGATCTTTGGCCTTCGCCGTTGTTACCTCTTGAGGATGTTTTGCCGCAGCCTGATGATCTGCCTCTTCCAACTCTGACAACTTTTTTAACAGCGCCTTCATTGGGTTTTAAATCTTCTAATGTTATCATTTTTATACCTTACCTTTATTCAACTATTTCAACTAAGTGTGGAATTTTGTTTACCATGCCCATAATTGTGGCAGATTTTGCGTGTTCAACAACACGGTTTGTTTTTGTTAAACCAAGCGCTCTAACAATTCTTTCATGTTTTTCGGGAGCGCCGATTGTTGATTTAACTAATTTTATTTTAATTTTTTCTTCTGATTTTTTAGCCATTTTATATCACCTGTTTTTTTATCCTAATAATTGTTTCATAGAAATGTTTCTTTGTTGAGCAACTTCTTTAAATGTTCTTAATTCTTTAAGTGCGTTTAATGTAGCATTAGCAGCATTTAGGGGAGATTTTGAACCTAAAGATTTGCTTAAAATGTTTTCAATACCGCAAAGTTCAAGCACTGCACGAACTGCACCACCTGCGATAACACCGGTACCTTGTGAAGCAGGTTTTAAAACAACGCTGCCTGCACCTGATTTACCTGTTATCATGTGAGGTATTGTAGTTTTGAAGATAGGAACGGTGATAAGATTTTTTCTGCCGTCTGCAATAGCTTTTTGAATAGCAACGATAACTTCAGCTGCTTTTGCAACGCCCATGCCTACCTGACCTTTTTTGTTTCCGACAATAACAATTGCTCTGAAACTTAATTTTTTACCGCCTTTAACAACTTTTGTTACTCTGCGGATTTGAACAACTTGTTCTTTCCATTCTGATTCAACAGGTTCTGTTGTTTCAATTTTTCTTCTTCTGGATTGTTTTCTTTGTGGTTTTAAAGTTGTTACTTCAACAGCTTCTGCTGCTTCAACTGTTTCAGCTGCTTCTTCTTTTACTTCTTGGTTATCAGCTTCAACAGCTTCGATAGTGTCTTTAATTTCTTCGCTCACGTTTTAGTACCTTTCGACTTAATTAATTACATAATTTCTTTGTTTTTTTATTGCTCTTATAAACAACAAAAAGAATACAACAAAAAACCCCTATTTTTTATATTGGGCGTTTATTGAATTCGGTTGTTAAATTTCTGACATAATCTATAATACATGCTGAAATATTTTTTGCAACCGATTTATCCAATGGGTTTGGAATTATGTAATCACAATCGAGTTCTTGTTTTGTAACCATTGAAGCTATTGTTTTTGCAGCTAAAATTTTAATATCATCAGATATAATTCTGACCCCTGCATTTAAAACGCCGTCAAAAAGCCCGGGGAAAACAAGAGAATTATTTAATTGGTTAGGAAAATCAGGCCTTCCTGTTGCAACAACTTTTGCACCGGCTTTTTTTGCTAAATCGGGCATAATTTCAGGGGTTGGGTTTGCAAGCGCAAAAACAATCGGGTCAACTGCCATTGTTTCAACCCATTCTGGCCTTAAAATGTTTCCAACTGAAACTCCTATAAAAACATCAGCACCTTTAATTGCATCTTCTAAGCTGCCTTTTAAGTTTAATTTGTTTGTAAGCTTGCTGATAGCTTCTAAAGATGGGTTATTGCCGTTTCTTCCCTGATAAACAATACCTAAAATATCTGTCATAATAATATCTTTAACGCCTGCTTTTAATAAAAGCCTTGCAATTGCTTGGCCTGCGGCACCTGCGCCTGAGATTACAACTTTTATTTTATTTATGCTCTTATGAACAAGATTTAGGGCATTATAAAGCCCAGCTAAAGTTACAATAGCTGCACCATGCTGATCATCATGGAAAATAGGAATTCTTGAATTTTGAATTAAGAATTTTTCAATTTCAAAACATTCAGGTGCTTTAATGTCTTCCAAATTTATTCCTGAAAAAGAATTTTCCAATAATAACGCTATTTTTTTAATTTTATTCACATCTTGAGTATTTAAACAAAGTGGCATTGCATCAACATCGCCAAGTTCTTTAAATAAAACGGCTTTTCCTTCCATAACAGGAAGCCCTGCCGTTGGGCCAATATTTCCTAAGCCTAAAATTGCCGTTCCGTCTGAAATTATTGCAACAGGTTTTCTAAAATCTATCACTTCTTTAATTTCAGTTTCAATAACACCGCCAAAAGCACTTCTTAATTCAACTGGTTCCATATCTTCTATTTTTAAAGATTCAGGCAAAATGCAGCCCTTAGAGCAGGTTGGAATAAATTCATCGTTATCATAAGGAAGCCCCTTCATTAAGGTGGTATCAACCCCCATAAAGTTTGGCATAATTGCATCAATTACCATTTGAAGGTCATTTTCAGAACATTCTCTTATAACAAGCGGGTAAGCATCTGTTGTTCTTGTTTCTTTTAAAAATATTGCTCTTTTTTTAGAAAGTTCATAATCTCTTGATAAAACAGCAACTGAATTTGACCTGTTTGTTAATTCAAAAACCTTTTCTAAATTTTCTTTAATTTTAAGACAGCTTTTTGAAACGCCTGGGGTGTAGACAAGAGATAGAATTTTATTATTTTTAACTTTTACTTTTGGAACAATTTCTATTGCTTTCATTAGTTTCTAACCTTATTTTCAGTACCTTTTAATAACCTTTTTATATTTTCTCTATGAAGATAAACAATATAAATTGCAGCTATTGCCGCATAAACAGTGTAGCCTATCGGGTTTTTTAAAAAATACATTAAAAACGGAGCGCAAATTAAAGCTATAATTGAACCAACGGAAACATATTTTGTAAAATACGTAATAATTGACCAAACAACGGTTAATATAAGCCCCACATAAAAATTAAGAGCATAAATTGTTCCAATGCCTGAAGCCACGCTTTTTCCGCCTTTAAAACCTAAAAATAGGGGTTTTGAGTGGCCAATAATTACCATAACAGCAGAAACAACCGCAACAAGGCCCAAAGAATCGCCAAAAGTTAAATATTTTGCAAGCAAAACAGGAACCATACCCTTAATTGCATCTAAAATCATAACGGTAAAGAACCATTTTTTGCCAAGAACCCTTTTAACGTTTGTTGCCCCTGTTGAACCTGAACCGATTGTTCTTATATCTTGCCCTGTTTTTGCTTTAACTATTAAATAGCCTGTTGGAATTGAACCTATTAAATAAGCAACAATTGCAAAAATTAAAATGTACGCCCAAAAAGGAATTGCAACCATTATTTTTCTCCTTTTTCTTTAAAAATAAGCCTGATTGGCGTTCCAAAAAAGCCAAAAGCTTCTCTTAATTTTTTCATTAAATATCTTTTATATGAATCTTTTAAAAGCTTCTTTGAATTAACAAAGAAAGTAAAAGAAGGCGGTTTTATTTTAGATTGGGTTGTATAGTAAATTTTTAAGAATTTCCCTTTTTCTGATGTTGGCGGGTTAATATCAACCGCTTCATTTATAACTCTGTTTAGGGTGCTTGTTTGAACTTGTTTTGTTCTTTCTTCTTGAATTTCTTTTGCAAGTTCAAAAATTTTATGCAGCCTTTGCCCTGTTTTTGCGCTTATAAAAATTTTCTTTGCATAGTTTAAAAATGGCGCTTCTTTATTTATTTCTTCTTCCACTTTGTGGGTTGGAACATTTTTAATTAAATCCCATTTGTTATATGCAACAATTAAGCCTGTTCCTGCGTCTTCCGCTGTTTGAGCAATTTTTTTATCTTGATCTGAAAGCCCTTCTTTAGCATCAATCACAAGCAGGGTTATATCCGCTTCTTTAATTGCTCTTAAGGCTCTATCAACAGCAAAAGCTTCAACACCGTAATCTACTTTAGATTTTTTTCTGATACCTGCAGTATCAATTAAAATAAATTCTTCGTTATTATATATAACCGTTGAATTTATTGAATCTCTTGTTGTGCCTGAAATATCTGAAACTATTGCCCTTTGTTCACATAAAAGGTTATTTAAAATTGAACTTTTGCCTGCGTTTGGTTTGCCTGCAATTGCAATTTTAATTGCACCTTCAATTTCTTCTTCTTTTTTAGTTTCAATATCTTTTGTAACTCTATCTAAAAGGTCGCCCACGCCGCCGGAGCCATGGAGAGCCGATATTGGCATAACTTCATCAAACCCGAGGGCGTAAAATTCGCTATACATTGTAATTTCATCAGGCGAATCCACTTTATTTGCAACAACAACAACTTCTTTTTTTGATTGCCTTAAAATATCTGCAATGTCGTTGTCATAAGGGTTTAAGCCTTCTTTAGCATCAACTACAAATAAAATTAAATCAGCTTCATCTACTGCAAGCTTTGCTTGAGAAAAAATGTTTTTTACAAATTCATCGTCATCATTTGTAATAATGCCGCCTGTATCTATAATAATAAAAGGCTTATGCTGCCAAATTGCATCAAAATAAATTCTATCTCTTGTAACGCCCGGAAGGTCATCTACAATAGAACGTCTTTCGCCTATAATTCTATTAACTAAGGTTGATTTGCCCACATTTGGGCGCCCTACTATTGCAACAGTTTTCATTTTCATAAAACTTATTTTACAATAAAAAAGGCTAATTTGAAAAAATTATTTTTTGCAAGGCACAATATAATCAAACCCCAATATTGTTATCAGCTTATATTTTTTATTTTCTTTATAAAAATTTCTTACATTAAAAATAGAATTTATAAATTTCCAAATAAAATGGTTTAGTTTAATTTTATAAAATTCTTTTTTAAAACCTGCAATATATAAAGGTTTCAAGTAGCATTCGGGGAAAAAATCATACCCTTTTTTCCATGGTTTTTTTCTGCTGTTATAGTGAACAATAACAGGTATTTCTTTTGGTTTTTCTGCCGCCATACCGTTTGCTTGAAAGTTAAATTTTTTATCTACGAAAATTACATTTTCCCTAAATGTATAATTAAGGACATCTTGGTCTAAGAATTTTAATCTGTTCTCTTTAAAAAGAAAGTCTGTATTTTCAATTAATTTTTCAAAAATATTTTCCTCTCTCCATTTTTTGCAATTAATCAGCATAACGCCCGCATTAAAGTATTTTTTAGTGTCCGTATTCTTGCAATTTATTTCAAGGTAAGAATTGTTTTCCTCTTTGCAAACGGCACAAAAAGCATCTTTTAAATCAATATTGTATAATTCAGACAAACTCGAATTAATGGCTAAATCTGAATCTAAATATAAAGCTTTATCCAAATCGGGCTTTATTTCGGGAATTAAAAATCTAAAATAAGTTTGCTTTGAAAAAACATTTTCTAAACCCATCATTGGGCATTTATTTATTTTTTCATTTTGTATTTGAATAAATTCAAGATTAAAGTTTTTAATTTTTTTAAGATTAGTAATTTTTTCTTTATTTTCGTCTTTTATGCCGCCATCTAAAATATAAAAATTGAAATTTTCATTCGCATCCGAATTTATTAAAATAGACGTTAATGCAACAGTCATATGAATTGAATATCTGTCATCACTTGCAAAAAATATATTGTATTCCACTTTTTCTTCCTTCTGTGCTTGCACAACAAATATGACACACAATGCTGTTAATTGTAACATAAAACATTATAATAATTATTTAATTACAATATTCTATTATGCTTATTCGTTTAGTTTATGACTTTATAATCTGTAAAAAGGTGGCAGATAAACAAAGAAAACTTAAAAATTTGTCTTGGGGCAAAAATTAAAGAATTCAGAAACAGGTTAAAATTAACCCAAGATGAGCTTGCGGAAAAAATAAACAGAACTCAAAGGCAGGTTTCTTTAATAGAACTGGGCAAAAGCTTTCCAAACCCTGAAACCCTTCTAAATGTTGCCAAAGTTTTTAATTGCGATATAAAAGAACTTTTTGGTTTTGAATTGTTAAAAGAAAATAAAAACATAAAAGAAGACTTAACCAATTTAATAGAAAGTCTTCCCGAAGATAAATTAAAACTTCTTTATTTAATTGCAAAAAATATTTAATTAATCAATTAAACCCATATTTCTTAATTTTTCAATTTTTTCAGATTGGCTGTTTGTTTGCAAAAATATACTCATAGGAAAGCTTCCTAAAAGGTGCACCGTAAATTCATAGCCGTTTTGTGAAAATTTCTTGCCCTTTTTCTGCATTGCTTTTGTATATTTATCTATAACATTAAGTGTGTTTTTAATGGCCCTGTTTTTGTCTTCATCGCTTATTTTTGGGTC
>CALYDL010000040.1 GCA_944325145.1 Candidatus Gastranaerophilales bacterium
TCACACACCATGGCTTTTTCGTTTTCGCCTACTCTAGTCAGAGTACGGCTCAAACTTCAAAAGTTTGGAGATGGTGGGAGTCGAACCCACGTCCAAAACGGCATCGGGCGAATATCTACAATGCTTAGATTTTAATTATTTAGGCTAAACAAGGGAAAAATCAAAACCTTATTATTTAACCATAGCTTATTTTAAAGATAAGCAACTTCAAAGGCTAAAACTTGATGCGCACCGCCTTAAAAATGCGCACTGTACTTGCGAAACTGACCTTGTAACCTTGCAAGTTCAAATTACAAAGTGGCTACACCTAATTTGTTAGGCTGCTTTTCTTGCAGAAACTGCAAAAGCATTTCTAGCGTCTACAACGTTGTTAGCGTTTATTTTTTCGTCTTGTTGATAACGGAGAACTACCCTCCGGCATGCAATCCGACAGATGCACCCGCCCTGTCAAAATCCTTTACATCCCCAAATTTTCAATGTTCAACATTTTTAATTATACCATAATGAAATTTTTTATACAGCCTATGGAACGGGGTCATAGCCGCCTTTATGGTAGGGGTGGCATTTTAAAATTCTTTTTACACCTAAAAAACCGCCTTTAATAACGCCGTATTTTTGAATTGCTTCATAAGTATAAGCAGAACATGTCGGGTAAAAACGGCAGGTTGGCGGCGTTAATTTTGAAAATTTTTGATAAATTTTAATAAACCCTAAAATTATTTTTTGAGCTAAATTTTCTTTTTTTAGTTTTGTTCCCAATGTTTAATTGCCTCGTCTAAAAGTTTTATTGTTTCATTGTCTGCAACATATTTTAAAATATCAACAGCCTTGGTCATTGTGTTTGCGCCTTCTGTTATAATTTCTTTTTTTGTGTCTATTGAAACGAAATATTTTGAATTTATTTCTATTTCTTTTTTATTTTTGCTCAATTCGCCCGTTGCGCAAGAGTGAAGGAGCTTTTCAAAATCTTCTTTTATAATATTCAATGCAATTTCTATATCAAGCTCTGAAAAGAAGGCTAAGAAATTTTCAAAATAAACATCTCCAAACCTATCAACAATAAATTTTACCCCTAAAACGCCCCTGTAATCAATGTCTTCTTCCATAAAGGCATCTAAAATTGTCGGAATAATTTCATTTTCAATTTTTAATTTGGAATTTTCTTTAATATATTTATCGTTGTTTGTTGCAACTTCATCAAAATATGAAACCGTTTGAAACAAATTAAAGGCAGAAACTCCATCTGTTAAAATATATTTGGTATATTTAATTCCTTCAATAAAATTTTCAATTAAAACTTTTTTATTGCCTGTTTGAAATAAAAATTCAATTCTTTCTTTTGCTTTTTTCTTCGTTTCAAAAGCCATTGGGGCTTCAATTTCATTTATTTTATCGGGGCGAATTATAACAGGGAATTCTGCCGTTTGAAGATAATCAATTGCTGCTGTTTCCTTTTCAAAAACGGCAAACTTTGGGGTTAAAATTTTATTTTTATACGCAAATTTTTTAGCGGTTGAATCATTTAAAAATAAAGGTGCAATTGAATCATCGGGCGATATTACCATGCAATCCGTGCAGGCTTCAATTTCTTCTTTATAGCCTTTGCAAAAACTAATTTCATCGGCCAAAATTAAAAGGTTAATTTCATTTGCAATAATAAAATCTTTAACTTCATCTAAATTGTTTTCTTGGACGTTAATTTTATTTGCAAAATTGCAATCAGAATTTGTAAAAACAATGTTTTCTTTATTTTGCGCCAATTTTTCGGCAACTTTTTTTGCCTTATTTGATTTTCCGATAACTATACAAAGCATTTTAAAATTATATCACAACAAAAACTATTTGCCGTAATAAGCTTCTTGAGCAAGCAAACCGTATGGAAAAGCGCCTTTATCGGTTATAAGCATAAAGAAAATATCGCCAAATTCTTCTTCTGTTGAATCATCTTCTTTGTAAAGCGATGTTGTAATTCTGTTTGGGCCCTTATCGCCATTCACATCAACCATAATAATGCAGGGGTGTTCGCCTAAAGCTTTTGTGCCGCCGCCTATGCCCATATCTTTTGTGCCGCAAGTATGCGTTTTAACATCTATTTTTTTTGTTTTATCGCCATTTGTAACAGCAAGCTCTAAATTGTCTATATCATCATTATTTTCTGGAAAATCAAACCTCATATTATCTGCTGTGTAAAAGCCGTTTATTTCTTTTTTAAGGCTTGATGTTGTTGTTGTTTTTATAACATCTAAATTTTGTTTTAAATAATCATAAAGGGGTTTTGTATCATCTGTATATAAAGCAGATTTTTCCCCTTTTGCAATATTTAGGGAAATTGTTTCGTTAATTGTTTTTAGCGCCTTTTTGTATGCTGTTTTATATTGAAGGGTTTTGTGGTTTGAAATAACGGAAGGAATTGTAATTGTTGCAATAATTCCTATTATTGTAAGCGTCATCAATGCTTCAGCCAATGTAAAAGCTTTTTTATTTTTCAAAATAATATCCTCTTTTTCATTAAAATATTTAAGTGAAAATGCTTTTGCTTTTAATTATATTAACATTTTTTAAGTTGCTATTCAAGGCAAAATAAAAAAAGGGGAAATTAAGACTTTTTCTCGTCTTCATCCACAAGGTGCCCCAAATTTTTCTTATTTTTCTTTTTAAGGGCTTTTTCCTTTTCTTCAATTTTCTTTTTTAATTCTTTTTTAACGCATGCCAAATTTGCAGCATTAAGCATGGCAAGAGAATCCAAAGACCCTTTTAATTGGGCGGTTCTATCAACAAATTCGTTTTTTTTCATTTCTTCTTCTTGGGCGTCTTCTTGAGCAAAATATTCGCCGCCTTGCCCCATTTTATCATCCGTTAAGCCGTTTGCCATGCCTGAAGCATCACCGGATTTAAAATTAAAGGCACCGCCAATTCCAAAGAAGCCTGCTGAACGATTATCGACCATTTGGTTCCCTTGTTTTTACTAACCTCGTTAATTCATAATTGTATCACGTTTTTTACGTGTTGCAATTTGTTAATATTTATTGTTATAAAACACAAAAAATATTTTTTTTGCACTTTATCCTCATATAAATGTTGTAAACATTTTTATAGTATGATATAAATTATTCGTTAGTTAAATAAAGGGTTCTTTTTAAAATTGGAAAAAACGCGTCTATCTTTTAAAAACAACATAGAAAACAACATAGAATTTAATGTAGAAAATTGTTATGCGCCTTTGGTTGAAAGGCTTAATGAATATAAAAAGAATCCTGCAATCGGGTTTCATATCCCGGGGCATACAAGAGGAAGCGCCATTTTGCCGCAGTTTAAAAATGTTATTGGAATGGACGCTCTTTTATGTGATACAACAGATGAATTTGACAATTTAGGAACCTTGCACCCTGCCACAGGTGCTATTAAAGAAGCAATGGATGTAGCTTCAATTTGTTACAATTCAAAAAGAACATTTTTTATAACATCAGGCTCCACCATTTCAAATTTGGCTTTGGCATTTGGTGTAATTTCGCCTGAAGATGAAATTATTGTTGCAAGAAATTCCCACAGGTCTGTTTTAACGGGAACCATTTTAACAGGTTCAAAACCTTATTGGTTAATGCCCAAAAAACTTGAAGATTGGGCAATTTATGGTGCAATTCAACCAAGCGATTTGGCGGAAAAATTAAAGAATAATAAAAATGTTAAATTTGTGTGGGTTACAAACCCGACTTATGAAGGCGTTGTTTCAAATATAAAAGAAATAGCAGAAATTTGCCATTTTTATAAAGTTCCTTTAATTGTAGATGAAGCCCATGGTTCACTTTGGAATTTCCACGAAGAACTTCCAACAACAGCGCTGCAATTGGGGGCAGATGCCGTTGTTCATTCGTTGCATAAAACAGGCGGCGCTCTAACCCAAGCTTCCATGCTTCATTTAGGAAAAAATTCACTTTTAGATGAAAATAAAATTGAGCATGCTCTAAAATTGTTGCACACAACAAGCCCTTCAATTCTTCTTCTTGCAAGTTTAGACGCTGCAAGGGCAAGCCTTTCTTCAAGCGAAGGCAAAAAATTAATTCAAAATGCAATAGATAATGCAAAATTCTTTAGAGAACAAGCTTCAAATATTGCAGGCGTTAGCGTTTTAGGCGAAGGCAGCAGAGTTAATTTTGATGTTACAAAAATTTTCTTAAAAGTTAGAGGCCTGACAGGTAAACGTTTAGAATCGGTTTTAGAATTAGATTTTAACATCGAAGTTGAATCAGCTTCAGATGAAGGCGTTTTAATTTTATCAAATATAGGCAACACAAGGGCAGAATTTGAATATCTTTTGCTTGCAATAAAACAAATTGCAAGAAATAATTACCCTGACCTTTCACATTTGGAAAATGTTAAGTTTATGCCTCTAACAGAGCCAAACGTTGTCATGACGCCAAGAGAAGCTTATTTTTCAACTAAAGAAAGAGTTAAAAAAGAAGATGCAATAGGAAGAATTTCAGCAGAAGTTGTGGCGCTTTGCCCGCCTGGGATTTCTGTTTTATTGCCGGGGGAAATTATTACGGAAGAACATATTCCTTATTTATCCGAATACACGGAAATTGATGTTATTCAAGAATGAAAAAATTTTTTCTTATAATAATTTGTTTTTTAATAATGCCTTTTTCATTTGGTGTTGAAAATTCTTCAATTGAAGAAGAAACCGTTCAAAATGAAGAAATTTCAAAGCCGCAAATTTTTGAATCGGAAACAAAAAGGCAGTTTAAGGTTTATCATTCAAAATTTAAAAAAACAAAATTAAAAGCAAAAACAAGCCCAAAATTGGAGCATTTAAAATCTAAAGTTGAAGCTGAAGAAAATTTAGAAATAAGAAAAAAAGAATTTCAACAAAGAAAAGAAAAAGAATTGATGAATTTAGACAAAGAATATGAAATTCTTGACTACAAGTAAATCGGCTTCATAATTGCAAACGCCCAAAAACTATATTATAATCACTATATAGACTTTATTTTGAAGGGTTTACAACTATGTTCAAATATAATAAAAAAGGCGCTTTCACACTTGCTGAAATTATGATTGTGTTTACGGTAATTGGTGTTTTAACGGCAATTTTGGTTCCTGCACTATTTACAAGTTCCCCCGACCAGGAAAAATTAAGAGCTAAAAAAGCCTTTAACACTTTAACAAGAGCAGTTGAAAGTTTAACAAATTCGGGGCCCTATGATACAAACGGCGGAATGTTGACATCAACAACTTTTGCAACAACTGCAGATGATAGAGAATCTTTTTTCTGTAACAATATGGCAGAAATATTAAATGTTAAAAAAGTAGATTGTACCGAAGATGATATAAATGAAAGCATTACAGGCGGCAGCTCAGATAATCTTCATTTAAAAGTCGGTTCAACTGCCAATGTTGCAGACTATGAAACGCTTCAAAATTCGTTTGATACTATGTGCAAAGCTGCATATTACGGAAACGATGACAGCCCAAAAGGTGAATTTAATATAGTTACATCTGATGGAATTTTGTGGGGTATTCAAAGAACAGATTTTAGTGATACAACCACAATTACGCTAAATTCGGTTACATCACCCGCATTTTACAACCTTATATGCATTGATGTAGACAACCACAATGATGCTGAACATATTTACGGTGCAGGGGTTAGAAAAGACGGTAAAATTCTTGTTGGAACAAAATTGCAAGAAATTGTAACCGAAGATTACGAAAAAGTTATGAGTGAAGAATAAAAAGGAAAAAAGATGAACAATATAAAAGAAAAAGCAACAATAGGTATATTTGGAGGTTCAGGCTTTTATTCATTTTTAGGCGATGTTAAGGAATATACAATTGAAACTCCATACGGAAAAACAAGCGATAAAATTGCAATAGGAAAAATTGCGGGCAAAAACGTTGCTTTTATGCCAAGACATGGCAGAGACCATTCAATTACCCCAGGGGATGTTAATTACAGGGCAAATGTTTGGGCAATGAAAGAAATTGGCTGTAAATATTTAATTTCACCTTGTGCTGCAGGCAGCTTGCAAAAAGAAATTAAACCGGGCGACATTGTTTTTTGCGACCAATTTGTTGATTGGACATTCGGCAGAAGAAAAGACACCTTCTTTGAAGGCCCAATTGTAACCCATGTTAGCGCAGCTGAAACCTATTGCCCCAATTTAAGAAAACTCGCAATTCAATCTGCAGAAAAATTGGGTTTAAGTTTTCATAAAACAGGCACCGTTGTTGTTATTAACGGGCCAAGGTTTTCATCTAAAGCAGAAAGTAAATTTTTCACATCTCAAGGCTGGGGCGTAATTAATATGACGCAATACCCTGAATCTTACCTTGCAAAAGAAATGGATATGTGCCCATTGAATATTTCTTTAATAACAGATTACGATGCAGGCCTTGTTTCAGACACAGAACCTGTTAGCCACGGCGCTGTTATGGAAGTATTTAAAAATAACATTGAAAACTTAAAAGCGCTTTTAATTCAAATAATTACAGATTTTGAAGAATATGATTGCGCTTGCCATAAAACATTTGAAAATTCAAGGGTGTAGAATATGATTGCAAGGCCAAGCTATCTTATATACCAGCTTTTTAACTTAATTATGTTGATTATGTTAATCAGGGTTCTCTTGTCGTGGTTTCCAAATTTTAATTGGTACAAAGAACCTTGGTATTCAATAAGAAAATTTACTGATTATATTTTTGAGCCCTTTAGAAAGGTTATTCCGCCAATCGGCATGATTGATATTTCGCCGGTTTTTGCGTTTATAGTGCTTTCTATTGTGCAAAATTTAATATGCAAGCTTTTAATTGGTTTAGGTTTGTAAAATTACTTGAAAAAAAAGTTTTATGTTGTATTATAAATGTTGTGGTTAATTGTTAGCTATAACTACAATGTTTATGCCCTGGTAGCTCAGCTGCCAAGAAAGCCAAAATGGCTTTCGTTATAAAAAAGCAACTGTTGCTCTATCCAGCGGTAAAAAATGAAAACTGAATAACTTATGCCCTGGTAGCTCAGCTGCCAAGAAAGCCAAAATGGCTTTCGTTATAAAAAAGCAACTGTTGCTCTATCCAGCGGTAAAAAATGAAAACTGAATAACTTATGCCCTGGTAGCTCAGCTGGATAGAGCAACTGCCTTCTAAGCAGTAGGTCATGCGTTCGAATCGCATCCAGGGTAAATTTTAAAAGAGGCTTAAATAGCCTCTTTTTTATTGGCTTATTTTAAACTTGCTTCATTTGTAACAAAAACAAAGAAAGCTTGTTTGATTTTCAGCCCAACAACAAAAAGCTAAAAACTTTGTTGAAACAATAACCTCGACAAACAATGTTTAAAACTGCTCTTAATAAAAAATAAAGCAAAGCCCATCAAAGGATGGGCTTTTTAAATGAAAGGATAGCGGATTTTACGTAGCACGGATGTGAGGGTAAAGCCCGAACGTAGTGCGCCAAGGTGAGCGAACGGCGGAGCGGCTGAAACCGCTAGGTTTCAAAAGCGCAGCCAAGAGAAGCGAACCGCTAGTAAAATCCAAGATAATTAAATTTCTTTCTTCCGCCTGTCAAATCAGTAAAAATAGAGCTTATGCGACAAAGTCGCACCGCTTCTTATTTTTACTAAGATTTGTTCATTCCGCTTCGTTTTCAACTCCGCTTCATAACGGCGGTTTGGAACGGTTTCGTTTTTAAAGTGTTCATCACACTTTAAAAACTTCACACACCTTTTATTTTGCTCCTGTGGGTATCAAAGCTTTTGTTCGCTTTCACTTGCGTTCTTGCTCACAAGCTTTGATTATCCTACGTCGCCATTCAACAGCTGCACTCAATGCTCAACGCATTGAGCTTCGCTCTGGCTTACGCATTACTTTTGTGCCTGATACATAGCCCTTTGTGCCGCAACGCCATAAGGCCTTGCATCTTTATCTGTTATCATAATAGAAAAAATATCCATTAGTTTTGTTCCTTTGGGATCTGAATATTTTTGCTCGTTTTGCCACGAACAATTTGTGGTTCCTCCGCTTCCTGCTCCTTGGCAGTTAACATTACTAGGAAAAGGCTTTCTATCACC
>CALYDL010000041.1 GCA_944325145.1 Candidatus Gastranaerophilales bacterium
GTTGATGAAACAAAAACAGGGAGTTTTGTGTTTTCTTTTGCAGTTTTAATAACTTGTTCATCTGCAGCAACGTCAACTGCTGATGCTAAACCAATTTGTGCTGCACGGCAAACGCTTGCAACTGAAGTCAAATCAAAATTATTAATACCTGAAATAATTTTAACTGCTCTTTTTTCTTTTAAATGTCTTTTAAAAACTTCTAAACTTCTCATTTTTCTTCCTTTCCTAAGAGTTAAGTGAATTATATCACATCTAACCTATGGGGGCAATGAAATCCGTATTAATCAATGTTTAAATTCTACCTATACAGTGACCAATGGAGTTTTCACACAAAATGAATAAAACAAAACAAGGTTTATTATTGCCTATTTTCTTCTTAATTGTAACAATTTTTTCATATTTCATGCCAGAAGCCATTGCAAGAAGCCAAGATAATACATATAGTTTGGTTTATGAACAAGTAACACCTTCTATTGTAGCTATTGAAGCAAACTTAGAACAAGGTGTTTCATCCGGCACAGGGTGCATAATTTCACCTGATGGGGTTATTTTAACAAGCCTTCATGTGGTAAACAAAGCAAAAAACATTGAAATAACAACATCAACGGGAAAAACCTATAAAGGAAGAGTTATTGCATTATTAAGAGACAAAAACGACCTTGCGCTTGTTAAAATTGAACCGAAAGAGCCCTTGCAAACAGTAAAATTCGGCAATTCAGAAAATATAAAAGTTGGCGAAGAGGTTTTAGCAATAGGCAACCCCTTTGGTTTTAGGGGAACCTTAACCATAGGAATAATTTCAAGAATTGATTATCAAAGGAAAAAAATTCAAACAGATGCAGCCTTAAACCCGGGGTGCTCGGGCGGGCCTTTAATTAATTTGAATGGCGAGGTTATAGGCATTAACCAATCTATTTATAACCCCGATAATAACCGTTCAAATATAGGAATTGGTTTTGCAGTTCCCGTTAATTATGCAAAAGATTTTATTGCCATGGTAAAAAACAAAAAAGTTGTTTCTAATTAGTTTTTAATAAACAAAGCGAATTTATAATATCTTCAAAAGTTTTATATGGAATATATTCAAGGTTTTCATTTTGACAAAAAACTTCTAAACTTTTTTTTGCAAAAAGTAAGCTTGCTTTTTTTGCAATACATCTATCTGACAAGCCATCGCCTATATAAATAAAATTTTTGGAATATTTTTCTGCCGCCTTGCATTTGCAGCAGCCTGAAGATATTAAACAGCTTGAATTATGATTGGGGCAAGTTGTATTAAATTTCAAAAAGCCTTGTTCAAGTTCCATTTCAAGATGGTTTGAATATACTTTTATATCTGATAAACCATTATTTTTGAAAACTTTTTCTATAAAATAATCAAAACCATCTGATAGAACAATTAATTCTTTATTTTCTTTTTTAATCATTTGATAAAATTCAAAAAAATAAGGGTCGATTTCAATTTCATCAAGAAATTTTTCTAACATTACAGGCGTTAAGGTTTCAATTTTTGCAAGCTGAATGTTAAAACAATCTTTAGTGGATAATTTGCCTTCGCACCAAAGTTTTTCAGCAGTATCAATATCGCCTTTTGCAAAATTATGAATAAATTTATGAACGACATCATATTTTGAAATGGTGCCGTCAAAATCGGAAAAAATATATTTAATGTTTTTAAAAATTTCATTCATTATTCATACCTTAGAGCATCGATAGGATTTAAAAGTGAAGCCTTATATGCAGGGTAAAACCCAAATAAAACACCAACTATTGCAGAAAAACTTAAAGATAAAATTATTGAAAACGGGGTTATTTCTGCGGTTAAATCTGAAAATTTTGTAACCAAAAATGAAGTTAAAACGCCTGCAACAACACCAATTAAACCGCCTATTATTGCAAGCAGCAGCGCTTCAATTAAAAATTGTTTTCTAATGTCGCTGCTTCTTGCCCCAATTGCCATTCTAATGCCAATTTCACGGGTTCTTTCTGTAACGGAAACAAGCATAATGTTCATAATGCCAATACCCCCTACAAGCAGGGAAACAGAAGCGATTGAACCTAAAAGAATTGAAAATGTTTTAACTGTTGATTTTAGTCTTTCTTGAAATTCTGCTGAATTTCTTATTTCAAAATCTTTTTCTTGGTTAGCTCCAATATTGTGCCTTTTAATTAAAATTTCATTAATGTCTTCTTCTGTATATTCCATAAGTTCCGGTGTTTGAGATTTAACTACAATCATATTAACGGTTCCCGGGAAATAAACCCCAAAAACCTTTTTTTGTGCCGTTGTTATAGGAATAAAAATTAAATCATCATTATCGAAGGGGCCTGTAGACCCTTTTGTTTTTAAAACAGCAATTACTCTAAATGGAACTCCCCCTATTCTTAAAGTTTTACCAACAGGGTTAACATCACCGAAAAGTTCGCTTGAAACGGTTGAACCTATGATTGCCACTTTTGTTGAATTTTTAATATCTTCAGCTGTAAAATTTCTGCCAATTAAGATTTCATAGGCTTTTATACCTAAATATTTCCCTGTTGTGCCGTAAACTGTTGTTGACCAGTTTTGGTTACCGTAAATTATCTGCTGATTTTGGTTTGAAACAGGAGCAACCGCTTCAACACCCCTTGCAAGCCTGTTTATTGCTATTGCGTCTTTAAGAGTTAATGTAGGCCTTGAACCTGCACCTTGCCTTACGCCCCCTTGGTTTGCAGAAGCTGACCTTACCGTTAGAAGGTTTGAGCCCATAGATTCCATATCTTTTGTAACTTTTGTGCTTGCGCCCGTTCCTATTGCAAGCATTACAATAACGGCTGCAACACCAATAATAATGCCTAAACTTGTAAGGCAAGAGCGCATTTTATTTGTTTTCAATGATAAAACTGCAATTTTAAAGGTGGATTTAAAATCTATCATAATTTTACCTCGGTTCTGTTTTCATTTATTTTATCCGAGATAATTTTCCCGTCTCTAAACCTTACAATTCTTTTGCAATAAGCTGCAATATCGTCTTCATGAGTAACTATTACAATGGTTTTTTTGTATTTTTCATTTAATTCAACAAAAAAATTCATAACATCTATGCTTGTTTTTGTGTCTAAATTACCTGTGGGTTCATCTGCCAAAATAACAGGAGCATCGTTTACAATGGCCCTTGCAATTGCAACCCTTTGTTGTTGGCCGCCTGACATTTGGTTTGGCATATGTTCCATTCTTTTTTCTAAACCTACAATTTTTAGTGCATCAACTGCTCTTTTTCTTCTTTCTTCTTTATTTATGCCTTTGTATATCATAGGAAGCTCAACATTTTCAACGGCCGTTGTTTTTGAAATTAAATTAAACCCTTGAAAAACAAACCCCAGTTTTAAATTCCTGATTTGAGCAAGCTCATCATGGTTCATTGTTTCAACATTAACACCATCTAAAAAATATTCGCCCGATGTTGGTTTATCAAGGCAGCCGATTTGGTTCATAAAAGTTGATTTGCCTGAACCCGATGGCCCCATAATAGCAACCATTTCGCCATATTCAATTGACAAAGAAACGCAATCAAGGGCGTTAAATTCGCTATCACCTGTTTTATATGTTTTTATTAAATTTTTAACTTCTATTACTGCCATTTTATAAGAACCTTGGCGGCCTCATGCCTTTTCCTGTTGATGTTTCAATGCCTTTTTTGCCAATTATAACCATATCATTTTCTTTTAGCTTATCTGTTATAATTTCTGTTTTAACATCGTCTGATATACCTGTTTCAATTGTAATTCTTTCAGGTTTTTTATTTTTATCCAAAACCCAAATTCCTTGAGTATCATATTTAACATCTCTGCCAACGGGTGTAAATTTCAAAGCAGGGTTTATTGCAGTTAAAATGTTTTCTTTTTTATTTACAACAATTGAAACATTAGCTGTCATGCCGGGTTTTAATTTTAAATCTTTGTTATCAACCGTAATTACAACAGTATATGTTACAACGTTTGATGTTGTTGTTGAAGATAACCTTACTTGGTTAACATAGCCTTTAAAAGTTTCATTGGGGTAGCCATCTATTGTATAATCAGCCTCTTGCCCAACGGAAACATTTCCGATATCTGCTTCAGATACATTTGTTTCAATTTGCATTTTTGTTAAGTCTTCTGCAACAGAAAATAATTCCGGGGTTTGGAAGCTTGATGCAACAGTTTCACCAACTTCAACATCTTTTGAAATAATAACGCCATCCACAGGCGAAATTATTTTGGTATACCCTAAATTTGATTCTGCGGTTCTAAGAGATGCTTCATTTTCTCTTATTTGGGCTTTTTGCGCTTCAATGCTTGCAACATCTGCTAAATAGACCGCTTTCAATTGGTCAACTTCTGCTTTTGAAACATAACCTTTTTTAAGAAGGTTTGAATATCTTTGATACATTAATTTATCGTAATTTGTTGTAGCTTCAAGTTTTCTTAATTGAGCTTTGGCATTTTGAATGTTTGCCCTTTGCTGGTCAACACTTGCTTGAAACAAAGATGTGTCAATTTCAGCCAATAGCTGCCCTTTTTTAACAGGCGAATTAAAATCTACATAAACAGCTGTTATTTTACCTGAAACCTGAGCACCAACGGTTGCTGTTTGAACAGGGTTTATTGTGCCTGAAGCTTCTATAACTTTTGTGATTGTTGCCTTTTTTAAAGGTGCCAAAACATATTCATCGCCTTTTATAAAAAGTTTTTTAGCAATTAGAGCCAAAAGTAAAATTATTAATATTAAAATTATTGCTATTATTGTTTTTTGCTTCATTTTACCCCCATAACAAAATCAAGGTTAGCACGAGCAATTGAATATTTATAGACAGTATCCACATATTCTTGCTGAGCGTTTAGATATTTGCTTCTTGCATCTTGAAGTTCAATGTAGTTGCCAATACCTTCCAAATATCTGCCATCTGCAAGCTCAAAGTTTTCTTTTGCCAAATGAACTCTGTTTAAAATTAAAGGAATTTGATTTTCCAAAATTTTTGCTTGGCACATTCCAAGTTGAACATCATAATAAATGTTTTGATAAATTAACCTTACATCTTCACCTGCCGAATCTAATTCGGCTTTTGCTGCGTCTATATCATATTTAACTGCCATTGGCCTTATGGCCGGAATAGAAAGGTCAGCACCGTATGAAACGGAATTATAATTGGAACCGTCATTTCTTCTGTAATTATATGCAGCATTTGCTGAAAGTTCAGGGTACCATTGCCTTTTTGTATATTTAAGAGATTCTTTCATTGCATTTTTAAGTGCAATATATGATTTAAGATCAGGCCTGTTTTTATTTGCATAATCAAGAGCATCTTCAAAAGATGTGGTAAAAGGCGTTAATTTATGGTCTTTTACAATTTCATTTTCTTTGATAATGCCTGTTAGCGTTATTTCTTTCATTTCGTCTTCTTGAAGTTTTTCATGGTCATGGTCTGTATTGTGGCCATGGATTAAAGTAACGGGGGTTACATCAGAATATGCGTTGAATTTTTCAATCGGCGCAATTGCATAATCGGGGTTATTTGTTATGTAGAGTGATTTATTCAATGAAACCATTGCATCGCAGTAAACATCCTGCGCTTGTAAAAGTGAATTTTTAGCATCAGATAAGTTTACTTCGGCATTTATGAAATCAATTCTCGATCTTATGCCTTCTTCATAATAAGATTTTATCTGGTCATAGTTTCTTTCGTTTATTTCAACATTTTGAACTTGAATATCCCTGTTTGCTTTTGCTGCTAAAACCGAAAAATAGGCTTCTTTAACAGCGTAAATTGTTTCTAAAACCGTATAATCATATTCATATTCGGCAGACAATAAATTAAATTTTTGAAGATTTATGCTTGAATTTGTTTTTCCAAAATCATAAATCATCTGGGATATCATTGCATCTGCGCCAAAATATCTGTCTGAAAAAGACTTGTGGCCTTCTTTTGAATTTGAGCCGTTAAACCCCACACCCACACCAATTGCAGGAGTCCAAGCCGATTTTGCACCGCCAACGTTAGCTTCTGCCAGTCTTATTCTTGCTTTTGCCTTATTTACGTAGGGTGAATTTCTAAGAGCAATATCAATGCATTGTTCCAAATTCAAAACATCACCTTTTTGTATATCTTGAATGGCAAACGAAGGCGATATTGCAATAAAAAATGCTGTTAGTATGCATATAATATGTTTAAACATAGCTATATTTTAGCATTAAGGGCAAATTTGAGAATTTGATTAAAAGAAAAATACTACATTTGGTGCAAAAAAAATGCGGCGCACTGACACGCCGCATTTTAAGCTCTTTTTAGTTTCTTGGTCGCATTGTAGGGAATGCTATAACATCTCTGATTGAAGGAGAATCTGTTAGCAGCATAACAAGCCTGTCTATGCCAATTCCCATGCCGCCTGCAGGCGGCATACCGTGTTCTAGGGCACATATAAAGTCTTCATCTATGCTCATTGCTTCTTCATCGCCTTCTGCTTTTGCTTTTGCTTGCACTTCAAAGCGGTTTCTTTGATCGATTGGGTCTGTTAATTCTGAAAATGCGTTTGAAACTTCCCAACCGTTAATTCTTGATTCAAACCTTTCCGTTAATCTTGGGTTGTCTCTGTGAACTTTAGCCAAAGGTGAAATATCACGAGGATAATCAATAATATGAACAGGTTGAATTAATTTCGGTTCAACTTTTTCTTCAAAAATTCTATCTAAAACTTTACCCCAAGAATCGTTTTCTTCTGTTTCAATGCCCATTTTTTTAGCTTGTTCCATTGCTTCTTCAGCTGTTAAGTATTCATTAAAATCAATGCCTGTATATTCTTTAATTGCACCGAGCATTGTTTTTCTATCCCAAGGCGGGGTTAAATCCAATTCTTTTCCTTGGTATGTAATTTTTGTTGTGCCTAAAACATCTTTTGCAACTGATGCTATCATATTTTCCAATAAGCACATCATATCATTGTAATCTACATATGCTTGATACATTTCAATCATTGTAAATTCGGGGTTGTGGCGAACATCAATGCCTTCATTTCTAAAGCAGCGGTTCATTTCAAATATTTTTTCTGAAACACCGCCAACAAGAAGCCTTTTTAAGTGAAGTTCGGGCGCAATTCTAAGATACATATCTAAATCAAGCGCATTGTGGTGGGTAATAAAAGGCCTTGCGGTTGCACCGCCTGCTTGAGTGTGAAGCATTGGTGTTTCAACTTCAAGAAAACCTTGGCCCGTTAAATATTCTCTTATTTTTTGAATGATTAAGCTTCTTTTTTTGAAGGTATCTCTAACTTCTTCATTCATAATCATATCAAGATATCTTTTTCTGTATCTTGTTTCTGTATCTTGAAGGCCGTGGAATTTTTCAGGCAAAGGCTGAAGCGATTTTGTTAAAAGTTTAAGATCAACCGCTTTAATTGAAAGTTCACCCCTTGGTGTTCTTCTGATTGTGCCTGTAAAACCTGCAATGTCGCCTACATCTAAAAGTTTTAAAATTTTTAATTTATCTTCCGGCAAGTTTTCTTTGTGTGAAAAAATTTGAATTTTTCCCGTATCATCAACAAGGTCTATAAACATGCCTGTATTTCTCATTGCCATGATACGCCCCGCAACGGAATATGTATCATCGGTTTCAGCACCCGGTTCTAAGTCTTTATATTTTTCTTGCAAAGCTTTTGCTGAAATATCTTTATCAAATGAATAAGGATATGGGTTAATTCCTTTATCTATCAAATCTGTAAGTTTTTGTATTCTTGCTTCTCTTATGCCTTGAATACTGCTGTTTGTAGCTTCCATTGTATTCTCCCTATTTAAAAGTTAGTTTATAAAATAATATTACCTTAAAGATAACTTAAATCAAAGCTTGCAATTTGCATTAAATTAATAAAGATATTATTATTAAA
>CALYDL010000042.1 GCA_944325145.1 Candidatus Gastranaerophilales bacterium
GATAAAAAGCTTGTTTTATTTGGGGGCGAAGACTTTGGGCTTTTAATTTGTTTAGATAAAAAAGAAGACTACATTGCCCAATATTTAGATTTAACTAAAATTGGCACAGTTGAAGAAGGAAAAGAAATCAAAATTTTAAACTATGAAAATTTTGAAGATTTAACTTTTGAACATTTTAAAAATTAAATGTCTAAAATGCTTTTAACTGCAAGCTTTCTGTTATCTGATTTAAAAATGTAGTTGCCGCAAACAAAACAGTTTGCCCCCAATTTTTTGCAGGTTTTTGCCGTTTTATCGTTAATGCCGCCATCCACTTGAATATATTTTAAATTTGGCGCCAATTTTTTAATTTCTGCTATTTTAGAAGCAGCTTTCGGCATAAAAATTTGCCCTGAAAACCCCGGTTCAACTGTCATTACAAGAACCATATCAACTTTATCTAAATAAGGAACAATTTCACTTACTTTTGTTTTCGGTTTAATTGAAATTCCCGCCAACAACCCCGCTTCTTTTATCATATCAATACAAAGATTTGTTTTTGCTCTTGATGCTTCAATATGAAATGTTATAACGTCACTTCCTGCTTGAATAAAATCAGGAATATATTTTTCAGGGTTTTCTATCATAAGGTGAACATCTAAAATTGCATTAACCGCTTTTTTTAAAGATTTAACAACAGGGGCGCCAATTGTAATATTTGGCACAAAATGCCCGTCCATAACATCTATATGAACCCATTTTGCACCCGATAAGGTCACACTTTTTATTTCATCTTCCAAATTGGCAAAATCTGCCGATAATATGCTTGGTGAAACTATATTTTCTGCCATTTAATCTTCCTTATAAATTTCTTTTAATTTGTTGTATGCTTTTTTTGCGGCTTCAAATTCCGCTTCTTTTTTAGATTTTGCTTCGCCTTTTTCAATAAATTTATCTTCATAATAAACCCCGACAACAAAAGTTTTATCATGTGCAGGGCCTTTTTCTTCCATTACAATGTATTCAGGCAAATTGTGGTTATATTTTTGGGTTAGTTCCTGCAATTTTGCTTTGGGGTTAATATAATCTATTTTTAATATTTCATCTCTAAAATTGCTTAATAAAAAACTTTCCGCTTTTTTATACCCTTTTTCTAAATATATTGCCCCCAATAATGCTTCAAAAGAACAAGCTAAAATTGATTCTTTTTTAATTTCCCCTTCACATTTTCCAACCAAAATTAAATCATCTAACCCCAAAGTTTTTGCAAATTCAGCAATTGTTTTATCAGAAACAATAACGGCTCTTTTTTCTGTTAATTTACCTTCCATTGAATTCGGGTATGAATTATATAAAAGGTTGCTAACACTTAATTTTAAAACCGCATCGCCTAAAAATTCAAGCCTTTCATAGCTTTCAATGCGCCCCAATTTTTCTTCAAAAATATATGAAGTGTGCAAAAAAGCCTGATTTAAAAGCTCCAAATTTTTGAAATTCAATTTATATTTTTTATTAAATAAATTTAATTCCTTTTTTCTATTAGAAGATATTAACATTTACCATGCTCTTAATGTATAGAATAAAATCGCTTATAAAATTATTTCCGTGGGTGAAATTAACAAAATAATAATAAGCAACAGGAAGCGCAAAAATGTAGCTGTCGGTTCTATCTAAAAAGCCGCCATGGCCTGGCAAAATGTTGCTTGAATCTTTAACGCCTGCGTCTCTTTTAATTAAAGATTCTGATAAATCGCCAAGTTGGGCAAAAACCGTTATTAAAAGCCCTGCAATAATGCATTCCCACCAATTTAGGCTTGTGTATAAAACGCCTGTTAATGAAAATAAAATTGCCATTAAGCTGCCTGCAACAGCGCCTTCAACCGTTTTTTTCGGGCTTATAACGGCAGATAATTTGTGTTTACCGTATCTTGAACCGAAAAAGTATGCGGCAGTATCTGTTACAAGAATACAAAGGAAAGTAAACATTGTAAGGAAAAAGCCTTCAGACGGTTCATAAACTAAAAAGTTGCTTGAATTTGCGCTGATTTCAATTTGCCTTATTAAAATTATATGGCAAGGTAACAGCGCCCCATACATAAACCCCATTGCAGTTGTTGCAACGTTTGCAATATATGGTTGTCTGCCCATAAAAAGAACAATTAAAAATGAAAAAATTGTTCCCGTTGTTAAAATGGCAGGAATTAAATCAAGCCTGTTTATGGCTGTTGCCAAGCATAATAAAATTCCCACAAATGCCATAATTGAAAAGCTTGGGTGAAAACCTTTTACTTTTAAAATGTGGGCATATTCTTTGGACGCAACCAAAATTACAATCAATAAAAGCCCGAGCAAAAATATTCCGCCAAAAAATATGCAGATTGCAGCAATAATACCGATTGTAAAGCCTGTTAAATTCCTTTTTAAGGAATTTTGCTTTTCTTTTTCTTCCATTTTTATACGGTCATAACCTCTTTATCTTTTTCAGCAATTGTTTCGTCAACTATTTTAATATATTTATCTGTTGCTTTTTGAATTTTGTCTTGGCCGTCTTTAACAGTATCTTCAGGCAAGTTTTCTGCCTTTTCGGCTTTTTTAAGGTCGTCTGTCATATCACGGCGAACATTTCTGATTGCAACTTTTGAACTTTCGCCCATAGCTTTTACATCTTTTGTTAAAGCTTTTCTTCTTTCTTCTGTTAAAGGCGGGAAAGCAAGGCGGATAACAAGCCCGTCAGAGTTTGGAGTTATGCCTAATTCTGCTTTAATTATTGCTTTTTCAATTTCTTTTATAATTGTTTTGTCAAAAGGTGCAATAACAAGTGTTGTGCCGTCTTGAACGGAAACTTGCGCCATTTGTCTTAATGGGGTTGGGCAGCCATAGTAATCAACCAAAACTTTGTCTAAAATCATTGGGTTTGCTCTGCCTGTTCTGATTGTTGCCAAATCTTTTTTTAATTGGGCAATGCATTTTTCCATTTTATCGCTGCCTGATTTTAAAATTTCTTCTATCGACATCTTTTTATTCTCCTACAAATGTTCCTATTTCTTCACCTTTTAATATTTTTGTTAAGCCGTCTTTTAAGTCAAAATCAAAAACAACAATTGGAATATTGTTTTGTTTGCACAATGAACAACTTGTTGTATCCATTACTTTTAAGCCTTTAACAATAATATCGTCATAGGTGATTTTATCATATTTTTTAGCATTGGGGTTGGTTTTTGGGTCATCATCATAAATGCCGTCCACCCCGTTTTTTGCCATAAGCATAGCTTCAGCGCCAATTTCAGCTGCCCTTAATGCTGCTGCGGTGTCTGTTGTAAAAAATGGGTTCCCCGTTCCTGCCGCAAAAATAACAACTCTGTTTTTTTCTAAGTGCCTGATTGCTTTAAATCTTATATAAGGTTCTGCAATTTTGTTCATTGTTATTGCAGATTGAACCCTGCAAGAAACGCCGATTTTTCTTAGTTCCGATTGAAGGGCAATTGCGTTCATAACCGTTGCAAGCATTCCGACATAATCGCCGGAGGCTTGGTCCATTCCGAGTTTTTTAGAGTTTTTCATTCCTCTGAATATGTTGCCGCCGCCAACAACAACTGCAATTTGAACGCCCATTTCATGCGCTTTTTTAATTTCTTGAGCAATTTTTTCAACAGGAACAGGGTCTATGCCGAAATCTTGGCTGCCCATAAGTGCTTCGCCGCTGATTTTTAGTAAAATTTTGTTGTACTTTAAATTCATTTTTTTTATTCTTTATTAAATATTTATATTAATTATACTAAAAAATTGATATAATGTATAATATTTATTATGAATTTGGGAAATAAAACCTTAAACAATATAATTTCGAAAGATAATTCGGCGGCAAAAGAGGCTGCAATTAAATTGTTGGCCGAAAAAGACCTTGAAAGCTTTAAAATTTTAAATTCAAAATCAGAATTTTTATTTGATTTTATTAAAGAAAAAATTTTAAAAAACTTAATAGGGGCAGTTAATTCTGAAAATTGTTCTAACCTTTTTGAATTTTTAAAAGTTTATTCTCCTGATTTCAAAGGTTTTATTTTGCTTCCCCTTGTTCAATTTAAAACCCCTGAAATTGAAGATAAAATGCAAAAATTTCTTCTTGAAGGGTGTGATGAAGAAAAAACTTATGCAACAGAATTTTTCACAATTTTAGGTGATAAAACAAAATATGAAAAAATTAAAGCCAACTTGAATGCAGATTTTGGACCCTTAAAAATTGCTTCAATAAATTATCTTTCAAATTTAGGCTTTAGGCTTGAATTTGAAGAAAGTTTAAAAATTTTAGAAGATAATTCAAAAGATAACTTTGAAAAATTAACATCTGTTGAATTTTTAGCTTATTTTGGTGATAAAAAAGCGTTTGAACCAATTTATAATTATTTTATAAATGAAGACAATTCATACACTATTGCCAATTTTCTGCTTGATTTAAAGCCCTTTTCAACTTTAATTGAAGAAAACAAAGAAGATGAAATTTTAAACATTTTATCTTCAATTATTCTAAATTTTCCTGATTCCATTTCATTTGAAGAAATTAATTATTATATAAATGAAGGCTTGTTTGAATTTTTGCTTGAATCTGAAAATAACCTTTCAGCTTTAATTGTTTTTTACCTCAAAAATAAAATAGAGCTTATTTTAGCTGATGAAAATTATTCAATAGATTTAACAAAAGAAAATAAAAAAGAAGCAAATATCATAAATTCAAAATTAAATAATGCCATTCAAATTTTTGATAAAATTGAAACCTTAACTTTGGGGCTAAATTCAATTAATTATTTTGAAAATATTTTATCTTTAGAAATTATAAAAGAAGAAAACATTGAAATTGTTGAACCCATTTATAATTTATTCGAAAAAACAACAAATAATGAAATTATGATGGATATTTTATATTGCCTTCAAAACCAAAACAAGCTTAATGAAGCCCTTATAAATAAAATTTTATTAAAAACCGAAAACGAGATTTTAAAAGCCCAAATTAAAAGCTTTATTCAATAAAATTTCCCTTATTAAAATTGTATAAAGAACACTTGCAATTTTAGATTTTTGTTCTATCATGTTATTGTGAAAATAATCACGAATTAAACCGAAGATTATATAACATTAACAAAGGAGAACAACAAATTATGACAACTACTGTAGAAAAAGAACCGGTTGAACTTGTTGAAACCGCCGAACAGTTAGATGCCCTTGTTGACCGTGTAGTTGCAGCCCAACAAGAATTTGCAACATTTACACAAGAGCAAGTGGACAAAATCTTCAAAGCTGCAGCAACTGCAGCAGACAAAGCTCGTATTCCCCTTGCACAAATGGCAAGAGAAGAATCAGGCATGGGCGTTGTTGAAGATAAAATCATCAAAAACCACTACGCAAGTGAATATATTTACAACAAACACAAAAACACAAAAACTTGCGGTGTAATTGAAGAAGACAAAGCAAACGGAATTAAAATCGTGGCTGAACCTTTGGGTGTTTTAGCAGGTATTGTTCCTACAACAAACCCAACTTCAACAGCTATTTTTAAATCTTTAATCGCATTGAAAACAAGAAACGGTATCATTTTCTCACCACACCCAAGAGCTAAAAAATGCACAATTGCAGCTGCAAAATTAGTTTTAGACGCTGCAGTTAAAGCGGGTGCACCTAAAGACATTATTGGCTGGATTGACGTTCCTTCAATCGAACTTTCAGGCCAATTAATGAAACATAAAAAAATCGCTTGCATTTTGGCAACAGGCGGCCCCGGCATGGTTTATGCAGCTTATTCATCAGGCAACCCTGCACTTGGTGTTGGCCCAGGTAACACATCAGCTGTTATTGATGAAACAGCAGATATTAAAATGGCAGTTTCATCAATTCTTATGTCAAAAACATTTGATAACGGCATGATTTGTGCATCAGAACAATCAGTTATAGTAGTTGATAATGTATATGATGAAGTTAAAAAAGAATTTGCAAAAAGAGGCGCTCACATTATGACAGAAGCCGAAAAGCAAAAATTAATCGATTTTGGCTTTATCGATCCTAACCGTGGAACCGCTCATCCTAAAATCGTTGGTCAACCGGCAGGTGAAATTGCTAAAATGGCAGGTTTTGAAGTTCCCGAAACAACAAAAGTTTTAATCGGTGAAAGAGAAACTCTTGATTGGGCTGACCCATTCTCAAGAGAAAAATTATCTCCGATTTTAGCTATGTACAAAGCTTCAAGCTTTGAAGAAGCTGCTGATATGGCTTACTTCCTTGTTTCAAAAGGCGGCGCAGGCCACACATCAGTTTTATATACAGATGAACGCAAAAAAGACAGAATTGACGCATATGCTAAGAAAATGCCGACTTGCCGTGTATTAATCAACCAACCTTCAAGCCAAGGCGGTATCGGCGACCTTTATAACTTCCGTATGGAACCATCATTAACATTGGGCTGCGGCTCTTGGGGCAAAAACTCCGTTTCAGGAAACGTAGGCGTTGAAAACCTGTTAAACTACAAGAGAGTTGCTGAAAGGAGAGAAAATATGCTTTGGTTTAAGGTTCCTCAAAAAGTTTACTTCAAAAGAGGCGCTACTGATTTAGCTTTGAGAGAATTGAAAGGAAGAAAGAAAGCATTCATCGTAACAGACAGATTCCTCTTTAATTCAGGCGCTGCAAACGGTATCATTAAAGTTTTAGATGAACTCGGCATTGACCATGAAATCTTCTTTGATGTTAAACCTGACCCAACATTATCTACAATTGAAGATGCTTATATGATTATGAAACCTTTTGAACCTGATGTAATCATTGCATTAGGCGGTGGTTCACCTATGGATGCCGCTAAAATTCTTTGGTTAAGATATGAACAACCTGATACAGTTTTCGAAGATATCGCAATGAGATTTATGGATATCAGAAAAAGAATTTGCGAACTTCCTGAACTTGGCAAAAAAGCTCTTATGGTTGCTATTCCAACTACATCGGGTACAGGTTCTGAAGTAACACCATTCTCTATTATTACAGATGATAAAACAGGCGTTAAATATGCAATTGCAGACTATGCGCTAACTCCTTCAATGGCAATTGTTGACCCGAATTTTGTTGACGGTATGCCAAAAGGCTTAACATCAGCTTCAGGTATTGACGCTTTAGTTCACGCTATTGAAGCTTATGTATCTTGCATGGCTACAAACTTCACCAATTCAAACGCTCTAGAAGCAGTGAAACTTGTATTCAAATATTTAAGCCGTTCATACCATGAAGGCGCAAATGACCCATTAGCAAGAGAAAAAATGCACTATGCAGCAACAATTGCAGCAATGGCATTTGCAAACTCATTCTTGGGCTTATGCCACTCTATGGCACACAAATTGGGTGCAATGTTCCACGTTCCCCACGGTGTTGCTAACGCATTGTTAATCAGACAAGTAATCAGATTCAACGCAACAGACTGCCCGAAAAAACAAGCTACATTCCCGCAATATAAATATCCTTGCGCAATCGAAAGATATGCTCAAATTGCGGATGAATTAAAATTGGGCGGTTCATCCAATGAAGAAAAAACCGAACTTTTACTTAAAGCTATCGATGATTTGATGACAGATATTGAACTTCCAAAATCAATCAAAGAATGGTTAGAAAAGAACGGCAAAACAGAAGAAGACTTCTATGCTAAATTAGATGAAATGGTTGAACTTGCATTTGACGACCAATGCACAGGTGCAAACCCTGTATATCCTTTAATGAGCGATATCAGAGCATTGTACATTAAAGCTTTCAACGGTGAATACTAATTGAATTCTTAATGCTAAATAAGAAGCCTTGGG
>CALYDL010000043.1 GCA_944325145.1 Candidatus Gastranaerophilales bacterium
CCATTATTTTCTAACATTTTTGCAAATTCAATGTAATTTTTTTCATCTTGGCTCCACCCGAGGCGAAATTTAACACTCAAGGGTTTTTTAATTGCTTTTCGAACTTCTTTTATAATGGCCTCTGCTAAGGGAATATTTCTCATTAAAGAACACCCGTCAGAACCTTTTACAATTTTCCCGACAGGGCAGCCACAATTTATATCAATAACAGAAGCCCTTTCTTCCAATAATTTGGCAGCGTGTGCCATTAAGTGGGGTTTATGGCCAACTATTTGAAAAGAAAGAGGATATTCAATTTCATCATATTTTATAATGTTTGAATTTGGCACCTGATAAATGGCTTCAGATGAAATCATCTCTGTTGTTAAAAGGGTATTTTTGCCGCCATAGTTTCTTATTAATTTGCGATAAACAATATCTGAAATGCCTGCTAGTGGCGCTTGTATAACTTTTAAATTTTTAACATCCGGCTTATTCATAATTTTTTATTTTTGGCTCAAGTAATCCTTCAATTCTTTTGTTCTTGCCTTTGCATATTTTGAATATTCATCTTCAACCCCTTCTTTTGCTTTTAAATTTATAAATTTATCATAATAGGTTGAAGCCATTTTGTAGTCTTCTTTTAAGTCGTATTGAACAGCTAACATATAATATGCAAGTGAAAAATTAGGGTCTGCATTAATTGAATTTTTATATTCAAGAAGCGCATTGTTGTTGTTTCCCATCTCTTCGTAAATAACCCCTTTATAATAATAAGCATAGGCATTTTTAGGGTTTTTAGAGGTTAATTTATTTAAAGTTAAAAGGGCGTCATTATATTGTTTATTTTCATATAAATTTATGGCGCTATCAAGCATTTGCCCTTCTTCGCCTTCATTTAAGGCAGTTAGTGTGTTTTTAGCATCAATATTATTGGGGTTAATTGTTAAAATTTTATTTAAGTATATTTTTGCTTCATCATCCCTTTTTGAATTTATAAGAAGGCTTGCAATCATAAGCATAGCGTTTTCATTTTTCGGGTCTTGTTCTAAAACTTTATTGTAATATTGAATGGCTAAATCTCCCTTTCTTAGTTCATAATAGCAGTTTGCAATCATAGTGTAGGTTTCTGCGTTTTGAACAGGGAGTTTTAGATATTGTGAAAGTGCCCCTTCAAAATTTTTCATATTGTACATTTCGCTTGCTCTTGCATAAAGCTCATTTGCACCTTGTTTTTGAAGGTTTTCTTTTAAATTTAATAAATCTTTATTGTTTGGCAAAATGCTTAGCCCATGGGCAATAACATTATTTGCTTTTGTAAGGTCGTTTTGCATCATAAAAATTTGGGCTAAATTTATAAAAGGTTCAGGGTTATTTGGGTTAATTGAAATTGCTTTTTTGTAAAATTCAACGGCCGCTTCATACTTTTTATTTTTGTGCATCTCAAAGGCATATTTGAATTGGGCGTCATAATTATTGGGGTTTGAAATTGCTTCATTATAAAGATACCCCAAAAGTTTATCCCCTGATAAATCTGAAAGCAAGTTATTAAGGGCATTTTGAGCGTTAGGGTCATCTTTTTTTAAGGCTAAAATTTCTTTATATTGTTTTATGGCAGATGCTGTATCGCCCTTTTTTTCATAAAGCTTGCCTTTATAAAACCTTGCACTTAAATCTGAATTATCTTTTAATAAAATTTCATCATAAACTTTAAGCGCGTTATCGTAATCGTTTAAGGCAGTATAAACAGAAGCTAAATTAATTAAAACAACAGGGTCGTTTGGGTTAATTTGCCTTGCTTTTATATATTGTTGTTTTGCAAGTTCAAACCGGTTTTGTTTTTGTAAAACTGCACCTAAATTAATTAAAGCTTGTGAATCGTTAGCATTTTGAACGCTTCTTGCCATCCACATATTTTGCAGTTGCGAGAGTAGTTCTTTGTTGTTATCAGAATATTCTAATGCCCTTTGGTATTCATCCATTGCGGCATCTTCGTTTCCGATTTCATCTAAAATAAGAGCATATTTAAAATGGGCTAAGCCATCTTTTGGGGAAATTGAAATAGCGCCCCTTGCGCATTCAATTGCCATTTTTTCGTTGTTTAAGCTTTTATAAATATCGGATGAGGTTAAATAAGCATTTTTTTGATAGTTTGTTTTATTGAATAATTGCCTGAATTCATAAAGAGAGGCTGCAAGCTCCCCTTGCCCCCTTAGGTTTTGAGCTTCCATTTTAATTAAATCTGCGGTTTTTAAGGGCGCATAGCTTGCTTTTAAACTGTTTAAGTTGCTTTCTGCTTTTTGTGCAATAACTGCTTTTGAACTATCGGGTGCCCCATCCCAATATTTTAGGTAAGTTAGAGCGCTTCTTAGGTCGTTTATTGCTTTTTTATAGGCTTTTTCAGAATCTATATAATATTGCGCACGGGCAAGATATGCCATAGCAAGTGCGTTTTGAACAGTTTTATCATAGGGGCGCTGCCTTATAACTTTTTTAAATTCTAAAATGGCAGATGAATATTTTTTATCTTTAAAATAAGTAACACCGTTGTTGTAATAAATATTCACTCTTTCAGGGTTATCATTTGTATATGCAAACGTACAAGGTGATAACAACAACATTAAAATTAATAAAGATAAGGCTTTTTTCAAAACGTTAAACCCCCTAAAATTTTATAAATAAATTATACAATGAAAACCCTTTATTTTTTAATTGTATAATTGGTATTAGATAATTTACCAATTAGGAACTTTAAATATGAAACTTTTTCATATAAACAATGATTCAACAAGGCTTTTAATATTTTTTGCAGGTTTTTACACTGATAACAACTGTTTTATGGAATTTGACAATAAAAAAAGCGACATTTTATTTATTTACGATTATTCAGACCTAAATTTTGATGAAATTTCATATTTTGATTTCACCCCATATGTTGAAATTAATTTAATTGCTTATTCTTACGGTGTTTTTGCAGCAAATTTGGCGGCAGATTTTCTGCCAAAAATTGATAATTCAATTGCAATTTCAGGCACAATATTTCCTATTGATGAAAACTATGGTATAAAACCAAAAATTTATGATTTAATGCTAAACAGTTTTAACTTAGATGTTATTCAAAACTTTAAAAATAAAATGGAATTAAATTCCGGTGGTGTTATTCAAAATTCAAAAAGGGAAATTGAAAATTTAAAATCGGAATTAATGAATATTAAAAATTACGTTTTAAATAATAAAATAAAAGAAAATTTTGAATTTAATAAAGTAATTATTACAAAAAAAGACAGAATTATTCCCTATATAGCCCAAAAAAGCTTTTGGGAAGAGCACAGAAACGTTTATGAACTTGATTTGGGGCATTTCCCCTTTTTCAATTTCAAAGATTTTGATGAAATTTTGGAACTATAAAAAATGGATTTTTCAAAAGTAAAAGATACATATAAATCTAACGCCCCAATTCAAAAAGAAATGGCGCATAATTTAGTTTCAAATTTAATTAAATTAAAAGGAAACAATTTTGATACTGTTTTTGAAATTGGTTCAGGCACAGGCTTTTTAACAGAAAATATAGAAGAAAAAATTAAATTTAATAAAATTATTTTAAATGATTTATCTGATAATTTTACGGGGCTTGTTCCAAATGAATATCTGAAAGGGGATATTTTAGATGTTAACCTTAATTTTAAATCGGATTTAATAATTTCAAACGCTGCAATTCAATGGATTGATGATTATAATAAGCTTTTTTCAAAACTTTATAATAACTTAAATTTTAATGGCATTTTTTGTTTTACAACCTTTGGAAAAGACAATTTCAGGCAAATTAAAGATATAACAGGCTTTGGGCTAAATTATCCCGATTTGGATGAATTTATAAAAAAAGCAGGGTTTGAAATTTTATATTTTGAACAAGAATTAAACACAATGTATTTTAAAAATATAAATGAACTTCTTTTGCACATTAAATTAACAGGTGTTAAAGTTGAAAACAGGGTTTGGACAAAAAAAGATTTATTAAATTTTAAAAACCGATATCTTGAAAAATATAAGGATGATATGGGCTATGAACTTACATATCACCCTTTATATTATTATTTAACTAAATCATATAATTCATAAGGCGGCATCTTATTTCATTATCTGAATAAATTTTTCTGATAGCCCTTTTTTCCATTTGGCGAATGCATTCTTTTGTAACGCCATAAATATTGCCAATTTCTTCCAAGGTTTTTTTCTTGTTGTCATCTAAACCAAACCTTAAAATAATTACGTTTTGTTCTTTTTCTTTTAAAACATTTAGGGCTTTTTTAATGTCTTCTTTTAATTCTTCAGATTCAATTTCAACTTCAACGTTTTGTTTTGTATCTTCAATAATTTCAGCCAAAGAAAGCTCTTTATCTTCATTTGTTGAATAAGAATTTTCAATAGATAAAGTTTTTGTAAATGCGTTTAAAAAAAGGTTTATTTTATCTTCCGTCATTCCCATTTTACCTGCTACAACAGATGGTGTGATTGAGCAATTATATTTTTGTTCAAGAGAATTTTTTACTTTTTTATATTTTGATAAAGTTTCTTGAATATAAACAGGAATTTTCATTGCATGGCCTTGTTCTGAAATTGCTTTAAACATTGCTTGTTTAATCCACCAAGTTGCATAAGTTGAAAACCTGTAACCAAGCTTATAATTATATTTGTCTAAAGCCGCCATAAGCCCCAAATTGCCTTCTTGAATTAAATCTGATAAAGAAAGCTTTGAAACGTGAATTGATTTTCTTGCAACATTTACAACAAGCCTTAAGTTAGATTGAATTAATTTTGTTTTTGCAATGTTATCGCCCATTGAAGCTAATTTTGCAAGAGAAAGTTCTTCTTCTTGAGATAAAACGGGGTATTTTGCAATTTTTTTAAAATAAAGGTTAAGGGGGTTTTCAATTGCGCTATCAGGGGTTTCAATTTTTTCAACAGCATTTAAATTTTTCATAACAACTTTTCTCCAAACTAAATAACCTAACTTTTTTGGTTAGCTGTTTCCTTTTTCCTTTTTTTGCCATGGCGAATTTTGCCTTTTTTAAAGGTTTAATCTAATTTACACTTTTAACGACACTATTTTTTTAAGGGATTTTTTAAGGCAATAAAATTTTCAAACGGGATAAGGCATTTTTCCGTTTGTATATCTTCTGTATATCCTTAATATATCATCTGTTTTTTTAAATTTCAATCGTTTTATTAAGAAATATTAAAATGAGTTTTGTTTTTATTTGGCATCTTAACAATTCTTAATAATAACTTAAAAGCCCCAATTTTTGGGGCTTTTATCTTTTTTATTCAATTATTTCCATAATTTCATCAAGTTCTTTTTTGGGCGATCTTTTATCTGATACATCAGAGGCTGGCCTTCCAAATGCAAGAATTGAAACAATTTTTTCATCTTCTTTTAAATTTAATGTTTTTCTCATGCCATCTTCCCCTAAAACAGGTGCTACCATCCAGCAAGAACCAAGCCCAAGAGCATAAGCAGACAGAAGCATATTTTCAATTGCTCCCCCCATGCTAAGTAAGTATGAATCAGGGCGCATTAATTTAATTTCTTCATCTTTTATTCCTGCTTTTTCTAAAACACCGCTCATAAAAGAAGGGGCAAATTTTTCAACACAAACAATTATAAAAGGCGCATTTTTAAAAAATGTTGAATGCCCTTTATACCTTTCAACAGGGGCTTTATCTTCTTCATTTAAGTTGGATAAAATTCTATCATAAGCAGCTAAAACAGAATTTGCCAATTCTTCTTTAACTTTTTTATTATATATTGCAATAAATTTCCAATTTTGCATATTAATAGCGCTTGGCGCTAACCTTGCAGAATTTATTATTCTTTTAACTTCCTCTGTTGTCGGTTTATAATCGTCATATTTTCTGATAGTTTTTCTATTATCAATCGCTTCAAAAATTTCCATCTTTAAACCCCCCTTTAACTTTGGTAAAATAAATTTTATGAAAAAAACATTTTATTTATTAATTTTATTATTATCTGCCATTTTTGTAAAATGGGGAATAACCCTTGCTGAGCCTAATTTTAATTACAGCTTATATGCACCACAAAGCTATAAACAAACCGCCCAAATGGGCAAGTTTAAAGAAGGCAGCAAAATTTTATTCATTGTTGATTTTTCAAACTCTATGAATGAAGAATTAGGGGGAAGAAAAAAAATTGATATTGCAATGGATACACTATCATCAATTTTGCCCAAAATTAACCCAAACGTTCAAACGGGTTTAAGAGTTTACGGGCATAGGGCAGGCTTTACATATCTTCAAGGGTGCATGGCAAGCAAATTAATGGTGCCTTTAGCCACCAATAATGCTCAAAATATTTTAGCTTCAATTTATAGAACTGAAGCCACCGGCTGGACGCCTATCACATATTCTCTAAAACAAGCGGTAAACAATGATTTTGCGGGGGTGAGCGGCAAAAAGCACATTATTTTATTAACAGATGGCGGCGAAAACTGTGATGAAAGCCCTTGTACTTATGCAATTGAACTTATGAAACAAAGAGATGATATTTCAATTGATGTTATTGCATTTGATCTTTATGATATTGAAGCAAACAACCAATTAAGATGCACTGCACTTGCTACAAGGGGCAAATTTTATTCTGCAGGAAATTCGGGCGAACTTCAAAACAGCTTGTTTGACAGCCTTGGCATAGATAAAAATGTCCATGGCACAATTAAGATGAATAATTAAAATTTTATAGCTTTAATTTTTTATTTATAATAAAATTATAGGGTGATTTTATTTGTCCACGTAGTTCAGCAGGATAGAACGTCACCCTCCTAAGGTGAATGTCGGAGGTTCGAATCCTCTCGTGGACAAATTTTTTGTTTGAAGTCAACCTCACCCGTATAAACTGCCACCCTCAATACGGTGAATGCAGGAGTGTTCGAACCTTATCTGTGGACAAATTTTTTGTTTGAAGTCAACCTCACCCGTATAAACTGCCACCCTCAATACGGTGAATGCAGGAGTGTTCGAACCTTATCTGTGGACAAATTTTTTATACGTAGTTCAGCAGGATAGAACGTCACCCTCGGTTGCGGTGAATATAGAGATTTAAACCTTGTCTATTAATGTTAGTTTTATTTTTTTCTTTTTGGCTCAATAAAATTTTTAAAAATGTAATCAAATATTTCTTTTTGGCTTTTATATCTTAAACGTTTGCCGACTTCTCTTCCTGTGTGATTATTTATTTGATCAAGCCAACTATCTGATGTGCTTAATTTTCTAACCGTATCATATATTTCTTTTAAATTACCCAAATTTTCAACAGTTGCTTCAGGATAGCCCCTACTTACAAGATATGCACTTGTTGCAATGTGTGCAAATGTATTCATTTCATTGGGAGACATATTGACTGTATCTGCTCTATTGTATCTATTCAATTCATACTTTATCCTGCCATATTCTCCGAACGCATTTTTTATTCTTTTGATTTCTTCCATAAATTCTTTAGCCGTAATCAAGATTATTTTCTTTCCTTTCTTTTCTATATTTCTATTTTAGCATATTGAAATTTGGGGTGTTTTACTAAGCTTGAAAAGCCTTTTATGTAAAGGGTTTAGAATAAAAAATGCATTCGTTTTTAAATTAAAATAATATTTTTATTTATTGTGTTAAAATTTTTT
>CALYDL010000044.1 GCA_944325145.1 Candidatus Gastranaerophilales bacterium
GCCCAAATTTTTCGATTTTCATTTAACGAGGTTTGAACCCACATTTTGTGGGAAATATGCCCTTTCGGGCGTTTGCAACCTATATGGGTTGTAAATTTTCATTTTTCCCTAAATAAAAATAGAGCCTTTGAAAATTTTCAAAGGCTTTTGCTTTATATATTCGGCTTGGTTGTAAAATCATCGTGCATGCAGCGGCAAGATGGGCTATATGAACCATCGCAGCATACAATTCTTCCATATTGGCAACCGCAAACTCCGCTGTGGTGTGAGCAGCAGCCTCTTTGTGCAATTTCGCCATTTTTAATTGAAGTTGAACTTACGGCACCCAAAAAAATACACCCTGCAAATACAATACATATTGCAAAAACAACAATCTTTGACATAAAAACTTCCTTTTAAAACCTGACATTTTTATGTTAGTTGAAGCAAAATATTTAAAAAATTAGCCTGTTTGGCAATTAATAAAAAAAATAACTAGGTTAATAGGGCAATAAACATAAAATATTGCACCAAAATTATATTATCTTGGTGTAATTTTTATGTTTTATTAGTTGATTTGCTAATTATTTATGTTTAATGCAAAAATTGTGTGCTTTTTCTTCAATTTCATCGTTTAATTCTGAAAGGGGAATTTCGCATTTATATTTTCTTTTTAAGGCAAGCGAAATTAAATAGTCGCAAAATTTGGGGTTTTTTGGCAATAAAGACCCATGGAGATATGTTCCAAAAACATTTTTATATCTTGCGCCTTCTGTTTTGTCTTTTCCGTTGTTGCCATAACCTTTAACAACCTTCATTAAAGGTTTTGTATCACCTTTTAAAAATGTTAAGCCGCTATGGTTTTCAAAGCCTGTTATTGTTGAATTATCAATATAAGGGCATTTGCCTGTAATGTTGCCTATAAACCTTTTGTTTCCTGCAACTGTATAAGCGTTTAAAAGGCCTATGCCATCAAGCCTGTCTGCATTTTTTGGCTGGTAATAATGCCCTAAAAGTTGATATCCCCCGCAAATTCCAAGAAAAACAGCGTCAGATTCCATTGCCTTATGAAGGCGTTCTTTATTTTTCAAAAGCTCAATTGAAGCTTCGATTTGTTGTTTGTCTTGGCCGCCGCCTATAAAATAAAGGTCAAATTCATCGGGGTTGATTCTAAAGCCCGATTTAATTTCAACTACATTAACATTAATTCCTCGCCAAAGGCACCTGTTTTTAATTGCCGAAATATTCCCTAAATCGCCATATATGTTTAGCAATTCAGGGTATAGGTGTGCAATTGTAATTGAAAAATCTATTTGGCTCAATTTAATTTACCTTTAATTTTTTAACTTCTTCAGCTATTTTTTGAACGGCTTCATCCGGTGTTATTGTAACCATTTCGCCTGTTTGTCTTGTTTTAAATTCAACAAGCCCGTCTTTAATAGTTTTTCCAACTGTAATTCTATATGGAAAACCAATTAAATCAGCATCTTTAAATTTAACACCGGCTCTATCATCTCTATCATCTATAACAACTTCAACGCCTTCTTTTTGAAGTTTTTCATAAATTTCAAAAGCAACTTTTTTCTGTTCTTCTTCTTGAATATTAACAGGAACTACAATGCAATGGTATGGCGCAATGGCTAAAGGCCAAATTATGCCAAAATCATCATGGTGTTTTTCAATGGCAGCAGCCGCTGTTCTTGTAATGCCTATGCCATAGCAGCCCATAATAAATGGTTTGTTTTCGCCGTTTTCATCTGTGTAGGTTGCATTCATTGGTTTTGAATATTTTGTGCCTAATTGAAAAATGTTTCCTACTTCAATGCCCCTTGTAATGAATAAGGGTTTGTGGCAATTGGGGCAAAGTTCCCCTGCTTTTACAAGTGAAACATCTACAAATTCAGGTGTTGATTTGAAATTGTAGCCTACAATATGTTTATCAACTTCATTTGCGCCTATTACAAAGTTTTTCATACCTTTAGCAGATAGGTCGAAAATGATTTTTATTTTATCTTCTAAACCTATAAATGAAAGGAAGCCTGCTTTTGAGCCTGTATATTCACTTGTTTCATCTTCTGTTGCTTTTCTAATTTCAAGGCCGCCGACTGCATTTAAAAGTTTTGTTTCTTCAACTTCTTTGTCGCCTCTTATCATAACCATAACAGGTTTTGAATCTACGATATAGAAAACTGATTTTAAAATGTTGTTTTCATTAATGTTTAAAAATTCCGCCAAATCTTTAATTGTTTTAACGTTTGGAGTATCAACAATTTTTTCTTCAATAAAATTAGTTGTTGTTTCAATTTCATTTAAAATTGAAGTTGAATGGTTTGAATTTGCGGAATAATCGCAATTTTTGCAATAGAAAACATCATCTTCCCCTGTTTGAGTTTCTGTTAAAACCATAAATTCATGGCTGACTTTGCCGCCAATGGCGCCTGAATCTGATTGAACAGGTTTTGTTTCTAAACCGCAACGGTCAAAAATTCTTTTGTAAGCATTCCACATGTTTTTATATTCTTCATCTAAGCTTTCTTGAGATGTGTGGAAAGAATAGCCGTCTTTCATAATAAATTCTCTGCCTCTTAAAAGGCCGAAACGGGGGCGAATTTCATCTCTGAATTTTAGTTGGAATTGATATAAATTAATTGGCAATTGTTTATATGAATTTAAAATGCCATCAACTATTGATGTTATAACTTCTTCATGGGTTGGCCCTAAGCAAAGTTCAACATCGTGTCTATCTTTCATTCTTAAAAGTTCTTTGCCGTAAACTTGCCATCTGCCGGATTTTTGCCAGAGTTCAGCAGGCTGTACAAAAGGCATTGAAAGTTCTTGTGCTCCCGCTTTATCAAGTTCTTCTCTTGCAATTTGTTCAATTTTGGATATAACTCTTTTCATTAAAGGCAAATAAGAATAAATTCCGTTTGTTAATTTTTTAATATATCCTGCTCTAACCAACAATTTATGGCTCATAGCTTCTGCATCTTGGGGAAAATCCCTCAAAGTCTGCACAAAAAGTTTACTCATTTTCATAAGATTCAATTCCTTTATAAAAGTTTTTGATATGAAAATTATATCATTAACTAAAAAAATAAAGTGTGCAAATATATAACCTGCACACTTTATTGTATAAAAATTTAACTTTTTATAAATCTTCCAAGATAAATTCATCCATTAACGTTTTTTGTTCTTCGGTTTTTGTTTGAGATGAATCTTTTGAAGGTGTTTTTTCACTAACATTTAAAATTTCTTTTGCTTTTTCTTCTTCACCGCCTGAACCTATTACGGTTTTGCCTGTATAATCAAGGCGTTTTATGTCGTCTTCAAAAAGCCTTTGAAATCTGTCATTAGGGTTAATTTTTGAATTATAGCTTGGTGAAAAATCAAACCAGCCGTTTTGGAAACTGATTTCTTTAAAACCAAAATCCGGTGAATTAACGCCAGGGTCCCAATATCTTCTTGCCATTTGGTAATATTTCACAACAGGGTTATCTGAATAAAATTTTGTTGAATAGAAGGGAACGTAATCTTTTTCAACACCTTGTCTTAAAATTCTTGCAGTTTCAACTATTTTCATTGTTTCTGCAGAATACCCCGTACCTTGAAGTGTTTGAATATCAGATGTTGTGAATTCTTGGTAATAAGCATGTGACGCTTGCGCAACAAAAAGCAGTGCTGCTATTAATAATATTGCTTTTTTCATAAATTTTCCTTTTAAATTGCAAACTTTGCTACACTTAATATTATTATATACGTATTTTTGATTTAAACCAACTATATGAAGTAAATTTAGTCTAAATCACTTAAAACGATTTTTTCGAACTCATCTAAAAGTTCATTTTCTTTTACTTTTTTAATTAATTCGCCCTTTTTAAAAATATAACCTTCGCCAATGGCTCCTGCTATGCCGTAATCTGCATCTTTTGCTTCGTTTGGCCCGTTAACGGGGCAGCCCATTGTTGCAATTGTTATTGGTTTATCTAAATTTTTAAACCTTTCTTCAACTTTGTGTGCAAGGCCTATTAAATCAATTTTGCATCTGCCGCAAGTGGGGCATGAAACGAAATTAACACCTTTTCTTCTTAATTTTAAGGCAGATAAAATATCAAACCCTGCCTTTACTTCTTCTATTGGGTTTTCTGTTAAAGAAACCCTTATAGTGTCGCCAATTCCATCTGCTAACAAAGAGCCTATTCCTATTGCAGATTTTATAATGCCGCCTCTTAAGGTTCCTGCTTCTGTTACACCCAAATGAAGCGGGTATGGAATTATTTCATAAATTTTTCTGTATGCTTCAATCATTGTCATAACATCAGATGATTTTAGAGAAACTTTTATTAAATTGAAATCAAGGTCTTCTAAAATTTTGATGTGATCTAAGGCGCTTTTAATCATTTTATCGGCTAAATTCATTGAAGTATCCGAATATAGATATTTTTCCAAAGAACCGCCATTTATACCTATTCTTATTGGAATATTTCTTTTTTTTGCCACTTGAACAACTTGTTTTGTGTGGTCAGCTCCGCCAATATTCCCTGGGTTTAAGCGAAGAGCGTCTATGCCCATATCCATTGCAATTAAAGCCAAACGGTAATCAAAGTGAATGTCAGCCACAAGCGGAACATTTGTTTTATTCTTAATTTCTTTAATGGCCTCTGCGCAGGTTTTATTTAAAACCGCAAGCCTTACAATGTCGCAGCCTGCTTTTTGCAGTTCATTTATTTGTTCAACCGTTTTTTTAACATCATCTGTTTTTGTATTTGTCATAGATTGAACGGAAATTGGTGCGCCATCACCTATTAAAACGTCCCCTATTTTAATTTGAATCTTTTTCATAAATTTGCAAACCCATCCATTTTTGTTTATTATTGTAGCATGAAAATTGCTTGTATATCAGATATCCATGGGAATAAACTTGCGCTTGATAATGTTTTAGATGACATTAAAAAAGAAGGCGCAGATAAAATTTTAGTTTTGGGCGACCTTGCAATGGGCGGGTATGACCCAAATTATACAATTGAAAAAATTTTTTCAATAGAAAATGTTGAAATTATCCAAGGAAACACTGACAAATTAATTGTTAATTACAGTGATGAAATGTATAATTCAATGTACCCTAAAAATCCCCTTATGGCAGGGGCATTGAAGTTAGATGTTGTTGAAATTAAAAATGAAAACAAAGAATTATTGAAAAATTTGCCTGAAAACAAGATGGTTGATATAGAAGGCATTAAAATTTTAATGGCCCATGGGTCACCAAGAAAACAGGATGAAAACATTTTTCCTGATGCCCCAATAAATGAGGTTGAAGAAATGGTGAAAAATTCACCTTGTGATTTAATATTTGTTGGCCACACGCATATTCCATGCGGTTTTTCATTGGAATCGGGTAAAACGGTTGTAAATGTCGGCAGTGTTGGCCGTTCTATGACAAAAGATAAAATGCCGATTTATCTTTTGATGACGGTTAATTCTGACGGGTCATTTTCTTTTGAACACAAAAAAGTTAAATATGATAATAAAAAAGTTGCTGAAATTATTAAAAACAGAAACTTTAAAGAAAGTTTAGATTTTTCAAAATTATATTTATAAAGGATTTTTAAAATGGATACAAATCAGCTTCATATAAAAGCATCTGAAATTTTAGCGGATGGGGATGTTGAAAAAGCAAAAGAAATTTATGAAACAATTTTAAAAGAAACCCCAAATGATGAAGCTGCGCTGTCTGCTCTTATGGATATTTACCAAGACACGGACAGATTAAGATATTATATTGTTCGCGCAAACTATAACATTGTAAATGGCAAGCTTGAATATGGCATAACAGATTGCAAAAAAGCTTTAAATGTCGATGCTTCTAACATTGAAGCAAGAGAAAAACTTGCAAGGCTTTATAAAATTACAAATAAACCCCTAAAGGCAATAGATGAATTTTCAAAAATAATTGAAATTGATGAAATGCAAATTGGGGCATATATTGAATTAATTGACCTTTACACAAAAGAAAAAGCGCTTGAATCTGCCATAAATGTTGCAAAAAAAGGAAATGAAGTTTTTGGCGACAAGGCAAATTTTAATGATATTGAAGCAAAATTATATTTTGATTTGGGTGATTATGAAAGCGCCTTAAATGTTGTTTCAGATGAAACTCTAAAGGTAAAAATTTTGCTTCAAGATGAAAAAAACGATGAAGCAAAAGCAATTTTAGATAAATTAAACCCAAGCATAATGGAAAAAGAGAAAAAAGCCCTGTATTATCTTTTAATGGCGCAATATTCATATAATACTAAAAATTTTGATGAAGCTTTTAGGTTTATTGATGAATATACAAAAATTTTAGGCCCAAACCCTGTCGGGTTCCAAATGAAAGCGCTTTGCTTTGAAGAAAAAGGCGATGATTTTATGGCATCTTATAACTATGCTTATATGAATAAAGCCATGGGCAAATTTGACGAAGCACTTGTTGAATTTAACAATGCTTATACTCTAAACCCAAATAATAAAGATGTTTTAATTGAGCTTGCAAAATTATATGAGGCAAACAAAGAAAAATACACTGCTATTGATTTTTGGCAAAAAGTTTATGACCTTGACGGTGATGAATATGCCAAAAACATTTTAAAAGATTTTTATATTAAAGAAGGCGATTTTATGATGGCGCAAAAATATGGCGCTGAAGCCGAATTAAAAGAAAATGGCGCTCATTCATACGATGAACCCGAAGTTGAAGATGAAGGCCTTTTGAATAAAATTATCAACTTTTTTTCAAAGAAATAATGCGTAAGCCAGAGTGTAGCTCAATGCGTTGAGCATTGAGCGTAGCTGTTGATAGCCGCCGTTATGAAGCGAAGTTAAAAACGAAGCGGAATGAACAAATCTTAGTAAAAATAAGAAGCGGTGCGACTTTGT
>CALYDL010000045.1 GCA_944325145.1 Candidatus Gastranaerophilales bacterium
TTTATGCCTTTTATTGTTTTTGGCCTTTAATCAGGCGGTTTTTGCCGAAGATAAAACAATTGCCGTTATATCTGATGTTCACCTTTCATCTGATAAAAGCGGCGAAAATAAAATGACACCTTCAATAAATGGCCTTTTAAAAGCTGTTGATATAATAAACCAAGGCAATTTTGAAGATGTTTTCTTTTTGGGCGATAACCTAAATTCTGCTAACAGATATGACCTTGCAATGTTTGCAAAAATAATAAAAAGAATTGAAAAACCAACCTATGTAACAGTTGGAAACAGAGATTTAAGCAAAACAAAGGGGTTACTTAAAAAAGAATATTATAGAATTTTAAATAAATTTTCAAATAACAAGCTTAAAACTTGCCCAAGCTATAAAAAAGACGGCGATTTTATCTTTATCTTTTTATCAGGCGTAAATGAAAATATTCCATCATACAGGGGCTATTATAAATTGGCGGAGCTTGATTTTTTGGATGAAACTTTAACCAAATTTAAGGATAAAAAAGCTGTTATTTTTCAACATTTTCCAATAGTTGAACCAAAAGAAGATGAGGTTAGAAAAATAGTTAAACCTGAAAATTACTTAAATGTTATAAAAAAACATAATAACGTAATAGCAATAATTTCAGGCCATTATCATATGGAAAATGTTGTTGAAGTTGATGGAATTAAACATATAAGTGTTGGTTCATTGAATTCAACGGGCGAATTTGAACAAATTAAATTTATGGAAAATAAGGACGGCACATATACAATCACAACAAAAATTTTAAATGTCGAATAAGGGGAATTGATGGGGAATTTTATTTCTTTTTTAAAGAAAAAATTCAATACAAACGGTAATTTTTTCTTTATATTGGGGCTTATTTTATTATGCTGGTTTTTTTACTTTAACGGGCTTGGCGATTACAAACTCATTGATATTGATGAAACAAGATATATAAATATCGCCCAAAACATGTTTCATTCAAAAGATTACATAACCCCATACCTTAATTTTGAACCCTTTTTAGAAAAGCCGCCGCTATTTTACTGGCTTGTTGTTTTGTCTTATAAATTTTTTGGCACTATTAATAATTTTACATCTCGTTTTCCTTTGGCAATGTTAGCAACTTTTGGTGTTTTTGTTGTTTACTTTTTTGTTTTAAATGTTGTTAAATCAAGAGTTTGTGCGTTTTTATCTGCTCTCATTTTAATGTCATCTTTTTGGTATGCTTTATTCGCGCACATTTCAATAATGGATTTAGGCTTTACCGTTTTAGCCATGGCCGCTTTTTGCTTTGGAACGTTAACTTTATTTACTGAAAATGTTTGGAAAAAAAGAATATTATGGTATTTAGGATATTTTTTCCTCGCATTATCTGTTCTTCAAAAAGGTTTAATCGGAATTTTAATCCCCGGGGGAAGTTTACTTATATCATTTTTAATTTTAAAAAAAGCAAAAGAAATTATAAAACCAAGCCATATAATCCCCGGAATTTTGATATTTTTTGCTGTGGCTGCCCCTTGGCACTACCTTGTATATAAGGCAAACGGCGAAATTTGGTTTAGAGAATACATTTTAAAACACCATTTTGCAAGGTTAATTGATTCATCTATGGGCTTAAACAGGAAAAGAGGATTTTTCTTTTATCTTCCTGTTATTTTAGGCGGCATTATGCCATATACATTTATTTTAATTGCAGCCATTATTAAATGGGCAAAATATGCAATTAAAACAATTAAAAATGCAAAAACAATCAAGCCTTTATTTTCTGTTGATACAAATGACAGAAAGCTTATTTTAATTTCAACCGTTTGGTTTTTATTTATCTTTTTATTTTTCTCAGTTTCATCAACAAAGCTTCCAACCTACATTTTAACTTTATTTCCGCCTGTTTCAATTTTAATCGGCTATTTTATGTGGGGTTATATAAGTGAAGAAAAAAATAAAAAATACGTTGAAATTTCAAGCTTTATTACATTTTTAATTTTTATGTTATCAGGGCTTTTTGGCATTTGGTATTATTTATCGGGCAATATAAACGTTGGTTTGCCTTTGGCGGTTTTATTTGTCATATTCCCAATTTTTGGGTTTATATTCTTAAAATTAAATAAAAGAATTTGGACATTCGGGGTTTTTGTGGCACTTTCATTTTCTTTATGTGCAATAAATTCTGCTCCTTTGTTTAATTTTGTAACATCATTCGGGCAAGATGAACTTGAAGAATTTGCACAATTTGTGAATAAAAAAAATGAAAATACAAAGCTTGTAACGTTTGGCTTTGCTAAAAAATACAGCATTTTGCACTATTATAAGAAAAATAAAATCACCTATCTTTCAGGCGATGTTAATAAAATGTATGAAAATTTTGATGAAGTTTTAAATAGCGCAAAATCAAACAATGAAACAATTTATATAATTTTAAGGAATAAAAAAATAAATAGTTACACGCCTGAATTTTTGGCACATTTAAAATTGGTTAAAAAAGATAAAAAATATTCTCTATATAAGATATAAAAAAATCCCCCTTTAAATTTAGGGGGATAAGATGTTTAGTGAAATTTAATTTAAGAATATAGAGAGTTTAGTAGAAGTTAATTTTTTAAGCCTGCATAAACGGGGTTTGAAGCAATTATTTTTCTTATTTCGTTTCCTTGCCCGTTATCTCTTGCGTTTAATTTTGCAATGTAGTTTTCACGTTTAACAAGAGGATGTTTTAACATAACTATTGTTTTATCTTTCCTTACAAAAGCGTTCCAAGTTGAAACTTCTTTAAACCAAGCCCTTGTTTCTTCTGCTCTTGTGTTTGTCATTGTGTGGTGTTGTGATTCGTGAGCTATTAAACAGGCAATTGCTTCAGATGGGGCGCCTTTGTGTTCTGCGTTTATATAAATAACAACTTTGCCTGATTGTGTTTTTGTAGTTAAAGCTTCGCAATCTGAAGCACCATATATTGATAAATCTCTAAACATTACTCTGATTGGATGACCTGTTGCGTTTCTGCCTTGTAAAATTGAAATAACATCACTTTTGCCAACCCCTTGAAGTGCGCTCAAGGCTGCTGCAATTTCAGTATTTTTTGTAATAGCGGCAAAATCATTTGTGTGTCCAATGTTGCCTGTGCATAAAATTACCGCAAATATAAAAGCTATTAAAAATAATTTTCTCATACTACTTAATACTCACTAAACTCTTACTTTTTTATTCGGATGAACTTATTTAAAACTTTATGATTTTAATTTTTATTGTTACATAAATTAACATATCCTCTTAAGTAGGCTCTGTTAGCTATTATTGGCCGTTTGAAAAAAAGTTAAAGTAAATTTATACGAGTGAATTTAAGAAAGAACGGTTAATTTTGTATAAAAGCATTAAAGTTTTTATATATGTGGTTTTTTTGTGTCAAATTCCCTTTCAAGCAGCGGTTTTTGCAGAAATTCCAAGCGTTCAGCCTGAATTCATTATTACAAAAGAAGATATTCAAAATGCCATTCCAACAGAAGCAGATGTTTTTTTTACCAAAAAAACAGCCCATGAAATTGAAGTTATGGAAAAAAGGCATTTTGAAAAAGTAAACGATTATGATTCCCCAAAATATAGGGTGGCAAAACTTGAAAACTACCTGTTAGGAAGAACTTGGGAATTTTCCCCGATAAATAGCAGAATAGAAAGGCTAAAATTGGCAAGCCAAAGAAAAATGCTTTCAGGAACAAGCTTGCCTGTCGGAATAAGAAGGTATGTTTCGCCGCAAAGAATTGCAAACGATTCAACCCCTATTTATGAAAATGATGATAACGTCGGTATAATTGACGGTTTATTAAAACTTTATATGCCGGATGTTTATTACAGCTGGTCAAATAGGAAAAAGCGCATAAATGAAAGATACAACGACGGCTAAAAACCGAATTGCCCCGATTGGAGGACAATCGAGGCAATATATTTTATAAAATAATTCGTTCTTTCTAGCCGAACGTCTTGAAGCTGCCTTCAACGTTATCATCAACAACTTTTTGAACTGAATCCATTTCGGTTGAGATAGCGTTGTGTTCGGTGTCGAGCTGGTCAAGCCTCATTTCAAGCATAGCATCTCTTGCTTCTGCTGTTCGCATTTGCTTGTCGTATTTGGCTTTTGCTGCATCGTCATCGGTTTTGTCGTAAGCGTGGGTTACACTGTTTAGGGCTTCAATGCTCTTTGTGTTCCATTCGCCTGTGACTTCATCTTTTCCTGCTGCAAAGTAGAAGTTGCCTTCTTCTAAGTTCCTTTGCAGAATGCTTGTGTCGTTGACATCCTCATAAATGTAGAAATCTGAAAGGGTTAATTGCCCGTTGCTTGCTTCAATTTGGGCATCTCTTTCTTCCGTTGAAGGAACCACAATGAGCCCGCTTGAAGTAACTAAGTTCATTCCAAGGCCGCCATCCAATGTGCTTTTGGTTATTACATCATAAGAAAGTGCAACAGTCATATTTTGGTTACTTTGCATATCAAACACATTTGCCGTCAAGTATTGATTGCTGGTTGCTTCTTCGTAAGCATCCGCAAACAATGCCATTTGATTAGTCAGAGAAACCCTTTCTTGCGAAATTTGCTGAGCTTCATATTCGTTGTCAGACAATCTTGCTGTCAACGATAGAAATCTAGCTTGGCTTGCTGCAAATCCCATTGGATTTTACCCCCTTTGTTTCAGTTCTTTATATTATTCATGTCGTCAAGAATTTAAAAAACTTTATGAAAAACGCCCCCTTTTTGTAACAAAACTTTACAAATAAACCATCTTAACCCCCTTTATTTTTAGAAGAAAATCTTTTTTTATGTTATTTTTTTCTTATGTTTACAGGTTTAATTGAAGATTTGGGAAAGGTTAAAGAAATAGTTAATCAAAATGGCGGAAAGCTTTTTTTGATTGAACTTGGCCTTGATTGCTCAGATATTAAAACAGGCGATTCAATTTCAATTAATGGCGCCTGTCAAACGGTTATTAAAAAAGATGACAGCCTTTTAACTTTTGAAGCAATGGCTGAAACCTTAAATAGAACCAATTTTAATTATTTAAAAATTGGCGATTTTGTAAATATTGAAAGGGCAATGAAAATTAATTCAAGGCTTGATGGGCATTTGGTTTCAGGGCATATAGATTGCATTTCTAAATTAAATTCAATTAAAGATGAAGGCGTTGCAAAAATTTTTAATTTTAGAGGGGATACAGCTCTTATTGTTGAAAAAGGTTCAATTTCAATAAATGGCATAAGCCTTACTGTATCTAAGGTTTCAGACAATAATTTTGAAGTTTCAATTTTGCCTTATACATTTCAAAACACAAATCTTAAATATTTAAAACAAAATGATGTTGTTAATATAGAATATGATATGGTTGCAAAATATATAAAAAAATTTACCGAAAATAAAAAAGAATCCAAAATAACAAAAGAATTTTTGCTTGAAAACGGGTTTTAAGAAAGGACAATTATGTTCAACACAATAAAAGATGCCATCGAAGATTTTAAAAAAGGCCTGCCTGTTATTGTTGCAGACGATGAAGACAGGGAAAATGAAGGCGATTTAATTATGCCTGCGCAATTTATAACTCCAAATTGGATAAATTTTATGATAACAAATTGCAGGGGGCTTGTGTGTCATGCTATTACAAAAGAAATTGCAGACAGGCTTAATATAACCCCTATGGTTGAACATAACACAGATATTAAAGGCACAAATTTTACTCAAAGTGTGGATGCTGACCCAAAATTTGGAACAACAACGGGAATTTCAGCCTATGATAGGGCAAAAACAATTCAAGTTATAATAGATGAAAAATCAACCCCAAGCGACTTAAGGCGCCCCGGGCACATTTTTCCTTTGATTGCAAAAGAAGGCGGTGTTTTAAAAAGGGCAGGGCACACAGAAACTGCGGTTGATTTGGCAAGGCTTGCAGGGCTTATTCCTTCAGGCGTTATTTGTGAAATTACAAATGAAGACGGCACCATGGCAAGGCGAGATGACCTTGTTAAATTTAGAGAAAAACACAATATAAAATTAATTACGGTTGCAGATTTAATTGAATACCGCCTTGGGTTTGAGCGCCACGTTAAAAGAATGGTTGAAACTCCGCTGCCAACAGAATTTGGTAACTTTATGATTTACGGCTATTTGGATGAATTAACGGGAGTTGAACATGTGGCACTTGTGGCAGATGATAAAACAGATAAAACTCCATTAATCAGAATGCATTCAGAATGCTTAACGGGTGATATTTTCCACAGCTTAAAATGCGATTGCAACCAGCAATTAACAGATTCTCTTAAAATGATTTCAAATTACGGGAAAGGTGCACTCGTTTATATAAGAGACCATGAAGGAAGAGGAATAGGGCTTATAAATAAATTAAAAGCTTATAAATTGCAAGATATGGGGCAAGATACCATTGATGCAAACATTTCTTTAGGCTTTAAATCAGATTTAAGAAATTATGGCACAGGCGCACAAATTCTTGTTGATTTAGGCTGCAAGGAATTTAA
>CALYDL010000046.1 GCA_944325145.1 Candidatus Gastranaerophilales bacterium
AGAGCCTGCCTCATACATTTTTTGAAAAACGGGGCTCATTGTATAAAATGTCATAATAATGCAAAGCCCGATTAAAACCATTGCAGGGGGAACAGAGTTTGTGCCCATTGCGGTTTTTAACATTGAAAAAACAATTACAAACCTTAAAAAGCTTGTCATACACATAAAAACAAAGGGCAATAAAGTAAACATTGCCATTGTTAATAACAATTGTAAGACAGGGTTCATATCTTTTAAAAGTACATCCATTAATAATTACCCCTTTTTGTTTGGTTTTGATCGCTTAATTCTTTTAAAAGGCTTTTTATGAAGTATTTTTTATTTTGTGCTTCTTGTTCTTTTAAATATGGGTTTTTATCAGCGATAAAATCTTCATTTTGTTTTTCAGATAAATATTTTTCTATCATTTCATTATTTAATTTTTTCTTTTGTGAAGAATTATCGCCCAATTTTGAAATTAAAGACATTTTATCGTTTGATGAAGCAATTAAAAATTCTTCACCTTTGCAATTTATAACGTATAAAATTTTTCTGTCAGGCAGCCTCAATATATCTTCAATTTTTATAAGAGAATTTCTTTTTAAAACATTTATTGAAGATGTTTTTTTATAAACCACATATCCTATGACAAGAAGCCCCGTCATAGCAAGAGTGTAGACTATAAATTGTGCTATATATTGAATCATTCTTTTTTATTATTCCTCAAAGTTTGAGTAATCAAAGTTTTTGTCTTGTGCGCCTGCTTGCGGTTTTGCTTGTGGCCTTGGGGCAGGTTTTGCACCGTTTGGCATTGCAGCTTGCGGCCTTGGCGGAATTGGCCTTTGGCCTGCTGCAGCATTTGGTGCTGCCCCTTGAGGCCTTGCTGCTTGCGGTCTTGCAGGAATTGGCCTTGGCGGTGGCTGATTTGGTGCTTTTGCGCCACCTTGCGGCATAGGATGAGGTGCGCCTTGCGGCATTGGGTGCGGTGCGCCTTGCGGCGGAATCGGTGTTCCTTCTTTTGGAATTGGCTTAACTTCTTCTTTTGCTTCAGGCTTTTTAGATGCAAAAACTTCAGTTATTTTAACCCCGTATTTATCATTTATAATGACAAGCTCCCCTTTTGCAACCGCCTTATTTTCAACAAGAAGTGAAATTTCATTGTTCATAACAGCGCCAAGGTCTATTACAAGGCCTTTTGAAATTTGTTTTAATTCGCCCAGTGTCATTTTCACTTTTTTAAATTCGGCTGCAACTTCAATTTGAATGTCATCCCACATGGTTTTATCGTTTGGCATATTTATATTTCCCTTATATTCAAATTCTTCGTTTTCTTCTTCTTCATCTATATCCATATCAATCATAATTGATGGTTCAGGGTTTACTTTAAATTCGCATTCAACCGTTTCTGTTTTAAGCGTCATTTTTCTGATGTCGCTTTTTTCAAGAAGAAGAATATCATCTTTTTCTAAATTTTTAAGGTCATCTACAGAAAGTTTTGTATAGCCTGAAATTATATCAACGTATGCAAAATTGTTTAGAAAATCTTCAAATTCAAAATTTTGAATTTTTGCAAGCGGTTTAACTTTCAGCCTGTTCAACGGAATTTTTAAACTTAATTTGCCTGCGTTTACTTTTTTTGTTTTTATCAAGAATACAAAATTTAATTCGGTTTTATTTAAAGGGTCTATTTTTGAAATTTCGGTTTCTTTGATAATAGTATTATCAATGTTTTTTACGATAAATTCAAAGAAATCGTTTAAAATTCTTCTTTCTAATTCTGTTAATTGTTCCAAATTAAAAAGGGGCGAGTTTGAATTAAAAGTATCATGGAAAATTATTCTTATAAAATCGGATGAAACCCTTAGGGTTATATGTTGTTTATTTTTAATTGAAATCCGGCATGTGTAAAATAATTCCCCTTTTAATATAGGGTCATCTTTAATGTTTTCAAAATCATTAATCGAAGTTAAAAAAACCTTAAAATCGTTTTCCCAAAATGTGGAAATTGCGCTGTCAACGCCCTTTCCGACAGTTTCTTCAAACCATTCATAAGTTGTATTTAAACTAAAATTTTTATCTTCCATAAGGTTTTTTAAGCACTATAATCCGTTTAAAAATTATATATTTTATTTCAAATCGGGGCAAAAATATTAAGCTCTATATACAATTTTTTTAATTAAATCAGTTGAAAAATCATTTTTTTAATTAATGGACTTTAAACCCATAATCAGGTTATAATTAATTTTACATCTTAAGGAGTAAATTAATGCAGGAAGATTTGAAAAAATTCAGCACAATTCAACTTTTGAATTTTTGTTTAGGGTTTTTTGGGCTTCAATTTGCATGGCAGATGAGAATTATACTATCGGGCCCTGTAACTGAATCTCTTGGCGCAAGCCCTTTTCTATTCGGTTTAATTTGGCTTGCAGGCCCTGTAACAGGAATTGTGGTGCAGCCTATAATTGGCGCATTATCTGACCACACGCAAACCCCAATCGGAAGAAGGGTTCCTTATTTATTGGGCGGTGCAATTTTAGCTGCCATCGGGCTTTTTGTTTTACCAAACAGCGGAAATATAGCAGAATCCTTTGGAACAAACGCCCCTGTTTGGCTTGGGCTTTTAATAGCAGCTATTATGATATGGATTATTGATGCTTGTGTGAATGCTGCTCAAGGCCCATATAGAGCTTTAATTCCTGATAATATGCCAAAAGAACAACATTCTGTTGCAAATTCATACCTTAGCTTTGCAATTGGTTTAGGTTCTGTTATAGCTGCAGGAACAGCGCCATTTTTAAAATGGGCGCTTGGCTATCAAATGTCTGTTAATGCGCAATTTTATATGGCAGGTTTAGCTTTTCTTTTGGCTATGATATGGACCTGCATTACCATAAAAGAAAGAAAAATTGAAAAAGTTGAAACAAAAGAAGATGTTAAAACGCCAACATTTATGGAAAATGTTAAAGAATTCTTTAAAATTTCTCCTGAAGTTCCAAAAATTTGCCTTATGCAGTTTTTTGCTTGGATTGGCTTAATGAGCATGATGATATTTTTCACTCAATATTCAATCCACACTGTTTTCAATGTTCCTGATTTAGCAGGGGCAGATGACACCGTTAAAATTTTATATGATGCGGCGAATATGGAAGGGGCTAATTTTTCATCAATTTGTTTTGCAATTTTTAATTTAATTTGTTTTATTGTTGCACTTCCAATTGGTAAATTGGCTGTTAAATACGGAAATAAAATTGTTCATATTGTTTCTTTAATTTCAATGGCAATTGCTTATTTAATTATGTGGAAAACAACAGATAAAACTTTAGTTGCTTTTGCAATGGGCTTAGCCGGCATTGGCTGGTCAAGCACATTGGCATTACCTTTTGCAATGCTTTCAAAATATATAAAACAAGGAACTGAAGGCTCTATTATGGGTGTATTTAACATTTTTATAGCAGCGCCGCAGGTTTTAGTTTGTACGGTTTTAGCAAAAGTTATTGATTCTGCTAAAATAACGCTTGAAGATGGCTTATTTAATAACCATTGGGAATATGCCTTTTTAGTTGGGGCTATAATGCTTATTTTAGCAGCGCTTACAACTTGTTTTGTTAAAGAAAAAACAAATTAAAAAAAATAAAAAATAAAAAATCGGGGTTTATTTAGCCCCGATTTTTTTTGCTATAAAAACGTTTATTAAACGCTTGCTTTAGCCATTGCGCCTCTAACGATTTTTGCAAAGCTGTCTGCTTTTAAGCTTGCGCCGCCAACAAGTGCACCATCAATATCAGATTGTGCCATTTGTTCTTCGATTGTTTCAGGTTTAACTGAACCACCGTATAAAATTCTGATTGAATTTGCTGCCATATCGCCTTTTAAGCCTCTGATTGTTTCTCTAATCATTTTGATTACTCTGTTAGCTTCAACCGAATCGCAAGTTTTGCCTGTGCCGATTGCCCAAATTGGTTCGTATGCAATAACTGATTTTGCTGTATCTTCAGCTGAAATGTTTTCAAAAGCTTTTGTAATTTGAGATGCAATGTGTTTATCTGTGATACCTTGTTCTCTTTGTTCTAAAGTTTCACCGCAGCAAACGATAGGCAAAAAGCCGTTTTCTAAAATAGCAATTGCTTTTTTATTGATTAATTCATCTGATTCATTGAAATATTGTCTTCTTTCAGAGTGGCCAATGATAATATATTTAAGGTCGAAATCTTTTAACATTTCAATTGAAATTTCGCCTGTGAAAGCGCCTTTTGGTTCATAATAGCAGTTTTGAGCAGCTAAAGTAACCTTACCGCAGCCACAGTTTTTTAATTCTCTATCAACTGCATAAAGAGATGTAAATACAGGTGCAATAACAACTTCAGGAAGGTTGTTTTTATCTTCGTTTTTTAATTCTTGCATAATGCCTACTGCAAGTTCAGCACTTTGAGCTGAATTGTTGTGCATTTTCCAGTTGCCCGCAATAATTGGTCTTCTTGACATAATAAATACTCCTTCTTTTAAACAAACTATGTTTATAGTATGTAATATTAACATAAAATAACAGAAAGTGTTTAATTATGTTAGATATTTGGCACCCCTTTTGGCAGCACGGGTTAGAAGAACCCATTTTTGAAATTAAAGAAACAAAAGATGAATTTTTAATTAAAAAAGACGGCACAAAAATTATAGACGGCATTTCTTCTTGGTGGGCAAACACATTGGGGCATAATAACCCATATATTGCATCTGCCATTAAAAAACAGGCTGAAATTATGCAGCAAATTATATTTGCAGGCTTTGTTCATAAACCGGCCATTGATGTTAGTGAAAAACTTTCAAAGTTTTTGCCGAATAAATTTACCCACATTTTCTTTTCAGATTCAGGTTCAATTTGTGTGGAAGTTGCCCTAAAAATGGCAGTTGGCTATTATTACAACAAATTTAACAAAAATAAATCTAAAATTGTTGCCTTTGAACATTCATACCATGGCGACACTTTCGGGGGAATGTCATCAGGGGCTGATTCTGTTTTTAATGCGCCATATAAAAAAATGCTTTTTGATGTTTTAAGAATTCCATACCCTAAAAAAAATGAAGAAGAAAAAACAATTGAAGCTTATAAAAAACTTTTAAAAGAAAAAGGAAATGAAATTGGCGCAATTATTCTGGAACCTTTGGTTTTAGGTTCCGGAGGAATGCTTTTTTATGAACCATTTGTTTTAGATGAACTTTATAAATTGTCTAAAGAATATGATGTTATGTTTGTTTTAGATGAAGTTATGACAGGTTTTGGAAGGTGCGGCACAATGTTTGCTTATGAACAATCAAACATTGTTCCTGATATTATTTGCTTATCTAAAGGCTTAACAGGGGGAACGGTTCCAATGGCAGCAACCGTTTGCACAAAAGAAATTTATGATGCTTATTACAGCAAAGATAAATCTAAAATGTTTTTCCACTCATCCAGCTACACTGCTAACCCCGTTTGTATGGCAGCAGCTTCTGCTAACCTTGATTTATGGGAAAATAAAAAACCATTAGATGATGTTAAAAGAATAAATTCTTATTACAAAAAACAGCTTGGAAATTTTAAAGATGCAAGAATTAAGGGGGATATTTTTGCATTCGAAGCGGATGGGGGCGAAAATAATTACGTTTCAAACCTTGCACCAAAACTTTATAAATTCTTTTTAGATAATAATGTTTTATTAAGGCCACTAGGCAACACCATTTATGTCATGCCCCCGTATTGCATAAAAGAAGAAAGCCTTGATAAAATTTTTGGTTTGTTGAAAAAAATTAAATAATAATTTAAAGAAGCTTTTATAAGCTTCTTTTTTATTAATCTGCCGGGAATATGTAGTAATAAAGAATTGCACTTTTGTCGTTTTTTATTCCAATACCTGTAAAATAAGGGAAATATTCGGGGTAAAAACCTCTGTTTTCTTTTGTATCAAGCACAAAATAAGTATATTCATTTATTTTAAAATCGGAAGAAACTTTTGGAACATAATAAATTTTTTGAACTTCCCCCAATTTATCTTTATTTATAAATTTGTTCTTTTTTAATTCGTTATCAATGTAATTTTCATCAATTTCAAAATTTAAAAGCAAAATTTCACCATTATAGGGCATATTTGAATATTCATAAACCTTTATATTTTTTGCACCTTCAGGAATTTTTGCAGGAAAATGCAAAATTTCTTCTTTATTTTTTATGTCGCTAAGGGCAATTGGGTAATTTTTGTTTATTGTTATTTCGTTTTCTTTATAAATGGGATAAATAAAAAATACACAAACAAAAACAACCGCAACAATGAACAAAAAGAATGAATATTTTAAAATGTTTTTGTTTTTCATAGTTTTATTCAATTCTGCACAAATAATACAAAATTAAAGCACAAAAACAGGTAAATTATTTAAAAATTTTGTTGATTTCTTCGTCTGTGATTTTTTGTTTATTGAATATCGGGTCGCCACATTGGGCAAACCAAGAGTTAAAATAATTAATCATCCACATTATTTTTT
>CALYDL010000047.1 GCA_944325145.1 Candidatus Gastranaerophilales bacterium
AAAATAATATTACCTTAAAGATAACTTAAATCAAAGCTTGCAATTTGCATTAAATTAATAAAGATATTATTATTAAAGTAAAATTTAGGCAGGAGTTTAGCTTGGATATTGATTTATTAACCAAATTCAACAGGGGTTTATGTTTATCATTAGTTGACAATAATGTTGTTGAAGCAGTCAGAATGTATAGGGAATATACATCATATCTTCATTCAAAAAATGACAACGAAGCTTATAAAAATGAGCTTATTTTAACAAGAAACGCCTTTTTGAAAAAAATAACAGAATTTAGTGAAGATGAAAAAAACAAAAATAAAACAGGCGATTTGATTGCTTGTTATCAGGAATTAATAGTTGCTTTTCCAAATGAACCCGTTTTTTATAAAAAATGCGCAGAATGCTTTAAAACCCTTGAACAATTTGATATTGAAGCAGAACTTTTGGAAAAAGCCTTAAGCTTAAAACCAAACGATTTAGAACTTTTAAAAGAAATTTATAATTCATATACAAACAATAAAAACCTTCAAAAGGCAAAAGAAATTGCTGAAGAAATTATTGAAAAAGAACCAAACATCGCAGATAACTATTACAGATTAGGCGAAATTTCAGACAAGCTTTATAACAAATATGAAAAAGAAGAATTTTTAAAAAACGCTATTTTAAATGTTGAAATTGCAAAAAAATTAAACCCGAATAAAAAGCTATACCCAATGGCGCTCACCATTTTATATACAAAAACAGGCGACTTAGAAAAAGTGAAAGAGGCTTGGGATGATTGTTTTAAGTTTAAAAATGAATTAACCAATACAGAAATTGTAAACTATGCAATGTTTTTGTTTAGAATTGGCGATTTTAAGAATGCTTTTGAATTTTATGAAAAAAGGTTTGTGACAGAAACAAAAGCTGTTAAATACCCAAAATTTAATAAGCCTTTATATGACGGCAAAAAAGATATTTCGGGTAAAACCCTTCTTGTGCAAGCAGAACAAGGCTATGGCGATGTATTTTTATTTTCAAGATTTTTTTATGAATTAAAAAATAAAAATATTAATATAATTGCAAAGGTTCCAAATACAACTCTTGATGTTATTAAAAGAAGCTTTCCTTTTGTTCAAGCAATTTCAGATGAAATAAACTTAGATGAAATTAATTTTGATTATCACATTCCAATGATGAATTTGGCAAAAGCTGCTTCAATAAATAAAAATTATTTGGGAAAAACAGAAAATTACCTTTTGGCAAATGAAAATAAAACCAAAGAATTTAAAAATAAACTTTTTAATAACAATAAATTTAAAATAGGAATTAATTTTAAAGGCAGCTTGAGGGGGCTGCAAACAAGGGATATTCCTTTAGTTGAGCTTTTGCCTTTAACAAAAATAGATAATGTTCAGGTTTATTCGCTTCAATTTGATGAACCCGATGAAACATTTAAAGATACAAATATAATTAACCTTGCACCTTATATAAAAACTTTTGATGATACTGCAAGCTTAATTCAGAATTTAGATTTGGTTGTAAGTGTTGATAATTCTGCAATGAACCTTTCAGGCGCTATGGGCAAGAAAACATTTTGCCTTTTTAATATGATACCTGAATTCAGATGGTTTGATTTAAAAGGAAATAATGTTAAATGGTATAGCTTGGTTAAACCATACCAATGCAAAAAACAGAGCGAATGGAAGCCTGTTATAGATAAAATGGTTGAAGATATTAAGAATATGATTTAAAAAAAGGAACAATAATGACAGAAGAAAAAACAATTGAATGGCTAAAAGAAGGGGAATTTGGGGTTTCTTTAATGGTTGATCAAACCTTAATTCCTTATGAATATAAAAAAATTAAAATTAAAACAGTTGATGAAATATTTAATGCAATTAAAACAATGATAGTAAGGGGCGCCCCTGCTATTGGTATTGCAGGTGCCCACGGGGCAGCTTTAGCCGCAATTGAACTTATTAATGAAGATGATTTTATAAATAAACTTTATGAAAAAATGGATTATATTAATTCATCTCGCCCCACAGCCGTTAATTTGTCTTGGGCAATAAAAGAACAAAAAGAAATTGTTGAAAAAAATAAAGAAAAAACAAAAAAAGAAGTTATAGAAGCCCTGATTCAAAATGCAATAAAATTGGAAAATGAAGACATTGAAATAAACAAAAAAATCGGTGATTTTGGGGCAGAATTAGTTCCAAAAGGGGCAGGCATTTTAACCCATTGCAACGCAGGCGCCTTAGCTACCGTTGGTTATGGAACAGCGCTTGGGGTTATTAGAAGCGCATTTAAAAAAGATAAAAATATTATGGTATATGCTGATGAAACAAGGCCCCGTCAGCAGGGAGCAAGAATTACAACTTATGAACTTATTCGAGACGGCATTCCAACAACATTAATTACAGATGGCATGTGTTCTTATTTTATGAAAAAAGGCATGATAAATTTTGTTGTAACAGGGGCAGACAGAATTGCTGCAAATGGCGACACGGCAAATAAAATAGGAACATCTACAATTGCAATTGCAGCAAAATATTATGGTATACCATTTTATATTGCAGCGCCAAAATCTACAATTGATATGTCAATAAAAACGGGCGATGATATTGTTATAGAATTAAGAGATGAAGACGAAGTTAAAATAATTAACGGAAAGCCAATTTGCGCAGATGGCGTTAAGGTTATAAACCCTTCTTTTGATGTAACAGACCACAGCTTAATTAAGGGTATTATTACAGAATACGGCGTTTTCAAGCCCGAAGAATTAAAAGAAAATTTTTCTTAATTAAATCTTAATTTGCAAACAAAATAATTGCATAATAAAATTAAACATATTTGTTAGAGGAATTAAATTAAATATGTGCGGAATAGTAGGTTATGTTGGCGACAAATTTGCAGTTGATGTTTTAATTGACGGTTTGAGCCATCTTGAATACAGGGGCTATGATTCTTCAGGCGTTGCCTTGATGACAGAAAATGGAATAAACATTTTTAAAGCACCGGGGAAATTATTAAACCTTATTCAAAAACTAAGGGAAGAAGAAAAAGAAAAAATTGAATCTCATATGGGAATTGGCCACATAAGATGGGCAACCCACGGGCTTCCCACAATGGTAAACGCACACCCCCATTGCTGCAACTGTGGCGGCTTAACCCTTGTTCATAACGGAATTATTGAAAATTATAAAGAAATAAAAGAAGCTTTAATTCAAAAAGGGTGCACCTTTAAATCTCAAACAGACACTGAAGTTGCAGCACATTTAATTGCAATGGAATATGGCAAATGCCAAGACCTAAAAGAAGCAGTTTCAGCTGCTATTAAACAATTAAAGGGTGCTTGGGCATTTTGTGTTATGCACAAAAATGAACCTTTTAATATTGTTGCAACAAGAAAAAATGCACCTTTAATTGTTGGCGTTGGCGAAGGCGAAAACTTTTTAGCATCTGATATTCCCGCCATTATTAAATACACAAAAAAAGCAATTTATTTAAACGACAATCAAATTGTAAAAGTTACAAAAGATAAAATCACAATTTATAACCCTGATAATACAATTGCAGAAAACAAGGTTGAATATTTGCCTTTTGAACCAATGGCTTTATCTAAAATGGGCTATAAACATTTTATGTTGAAAGAAATTCACGAACAACCGGATGTTGTCAGAAACATTTTACAAGATAAGCTTAGAAATGAAGAAGACAAAATTGTTTTAGATGATATTAAATTAACAAAAGAACAATTAAAAAATATAAACAGAATTCAGATTATAGCTTGCGGAACAAGCCTTCATGCAGGGTTAGTCGGCAAATATGTTATAGAAGAATTAACGGGAATTCCTGTTGATGTGGAACCTTCCAGCGAATATATTTACAGAACCACAATTGCAGATGAAAAAACTTTGGTTATAGGCATTTCTCAATCAGGCGAAACTGCAGATACAATTACTGCTATAAAACAAGTTAAGGAAAAAGGTTCACATTGCCTGATAATTACAAACAGAAAAGAAAGCCTTCTTGCAAGGTTATCGGATAGTTTGCTTCATGTTAATGCAGGCATTGAAGTTTCTGTTGCTGCTACAAAATCCTATATTGCGCAATTAATTTCACTTTATTTATTTGCAATTTATACAGCAGAAACTTTAGACAAAAACTTAGATAAAGTAAGAGAAATTAAGCATGAATTAATGACGCTTCCTGCAAAATTAGAGGGGGTTTTGGCAAACACATCCAAAATAAAAGAAATTGCAAAAAAATATTCAAGCTACAAAAATTTTATCTTTATTGCAAGGGGAATTAACTATCCTACAGCCTTAGAAGGTGCTCTAAAACTAAAAGAAATAAGCTATATTAACGCAACAGGGTATCCTGCAGGCGAATTAAAACATGGGCCAATTGCTATGCTGGATGAAACAATGCCTGTTCTTGCGATTTTAAACAGGGGCAGGGTTTATGATAAGGTTATGTCTAACTGCGAAGAAGCCTATGCAAGGCAAGCAAAATTAATTGGTGTTGCAAATTATATTGATGAAAAGCACCAGGCAATTTTTGATGATTTTGTTTTAATTCCTGAAATTTCAGATATGGTTTCACCGGCCTTAAATATAGTTATATTGCAGCTTTTGGCATATCATATAGCAGAATATTTAGGAAAAGACGTAGACCAACCCAGAAACCTTGCAAAATCAGTCACCGTTGAATAGCGGATTTTGTGTAGCACGTAGGGCAAAGCCCGAAGTGCGACGGGTGCGAAGCTTTAGCGAAGCGTAAAATTCCTTGAATAAGGAATTTGAAGCGGAGTGCCAAAAAGCGAAGCTCCAACAAAATCCAAGAGAGCGGATTTTACGTAGCACGGATGTGATGTGAAACCGAACGTAGTGCGCCAATGTGAAAGCCGAACGGAATGGAAAAAGTGCATTTTTGCACTTTTGAAATGAAGTTACTCGGCTTGAACCGCTAGTAAAATCCAAGAGGCGAAATTCCGTAGGGTGAAGCGAACGCAAGTGAGCGAAACCCGCCAAGGCGAGTGATAAGTGGAGCGGAAAAATTTCTTGAAAAAGAAATTTTGAAGCGAAATCCAAGGAACGAGCCGCTAGGAATTTCAAGAGAGCGGATTTTACCCTCCAAGAGGACCCATTTTGCACAAAATCAAAGATTTTGGCAAAAGGAGGTGTAGCACGTAGGGCAAAGCCCGAAGTGCGACGGGTGCGAAGCTTTAGCGAAGCAGGGTCGCCCGAAAAAAGTTGACTAAATGTCAAGTTTTTTTGGGGCAGGCAAAGTCAAAAACGAAGTTTTTGCGTGCCGTTTAGCAAAATAAAATAAGTAGTTTTGAAACTTAAAAAAGTAGGTTGGGGTAGAAACTTGCAACCTACAATAATTTATATTTTTTAAATTTAAAAAAAGCCTTTCTTAAAAAAGAAAGGCAAAAATGAAAAGATAATTAAACTTTACCCCGCCTGTCAAATCAAAGATTTGTTCATTCATTCCGCTTACGCTTCATTCATAACGGCGGCTATCAACAGCTGTGCTCAATGCTCAACGCATTGAGCTTCGCTCTGGCTCGCGCATTACTTTTGCGCCTGATACATAGCCCTTTGCGCCGCAACACCATATGGAATTGCTTCTTTATCGGTTATCATAATGGTAAATACGTCAGACAGCTTTAAACCCAAAGGGTCAGAGTATTTATATGTGTTAAATGCCATACAATTTGTATCTTTGCAATTTACATTAGTTGGAGTTGGTTTTCTGTCACCATTTACATCAACAGTAATCAAACAAGGCGGTTTGGTTGTTGAACTTGAGTTATTTGCTAAACCATAGCTTCCACAGCCACCACAACCAGGGTAATTTGGATTTGATGTATATACATTTGTGCAGAGCTGCACATTAGGATTTTCATATAAATAATGAACAAAATGGTAAGCCCAGCCTGTAAAAAATTCAAATCTCATGCCATCCGTTGTATAAAAGGCGCCATTAGATGCAGGCACATTATCATCGGGCTGTTTAACATAATATTTATCTCTCATAGATACAACAGATTCCATCACAGCCATATGTTTCATCATATAACCAAATAAATTTGAATTATCATAAGGCGATTCACCTTCTAAGGCCATATTCATTGTGATTGCAGAATTTAGCACAGAAACTGCTTTTCTTAATCCTGTTTTAAATTCTTGCTGCTGAGAGTTTGAAATAACACTTGGAATTGAAATTGCAGCAACAACGCCAATAATAGCTAAAGTTATTAAAACTTCTGCTAATGTAAAACCTTTTAATCTTTTCATTTTGAATCCTTTCATTAATTTGCATTGAAACGCAACAAAATGTTCA
>CALYDL010000048.1 GCA_944325145.1 Candidatus Gastranaerophilales bacterium
AAGTTGGAGATTTTATTATTTCTCAAACACTATTATTTTTTATTTTGCCTGTATATTTTTTAATTTATCTAACCTCATTAATTGAAAAGATTAAGAAAAACTGGCTAAATAGGTTGTAATTGTCGGGCTTTTTGCCCAACCTGCCAATTAATCATCAGGAACGAAAACATGCTTGCCTGTTTTTGTTGTGTACCAATACCCATCTTCGCCATTTGGGCCTTTGCCTTCATTTCCTTTTGATTTCGCTTTTCCTTTTCTTTTGTTTTTCGCTCTCTTGAAATTCCTAGCGGCTCACTAATTTTGAACTTTGCTTTTGAAACCTGAAAGGTTTCAGTCGCTCCGTCAATCGTTCGCCTTGGCGGGTTTCGCTTCGCTTCACCCTACGGAATTTCGCTTCTTTAATCAAATGGTTATCTTTATCTTTTGAATGAAAGCCTTCTAAAAATGATATATCATTACTATCCCATTTGTCATTATTAATTTCATCTGCTGTTTTTTGAGAAGGGCTTCTATCATCTTTCTTTTCACCGTCAAAGCCTTGAATAAAGGGGTCTTTTATATCATATTTAATGGGTGTGGCAAAATCATTTTTGTATTTTTCTTTATAATAACCAATTAAACTTATTTTGCCATGTTCTTTTTCCCACTTTTCGCTTGCAATCGCATTGTTTATATCTAAGATGTCTATATTTTGGTGAGATTGAATTGGATTTTTATAATTGGATGGAATAATATATGTCTGGCCAATGCACTTATCGCTTAATGAATTTTGCAAAAGATATAATAAATCATTTGATGTTCTGTAATTTTTTATATTTGGGTATTTGCTATTAGGATTCATTCCGATTTTTGGCATTAAATCTTTAATGCCCCAAGAATTTATAGTAACAGCTTTGCAGCCTGTTGTGGCACCCAATGCTTGAGCCAGTGTGCCGCCAAGCGAGCTACCTGTTACAACAATTTCATAGTTTGGATATTTATTCTTTACATCAGTATAATAATTTAGAGCATCATTGTATTGTCTTGTTAAAAAGCCAAACGCAAGTCCTGCCATATTTCCGTAATCTGCAGGGCCGCATGCACCTCCTATAGCAAGTATAATTTCTTTTTTGTTGTTATTTATATAACTTTCTGCACCAAAACCGGAACTTTTTTTGCATGTGCTTATTTTTCTGTAATCTTCAGATAAAAAACTTGCATTTCCAGTATTTGAAGAAATTTGCAGACCTTTGGTTAATCCGCTTGCAGTATTGTTAAATGCCATCGCACTTGCATTTTTACAATTTTCAAATTCTTGTTCTGTTAACATTCGCTACATTCCTTTTTTTAAATCAAATTTATATATTCTATTCAAAGAAAAAACAAAGTCTATTAAAGAGGTTTCTGATTCTGCACTATACAATAAAAAGCTGCTATCGTTCAATTTGATAAATTTTGGCATATAAGATTTATATTTAAAATCTGTAATTCTTTTAAATTCATTGGCTTTATAGTTAAAAAGATAAGTTTTTTTAGAATTATAAATATATGTTCCTAAATTTTGTCTGCCGCAGCAAAAAATTATTCTTTCGGGGGTAAGCACAATGTAATTTTGGTTTGGAAAAAACGGGTGTTTGAATAACCCTTCTTTTTTATCGGATATTTTTGTTGAGGCAATTTTTTCAATTTTGCCTTTTGAACTAACAAGAAAAGTATCAATTATTGTTATTTCAGGAGCATTATAGGGTCTATATATCATTAAAAATTTATTTTCGCCAATTAAAATAAATTCAATTTTATATGCATTTATGTGTGCATTATATTCAAACAACTTTTTGTTATTTTCTAAATTGTATGAAGAAATTTTATAATTATTTTGTTTTTTATAAAAAAGAGAAATTCCATTTTCCATTTGGCCCAAAAATACATCTTCTTTTTTATCTATACCATTTATTTCAAGGTTTTTTGTTCTATTTGTTTTTGTTGAAAATAATTTAAAATAATAATTTGGTTTTCTGTTTTGGCATAAAAATTCGCCTTGAAATAAAATATACGGGTTGTTTGCTTTTTTTAATACATGGCAATTTTCCATACATTTATAGATAATATAATTTTCGCCTTTTATACTAACCGTTTGAATATTTTGCGGGTTTTTTAAAATTTCCTTTATTTCAGTTTTATTTTCAATAACGTCTTTTTTGTGGTTATAAACAATTAGATATGAAGATTCATATTGCTTTTTGTCATCTTTAAAATTTTCAATATCATATAATTTAGAAAAAATTATATAAATTTTTCCGTTAATTTGTTTTGCAAATTCTATTTTGGAATAGTTAAATTCCGTGTTACATTTTTTAAATTTCTTTTCTTTTAAATCAAGGCTGTATAAACTATAAATTTCATTGTTTTGGTTTTTTATAAAAAATAAAATGCAACTAGAATCAATTTTTATTCCATACGGGGAAAAATGTCTGATAGCAAATGTTTTAGAGTTTTTTAAATTTTCACTGTGCGGCAATTTTTTAAAAAAATAAAATTTTCCATATTTAATTTCATTGTTCAATTGCTAAATATTGTATATAAAAATATTTATGCAAAAAATTATCAAAAGAAATGAAACAACTTTTTTCTTTTTCAGATAATTAAAAACTTTTAAAATTGTTTGCCTAATTTTTTCTTTCATTTTTAACCCTTTTTATTTCATTATTCTATTTTAGCATATTGAAATTTGGGGTGTTTTACTAACCTTGAAAAGCCTTTTATATAAAGGCTTTAGAATAAAATTAATTTGCATTTTGTTTAAAAAAACAAAAAATATGATAAAATTCAAGATAATGAAAAATTTATTTGGTTTTATTTTTTATTTTTTAATAATGTTTTTAGTTATGCCAATACCTTATTTTTTGTTTTTAGGTATTTTTTATTTGGCAGGAATGTTTCTTGTTGCGCTTGAATGTAATCTAATTTTAAATTTATTGATAATTTTCTTCTTGGCTTCAATTTTAACAATTTATACACAGTGTATTATTAAGCTATCGTATAAAAGAATAATGAAAGGTTTTTTTAAATTATTAAAACGCTTTTTTAAAAGAATTATGAAGTATTATGCATTTTATTTAGCGTTGTTTATTTTTGCAATTTTAACAGCAGATTTTAATAAATTGCTCGAATCGTTAATTTCTTCTATTTTTATCGTTCTTTGGTTTTATGCTTTTTGTCTTTATTTCATTTTGCCCTTAAGACTAACCAAAAGGGCAATGAAAAACAACTGGAGCAGCTATCTTAATTTCTTTTTTAATAATGTTTTTCTTTTAACTTTAGTTTTAATAATTTTATTTATTGCTACCATCTTCCCTATAATTTTTGGTTTTAGTGATGAATTTATTAAAGTTGGAGATTTTATTATTTCTCAAACACTATTATTTTTTATTTTGCCTGTATATTTTTTAATTTATCTAACCTCATTAATTGAAAAGATTAAGAAAAACTGGCTAAATAGGTTGTAATTGTCGGGCTTTTTGCCCAACCTGCCAATTAATCATCAGGAACGAAAACATGCTTGCCTGTTTTTGTTGTGTACCAATACCCGTCTTCGCCGTTTGGGCCTTTGCCTTCATTTCCTTTTGATTTCGCTTTTTCTTTTCTTTTGTTTTTCGCTTCTTTAATCAAATGGTTATCTTTATCTTTTGAATGAAAGCCTTCTAAAAATGATATATCATTACTATCCCATTTGTCATTATTAATTTCATCTGCTGTTTTTTGAGAAGGGCTTCTATCATCTTTCTTTTCACCGTCAAAGCCTTGAATAAAGGGGTCTTTTTTATCATATTGAATGGGTGCGGCAAAACCCGTATTGATATCAACTGATATTTGTTTTCTCTTGTGTTTTTCGTACAAAAATCTGTTCCTTGCATTTTGCACTTTTTCTTTTTGTTCTTCTGTATTTATTCGTGTGTTTTTATTGTTTATTTTATATGGATCAAGAAGATTACTGTATTTATATTCTTTATCATATATTGTAATATCGTTTTGATATGGCGGAATGTATAAACCGCTATTTATTATTTTATTAATATTTTTTTCCAGATCTTTTATTCTATTCATCCAACCATTCAAAAATACCGCTTGGCTGGGATTTTCTTTTGCTATATTCCGATAATATTGTTTTCTATTTTCGAGATACTTATAAATGTCGCCATCGCTTTCTTTAAAAACCCTCTTTGCATTATGCGGTCCACTATTGACGGCCATATCAAATAAAAGATAAGCTTCTCTTAAATCTTCTATATTGTTTGCGCCGGATTCTTTCCAAAACCATTCATAGTAAATATCGGCGGCTTCTTTTTTTGTTATATTTTTGACATCTTTTAGTGGTAGTTTGTGACGTCTGTTCCATTCGTCATATATTGAATGGGTTATTCCATAATTTGTTTTTCCGCCCTTATCATATGGATTGTTACTATATCCGCCTTCAGATTCAAAAATAAAATTTATTAATTTATTAAAATTTTCATCATACATTTTATTTACCTTTCAAAATTAAGTACTAACAGGTTTTCTAAGGTAAAATAAATGTTCCTTTTTTTAAAAAATATAAAATTTCGCTTAAATTATTTGCTCTTTGTTTTTCTATATTTGCAATTTTGGCACTTAAAATGTTTGAATAAATTGAACCTTCTAAATTGCCAACAGTCGCATATAAAAACTTAATTTCTGCTTTTTTGTAGCTTTCAAAAGTATTTTCAGAATTTAAAAGAAGTTTATATTGTTCATCACTTAAGATTTTTTTAAGCTCTTGAAGGTTTTCTTTTGAAAGTTGTTCCCAATCGTTTATTGAACCATATACGCAATTCGTCATACATGAAGTTGTATAGCTGCATTTTTCCATACATTTTTCAACCTTAATTTCAATGGGGTGTTTTTCAAGTTCAGTTGTTTTTTGTTTTTTTATTTCTTCTTCAAGCTTATTTATTTTGGTTTTTTCTTTTTGAATTTCTTTGTTTTTCTCTTGAATAATAAAACAAAGCCCAATAATAACAGCAATTAAGACAACAAACAATAATAAAACAATTTTATATTTTAAATCTTTCATAAAACTTATTTTACCCTAAATATATTTTAAAATTACCACTCCTTTCTTTTCTATATTTTTATCTTAGCATATTGAAATTTGGGGTGTTTTACTAACCTTGAAAAGCCTTTTATATAAAGGCTTTAGAATAAAATTAATTTGCATTTTGTTTAAAAAAACAAAAAATATGGTAAAATTCAAGATAATGAAAAATTTATTTGGTTTTATTTTTTATT
>CALYDL010000049.1 GCA_944325145.1 Candidatus Gastranaerophilales bacterium
ATATTAAAAAAATATAAAGAAGGGTTGACAAATATAAATTTTAGGTAGATAATAAAAACATAAAGAAAAAGTGTTTGGCATACACTAAAAGAAACAAAGAAAATGCCGAGAGAGAAAGAAAATGTTAAGCGTAAATCCTATAATAAATGTAAATAATACACCTAATAACAATGTAAGTTTTGGCAGAGGCGTTCAAACAAATTACGGAATTAAAGCTGCTTCTCCAAAAAACAACATGGTTGAAGGCGGCTTGTTAACAGGTTTTGTTGGAACAGTTAGCCCAATGTTAAACCAAATTCATTCAAGAGCAAGAAGAATTGAAGCCGGCCTTAACGAAACAAAAATTAATTATTTCGCATAACCCCGAAGCTAACAACAACACATAATAAACAACACAAATTATTTATCGACACCTAACAACACAATCCCGAAGCTAACAACAATAGCTGACACCGCATAAAAGACGGTGTCTTTTAATATATATGGGTTTTTTAAAAAAGCAAATATCTTTATTTTTGAACCTTATTAAAATATGCAAATTTGCCCAATAGGTTTATATAAGATAAACAATTCTTCCTATTTAAACAAAAATAAACCGCAAAATAAAAGCGGCGAATTTTATGCTGCAAAAAGCGAAAAACAAGAAAACGGCAAATATTATGAATATTTAAAGAATTCAATTTTATTTACAGGCAAAAAAGGCAACAAACCAAAAGAATATCTTAGCTCAAAATATCTTTTCATTTCAAAAAAAGATTCCATACTAAAAAAGGGCGATAAAATAAGGCCATATAAAGAAGATTATTCAAGAGAAGATGTTGAACTTATAATATCTAAAAAAACAGCAGACGATAGAACTGCAAATTTGCTTACAAACTATATTATGGGATTAATTGATGAAAACAACCCCGATTCAAACTATATTAAAAAAATATTGGAACTTGTATATGCCGACAAATTGCCTGCAAGTGTTCTTTTGGGGCTGCAAAAAGGGCTTTGTGTTAATGAAAATGTAAAAAAGGATATTGATAAACTTTTTGAATGTTACAGAAAAGATGAAGATGTTCAAGAAGCTTTTGTTCCAACCTTTAAAACAAAAGATGAAGCCAATTTAAGCCTTTCTATTGGTGATGTTTGCCAAATTGAAGGTGAAGACAGAATTTCAATTAAAAAAAATGAAAATGAAATTGAAAAACTTTTTATAAGCAAAAAAACTTATCTGGAACTTTTTCCCCCTGTTGAAAGGTTTTTATACACTCAATCAAAGCAGCAAGATTGCTATTTTATCTCTGTTTTTGATTCAATTTATTCAAACCCTTCCTCCAGATATAAAATTTTGAGCTTATTTAACGAAAGAAAAAACGGCAAAGTTGATGCAACATTTGGCGGCTACAAACGCACCGGTTCAAACGTAACAAATAAAGATTTCAGCAGATACGTTTTAAAAGACCTTTCAAAAACTCTAAACGCCACAAGAAGAGTTCATTCAGGCTATATGTCTTATACAATGGAAGGTTTACGAGCGCTTGAAGTTTTAAACGCTGAAGAAACAAGAAAAAATGCAGAGAGCAAAATTAACAAAAAATATCATCTCTACAAAAGGCTTTTAGCCCAAAATGACGACAAAACAATAATCCACAGCGATTTTGAATACTCAAGAGATGAACTTCAAGATTTTGTTAATTTATATGAATCATCAAAAACTTTAAGGAACATTATTTCAACGGAAGATATGAACATTCCGGTTTTTGATGTTGATTATGGTTCTGTTTTATATGGCTTAAAACAGCTTGATGAAAACGATTCCCCGAAAACAGACCCCAAATGGGAAAGATATATTCTTGAAAGATATAAAAAATATTTAGAAAGAACAGGCAAAAAAACCGTTCCTTTTAAAGAAGTTATTCCAATTGAAACCTACCAAGATATTTTCCAATGGGAAATAAACAAAAATTCCCCAAGCCCATATACATATGGCGGCAATTCGTTTTCCGTTTTTGGAGTTTTTAAGCTCCCTTCAATGCTTTTGCCCCTAAATGATAGTGAAACAACAGAAAAACTTTTAAGTATGCAAGATATTCAAAAAAGGGTTGTTTTAACCTGTTCAACTCCCTATGAAAGCAAAAATAATAAGAATATAAGGCCATTTCATTCATATTCCTTAATTCCAAAAGATGAAAACGGCAAAAGAACTTTTATTGTTAAAAACCCCATAAACACTCTTCAAGAAATAGAATTAACAAAAGAAGAACTGAAGGAATGTTTTAATGTTGTTGAAATAGGGCTGATTGAACCTTTATCTTTTTATCTGCCATAAGTCTTTATTTAAAATTGCAAGAAAAGGAATTATTTCAAGGCGGCCGACAAACATATTAAATGTAAAAATAAGCTTTGTGAAAAAGTTTAAATCGTTGTAGTTGCCAACAGGCCCAATTGAAGCTTCAAACCCGGGGCCTGTATTAGATAAGGTTGCAATGCTTCCTGTTATAGCTATAATTGTGTTTTGTTCAATTAAAGCAACTAAAACCGTGCTTATGACAAAAATTGCAAGAAAGAACATAAAAAATATTATAATTTGATGCCCCGTTTCAGGAGGAACCGTTCTACCGTCTAATTTAACGGGGGATATCATATTCGGGTGAACTATTTTATTTAATTCATTTTTAATAAATTTAAAAAGATAAACCCACCTTGCAACCTTTATGCCGCCTGAAGCAGAAATGGCAGAACCCCCTATAAACATTAAAATAAAAAGAAAAATTTGGGCTCTTTGGGGCCATAAAATGTAATCAGAGCTTGTAGAACCTGTTGATGTTATGGTTGATGCCGTTTCATAGAAGGCATCTCTAAGGGCAACATTAAATGGCATATTGCCTTCAAAATATAAAACAGCGGCAATTAAAAGAGTTATAACAAATACTATTCCAAAATAAGTTTTAAATTCTTCACTTTTGAAAAGTTCGTTAATTTTTCCTTTAATTAAAACTTTATAAGTTAAAATAAAATTCATGCCTGCCAAAAACGCAAACAAACCAGCAACCCAAATTAAAGCTGAATTTTGCCCAATTAGCCCGTTTGCATAATTTGAAAAACCGCCTGCTGAAATTGTGCTGAATGATAAACAAAGAGAATCGTAAAAATTAAGCCCCAAGGCTGAATAACAAATAATTTGAATGACCGTTAATAAAATATAAATAGACCAAAGCCAGCTTGCAGTGTGCCTTATTCTGGGGGTTATTTTTTCTTCCGTCGGGTTAGAGGCTTCAGCAAAAAATATTTGCCTGCCTGCAACCGCAAATTTTGGAAGAACCGCAATAAATAAAACCATTATCCCCATGCCCCCAAACCATTGCATTAAGGCTCTATACATAAAAAATGTTTTAGAATAGAGTGAAAAATCGGATAAAATTGTAGCACCCGTTGTTGAAATGCCTGAAACAGATTCAAATAGAGCATTTATTGGGGATAAATTAAAAAATAAAAAAGGAATTGCACAAATAACGGCATAACCGCCCCAAGACAAAAGAACGGTAGCAAGCGCTTCAGTTCTGTTCATAGAATCTATGTCTTTTTCATCTGCGTCATTCAGGCAAAACAAAGTGCCGATTAAAAATGCAATAATACCTGTTACAAAAAAAGGGTGAATAGATGTAAATTCTTTATAAAAAAGAGCAAAAACAATGGGGAATAAAAATATGATACTCATATATTTTAAGGCAATGCCTGTTGTATTTAAAATTATTTTAAAACGCATTTTTACTTACTACCAAAAAAATCTCTTATTTTTTGAGCATCATCTGCCATAGTGAACACAAGCAGGGAATCATTTGCTCTAATTAATGTTTGCCCTTTTGGAATTATTATTCTTGTTCCTCTTTGAATAATTGCGATAACAGCTCTGCAAGGAAGTTTTAAATCCATTAGAGTTATATCTTTAAAATCTGCCCTCACTTGAATTTCTTGAACTTTACCAAGGCCCCTTTCAACCGTTGCTAAAATTCCCATTTTTGAATCTATAATTTGGTTTTTAATTTCATTTAGTGCCGCCTGTTTTGGAGAAACGGCAACGTCCACCCCGACATTTTCAAACAAAGGAACCGTTGCCAATTGTTCAACCCTTGTAATAACCCTTGTGGCACCCATTTGTTTAGACAAAAGCGAGCATAAAAGGTTTTTTTCGTCACTATCTGTAACTGCAATAACAACATCCATTTGCCCAATGCCTTCACGGGTTAAAAATTCCGAATTTGTGCCGTCTGCATTTAAAACAAGTGTTTTATTCAAGTTTTCAGATAATATTTCACACCTTTTATAGTCTTTTTCAATTAATTTCACTTTTATTTTTGTTTTTTCTAAAAGCGAAGCCAATTCAAAACCAACAGTGCCGCCGCCTATAATTGCAACATTTTTAATTCTGGATTTTTCATCTACAAAGAATTTTAGAGCTGTTAAATCAAGCCCATCCGGAGTTCCCATTAAAATACATTTATCGTTTAATTGAATTTCATCGTTGCCGTTTGGAATAAACAAGTTGTCATTTCTTGCAATGCCGACAACTAAAGTTTCGCTTTCAAAATCTATATCTTTTAATTTTTTGCCTAAAACAGGGGTGTCTTCTTTTACTCTATATTCAAGAAGTTTAGCCCTTCCTTGGTGAAAACTTTCAACATCCAGGGCATCAGGCACAGTTAAAATGCTAAAAATTTCTCTTGTTAATAATTCTTCAGGCCAAACAACAAAATTTATATTAATATCATCTTCTTTTAAGGCGTTATCTCTTATAATTTTCAAAGAATTTTTGCATTCTTTTCTTGAAACCAAACAAACAGTTTGAGCACAGCTTAAATATTTTGCCATAATGCAGCCTACTATGTTTGCTTCATCTGTTTCGCTTGAAGCTATAAAGACATCGGCGTTTTTAATATCTGCCATTGTTAAAACATTTATATTTGAAGCATCACCCACGATTGTTGATAAATCAAGCTGGGAAAATTGATTAAGTTTTTCAACATCAGGGTCAATAACAATTATATCGTGGTCTTCAAAAAATTCAGTTGCAACAATGGATGCTATATCGCCTGCGCCATAGATTACTATTTTCATAAGTTAAATTATATAACATAACTTGCTAAGTTCAAGTTTTATAAAATTCATTCATTTATAAGATGAAACAAGAAGTTGTTTAGAAAATAATTAAATTATGTTAATTCAATCTATAAGCGAATATTTAACCTATCT
>CALYDL010000050.1 GCA_944325145.1 Candidatus Gastranaerophilales bacterium
GAATTTTGGAAAGATAAAGGGTATGAAAAAGGCGAAAGCCAAACATTTTGGCTTTCATTGTTAAGAGATGTTTTTGAAATTGAACACCCCGAAAGGTTTATTTCTTTTGAAGATAAAGTTTTTCTTGACCACACAAGCTTTATCGATGGCTACATTCCTCAAACCAAGGTTTTAATTGAACAAAAAAGTTCAAATAAAGATTTAACAAAAGCAATAAAGCAATCTGACGGAAGCTACCTAACCCCATTTCAACAAGCAAAAAGATATATAATGGAATTGCCGTTGTCAAAGCACCCAAGGTGGGTAGTTACTTGTAATTTCCAAAAATTTTGCGTATATGATATGGAACGGCCGGATGGCGAGCCGCAAGAAATTTTATTAAAAGATTTAGAAAAAGAATATTACAGGCTTGCTTTTTTAGTTCAAACAGAAAATATTCACCTAAAAAAAGAAATGGAAGTTTCAATAAAAGCGGGTGAAATTGTAGGGCTAATTTATGATGCACTTTTAAAGCAATATATTAATGCTAAAAGCGAAGATACCCTTAAAAGCTTGAATAAGCTTTGTGTAAGGCTTGTTTTTTGTTTATATGCGGAAGATGCAGGCATTTTCGGCAAGCACGATGCCTTTCTTGATTACCTAAAGCAGTTTGATGCAAAACACTTAAGAAAAGCATTAATAGATTTATTCAAAGTTTTAGACACAAAACCCGAAAACAGAGACCCCTACCTTGAACCTGAGCTTGCAAATTTTCCTTATGTAAATGGCGGCCTTTTTCAAGATGAAGAAATTGAAATTCCGAATTTTACCGACGAAATAAAAGAATTACTTTTAACAAAAGCAAGTGCAGATTTCGATTGGTCTGAAATAAGCCCCACAATTTTCGGTGCCGTTTTTGAAAGCACCTTAAACCCCGAAACAAGAAGAAAAGGGGGCATGCACTACACCTCAATTGAAAACATTCACAAAGTTATAGACCCCCTATTCTTAGACGACTTAAAAGAAGAATTTGAAGAAATTAAAAAGCTTCCTTTAAGTAAAACAAGGGAAAACAAATTAAAACAATTTCAAGAAAAAATTTCAGGCCTGAATTTTTTAGACCCTGCCTGTGGCAGCGGCAACTTTTTAACAGAAACATATATTTCTTTAAGAAAGCTTGAAAACAACCTGTTAGAAGCCATCTATAGCAAAGAAGGCGTTTTTCAAGGCAAACTGGGCTTCGAAGGTGAACATAACCCCATAAAAGTTTCTATCGGGCAATTTTATGGCATTGAAATAAATGATTTTGCAACAACGGTTGCAAAAACCGCTTTGTGGATTGCAGAATCTCATATGATGAAAAAAACAGAAGATATAATTCACCTTGATTTAGACTTCCTGCCCCTTAAAACCTATGCCAACATTGTTGAAGGAAATGCACTAAGAATCAATTGGGAAGATGTTATTCCAAAAGAAAAACTAAACTATATAATGGGCAACCCGCCATTTGTCGGTGCAAGATTGATTTCTCAAGGTCAAAAAGAAGACTTATTCAATGTCTTTGGCAAAAAATGGAAGAATGCGGGCAATTTGGATTTTGTTGCATGTTGGTATAAAAAGGCTGCCGATTTAACAGTTGGAACAAATATACGGTCTGCTCTGGTTTCAACAAATTCAATAACGCAAGGGGAACAAGTTCCCATTCTATGGAAACCTCTTTTTGAAAATGGTTTAACCTTTGATTTTGCTTATAAAACATTCAGATGGGATAGCGAATCAAATTTAAAGGCGCATGTGCATTGTGTAATTATTGGCTTTAGTTACATAAAAAACAATAAAAAGAAAAAGTTATATTCAAATGATAGAATGCAATTGGTTGATAATATTAATGCATATTTAACAGATGCAAATAATATTTTTATAGAAAGTAAAAATAAACCAATATGCAATGTCCCACAAATTGGGATAGGAAATAAACCCATTGATGGCGGAAATTATTTATTTACAAAAGAAGAAATGCGAGAGTTTATAAAAAAAGAGCCAAAGTCAGAAAAATATTTTAAACCGTGGTACGGTGCCAAAGAATTTATTGATCAAGCACCTCGTTATTGCCTTTGGTTGGGAAATTGTTCTCCCAATGAATTAAGACAAATGCCCAACTGTTTGAAACGTGTAGAGAATGTAAAAAAAATACGTTCAGAAAGCGAAAGTGTCGGAACTAGAAAATTAGCAGAAAAGCCTACCAGATTCCATGTTGAAAATATGCCAATATCTACATATATAATAATTCCAAGAGTATCATCTGAAAAAAGAAGGTATATTCCAATGGGTTTTTTAAATTCTGACAATTTAAGTAGTGATTCTGTTCATATCATTCCAAATACAACCTTATACCATTTCGGCATTTTAACTTCAAATATTCATATGGCTTGGATGAGGGCAGTTTGCGGAAGACTTGAAATGCGCTATCGCTATTCAAAAGATATAGTCTATAATAACTTCCCATGGTGCAACCCGACAGATGAACAAAAAGCAAAAATCGAAAAAACCGCACAAGGAATTTTAAATGCAAGAGAAAAACACCCCGATTCTTCTTTGGCAGATTTATACAACGATTTAACCATGCCCCCTGAACTTAGAAAAGCGCACCAAGAAAACGACAAAATGGTAATGGAAGTATACGGTTTTAAAAAGAAAGATGAAAACGGCAAAACCCGTTGGTTAACTGAATCTGAAACCGTTGCAGAATTAATGAAAATGTATCAGGAATTAATAAAGTGACACCTTATCAATTACTATATAATAAAAGCAGAAGCCCATGCCAGTCTTCAAAAATTTCTTTTATTAGTTGTTGTAGTAGTAGGTAATTCATCATATAAATAAATCGCAAAATACAGCTATATAGGCTTTATTAGTTCAATATAATAGTGTCAGTGTACTATTACACATTACTACTTGACATACTAATTGAAGTATGATATTATATAAGTATAAGGAGATAAGGAAATGTTTTTATCACCAACAGAATATGCAACAGAATTAAAAAGCAGAATAGAAAAATTAAAACAAGAGCTAAAGGAGCTTGAAACCACATATTCTGCGTTGGTTAATGCAGGAATTGCAGAGAAAATAACAGAAGTTAAAGTAGAAATATCTCCTTTAAGAAATGCCATTACTAATAGCACAACTACATTGACTCAAGCTGAAAAAATTGCCGAATCGCAAAGAAAAAGGCACAGAAAAAAGCGTGATGAAAAAGTTCCTTTGGTTATGGATTTTCTTGCAAAAAACGGCGCATCGACATTAACAAAACTTTCAAAGAAAACAAAGGTAACAACAGATTCTCTAAAGCTGATGTTTGCCGAAAACCCTGATAAATTCAGACAAAATCCCAATAATAACCTTTGGGAATTAAAATAAAAGGCGATAATCAAATCGCCATCATATTTTATTATTCTAGACTTAGGGACTTGTACACATACAATGGATTCCACCTCCATTGTATTCAGTCCGAAGTCGCGGGGAGGTCTCCAAAACCTCCTCTTTTTTTATATTCTAACAATATTTAAACTTTTTTTCAAGATGTAACAAAGCCACCTACTTCCAAACTGTTGCGCCGTAGATGGTTTTTAGTTCTTTCAAGTTGTCAAAAATTGCTTCTCTGAAACCGTCTTTGCCCAAATATTCAAGGCAGGCTTCGCCATCAGGGTATTTGCTTGAATAAATCGTTGTTCCTTCATTTTCTTTGTCATAAACAAATGCTATTGAAACAGGTTCGCCATCTAAAGTTTTGCCTGCAACATTAAGCCCTTGAACATCATCGCCTATTAAGCCCTTAACAAATTCTTTTTTATTCATACCTTCTTTTAATTTGCCGTCAGCCATAGTAAAACTATAAGTTCCGTCTTCTTTTTTATTTTTGGAATGAACCCAAAATTCTCTGCCATCGGGGCTAAAGCCATATTTATGTGAACTTAAAGATTTTAAAAGAGATAAATCTTCTTCAGATAGCATAACGGGTTTTAATTCATTCATTTTTCCTGCTTGGCTTCTTCCCAATGCTTCGCTTGGATACATAGGCAACGGCTCTGAAAGTTCTCTGCCATATCTTAAATGTTCAATGTTATATTCAGGGTTAGTTAATTTTTCTTCAATACCGTTTCTTCCGATTTCATTGAAATGAAAAGCAGAACCAAATGAAACATCATTCATAATTTTTACCTCACAAAATACACTATATGTAAATAAAAAATAAAACATGTAAAAAATTGCTTTTTTTATTAATTATTTCTCGCTTGCAATTTTAACAACAACTTTTGTTAGTGCAAAAAGGGCAATTGCGTTTGGAATTACCATTAAATTATTAAACATATCGGTTAATTCCCAAACAAAATCTGATGAAACAAGGCTGCCTAGCATAATGAAACCAAGGGCAAGAACCATATAAATTGTTTCTGCAATTTTAGGATGTTTTTTGCCAAATAAATAAACTACATTAATTTTACCGAATAAATTCCAGCTTAAAATAGTTGAAAAAGCAAAGAAAAATAGGCAAATTGCAACAAAAATTGCGCCTATTGAATTGCCAAAAATTGTGCCAAATGCCGTTTGAGCCAAATTTGTTTTATTTAAAATGTTCATAACAGCTTCCGTATAGCCGCTTGATAGTGCGCCATCTTCTGTATATAAAGTTGAAATTACAATTAAAGCATTTAAGGTTAAAATTATAAAAGTATCCACAAAAACGCCAATCATAGCAACCGTTCCTTGAATGTGGGGGTCTTTAACGTTTGCAAGAGCGTGAGCATGGGGGGTAGAGCCCATGCCTGCTTCGTTTGAAAATAAGCCCCTTTTTGCACCTTGGCTTATTGCCTGCTTAATTGCATAGCCAAAGCTTCCGCCTAAAATTGCCTGCGGCATAAAGGCATATTTAAAAATCATATAAAAAGTTTCAGGAATATATTTTATTCTTGCAATTAAAATAATAAGCCC
>CALYDL010000051.1 GCA_944325145.1 Candidatus Gastranaerophilales bacterium
ACAAGCAAAATTGAATCATCAAACAATTATTCAATTTTTAATAAAATGAGCGTCGATATTTGGAACTTATCAGGGTATAATAACGTCTTAATTTTAGAAAACGGTTTAACGGGTGCAACTTCTCAAATAAAAGTAGATAATGCGCTTTCAAACCTTGACGGTAAAAAATTAAAATTCACAAGAATAAAAGAATTTAAAGAGGGTGAATTTAAATATAAACATATTGAGCAGCCGGAATTTATTTTGGATGGGGATATTTTCAAAGGGTATGACACTTTTACAATTGAAAAATATGACCTTGGCGGCAATTTAATTTCGGTTGATGTTGTAAAATATAAAGTAATCGGACAAAAAATTGCAGGAGAATAAATTGGAAGAGAAAACTTTTGACCTAATTATTTTAGGCGGCGGCCCGGCAGGCTTAAACGCTGCACTTTATGCTAAAAGAGGCGGCATTGATGTTGCAATTGTTGATACATCATCTGTTGGGGGGCAGCCTGTAAATTACCTTGAAATTGAAAACTATCTTGGCTTTCCCACAATTCAAGGGTGGGAACTTGCAGAAAAGTTTGAACAACATATAGATAAATTCAACATTCAAAAATTTCAAAACGAAGAAATTCAAAATGTAGATTTAATAAGCACAATTAAAACGGTTCAAACATTAAAAAATAAATATTTGGCAAAAACAATTATTATAGCAACGGGCGCTTCACCAAAAAAACTTGGAATAAGGGGCGAAGATGAATATATAGGAAAAGGCGTTAGCTATTGTGCCGTTTGCGATGGCGCATTTTACAAAAATAAAACCGTTGTTGTAATAGGCGGCGGCAACGCCGCTGTTGAAGAAGGAATTTACCTTACAAAATTTGCGGAAAAAGTTTATATAATGCACAGAAGAGATGAACTTAGAGCAGATAAAATCATTCAAGAAAGAGCTTTTGACAACGAAAAAATTGAATTTATTTTTGATTCAGTTCCCTTAGAAATTGTGGGCGATAGTAGAAAAGTTAATTTAATTCAATATAAAAATGTTAAAACGGGCGAAATTAAAACTTTAAATACAAATGGCATTTTCCCCTACATTGGTTTTAGCCCAAACACGGAATTTTTCAATGCCCAGCTTGTTCAAGATGAATTTGGCTTTATTAGGGTTGATGAAAACATGAGAACAAGCGAAGTTGGCGTTTTTGCAGCAGGCGATGTTCGAAGAACGCCTTTAAGGCAAGTTATAACTGCCGTTGCAGATGGCGCAGTTGCAGGAATGAGCGCTGTTAAATATTTAGAGGAAGTAAAACATTTGGAAAAAGAAGGGGTTATCATTAGATAATGAAAGCAGTTGTTTTTGACGGGGAATTAAAGTTTGATGAAAATTATATGAAACCTGAAAGAAAAGAAAATGAGGCACTTATAAAACCTTTACTTTTGGGCGTTTGCAACACAGATGAAGAAATAACAAAAGGCTATATGGGCTATAATGGCGTTTTGGGCCATGAGTTTGTTGGTGTTGTTGTTGATTCTGATGATAAAAATTTAATTAATAAAAGGGTGGTTGGCGAAATTAACCTTGGGTGCAACAACTGCCCCGAATGCAACAATAACCTTCAAAGGCACTGCAAACAAAGGTCAACTTTTGGAATTTACAAAAAAGACGGCTGCTTTAGCGAATTATTTACGCTTCCAAATTCCAATTTGCTTGTTGTGCCTGATAATGTTGATGATGAAACGGCTGTTTTTGTTGAACCTTTAGCTGCTGCTTATGAAATTTTTGAACAAATTCAAATTAAACCAAAAGATAAAGTTGCAATTTTAGGCGACGGCAAGCTTGGGCTTTGCATTTCAACAATTTTTTCTGCCTTAAATGTAGATTACACCCACATTGGAAAGCATTTGGAAAAACTTGAAATTACAAAAAATTTGGGCGGAAAAATTAAACTTTTATCTGACATTAAAAATGAAGATTTAAAAACTTATGATATTGTAGTTGAAGCAACAGGTTCTGTTGGCGGTTTTGAAACATCTTTAAGCTTAGTAAAACCAAGGGGAATACTTGTTTTAAAAAGCACAATTGCAGCAAAAGAAGGTTTGAATTTAGCTTCTGTTGTAATAGATGAAATAACTGTTTTAGGCTCAAGATGCGGGCAATTTGAGCCTGTTTTAAGGTTAATGGAAAAAAACAGAATAAATACAAAACCCCTAATTTCAAAAATTCTGCCCTTTAGAGAAGCCATAAAAGCTTTTGAATTAAACAGGCAAAAAGACACTATAAAAATTTTATTAAAGGTTTAATTAAAAAAGCCGCTTAAATTAAGCGGCTTTAATTTTATTCTTCCATTTTAATGTCAGAGCCCTTATCAACGTATTCTTTTATTTGCTTAACGGCATTTCTTGGCATACAGAAGGTTGAAGGCCCGCCAACGCAGCCCCCTTCGCAAGACATAACTTCAATTAAGTTGCCTGATGAGCAAGCACCGTCTTTTGCAAATTTTTTAAGGTCTCTTATTGTTTGCTTGTTGATACCTGAAATTACATAAGGGTTAACAAGGTTTTCTTTGCCCATTAATTTAAGCGCATCTTTAACGGCAGAAGCAACACCTGTTGTTAGAGGGAACGCCCTTCCTTGTTTTGAACTTTCAATTTCAAAAGGCGTTTCTTCGCATTCTGATAATTTAATTTTATAAGCATCAAACAAGCTGTTTAATTCTTGAATGTTCATTACATAATCAACATTTGGGTTATCAAGCCCTTCTTTTCTCTTTGTAGCGCAGGGGCTGACAAAAACGGTTATGCAATCGGGGCTTTTTTGTTTTTCGATTTCAGCTGTGTAATACAATGGAGTGTGTGTATCTGAAACGAATTTTTTAATTTCAGGAATGTGTTTTTTAACAAGTTCATTCCAAGCAGCGCAGCAAGATGTTGTCATAAAAGAATCATTTTTTTCCATTCTTTCAATAAATTCTTTTGCTTCTAATCTTGTTGTAATATCTGCACCATGGGCAACTTCAACAACATCTTTAAAACCGCATTTTAAAAGAGCAGTTTTAATTTGTCCTGCGGTTTCTTTGAATTGGCCAATAACAGCGGGTGCTAACATTGCAACAACCTTTTTGCCTTCTTTCATTCTGGATAAAATATCAACAATTTGGCTTTTTTCATGGATTGCGCCAAATGGGCATCTTGCAAGGCATTTTGCACATGAAATACATTTTTCTTCAAAGTTTATTTTTGCATGGCCTGATTCATCTTTTCTAATTGCATCCACAGGGCAAGCGTTTTCACAAGGAACAACAATTCTTGTAATTGCGCTGTATGGGCATGCTTGAATGCACATACCGCAATTTTTGCACTTTGTAGGGTCTATTTTTGATTTGCCGTTTTCAACGGTTATTGCACCAAATTTGCAAGAACCTTGGCAAGGCCTTGCAACGCAGCCTTGGCAAAGGTCTGTAACATGTACTCTTGAAGGAACGCAACCCTTGCAAGCATCTTGAAGAACGGTTAAGGTTTCTCTATCAGGTTCTTTTCTTTGAGTTGCTTTTCTTGCATATTCAGATAAAAGGGTTATTTCATCATCATTTTCAATTGAAAAGCCAAGCCCTGCTATAATTCTGTCTCTAATAACTGCGCGTTCTTTATGAATACAGCACCTGTATGGCACTTCGCAATTTTTAGGGCGCATAACATAAGGTATTCTTTGAACGTTGTTTTCAAAATCATCTGACATAAATGCTTCAATGATTCTTGTCATAATTTCTTTTTTTAAAGCTAAAATCTGATTTATACTGTCCATAAATAATTCCTAACTTAAAAATTCACATCATGAAAAATCATACCATAAAAATAAAAAAGAACCCTTTCAAAAAAGAAAGGGAAATGAAAAGCAATCAGAAGAGTTGAGGATTTACTTTTTTATTATAAAAAATTAAATTTTACGTTTTATTAGCAAATACAACTATTTTTATTTAATTTTATTAGCCCTTATGGTATAATAAGCAAGTATAATTTGATTTTTGGGAGTATGAAAGATATGCGAAAAGATGGCAGACAAAATGACGAAATGAGAGAAATTAAATTTACAAGAGATTATACAAAATATGCCAAAGGTTCTGTTTTAGTTGAATTTGGCGATACAAAAGTTTTGGTTTGCGCCACTATTGAAAATGCAAAGCCAAAATGGATGCCAAAAGAAGAAACAAGTGGCTGGATAACTGCCGAATATTCCCTTCTCCCAACATCAACCACAATTCGCTGCCAAAGAGAAAGAACTAAATTATCAGGCAGAACCCAAGAAATTCAAAGGTTAATAGGAAGAAGTTTAAGAGCCTGCACAGACCTTGAAAAATTAGGTGAGCGCACAGTTACAATTGATGCAGATGTTATTCAGGCAGATGGCGGCACAAGAGTTGCAAGCATTTGCGGCGGCTTTGTTGCATTGAATGATTTATTCAACAAAATGGTAAAAGAAAAAGAACTTGAAGAAAACCCCATAATTGAACCTATTGGCGCAATTTCAGCAGGAATTATGAACGGGGAAATTTTGGTTGACCTTTG
>CALYDL010000052.1 GCA_944325145.1 Candidatus Gastranaerophilales bacterium
GCTTTTGTATATTTATCTATAACATTAAGTGTGTTTTTAATGGCCCTGTTTTTGTCTTCATCGCTTATTTTTGGGTCGTTTTCATTGTATGAATCTGTTAAATATGTGTTTAAATATTCAATGTTTGTGAGCGCCCAAAGTGCGTTTCCAAGGTCATTTTCATAAGGTTTAGACATTTTATCAAGGTCTATTATCTCAATTGTTCCTTTTTCTTTATCTAAAAGAAAATTGTTCGGGTTGTAATAATCAAATTTATAACCTGCTTCATCAAGCTCCATAAATTTATCAATTAAAGAATCATAGGCTTCTATTGGTGCATCTGCCAAAAATTGAAGAGAGTTTGCATAGTGTTCTTTTCTCTCAATTGCTTCATATCTAAGCTCTCCTTCTCTTAATTCGCCATTTTCATAGTGAATGGCACTTGGGGGCGGATTGCCGTTTGAAGTTCCCGTTTGTTTTCTTAAAACACTTATAGATGGCATTCTAAAATCATCTGCTTCAATTTTTGCAACTTCTTGCCCGAAATTACTTTTTAGGCTTTTATCTTCCGTATCTTTTATTTTATATTGGCTAAAATCAACCTCTTTGGGGTCAAAATAATTTCTTGAAACCCTTAAAACATAATCATCGTTATTTGGAATTTTATAAACCGAATGGCTAAAGCCTTTACCCAAAAGGTTTTCATCAACTAAAGAAGCTTTAATGCCACAGGATAAAAAATTATTTTCTTTTGCCCATTTAATAAATTTATTATCGCTTGCAGGGCTTGAACTTTTTTCAAAAGTATCATTAGGCAAGCTTTTTGCTCTGAATGAAATTTTATTGTTATTTTGTATGTTAAAAATTCCGTTGAATGAAATATTGTTTATCATAATCTAACCTTTTTTATTTTTATAAAACAGATGAAAGTTTAAAATTGACTTTTTGTTAAAATATATTTGTTTTTTGGCGCATAAAGCGTTTTTGTGCTACGATATTGAAAAAGACCATTAAGTTTAAGGGGAGTATATGACAGAAACAACAACTCAGCATTATGATGCGAGTAATATTAGAGTATTGGAAGGACTGGAAGCCGTTAGGATGAGACCCGGCATGTATATTGGTTCAACGAGCCAAAGGGGGCTTCACCATTGTATTTATGAAATTGTGGATAATTCAATCGATGAAAGCTTAGCAGGCTTTTGCGATACAATCCATGTTACGGTTAACCCCGATAATTCAGTTACCGTTCAAGATAATGGAAGGGGTATTCCTGTTGATATTAAACCTGATTCAGGAAAATCTGCTTTAGAAATCGTTCACACAGTGCTTCATGCAGGCGGTAAATTCGGAGATGGCGGCTATAAAGTTTCAGGCGGTTTGCATGGTGTTGGTGCATCCGTTGTAAATGCTTTGAGTGAAAAATTTGTTGTAGAAGTTGCAAGAGACGGCTTTTTATACAGGCAAGAATATTTAAGAGGTGAACCTGTTCACCCTGTTGAAAAAGTTCGTGAAACAACAGAAAGGGGCACAAAAACAACCTTCTGGCTTGACCCTGAAATTTTTACGGAAACAACAGAAATTGATTGCGATGTTATTGCAAACAGATTTAGAGAAATGGCATTTTTAAATAAAGGCCTTAAAATTATTTTCCATGACAAAAAAAATAATCAGGAACAAACCTTCCACTATGAAGGCGGCATTGCAAGCTATGTTGAACACTTAAACAAAAATAAAAATGTTATGTTTGAAAAGCCCGTTTATATGGAAAAAACGGTAGACGGCATTTTGGTTGAAGTTGCCCTTCAATATACAGATGCTTACAACGAAAACATTTTATGTTTTGCAAACAATATTAACACCCACTTTGGCGGCACCCACCTAACAGGTTTTAGAAACGGTGTTACAAGGGTTATAAATGATTACGCAAGAAAAAACAACATAATTAAAGATAACGAACAAAATTTAGCGGGCGAAGACATAAGAGAAGGCATGACAGCTATTGTTTCGGTTAAAATCGGCAACCCCGAATTTGAAGGCCAAACAAAAGAAAAACTTGGAAATGCCGAAGTAACCCCGATTGTAAACGATGTTGTCAGGGATAAATTCATGGAATGGCTTGAATTTAACCCTAAAGTTGCAAAATTAATTATAGATAAAATTCTTCAAGCTCAAAGAGCAAGAGAAGCTGCAAGAAGGGCAAGAGAATTAACAAGAAGAAAAACGGCGCTTGAATCATCCACGCTGCCGGGTAAACTTGCAGATTGTTCAAACAGAGAACCTGAAAAATGCGAATTATACATAGTTGAGGGTGATTCTGCGGGCGGTTCAGCTAAACAAGGCAGAAACAGAATGTTTCAGGCAATTTTGCCCTTGAGAGGTAAAATTTTAAATGTTGAGCGTGCAAGATTGGATAAAATGTATGCAAATAATGAAATTCAATCTTTAATTCAAGCAATTGGCGTTAACATTTCAAAAAACCCTGAAGAAGTTAATATTGAAAAATTAAGATATCATAAAATTATTTTTATGACAGATGCTGACGTTGACGGCGCCCACATTAGAACACTTTTATTAACATTTTTCTTCAGATACGCTCGCCCATTGATAGAACAAGGCCACGTTTATATAGCACAGCCGCCATTGTATAAACTTACAATAGGAAAAACGGCAGAATATCTTTATGATGATAGAGCCTTAGACAAAATGATGAGAGAAAGAGGCATTAAAGATATGGTTCTATATAACAAAAACAGAACCAAAGCCTTAAAAGATGATGACCTTGAAAATATGATTTATTCAATGTCCAGTTATTATAAATCATTCCACAACCCGATTATTAACCAAATGCCATCTGTTATTATAAGGGGCTTAATCAGGTCTAATATTACGGTTGGCGATTTTGATAACCAAGAAAAAATGGAAGAAATTTTTAAATATCTTTCCCACTACATTGAAGACCACGCCTTAAATTACGGCATAACGGAAGCTAAAAACTACAAAGTATTTTTAGTCCACAATGAAAACACAAACAAATATTACTTCAAGGTTGAATTAGGCGAAGGTATTGACCCTGTTGTAATTACGCCAAACTTAATTAAATCTAACGAATATGAAAGAATTAAAAATTCATACCCCAAAATCAGGGAATTTTTAATTGAAGAAGAAAAGGTTCTTATAATTGAAACCCAAGAAGGAATTAAAGAAATAACTTCTTTTGCTGAACTTCAAAGAATTGTTGAAGAAAGAGGCAAAAAAGGCGTTCAACTTCAAAGGTTTAAAGGTTTAGGCGAAATGATGCCGCAGCAGCTTTGGGAAACCACAATGGACCCTGCTAATAGAACCTTATTAAAAGTTAGCATTGAAGATGCAATGCTTTGTGATGAATTATTTGATGTATTAATGGGCGATAACGTTGCCCCAAGGCGCGATTTTATTGAACAAAACGCCGTTTATGCAACAAATATTGATACATAATTTTTTAATTTAACAGAAAATTCCATAAAAAAAACGGTCTTAATAATTAAGACCGTTGGAATTCTGTTACGTAATTCCCCGTGTGTGAAGTGAAGGTTAGTGTGTATTGGTTAGATAGTTCTCTTTTTAGACGTGAACTTAATTAACTTTAAGTCTCTGCATCCTTACATATGTATAAAGTATATATGCTTTAAATAATTGCCTAACTTTTTCTTTTTCGTTACAAAACTTAATAAATAAAAATTGCACCTAAATAATACATTTTGTTGCGTTTAGTGAAAACTTGTACTTTTAAAACAACAGACCTTTTAAAATCATCTGTCTTTACCGAAAGGTGAGGCGTCGGGGCGGGAGTGACCTTTTTAGAAAATAGGCATTCTTTTTTTTAAATCTAATCTTCTTAATTAGTAACGCAGCCCCGACTCTGAACAACTGAGGGGACAGATGATTTTAAAAGAAAAGACTAAACTTATTTAAGCCGCGTTTCTTTCTTTTCCTGCCTATTTTCTTTCTTTGCGTGCGGCGTTTGAGCCAAAGAAAGAAAATAGGCAAAAAGCAATTAAATAATGAAAGGATAGCGAAATTCAGTAGCACGGATGTGAGGTGAAGCCGAACGTAGTGCGCCAAGGCGAACGATTGACGAAGCGACTGAAACCTTTTTAAGGTTTCAAAAGCGAAGTTCAAAATTAGTGAGCCGCTAGGAATTTCAAGATAAAGCAAAACAAATTAATGAAAGGATTCAAAATGAAAAGATTTAAAAGAGGTTTTACACTGGCAGAAGTTTTAATAACTCTTGCTATTATTGGTGTTGTTGCTGCAATATCTATTCCAAGCGTTATTTCAAACTCTCAATAGCAAGAATTTAAAACAGGGCTTAGAAAAGCAGTTTCTGTTTTAAATAGTGCAATAACCATGAACATGGCAATAGATGGGGAAAGCCCTTATGATAATGCAGATTTATTCAACTATTTACAAAGGCATATGGCAGTTATAGAATCAGGCACAAATATACAGAATAAGTTTAACTTTAGAACGGCAACCGA
>CALYDL010000053.1 GCA_944325145.1 Candidatus Gastranaerophilales bacterium
CATCGTCTAGAGGCCTAGGACAACACCCTTTCACGGTGTAGACAGCGATTCGAATTCGCTTGGGGGTACCATTTAAATAAGACCGCACAATTTAAGCGGTCTTTTTTATTTTTTTAATTCATTTTTCCGTAAGCGAAAAATCTTTGGGTAATTTTTCTTCAATTTTTTTAAAAAGTTCAGAGGGCTTAATTTCATACGCTTCGCATAAAGTTAAAATAGAAATAAGCTTTGGCTCGTTTTTGCCGTTTTCAAGCCTGCTTATCATAGATTTTTGTATATCGTATTCATCAGCCAAAAGTCTTAGTGATTTTTTCTTTTTAAGCCTCAATTCTTTTATGGTTTCAGCCAAAATTTCAAAAACTATTTTTGCTTTTTTAGTATTCGCATGTTGCATACATAGAATATTATGCTATACTCATTAGTAAGGTTTTCTATACATAGAACAAGGAAAGAAATATGACAAAAAAAGCTTTTACTTTAAAAAAAGAAATGAATTGTCACCTTAAACTCGTTTTGGAATCTCAAATAAAAACAATCAGCCACTCTGTCTGTCATTCTGAACTTGTTTCAGGATCTAATAAAAAGCAATTTAAGCGCGCATTTACGTTAGCAGAAGTTTTAATAACTCTTGCTATTATTGGCGTTGTTGCAGCAATTTCAATTCCAAGTGTTATATCTAATACTCAACAACAAGAATTTAAAACAGGATTAAGAAAAGCAGTTTCAGTTTTAAATAGTGCAATTACAATGAATATGGCAATTGATGGCGAAACACCTTATGATAACCAAGACCTTTTTAATTATCTGCAAAGGCATATGAATATTATATCAACGTTCTCTAAACTGTATGATAAATATCAGATTATTGCTAATAATTTAGGCAGAAATAATGCAGTTTTTTATACGGCAGATGGAATGAGATTTGAATTTTATTCCAGTACCGCACTTAACCATAAATATCCCCTATATGAAAAGCCCAGAACTTTTGTATGCGTTGGTGCCCATGCACCAACAATTAAACCACCGTCAAGCCGTCCTGAAGATATTATATATTATTCAACATGCGGGGGATGTGGAAGCCTTGGATTAAATAATAATATAGATGGCACAACAAAACCGCCTTGTTTGATTACGGTTGATGTGAATGGTGATAGAAAACCTTCGCCAGTAAATGCTTTTTGTAAAAATTCCATATGTGCACAAAACAATGTTTATAAAAATTCAGATCCTCTTGGTTTAAAGTTATCAGATATTTTTTCAATTATGATTACAGACCGTGAAGCCATTCCCTATGGCGTTGCAGCACAAAGGGCTATGTATCAGGCACAAGCTAAGAAATAAAAATTTAATTCTCTTTGATTTTGTTGGAGCTTCAAGCATTAGTAAAATCGAAAGCGGATATTTTCACCCAAAAGATGAAAACATTGAAAGAATAGCAAAAGCACTAAATGTTGAGCCTTATAAACCATATATGTTTAATCACCAGAAAGATACAAAAGAACTACTGCAAGACATCCAAACAATGCTAAACAAAGCAACAGATGGGAAAATAAAACTGGCTTATAGAGTGTTAAGTGGTATATTGGATTAAGATTTAAAATTTTAATCTTTGTTGAACAGGTGTATTGTTATCTGGAAGAATTAAAATATCATCTGTAATTAAATTTTGAGCAATTTCAGTATTTAATAGTAATAGTGCTACCCTTACATCATATTTTGTGGCATTTGCAGGTATCATTATACATTTATTTTTTTCATCAAGTGTTACATTTATATCATATCCTTCATTATTTTTTAATTCTTCTAATTTTGCATTTGCTTTTTTTAAATTTGAAAATTTGTTTATAACTTTTTCAATTTTATTTTCGTTATCTATTTTTGCTAATTTTTTAATCAAAAATTCATCATTCATTATAAATTTTTCAAATAACCCAACATTTGAAATTAATTTTAAATGTTTTATTTGAGCTATAGCATTTACTGCCCTATTTCTATAGTCATCTTTATAGTCAAATATTTGTTCAAATTTAGGCTTACTATTTTTTAAAATAACTATGTTTTCTGCGATAATATCATCTTTTAATTTTATTCTATAAAACAAACAATTTACCCATGTCTTAATTGATAAGCATTTATCATAAATTTCTGCTTGTGAACCAAAAAAACATTTACCTTTAAAAACTGTTGCAGGGGAATGATGAGTAAAAGCCATTACTTGTTCACCATTATATTCAAAATTTAATATATAAAAATTGGGGTCTATATCCTCCGTTGTTGCTACATTTATTTTGCTTACATCATTTTCATTCAACGCAGTTACTATTTTTGAAAAATTATGTACATCACTTGACGGTAATTCAAAGATAGTGTCCTTTGAGTTATTTTCAAGTTCTATAGTATAAGATTTTAAAGTACAGTTTTCATTTTTATCAATACTTGTAGTTGCAATATCTTTTAATTTTGATCCAACATTATCATTATCAAATTCAAAGTTAAATGCCTCATAATTAGAGGTATGTCCATTTTTTTTCCTTTTAAAGAAAACTATTTGCTGACTTGTAGCATTATTTATTACATCTTTAATTTTGCTTGAATTAGATAAAAAATTATTTGTCAAATCCCACACCCCTCTAATTATTATATGAGCATGATACAACAAAAATAAATTTAAGTAGTATTTTGCTTATTTTATAAAGTAAATATTTTTAAATCCTTCATTTACTAAGGAAATATTAATATATTCATTTTTAATAATCTTATTATTTGGTAATATTGCAATTATTACGATACTTTTTTCTGCCATATCTTTTTTAATTGTTAATTCATAGATTGAGTAATTTAATAACTGCAAAAAAGGATTTATGTACAATAAATTGGAATTAACATATATAATCCCTATGATAAACAGTAAAATTAATATACTAATAATGTCCTTAGGGTCATTTAATTTTAATGATAGGAATGCAATCAAATAAGTCAAAATATAATTCAATGTTTCATGTGAAACATCTTTTATTTTTATTACTCTAAATTGAGATGTATTTGATTTACTTTGAAATTTTATAAAAATTTTTAACAATATAAAAAAGATTAAACCAATAATTAAACCATATATTAGGCTGTCATTAAAATTCATCCATTTAATACTTGATATTCCTTCTTTAAAAATTTTATCTATCAAATTTGAATTTTGAACAAATAATATCAAGAACAATGGATAGTATGCTGTTAAAAATAAAAATATTTTTATAAATATATTCAATCTATTTTTCATTAAAAATTCCTTCAAGTACATGTTACATTAAAAATATCTAAATTTACATTATCAAGCTATATTTTTTAATTCATACAACTAATACAATTCAACAATAATTTGTTTCGAATTTTTCTCAATATGGGGTACCATTTAAATAAGACCGCACAATTTAAGCGGTCTTTTTTATTGTAAAAAAAATTAATAATATAAAAAACGCACCATAATATTCATTTTGGTGCGTTTTTCTTCTTTTCTTTATAATACCATTCTTTTTAACCTTGTTCAAGGTTTGGTTTTTTATTTATTTTTATATTTTTAACTTCCTTTTATTCAATAAAATCAACCTTTTTCACCCCATTACAACATAATGAATATTTTGTTGCGTTTGAAAGTAGCTCGTACTTTTAAAACCAAATTTTATTGAAAGGTTTTTTAATCTTTTTCCTTTTGTTCATTTTTCTTTTCTTTTTTCATACGCCTATCAAAGAAAAGAAAAGCGCACCGGAGCCAAGTGCCGGCGACAAGGAAAGCGTTATCGCTTTACTTGTAGAGGCACGTTTTATGCGAGGAGCAAGAAACGAACCAAAAAGAAAAGAAAACAAGGCTTAATGAATAAGTTTAATCTTTTCTTTTAAAATCATCTGTCCCCTCAGTTGTTCAGAGTCGGGGCTTCGTTACTAATTAAGAAGATTAGATTTAAAAAAAAGAATGCTTATTCTCTAAAAAAGGTCACTCCCGCCCCTCCACTTCACCTTTCGGTAAAGACAGATGATTTTAAAAGGCTTGTTAGAAACTTAAAAGCTAAAAACAAAAAAACAAAAGAAAACAAAAGAAAAAATAACAATGAAAGGATAGTTTTAATTATGAAAAGATTTAAGAAAGGTTTTACACTGGCAGAAGTTTTAATAACTTTAGCAATTATTGGCGTTGTTGCAGCAATTGCAATTCCATCTGTTATCTCAAACTCTCAGCAGCAAGAATTTAAAACAGGATTAAGAAAAGCAGTTTCTGTTCTAAATTCTGCAATAACAATGAATATGGCAATTGATGGGGAATCTCCTTATGATAATGCAAATTTGTATGGTTATTTAATGAAACACATGGCAGTTATGAAAAGCAGGACAGTGTATGAATATGCTGTTAGGCCAGA
>CALYDL010000054.1 GCA_944325145.1 Candidatus Gastranaerophilales bacterium
TAGATATCGCCGTATTTGAGTTTTTTATTCCACATAACATCAAAAACGGAATCTACGTTTTGAAGATACATTGCAATTCTCTCTAAACCATAGGTAATTTCAAGCGCAACGGGTTTAACTTCAAGCCCGCCAACTTGTTGGAAATATGTAAATTGTGTTATTTCCATGCCATCAAGCCAAACTTCCCAGCCAACGCCTGCTGCACCTAAGGTTGGTGATTCCCAGTTATCTTCAACAAATCTTACATCGTGTTTATTAAGGTCAATTCCCATTGCCTCTAATGATTTAAGGTAAATTGTTTGAGCATCATTCGGGGATGGTTTTAAAATTACTTGATATTGAAAATAATGCCCCAAACGGTTTGGGTTTTCACCGTATCTTGCATCTGTCGGGCGGCGGCAAGGTTCAACCATAGCTGTTGAATATGGTTCAGGCCCCAAAGCTCTTAAAAAAGTAGCAGGGTTCATTGTGCTTGCGCCTTTTTCAATGTCATATGGCTGTTGAATAATGCAGCCGTAATCTGACCAATATTTTGATAAATTTAAAATTAATTCCTGAAATGTAAGTGCCATAACTTTTGAATAGTACTACAATCATAATTTATTTACAAGTAAAAATAATATAAAGGTTAAAAATTCTTTTGCAGTAACAATTTGAGCCCTTAAATAAACTTAGTTTACAAGAGATTATGACAGCTTAATTAAAGAAGTTAGGGAAGCAAAATATATCGGGGAAGAATTACCCTCGCATACAAGAAAAGATAAAACCGTTAAATTTCATACTTTAGAAAACAACCAAAAACAGTATTTGGTTGCAGAAGCTGATAATGGTCAAAAAAAATACTACCTAACAAAGAAAGCAGACGGTCCTGAAGCACGCCCGAGTCGGGGCGGAGCGGTGCCGTCTGCTTCCAATAATATTATAGCAGAACAAAAAGTGAATTTCAACCCCTCAAAAATTTTAGATAATAAAAATTTTCAATCAGGGTTTCAAAATGTATCAAGTAAGGGGGCGACAATTTCTGCACTTAATTATTTTGAAAATGATGAAGATAAATGGACGGAAGAAAAACACAAAAACTTTCTTGAAGGCTTTGCTTCAAATAGGCTTGGAAACCCTGAAAAATACCCTTTTTATGGCGCAAAAGAAAACCACTGGACAGATAAATTTAATATAGGAAATCCAAAAAAGGATAAAGGACATTGGGTAACATTAGATAATGGCAAACATTTGTTTATCAAAGATTAATTATTAAAGAAAGCAGATGGTGCAGAATGGCGCCCGAGTCGGGGCGGTTCCACACCATCCAATAATAGTTTAACATAGCAAAAAGGGGTCTTCAACCCCTTTTTTTATAATAAAAATTATTAATTATTTTTTTCAACTAAAACAATAGAAAATGCTTCTATTGCATTGCCTTCGCCTGTTGCATCAAGTTTTTCTTTTGTTTTTGCTTTTATTGAAATTAAACTTTTTGAAATATTAAGAGCAGCGGCTATATTTTCTTTCATTTCTTCTTTATAAGGCAATAACTTTGGCTTTTCGCAAATTATTGTTGTATCAAGGTTTATTATTTTATACCCTTTTTCATTTAAAATTTTATTTGTTTCAGATAAAAGTTCAATACTGTTTGCATTTTTATATTTTGAATCGGTATCAGGGAAATGTTCCCCAATGTCGCCTTCTGCAATAGCGCCAAAAATTGAATCTATAATTGCATGAACTAAAACATCTGCATCAGAGTGCCCTAATAAACCTTTATCATAAGGAATTTTAACCCCGCCTAATATAAGGGGGCGAAAATCTGCCGTTTTATGAATGTCATAGCCTTGGCCTATACGCATTTTATTTCACCTGTTATATATTTTTCTATTGCAAAACTTAACCCGTCTTCATTAATTGTTGGGCAGATAAAATCTGCAATTTCTTTTAATTTGGGGCTTGCATTTCCCATTGCAATTTTTATTCCCGCATTTTGAAGCATATCAAAATCATTGTCCTGATCGCCTGAAGCCATAATTTCTTCTTTTTTAATTCCCCAATAATTTGAAAGAAACTTTAGGGCTTCCCCTTTTGTTGCTTTCGGGTCTGTAAATTCAAGGTAATATTTATGGCTTCTTACAATTGTTAATCTACCCTTAAATTGTTCCTTCATTTCTTCTTGAAGTTTTAAAAGTTCATTTTCATCATAAACAATTGCTAAAAGCTTTGAAACAACGTTTAATTTAACTTCATCAAAAGAATTTACCACTTTATATGTTGTGTGGCGGCCTTTTGTGTAATCTTCCATAAATTTTTTGTTGTCATCTTCAACAATTAAAACGTCATCATTGTATAAATTAAGGTGAAACCTTTTTTTTCTTGATGTTTCTATAACTTCTTTTGCAATTTCATTTTTAACAGATGCCTGATGAAGAATTTTATCTCCTTCTCTAATCATTGCCCCTTGATAGCAAACAACGGGGGTTTTAAGTTCAAGCTGTTGCCTAACAGGGTCTGCCCCCATAAACATTCTTCCCGTTGCAAGAACAACTTTTACATTGTTATTTGTTAAAATGTGAAACAAATTTTTTAATTTTGGGGTATATTCACACTTTTCATTTAAAACTGTTCCGTCTATATCTGTTATTAAAAGTTTAATGTTATTCATAATAAGTTCGCTCATTTTTAGTTTTTATTATACAATAAAATTAATGAAGTTATTAGGAGAGAATTTTAATGGTGATGATAGAACGTCAAAAACCTGTTGAACAGGATATGGTGGAAAGAAGAAGCAATTTTAACCCTGTTGAAGAAAATTTTACAGCTGAACAAGCAAAATTAGAAGCTTCAAGATGTTTAAATTGCAAAAACCCGATGTGCAAAAAAGGCTGCCCTGTAAGCGTTAATATTCCTGAATTTATTCAAGAAGTTAAAAACGGAAATATACAAAAAGCAGGTGAAATTATAAGAGAAACAAATATGCTGCCATCTGTTTGCGGCAGAGTTTGCCCGCAAGAAAGGCAATGTGAATCAAAATGCGTTTTAGGAATCAAAGGAACACCTGTTGCAATTGGGGCATTAGAAAGATATGTTGGGGATAATTCTGAACCTGTTGAAGTTAAAATTACTCCAAACGGCAAAAAGGTTGCAATAGTAGGTTCAGGCTGTGCAGGCATGAGCGCTGCCAATGACCTTAGAAATGCAGGCTTTGACGTTACCATTTTTGAAGCACTCCATGAAACAGGCGGCGTTTTAAGATATGGTATTCCGCCCTTCAGGCTTCCAAGAACAGTTTTAGACAGAGAAATCAAAGGCTTAAAAGAAAAAGGCGTTAATATTGTTAAAAACGTTGTTGTTGGTAAATCAATCACATTAAAACAACTTAAAGAAGAAGGCTATGACGCTATTTTTATCTGTTCAGGCGCAGGCTTGCCAAAAATGATGGGCATTAAAGGTGAAAACCTAAACGGCGTATATAGCGCAAACGAATTTTTAACAAGAGTTAATTTAATGCATGCAAATGAACCAACAACACCAACCCCCTTAAAAGTTGGCGAAAAAGCAGCTATTATTGGCGGCGGCAACGTTGCAATGGATGCTGCAAGAACAGCTGTCAGAGTTGGTTATAAAGAAGTTTACATTATGTACAGAAGAACGGAAGAAGAACTTCCTGCAAGAAAAGAAGAAATCAGGCATGCTAAAGAAGAAGGCGTTATCTTTAAATTATTAAGAGCCCCTGTTGAAATTGAAGGGGAAAACGGCCTTGTTAAATCCATGACATTTGAAATTATGGAACTTGGCGAACCTGATGCTTCAGGAAGACGCCGCCCCGTTGGAACAGGTAAATATGAAACAATGGATTTTGATGCGGTTATTGTTTCACTGGGTACAGGCCCAAACCCAATTATTCAAGATTCAGCTAAAAATGACAACCTTGAATTAAACACAGATAAAAAAGGCTATATTATAATTAATGAAAAAGGCGAAACATCAATTAATGAAATATACGCAGGCGGCGACGTTGCCCCATTAGGTGAATCGACCGCAATTAATGCTATGGGTGCAGGCAAAAGAGCTGCAAAAACAATTATAGAAGCACTTTCATAAATTAAAACAACAAAAAAGCAAAAAATGAGCCTCAATTTTGAAGGCTCATTTTTTTATAATTAAAAAATTAATTTCTGTTTTGTTCTATATATTGAACAGCTTCTTCTATTGAATAGAA
>CALYDL010000055.1 GCA_944325145.1 Candidatus Gastranaerophilales bacterium
TTAGGCTTTAAATCAGATTTAAGAAATTATGGCACAGGCGCACAAATTCTTGTTGATTTAGGCTGCAAGGAATTTAATTTAATTACAAATAACCCGAAAAAAATTGTGGCGCTAACGGGCTATGGCCTAAAAATTAAAGAAAGAGTTGCAATTGAGCCTAAAATAACGGCATTTAACAAAAGATACATAGAAACTAAAATTAAAAGAATGGAACATATGTATAAAGATGTTAACAAAGAAAAGGCCTCATGTGATGAAACAAACAAAGTTTGTGATATAATGAGCCTAAAATAAGGAAGTAGAAAAAATTTAATGTATATAACAGAACCGCTATCTGAAAAATATTTTAAAATCTTTATGGGTGCATACAACGATTTTCGCACCAATTGCAAGAAGGATTATCGTTTTGAACTTGAACCTTTAATTTATGATGATTTTATTGAATATTTTAAAAAAGGCATCATTAAATGCGTTCTTCTTCTTGAAGATTCAATTCCAACAGGCTTTTTGGCATATTCTGAAGCACAAGAAAATGCAATTGAACTTTATGTAATTCACTGCTTGGGCTTAGAAAATAACACTGAAAAAAGAAAAGTCCTTATGGAAGCTTTCTTAAAAGAAACAGAAACAAAAAGAAGAACATCACTTGTAAGCTATCCTATGCTTGGAATTCAAGAAAGCTTCAAGGATGCAATCAGAAACTATGGTTTCAATTTTGTTAATTTGGCGGTTTTAAATTTCCCCATAACAGACAAAAAAGAAACAAGAGCTTTAGAAAAAATAAGGTTTACAGACCTTCCGATAGGCTATAAAATCGTTCAATACAGAGATTTATATAAAGAAGAATTAAGAGATTGCATTTTTAAAGCTTTCTCAAATACATCCGATGTTAATTTTGACCCCCGTTTTAAAACAATAGAAGGGGTTAATGACATTACAAACAAGCTTGTTGATGAAATTTACGGGAAATTTTTAAATTCTGCTTCAAGAGTTTTATTATATGAAAATGATGTTGTAGGTTTTTCATTGGCAAATATAACAGGCAGCCGCATAGCAAACATTCCTTTAGTTGGAATAATCCCTGAACATAGGGGCTTGGGGCTTTCTGAAGTTATGCTTAAATTAACTGTTGAAGAAATTATTAAATTAAATAAACAAGGTGTAATAAATGTTGATGAACTTAACGTAAGCACAGATTATGACAACTTGCCTGCGGTTAAAATGTATGAACAATTGGGTTTCAAAGTTACATACACATATCCGCAAGCCTTTTTGCCCATATCTTCCTCGTTTTCATCCTTTTCATCATCATCCTCGCTTTAATTTTTAAAGTGTAGTAAGCGTAAATATTATTATATAGTAGGGGGAATTTTTTTATGAAAGACAAGGAATTTTTAATGATACCGGGGCCAACACCAGTTCCTGAAAGCGTGCTTTTAGCAATGGCAAAACACCCGATAGGCCACAGAAGCAAAGAGTTTTCAGCTATTTTAAGAAGAGTTGAAGAAGGCTTGAAATGGGTTTTCCAAACAAAAAATGATGTTCATATTTATACATCCTCAGGCACAGGTGCAATGTGTTCCGCATTAGGAAACCTTGTAAATAAAGGCGACAAAGTTTTATGCCTTATAATCGGCAACTTTGGCAAACGCTGGGCAAAAATTGCAAAATCAAGAGGGGCAGAAGTAATTGAGCTTGAAGTTCCATACGGCAAGGCAATTAACCCAAATGACCTAAAAGAAATTTTAGATAAAGATGTTAATAAAGAAATTAAAATTGTAACTATGACCCACAATGAAACTTCAACAGGCGTTACAAACCCTGTTAAAGATTTGGTTGCGCTTGTTAAAGCCCATGGTGCATTAAGCGTTGTGGATGGCATAACATCTCTTGGTGCAATTAATTGCCCGATGGATGAATGGGGCATTGATGTTTTAGTTTCAGGTTCTCAAAAAGGGTTTATGATTCCCCCGGGGCTTGCATTTTTGGCAGCAAATGAAAGGGCTTTTGAAGTTCATAAAAAATGCGAATACCCTGATTTTTACTTTAATTGGACAGATTACAAGAAAAATCTTGAAAAAGACACAACCCCTTGGACTCCTGCAGTTAACTTGGTTGTTGCCTTAGATGCCGCTTTAGCTATGATGAAAGACCATGGCTTAGAAAATATTTTCGAACTTCACAAACAAAACGCAAAACTTTTAAGAGAAGGCATTAAAAATCTTGGCCTTAAACTTTTTGTGGAAGATGAATCTATTGCAAGCTATGCAATAACATCTGTTTTGCCGCCTGATGGGGTTAGTGTTCCTGACATCAGAAAAACAATGAAAGAACAATATGATATCACGGTTGCAAACGGCCAAAACGACCTTAAAGATAAAATCTTTAGAATGGGAACACTGGGCTTTGTTTCAAGAAGAGATGTTCTAACAGCACTTGCTGCTCTTAAAGAAACAATCGAAATACTTAAAAAATAAGGAAATTAAAAAATGAAAGTTTTAATAACAGATAAAATAAACGAAGCGGCAGTAAAAATTGTGTCAGCAGTGGCTGAAGTTGATAATCTTCCTACAATGGATGAAGATGAACTTTGTAAAATTATTGCTAACTATGACGCTCTTCTTGTAAGGTCGCAAACAAAAGTAACAGCTAAAATTATTGAAGCTGCTACAAATATGAAAATTATAGGCAGAGCAGGCGTTGGCGTTGATAATATTGACCTTGACGCAGCAACTAAAAAAGGCATTATTGTTGTAAATTCACCGGATGGCAACACAAACGCAGCAGCTGAGCACACAATAGCTATGATGATGGCAATGAGCAGAAATATTCCTGTTGCTGATAATTCAGTTAAACAAGGTTTATGGGAGAGGTCAAAGTTTACCGGGGTTGAACTTTTTGGTAAAACTCTTGGTGTAATTGGCTTTGGCAAAATCGGCCAGCATGTTGCACAAGTGGCACTTTCATTAGGAATGAAACTTGTTGTAAACGACCCTTACGCAACAAAAGAATATGTTGAAAAATTTGGCGGAAAATATATTGAACATTTGGATGATTTCTGGAATATTCCTGATTTTATTACAATTCATACGCCAAAAACAAAAGAAACAACTTCTTTAATTAATACAAACACAATAAACAGAATGAAAAAAGGTGTTAGAATTATAAACTGCGCAAGAGGCGGCATTATTGATGAAAAAGCTTTAGCTTCGGCAATTGAAGCAGGGCAAGTTGCAGGGGCTGCAATAGATGTTTATGAAGATGAAAAAAATGTTCAAAATTCACCCCTTTTGAAATTGGGCAATAAAATTGTTCTAACTCCGCACTTAGGGGCAAGCACAAGCGAAGCTCAAATTAACGTTGCGCTTGATGTTGCAGAACAAGTTAAAGAAGTTTTATCAGGGGGCGATGCAACAAGCGCTGTTAACATTCCTGCCTTAAAACCTCAAAAATTGGAACCAGTTAAAGAATATATGCCAATAGCAGAATCTATTGCAAAAATAGCTTCTGAAATTTTAGATTCTAATTTAAGAGGAATTAAAATTGAAGTTAAAGGAACTTTAGCAAATCTTGATGTTTCACCACTAGAGGTTGCAGTTTTAAAAGGCGTTTTATCAGCTAATTTAGTTGGTGTTAACTATGTTAACGCACCTTTAATTGCAAAACAAAGGGGAATTGATGTAACTGTTCAAAAATCACAACAATCAACAGATTACATTGGTTCAATTTCTGTTAAACTTTTAACTGATAAAGAAGACATTGAAGTGTCAGGCGCTTTAATTGCAGCGGGTATTGAAAGAATTGTTAAATTGAATGATTATATAACATCAATTGAACCTGATAAATATATGCTTCTTGTTCCTCATAAAAATAAACCAAATATGATAGGCCAAGTGGCATCAGTTCTTGGGTGCGACAATGTAAACATTTCAAAAATGCAAGTTGCACAAAAAAATGAAGCAAAAGATGACATCAGCTTGATGATTATAAATACAGATGACGTTGTTGAAGCTTCTACAACAGAAAAAATAAATAAAATAGATGGCGTAATTCAAGCCAAATTTATTAAATTATAAACTTTAAAAAGCCCCTTAATTTAAGGGGCTTTTTTTCATATTTCTACCCATAAAAAATGCCCCATAATGTTCATTATGTTG
>CALYDL010000056.1 GCA_944325145.1 Candidatus Gastranaerophilales bacterium
CTTTCTTTGCGTGCGGCGTTTGAGCCAAAGAAAGAAAATAGGCAAAGAGCAATTAAATAATGAAAGGATAGTTTATGAAAAAAAGAGGTTTTACATTAGCAGAAGTATTAATAACTTTAGCTATTATTGGCGTTGTTGCTGCAATTGCAATTCCAAGTGTTATATCAAATTCCCAGCAGCAGGAATTTAAAACGGGGCTTCGAAAAGCCGTGAGCGTTCTTAATTCTGCAATCACAATGAATATGGCAATTGATGGCGAAAGCCCTCTTGATAATGGTGATATGTATCGATATCTGCAAAAACATATGAGTGTAATGAAAAGTATGCAAATGTCTCAATGGGGCGTTAAGGATAAAAACCAAATCGGCTACACGAGTAGTGGTAATTTGTCATTTTATACCACTGATGGCATGCGTTTTGAATTTAGCGGATGTTCATATTCTAGATTAACACTCCATGAAAACAATAAAATACATCTTAAACATATTGGTGCATCAAACAAGGGATATAATCCACAAACTGGAGAAGTAACAATCTATGGCATTAATAGTGATTGCAATTTAGGTTGTGGTAGTTACGGATTAAGCAATAATCCTGACGGTACAACTGTTCCGCCTTGTTTTTTGACAGTTGATGTTAACGGTGACAGAAAACCAAACCCTGACAATGTTAACTGCTATAGTTCATCTTGTATGCACGAAAATATTTTAAAGTTTGCTGACCCCGAAGGCAAAAAACTTACTGATATGTTCACTATTATGATAACTGACAGGCAAGCCATTCCTTATGGTGTAGCTGCCCAAAGGGCGATGTATCAAGCGCAGAAGTAAGTTTAATTCTCTTTAGATAAATTTATTAATTATCTTTTCATTTTTGCCCCTTTATTAGTAAAGGGGCTTTTTTTGTTCTGTTCGCTCACGTTGGCGCACTACGTTCAGGCTTCGCCCTCACATCCCTTGCTGCGCCTCCTTTTGCCAAAATCTTTGATTTTCTCCAAAATGGGTCCTCTTTGGAAAAGTAAAATCCGCTTCTTGGATTTTACTAGCGGTTCGTTCCTTGGATTACGCTCCAAATTCCTTTTTAAGGAATTTTCCGCTCCACACGTCGCTCACGTTGGCGCACTTCGGGCTTTGCCCTACGTGCTACGCAAAACCCGCTCTCTTGGATTTTACTAGCGGTTCGCTTCTCTTAGCTCCGCTTTTGAAACCTAAAAGGTTTCAGCCGCTCCGCCGTTCGCTCACGTTGGCGCACTACGTTCAGGCTTCGCCCTCACATTCGTGCTACGCCTCCTTTTGCCAAAATCTTTGATTTTCTCCAAAATGGGTCCTCTTTGGAAAAGTAAAATCCGCTACTTTTTGGGGAGAAATACTCTATATTTTAAGGCCTCTTGATATTTTAAAGGCAAATGCGCCCAGTCAAAAAGAATAATCCCTTCAGATTTTAAGCCTCTTGCAACGCTTATTTGTTTTAATAAATCTTCAGGCTCAGCATCTAAAAAGCCCACAAAAAGCCCGGTTAGAATTTGCGTTTTATTAGACGCTCTTGTTTTAACTTCCCTTAAAATTTTAGAAAAAAGCTCATTGTCGGATGTTAAAATTAAAGGTGTCATAGCATCAACTAAATTTTCTCTTGACCATTTTGCCCAATCTTGCTGTTTTGTTTCCAGACAAACATTGTAATCGGGGAAAATAACAGCAGAAAACAAAAATTTTCTTCCTTGAGTTGTTATTGAAAGAGAATTTCTTGCTTCTTTAACATAAGCATAAATTTTATCTCGCCTGTATTCGCCCCATTTTTTCCATAAAACCGTGTCGGGTTCAATTTCAACAGGGTCTATCTCATATAAATCTTTAAATTCTTTTCTTGCAATTGCAGTATAGCCCCAGTGCGACTGCTGAAAGTTCTTAACATCAGACCTTTGGCTTGTTGGATATCTTGTGTAATCAATGTTTATGCCGTCAATATCATACAGCCTTGGAATTTCATTTAATAATTCAACCAAAAATGCAGTAACTTCAGGGTTTGCAGGGTCTAAGAAAAAGCCGTTGTGTTCTGCTTTGTGTCTTACATAGCTTGGATAATCATAATTTGCAAGGTTTTTATTCCCCCAAAGAGGATATTTTGAAAGAATGCTTTTATCATCATAACTTGGATTAACATTTCCAATATAGAAAGATTCAAACCAGCAATGAATTTTAAGCCCTCTTTTGTGGGCTTCTTCAACATAAACTGCCAAAGGGTCATACATTAAAAATTTTGGGTTTTGAATTGTAAGCCCATATTTTTTCATTACCTTTGAAGGGTAAATTGTATAACCATGGAAATAAGTTTCCAAGAAAACTTCTTTTATGCCTGTGGCTTGAATTTTATCTAAAGTTCTTTGAATTTCATATCTGTTTCTTTCTGTTGGCCTTAACCACACGCCCTTAAATTCACTCTCAATGTATGGAAGAGCATATTTTATGGCCAAATTTGAAAACCTTATGGAAGATTCTGCGTAAGGCTTTTTAAGCTTTTCTCTTGAACGTTCTGCTTTTTTTAATTCATTTTTTGCTTTTCTTAAATAATATGAAGCTTTTTTATCTTCCAAGGTCTTGGCATCAGATTTTTTTGCATTGGATAAAAACTGTTCTGCTTCTTCAATTTTTGATTTTGCCTCAAAAACAAAGCTGTCAGGCGTTAAATATGCAATAATGGTGTTAGAATCTATTATAACTTTTGTGCCGATTTTAAGATTTTGCTTAATCCAAGTTTTGCTTGAACCATGGCCTGAAACAACAAACCCGTTTTTTGGAATAATTGAATCAGCACCTGTTAACTTAACAACAACGCCGCCTTCAACAACGGCTTCTGTGCCATATTCATTTGTTCCCGTTGTGTAATTGCCGCCCGGGAAGTAAACCACCAATTGCCCGGGGCCTCTATGCCCGGGAAAATTTTGCCCTGCAGTATTCACAATATTTGAAGGATATTTTGCATTTATTCTTCTTGTTGTAAAAGATAAAAGCTGGTGTTTAGATGAAATTTCATCTTTCAAGGCAGCGTAAGGAATGTTAGTTGAAGGTTTTTCTTGTGCAAATGAAGCACAAGAAATGCCCGTAAAAAACAAAATAAATAATACTAAACTTTTTCTAAAAATACCCTTCATAATTCCATCTTATTTTACTCTTAAAATAAAAAAATGGCTATAATAAATTTTATTTCAAAGCAAAAATAAGGCTTAGCAATTTTGCTAAGCCCGTTTATAATGAAAGGATTATTTTTTAGCTTGCGCCTGATACATTGCTTTTTGCGCAGCCACACCATAAGGAATGGCACTTTTATCTGTTATCATTATTGTAAATAAATCAGTCAATTTTAAGCCAAGAGGGTCGGAAAATTTGTATCTTGTTGCACAAGAATTATTATTGCAATTAACATTGGCAGGGTTTGGTTTTCTATCGCCATTAACATCAACCATAATCATACAAGGCGGTTTTGTTGTACCATCTGCATTATTATTCAAGCCATAGCTTCCGCAACCGCCGCAACCTGCTAAACCTGAATCCGGTGCAATAGTTCTTCTTGTACAAAGTTTTACTTGAGGGTTTTCATATAGGGGAAATTTGTTTAAGTCTGAATCACCATACCTGAATTCAAATCTCATACCATCTGTTGTATAAAAAGCTGAATTCCAAGGCCCTGCGCCTTGTTCATATTCAACACTAAAATATGCCCTTATATCGGTTGTTGAGCGCATTACAAACATATGTTTCATTAAATAGCCAAATAAATTTGAATTATCATAAGGGCTTTCGCCATCTATTGCCATATTCATGGTTATTGCAGAATTTAGCACAGAAACTGCTTTTCTTAATCCTGTTTTAAATTCTTGTTGTTGGGAATTACTTATTACAGATGGTATAGAAATTGCAGCAACAACGCCAATAATAGCTAAAGTTATTAAAACTTCTGCCAGTGTAAAACCTCTTTTTTTCATTAAACTATCCTTTCATTTTTTGTTTTTATTTATTATTTTTTTTTGCTTTGTTCATTTTTCTTTTCTTTTTTCATACGCCTATCAAAGAAAAGAAAAACGAACCAAAAAGAAAA
>CALYDL010000057.1 GCA_944325145.1 Candidatus Gastranaerophilales bacterium
TTTTCGGCATCATCTATTATATTAAAAAGTTTTTTATCTTTATTTTTTAAAAATTCAAAATTTGATGTCATAGAATGATTATACAATTAAAATCACGCTCCTAAAATAATTTAAGAGCGTGATTTTTTAATAAGGTAATCATAAATTATGATTTCGGAACAGTAAATTTTGTGCCGCATTTAATGCAATAAATTTGCTGGCCTTCAAGTTTTGGGTCAATATCATTGAAGCCTGCAATTACAGTTTCGCCGTTTTCATTTACTCTTGCTTTGTATTTGGCTTTACAATGCGGGCATAGAACTGTTTTTGAACCGTCTTCTGAATCTTTTATTTTGCCTTCTTCGATTTTTTGAGATGTTGTATCAACCGCATTATCTTCAATGCAATTATCAACTTTACCTAAAATTCTTGGAAGTTCAATTCCTGCTTGGCTTGCAAGGTCATGCATTGCAGGAAGCGCCTTAATTAATTCTTTCATAAAATTTGCCGTTGTAGAACCGTTTCCGCTGCCTGAACCGCCATCCCAAACGGTAATTTTATCAAATTTTATGTTTTTAATTGCTTCAACTTGTTTTGCAACAATATCTTCAATTTTTTCAATCATCAAAAAGCTTGTAGCAATTTCAGGTTTATTATTTGATATCGCAACCAACCTGTCATAACCTGCGGCTTTAGCTTCTAAAACAGCTTTAACACCTTCTGCTTCAGCAAAATATTTTGCTTTAATAGCGTCTGCTTCACCGTTTGCAATTCTTCTTAATCTTTCAGCTTCAGCATCTGCTTCAACTTGAATTTTTAATTTTTCAACTTCTTGTTCAGCGAGTTCTTCTTTTTTAAGTCTTGCTTCTTCTTGTTCTTTTTGAGCAATTAAAATGTCACGCTCTGCGTTTGCTTTTGCAACTTCACCAAGTTTCAGGGCTTCTGCCTGTTTAACTGCTAAAGTTGCATTATATTCAGCAATATTTGCTTTTGAAATGTTTTCGCCTTCAACAGCTTGAGCTTCAAGTTGTGCAGTTTGAATTCTTTGTTCTTTTTCTGCATTTGCTTGCCCGATTTGAGTTTGCGCTTTTTGGTTTGCAACTTGAACTTCTTTTTCTCTGTTTTGGTCAGCTTCACCAATTGAACCTAATTTTTCTTGTTGAGCAACTTCAACTTTTGCTTTATTTATAGCTTCAGCTGCTGCTTTTTTACCGATTGCATCAATATAGCCTGATTCATCTGTTATATCTCGAATGTTTACGTTAATGACAGATAAGCCCAATTTATTTAACTCAGCATCAACATTTATGTTAATTTGTTCCATAAATTTTTCTCTGTCTTGGTTAATTTCTTCAATAGACAAAGTTGCAATAACAAGCCTTAATTGACCCAAAATAATATCTGATGCCATAGAAATAATTGTTTTCTTATCGCTCATAAGAAGCCTTTCTGCGGCATTTTGCAATAATTTAGGGTTTGTTGAAACTGCAAAAGTAAATGTTGCAGGAACCGCTACCCTTATGTTTCCTTTGGATAATGCGCCACGAAGATCAATATCTGTTGTCATGGGTTCTAATGACAAAACGCTGTAATCTTGGATTAACGGCCAAACAAAAACACCGCCCCCATGAACACACCTTGCAGTTGCAGAGCCTGCCACTTTACCATAAACAACAATAACTTTGTTTGATGGGCATCTTTGGTATCGGCTTGCAGCAAAAACAAGCGCACCAAATACAATAACTAAAAAAAGCATGCCCGCAAATGAAAATAATTCCATTTTTTACTCACTTTCTTTTACTATGTAAACAACACCGTTTTCAATTTTTGTAACTTTAATTTGTTTAAAAGCTTCTATATATTCTTCAGTTTCATTAACAGCATCAATAGTATCTAACCTTGAATTAAATTCAATTTGAATTTTCCCGCTGCCTTTAGGGTCAAAGTGGGTGTAAGCTTTTCCAATTCTATCTTTTAATTCATCCAATGATGCTTTTGGGGTATGTTCAAGCTTTTTTAGTAAAGTAACAAGCCAAGTAAATAAAAGCATACCCAAAATGCCTGATATAACAGAAATTAAAACTGCAACTTTAACATCATAGTGAAGGTGTTCCAAAGAAGCCCAGCCCATCCAGCCGCCTGACATAAAAAATGCAGATATACTTTCTATTGTGAAAAATTGAAAAGAAGCATCAGTATCTGTGATTGAAGTGAAATCGCCCGATACTTCACCACCTGCATCAAGCGGCAGGGAAACCTTCAAAATAAAGATGATTGTTCCGATTAATGCCAAATACCAATACAGGGTAATAATTTTTTCAGGGTCAAATAACATATAATTCTCCCATTTATTGTAATATTACAAAATCATAACGGGATTTTATGTTTTTGACATCCTATATATAAACTATCAAATAGGTTCTATCCGCCATTTTAGGGGCGAATCATCAAGGCTTAATTGAAGTTCGCGGTTGTTTTCTTCAGCTAAACCAACATTCCACATTTTACAAAGCGGTTTTGGAATTATTATTGCAAAGCTTTTGCCATGTTTTTGAAATTTTTTTTCATCAAGCGCCATAACGCCTTTATCTAAAATAATCAAAAAAACAGCGCCTGTTTCATCTTGGCAGAGTTTATATTTAACAACACTCGGGTTGTAGCCCAAAAAATCAAAAATTTCATTTGGAATTGTTAGTGTAACACTGTTTCCAATTTGCCTTATTCTACGCACTAAAGCCATAAACTACCCATAAATTATAAATTTTTGTAAATATTGTTAGTATTTAAAAGGCTAACATGTTGACCTTTTAAATACTAACATGTATTATAAAAATGTACTTACGCACTGTTTTTATCTTAGCAGGGTTAAGGCGGTATATCAAGCACAAGTTATGGAAGGAATTTATATGAATTTATATAACTGCAAAACTTTGCAGGGTTTGACCGATGACGAAAAAGCCGCCGCCATTAACCTTGCTTTTACTTTAGAATTAAATTCTTATGACAACAAAATTTTGGCTGAAATTTCAGAAAAATTAAGCGAAATTGAAAAATTTAAACTTTGCGATTTTTGGCTTAATTTAACAGAAACTACTGCAAGAGCGGCTTTTTGCCTTTTAGAATTTGAAGGAAGGTTATGGAAGAATTAATAAACGATGAAGATGAAATTTGCACACCAAAGGCAAAAGAACTAGAGGATAAATATCATTCTGCCGATTTTAACTGCAACAATTGCAACCAAACAGATTGTGTTTACTGGATTTTATACAATGAAAGCATAATATAAAATGTTTTTGTTATAATTTTTTTATGGAATACATTTCAATCGGAAAAATTATAAATTTTCATGGCATAAAAGGTGAAGCAAAGGTTGGCTATTCAAACCTTGAGCACATTAAAGGTGCAAAAACCGTTTATGTGGATAAAAATTCTGAAAAAATTACTTTAAATGTTTCAAGCATTCGCTTTCATAAAAATTTTGCCATAATAAAATTTATGGAAATTAATTCTATTGATGAATTAATTGAATTTAAAGGCAAAAACATTTATTCAACAAAAGAAGAATTATTGAAAAAATTAGAAAAAAATGAATTTTTAATAGATGACCTTATAGGCCTAAAAGCCTTTGACAATGAAGAAAACTACATAGGCGAAGTGGTTGAAATTCAAAAAACGCCTGCTAATGATATTTTATGTATAAAATCTGAACATAGAAAAGATTTAATTTTAATTCCTTTTGTTTCAGAACTTGTTCCAATTGTTGATATAAAAACAAAAAAAGTTATTATAAAACCAATTGGGGGGCTGATTTGAGGTTTGATGTTTTAACCCTGTTTGAAGGAATTATTAAAGATTACTGTTCTTATTCCATTATAAAAAGGGCGGTTGAAAAAAAATTAATTGAAGTAAACACAATTAATTTTAGAAATTATACCCATGATAA
>CALYDL010000058.1 GCA_944325145.1 Candidatus Gastranaerophilales bacterium
GATTCAAGAGTTGTTTTCTTTGGCGGTGTTGATATAACAGATAAGGTTCTAAAAAAACTCAACTTTACATCGCCCGCTCCACAACCTGTTAAAAAATAGTAAAACAATAGGTATTATAAGCCCCTTAATTTTTTAAGGGGCATTTTAAATTGTATGGTTGAATTAAAAACAGAAAGTATAACAGAAAAGCTGAAATTTAAAGGCAATTGGAGAAACTACCAGCAAAATTGCCTAAATCTTTTAGATAAATATTTGGATGACAATAAATTAAACATTGTTGCTGCCCCGGGGGCAGGGAAAACAATTTTGGGCATTGAAGTTATTTCAAGGCTAAAACAAAATGTCATAATTTTTACCCCGACAATTACAATTAGAAACCAATGGAAACAAAGAATTTGTGATAATTTTCTTGAAGATGAAAAAGATTGCGATAAAATCAGCCTAAAATGGGATAATGTTCAACCTATTACAATTTTAACTTATCAATCTTTGAACAGCATTTTTAAAAACAAAGAAAAAAGAGAAGTTTTTATCCAAAGCCTTGAAGAGCAGAAAATAAGAACAATTGTATTGGATGAAGCCCACCATCTTAGAGATGAATGGTATAGAACATTGAACAAATTAATAAGTTCAATTGATTCTTCCGATTTAAAAACAGTTTCTCTAACAGGAACGCCCCCTTATGATGTTCCTTTATCAGAATGGAAAAATTATAATGAAATATCAGGCTCAATTGATGCTGAAATTTCAATTCCTGAGTTAGTAAAAGCCGGAGATTTATGCCCGCATCAAGATTTAATTTACTTTTCAGACCTTACAGCCGAAGAAAAAGAAATTAGAAATAATTTTGAAAAATCAAAAGATGAATTTTTTAAATATTTAAAAAACAGCTCAGAATTTTTATATGAAATTAAAAATTCGCCTTTTTTTAAAAACCTTGAACAAAATATAGAAATAATTTATGAAAACACAGATTTTACCGTTTCTTTAATCTCTTGGCTTTTAAATAATGATGAACTTGATATTGAAGCAAGTTTGCTTATAAATTTTCTTGGCTTAGAAAAAGAAAAAATTCCAAAATTTGATTATAAGCAAGCAGAAATTTTGATAAACGGCATTATAGATGAATATGAAAAATATTTTAAAAATTCCTGTAACATAAAACAAAAACTGAAAGAATTAAACCTTTTTGCAAAAACCAAAAAAGTTGACTTTTTAGGCGAAAAGTTAAAACAATTAACAGCAAGAGGCGCAAATAAAATTTATTCAATTAAAAAAATAACGGAAGCAGAAGCTGATAATCTTAAAAATAATTTAAGAGAAGTAATTTTATTGGATTACATTTCAAAAGGCGATGGTTTAAGGGTAAATATTGTTTCTGTTTTTGATGAAATAAAAAATTTTCAAAAATTAAAAAACATTAAAATAGGTATATTAACAGGTTCCCTTGTAGTTATACCAAAAAATGCCAAAGATATTCTTTATAAAACAATTGAAAAGTTTGGGCTAAAACCGGAAAACATTATTGTTAATGATTTTGAAGAAGATTTTTTAAGGGTAAATACATACCAAGATGCAAATATAGCCCCAATCATAACAGAACTTTTTTATAGAGGTGAAATAAATGTTTTAATTGGAACTGCTGCGCTTTTAGGCGAAGGGTGGGATTGCCCTGCGGTTAACAGCTTAATTATAGCAAGTGTTGTCGGCTCTTTCATGCTCTCAAACCAAATGAGAGGAAGGGCGCTTAGAATAGACAAAAACAACAAAAATAAAACAGCCAACATTTGGCATTTAGCCTCTATTTCGGATAATTCAAGCGAAGATTTTGAAACAATAGAAAAAAGGTTTCAAACCTTTGAAGGTGTGAGTTATTTAGATAATAAAATTCAAAATGGTGTAAAAAGGCTTAATTTGATTAGTTTGCCTTCAAATAAAAAAGAAATTGAAGAATTTAACAAATATTTTATTGAATTGAGCAAAAAAAGAAAAGAATTAAAAACAAAATGGAAACAAGTTTTTGATAAATCAGAAATAACAGATAATGCCGTTACATCAGGCATTTATGAAGTTGTAGAAACAGAAAAAACAACGATACAATTTATAAATAAAAAGCCGACATTTGCGCCTTTTCTTTTTGTTTACAATTTGGCTTTAAAATTTATAACAAAAGAAAAGCTAAGAAAAAAAGAAAAAATTGCAGACTGCATTTTAAAAACATTGTGCGAAGCACAAATTATTAAAACTCCATATAATGAACTTGAGTTAAAAACTTTTTCCACAGAAGATTTTACAGGCTGCTTAACACTTCTTAACTCGACAACAAGAGAGAGAAATGTGTTTATAAATTCATTGAAAGAATTTTACACAATACCTGAAAAACAGAAATACATTATAAAAAAGAAGAATAAATATATTATTCCGCCAAACCTGATAGCTTCAAACAAGAGATTCACAGAAACGTTTGTAAAATATTTAGAACATGATTTAGGATATTTAGATATAATAATGACAAGAACTCCAAATGGGTGGATGGAATTATTAAAAGCAAAGTATAACTTATATTTTGATGACAAAATAACCGAAAACAGAATTTGGATTTAAGGAAAAATTAATTGGGCTTTTTTAAAAGAGTAAAAAATATAATTAAAAGCGAACTAAACAAGGACAAAGGGCTTGAAAAAAGCTTTATTGAATATGATGAGATTTTAAATAAAGAAGAAACGCAAACAACAATTAAAAACGAAAAAGAAAAAGAATATTATGAAATTTTAGAGGTTGAATACGGTGAAAGCTTTAATAAAATAAAATCATCATACAAAAAACTTTTAAAAAAATATCATCCCGATTTTTTTAGAAACGACAAAGAAAAATATGAAAAAGCAGTAAAGATTTCTAAAAAAATTAATGAAGCATATTCTTACTTTGAAAGGAAAAATATATGAACTTATTTTTAAGAGCATTCAAATTACTTCAAGCAACTGCATATCATCTTCTATCAAAATTTGAAAACCCAATAAGGCTAACAGAGCAAGCAATCAGAGATTTAAAACAAGATTTTGACGAAACCATACAAAACTTTGCCAAGGTTAAGGCAATTTCAATAGGCGCTAAAAAAGAATTGGAAGCAAAAAAGCTTCAAGCAAAAGATTATGAACAAAAAGCAATCATGCTTCTTAAAAAAGCCAAAAACGGCGAATTAGAACAAACAGAAGCAGACAGACTTGCAAGTGAAGCTTTGAACAGAAAAAACGAACTTTTAAAAGAAGTTCAAAAAATTAACACTGAAGTAAAAAGTTATGATGAAACTCTTAAAAAAATGGAAAATAAAATAACAGAGCTTAAACACCAAATTCAAAAGTGGGAAGGCGAATATAGAAACCTAAAAGCGCGCCACACTGTTGCAAAAACAACCACAAAAGTAAATAAACAATTATCTTCAATTAATTATGATTCAACAGCATCATTATTAGAAGAAATGAAAAATAAAATAGCAGAAGAAGAAAACCTTGCACTTGCCTATGAAAATACGGCACAAATAGGAACAAATATTGACAATGAAATTGAAAAAGCACTTGGCACAAATTATAAAGTTCAAGGCGAATTAGACAGCTTAAAACAAGGGCAGATAGAGTGCAAAGATGAAAATTCGGCACAAAATGAAATCGAACAATTAAAAAAAGAATTGGATTCTTAATTTAGCTCTTTACAAATAATTATTTTTTTATAATAATAATTAAAGACAGCTACATATTGGAGAAGTGCCGGAGTGGTTGATCGGAGCGGTCTTGAAAACCGTCGTACGTGAATAACGTACCAAGGGTTCGAATCCCTTCTTCTCCTAATTTAAAAAA
>CALYDL010000059.1 GCA_944325145.1 Candidatus Gastranaerophilales bacterium
GGCTTAATGAATAAGTTTAGTCTTTTCTTTTAAAATCATCTGTCCCCTCAGTTCTCTTGGGTTTTGCTAGCGGTTCGTTCCTTGGATTACGCTCCAAATTCCTTTTCAAGGAATTTTCCGCTCCACACGTCACTCACCTTGGCGCACTTCGGGCTTTGCCCTACGTGCTACGCAAAACCCGCTGTTCAGAGTCGGGGCTGCGTTATTAATTAAGAAGATGGGTTTTAAAAAAAAGAATGCTTATTCTCTAAAAAAGTCACTCCCGCCCCTCCACTTCACCTTTCGGTAAAGACAGATGATTTTAAAAGGTTTATTTGCTTTTAATGTGCGGTTAAATTAAACGCAACAAAATATTCATTATGTTGTAATGGGGTGAAAAAGGTTGGTTTTATTGAATGAAAGAAAGTTAAAAATATAAAAATGAATAAAATTTAGAGCCTTGAACAAGGTTAAAAAGAATGGTATTATAAAGAAAAGAAAAAGGAATGCACCAAAATGAATATTATGGTGCATTTTTATTTGATTTGTTTTTTATGCTTTAATATCTATTATGAAAGAATATCTTGATTATTTAAGAAAAAAATATGAAACAGTTGATTTCATAAAAGATGACCCCATTCAATTTCTTCATTCTTTTAAAAACGATATTAAAAATTTAGAAATTTGGGGTTTTATTGTTTCTTTGTTTGCATTTGGAAAAAGAGAAGTTTTCATTCAAAAATTAAACATTCTATTTGAAATAATGAACCATAACCCCTATGAATTTATTTTAAATTTTGAAAAAAACGAAAATAAACTAAACGGGTTTATATACCGTTTTTATAAAGATAGCGACATTAAAGCATTATTTTTTCTTTTATCTGAAAAATTAAAAATGGGGATGACTTTAGGCGATATTTTTTATGAAAAAAGAAATAATTCAACATTAAAACTTTTACAAGGGGTATACAGCGAATTTGAAAAATCAAAATATTTTACAAATTCAAGCGGCTTTTCTTTTATGCTCTCAAACCCAAATAAAAATGGCGCCAATAAAAGGCTAAACATGTTTTTAAGGTGGATGGCAAGAAAAGGCCCTGTTGACCTTGACTTGTGGCATTTTATAGAACCAAAAAATTTAATAATTCCATTAGATGTCCATGTTGGTAATATTTCAAGAAAATTAAACTTGTTAAAAAGAAAACAAAACGATATAAAAGCAGCATTGGAATTAACCGAAAAATTAAAAGAATTTGACCCATTTGACCCTGTTAGCTATGATTTTGCCCTTTTTGGAGCAGGTGTTAATAATTTTGATGTTATAAAAAAAGAAAATTCAGAAATTTTAGATAAAATATAAAACTTTTATTAAAAATGACAAACAGGTTTTTATTTGTAATAAAATTATATTAGGTAAAACTAACAAGGTACAAAATGAAATATTCAAAATATTCCGCTGTCATTATCGGTTCCGGTATATCAGGGCTGTATTTGGCACATAAGCTATCAAAAAGCAAAAACAACAAAGATGGTATTTTAGTAATCACTAAAGCAAGCGTTAATGAATGCAACTCAAAGCTTGCCCAAGGCGGCATTGTTGCGGTCATGCCGGATGTAAACAAAGCCGATTCAATAAGTTCTCATATTTTTGATACGGTTAAAGCAGGCGCAGGGCTAAACGATTTTAATGCGGTTAAATATGTATCCGAATATTCCGCCCTTGCAATAAGAGGGCTTATAAATGCAGGCGTAAAATTTGATAAAAAAGAAGACGGCTCTTTTGATTTTGCGCTTGAAGCCGCTCACAGCCTGCCAAGAATTCTTCACACCAAAGATAAAACAGGTGAATCAATTGAAAATGCTTTAATTGATAAAGTAAACAAAGCAAAAGATGTTGAAATTTATGAAAACACAATGGCAGTTGAGCTTTTGGTTGATAAACATAATGCAGTTAAAGGTGTAATTGCCTTCAGCGAACAAACAGGCGAATTTGAAGCCATATTAACAAATGCCGTTATCATAGCAACAGGCGGCATCGGGCAATTATATAAATATTCTACAAGCCGCCCCGTGGCAACAGGCGATGGCATCTGCCTTGCAAAAAAAGCAGGGGCTAAAATAGAAGATATGGAATTTGTTCAATTCCACCCAACAGCTTTGAGTGTTAAAAACGCAGAAACCATGCCTTTGGTATCAGAAGCAGTAAGGGGCGAAGGCGCAAAGCTTGTGAATAAAAAAGGCGAAAGGTTTATTTTAAAATACGATAAAAAAGCAGAGCTTGCCCCAAGAGATATTGTTGCAAGAGCAATTTATGATGAACTTAAAAATTCTAATGAAGACTTTGTATATCTTGATATAACAGATATCGGACCTGAAAAATTTAAAGAAAGATTTCCTCAAATAACAAATTATTGCGAAGAATTTGGGGTTGACCTAAACCAAAAATTAATTCCCGTATCCCCCGCTTGCCATTATTTAATGGGCGGCATTAAAGTTAATCTCGATTTTGAAACAAACATTAAAAACTTATATGCAATCGGCGAATGCGCAAGAACAGGGCTTCACGGTGCAAACAGGCTGGCATCAAATTCATTATTGGAATGCGTTGTTTCTGCTATGGGCTTATATGACAATTTAACCTTCCAAGATTTAACAGCCCCCAAAAATTATGATGAAAAAATTAAAAACGTTATTTCAATGTATGAAGAACAAGAACCAAGTTATATTGAAGATGCAGACATTATAAAAAACAAAATTAAAGATATAATGTGGAATTATGCAGGCATTTTAAGAAATGAAGCACTTTTAAGAAAAGGGCTGTTTGAGCTTGAAGAAATCAAGAAATTAATTGAAAATAAAACCGTTTTTTCAGATTTCAATTCTTATGAAATAAGAAATATGTTAACCGTTGCAGAAATTGTAATTAATTCTGCACTTGAAAGAAAAGAATCAATAGGCGCTCATTTTAGAACAGACGCTTGCACAAAAAATGAAGAACAAATTGAAAATAAAGGTATAGTAGAAAATGAAATTTCTGTTAAATGATTTTATAGTTAGAGATTACGTTAAAGAAGCCTTAAAAGAAGATATAGGCTACGGAGATATTTCAACTGATTACGTTTGCGCGCACCTTAAGGGTGATGAAATTTTTGAAGTGAATTTAAGAACAAGGCAAGACGGCATCTTTTGCGGAAGAGAAGTTTTTGAAATTGTTTTTGATATTTTATCAAACGGAAAAGTTGAAGTTGAATTTTTTGTAAA
>CALYDL010000060.1 GCA_944325145.1 Candidatus Gastranaerophilales bacterium
TTTTTGTTTATTGAATATCGGGTCGCCACATTGGGCAAACCAAGAGTTAAAATAATTAATCATCCACATTATTTTTTTATTTGCCCCATCATTTTCCTTGTGTACTTTAAGCATTTTTAAAAGGTTAATTTTAAATGTTACGTCATCTACGACCTCGCATAAACGAAAAATGTTTAAAAACATTTCTCCGTCATTATCTTTCATAAGATAATGCCAATTATTAGCTTCATTAACCTTTGTTTTTACTATTATTCTTGGATATTTAACAACATTTTCTTCTAATTGAACGGCTTCAACAAGCCCTTTTCCATATACAATAATTTTATTATGAAAAAATTCTCCTTCAACAATAGCCCCGCGCATTAAATATCCATATCGCAGAATTTCATTATATATATTTGCAACGGTATTAAATAATATTGCTATTTTATTTTCTCTTTGTTCATCGTTTTCTTTCAATTCTATGGCTAATAAAATATTATCTGAAAATATTTTTACAAATATTTTTTCTTTTTTAGGAAAAATTCCTCCGCCGGATTCTTCAATTGCATCTTCCATAAACATATTTAGATGATTTAGAAAATCAAAATTATCATCATTGCATATCATATCCTTTGTGCCAAGTATATCTAAATATGCAATGATATGATTTGAAGTTTTGTAATTAGTCCAAGGCTTTCTTGCTAAACCAGTTCTTATAACCATTTTAAACTCCTATTTTTTAATTGTATCAAAAATATAAACTTGATTTTGTTCCGACTTTAAGTGATGAATACGACACCTGAAAAAGGAGGTTGTATGAATAAAAGCAAGAAATACAAGATTAAACAAAAAGATTTTATGGAGTTAGAAAAATTAGCAGATAGGATTTATATTGTGGATAAAGCAATTGGTTATTTATTGTAGTATACAATTAAATAAATGTTTGTCTAATTTTAAAGATGCAGTTTAACAAAATATAATTTTACTTTTAATTGCAATGGAACTTGCGGCTTGTCGGCAGAGTGCTGAAGCATAGCATGCCCGTTTAACGCCGACAAACAAGAGAGACCATTTTAGAAATTCTAATTGGTATATTGAAAAAATTTAGTTAATTATTTCATATGGTATAAAAGAAGATTTTTCATCATGTTGATTTAAAAATTCTGAGACATACTTATAACGATTTTCAACTCTTACACTCGGATGACAAGGAGCTTTTTTTAATGTCATTTTATATACAAAAATTCGTCCTTTATCAATATTTTTTAGATAACTTTTTATTTTATTAATATCTAAAGCTTTACTTCCCCAAGCTAGTAAATAGTCTATTTGTTTATTTGTATTAATAAAAGAGTTTATTATTTCTAAATTTTTTGTTTGGCAATCATCTTCTTGAACATTTTTAACAGTTCCTGAGATTAAAGAAAAAGAATTTAATATAATAATTCTCTTATATTTTCTAAGTTTATAAGTCATTCTTATAATATTTTTCACCGTGTCATCAACAGTTGAATCCATTCCTTCTCTTTCAGGAAATGTATTTGAAGGATTCATCATTATAACAGCAAGAGTTTCTCCTTCTTTTTGCTGCTCAATAGATAATTCCAGATAAAAACGATGGTCACCTTGTTTTGGATATTTTTTGTCGTAATATCCAAAACCGCTTACTTTTATTTTTTCATTTTTAAACTTGTAATTATAATTATTAGATTTTTGTATGTGTAAATCAAAACAATCTTTTATTGTTAATTTATGCAGATTGTTAAATAGAGCTTTATTCATTATCATTCCTCACTAAAGAAATCTTCATCAATTTTCTTGATTTTGATTTTAGTTTTAACTTGTACACCTAAATTATACTTAATCATTTAATGCTTGTAGAAATGGTGGCATCAATTCATCTTGTGTAGGTATTGTCTTTTTTAGCCTTTTTCTTTAAGTATGGCACAAAAATTTGTAGGAGTTATTCTATACTTATAATTTCACGCTTGATTTGAGATAGAATTCAAATAGGAAATATAAAAAAGAAAAATATTATTTCCAATAAACTTTGAAATTTTCAATCTCTTCAAGAGTTTTGTTGTAATCACCTTTAAAGCAAATTGTTCTGTCGTCAATGTATAGAAAAGAAGGAAGTTTTATATTTGTTACATCTTTAAAAAATTTATCTAAATTGTTTTTAATTAACCATTTTGTAGAAAGTATTAAATTTCTCGATGTAAAAAGATATAATTCTGCATTTTGAGATAAAGTTTCTAAAAACTCATAAGCTCCTAACTTAATTTCAGGAATATATTTTTCATTAAATTTTTCTTTCCCGTATTCATTTAAAACCCCGTCTAAATCTATAAGTATTTTTTTAGTAAACATAGGCTATTTTGTCCGTCTCACAGTTTGTCTGCATTGTCATTATAGCGGACAATTCAATTATGGACAAGGTTTTATTACAAAAATTAGCAAATCGTATAAAAGAGTTGAGGAAATTACATAAGTACACTCAAGATGATTTGGCGGATTTAGCTCAAATTGCACGCTCTACTTTAGGGAATATTGAAGCTGCTCAAAATGATGTAACCTTTTCCAAATTAAATAAAATAGCCAAAGCTTTTAATCTAACATTAGCTGAATTTTTAAATTTTTAGTTGGTTGTTAAACAAATATGGACAAATTTTTTTTAGAAAAATTAGCCAAAAGATTAAAACACCTAAGAGAAGAGAGAAAATTGACACAAGACGATATTGGGGTGAATGGTGTGTCAAGGTCAATGGTTAGTTTGCTTGAACTTGCAAAAACGGATGTCACTGTTTCTAAATTAAAAATAATTGCAGACAATTTGGGCGTTGAAGTTAAAGATTTATTTGATTTTAAAGATTAGTTAATCTTTGTATTTTTTAAACATTTTTATGAGATGAAAGAACCTCTTGGGGTGAGAAGCCCTGTTTTTTGTAATAAAAAAAAGACCGATTAAATTCGGTCTTTTTAAATGGTGGGCGTTGAGGGATTCGAACCCCCGACCCTCTCCTTGTAAGGGAGACGCTCTACCAGCTGAGCTAAACGCCCTTAATCATATTTAATTTTCACCGCGTCTCCCTTGGGAGACTTTATTTTGTTGAAAAGCTTAAACGCTTTTCAAGCAGCT
>CALYDL010000061.1 GCA_944325145.1 Candidatus Gastranaerophilales bacterium
GACACAACGCGCGAGTGCCGGATAGGAACGGCAAAATTTTTTACACTTCTATTACTTCTTTATCGCACATCAGTAAATTATAACGGCATCAAACCCGTTTAATTTTTCTTTTATTTCTTTTCTTTCAAATTTTACTTTATTATAAATTGCTTCAAGCATTTTTTGCTTTACAAAGGCAGAAGAATTTTCTTTTGGGAAAATTCAAAGGTCGTCTTGAATATAGGTTTTAACGCCCAAACCTTCAAAATCAGCTATGGTATCACCGGTTCCATACCTTGAAAAAACAGAATATAAAAACTTTTCACCTCTTGGAAAATTTTTTGCAAGTTCAATGTTATCGTATTCGGCATGGCATAAATTGCACCTGCCATTTCCTGTAGGAAGAATTGTATGAAGGATATTTTTATTATCAAAAATGGTAATTTCAGGCTTTTTGGCTATATTATCTGTAAATTCAAGAATTTTAATTGCTGAAAATACGCCACTTGGGCCGCCGCCAACTATTGCAATTTTTTTCATATTGCATTTGAACCTGAAATTGTTCCATATAAAAATACATCTTCAGGGTCTTCAAGCGCTTCATGGAGCTCTAAAATGTTTTTTCCTAAAACAGGGTGAACATAAGAAGATTTAATTTCAAGCATTGGAACAAGCGCAAAAGCACGCTTATGAACTTCTTTATGGGGAATTGTTAAAATTTCATTTGAAAAAATAAGGTTGTCATAAAACAAAATGTCAATGTCTATCGGGCGTTTTCCCCAGCGTTCTTCTTTTTTTCTGTCTCTGCCTAATTTTGCTTCAACATTTTGGCAGGCTCTTAATAATTCTATTGGCGATAATTCGGTTCTAATTGCAACAACTGCATTTACAAACCATGGCTGGTCAGATTTGCCGTAGGGTTCTGTTTCATAAAAAGAACTTGTTGCAGCTATTTGAATATTGTTATCAAGCCCAAGCATACTAACCGCTTGTTGAATTAGCGATAATCTATCGCCTATATTGGAACCCAGTGATAAAAAAGCAACTGACATTTGACCTCTTAGAATAAACTTTGTTAATTAACATTTTATTATTCTTTTGCTATAATAGCAATATACTATTTATTTTTTAAGAGGGGATTTAATGAAAAACAATCAATCAGTGGGGGTTTATATAATAGTAGCCATTATTGCTGCAATTATTGCCTGCATGGCTTTTTTAGGCCCTACAACTTCAACGGATGAAATTTCTTATTCACAATTTTTGAAAAAAGTTCAATTGGGCGAAATTTCAAGTGTATTAATTTCTAAAGATACACTCTATGCGGTTCCAAAAGATGACAATAAACAAACAGAAGTTAAAGAAAATTTAACTTCAAAAAATGAATTTTTAAACAGCTTGGCTGCTTCTCAAAAACCGCCAGAAATTCAATATAGGGTTACAATTCCAAGCGATAGCGATTCATTATATAAAGTTTTAGAAGAAAATTCTGTTGATATTAACGTTAAAAAACCTCAGGAAGGCTCAATTTTATCCACAATCGGTTCTTTTCTTGTGCCGATATTTTTTATCATAATGATAATTTTTATTTTAAAAGGCATTCAACAAGGCGGCTCAGCTGCTATGAACTTTGGTAAATCAAGAGCCAAAATGCTTCAAGAATCTAAAGTTAAAATTACATTTAACGATGTTGCAGGGATTGATGAAGAAAGACAAGAATTGGAAGAAATTGTCGATTTTCTAAAAAGCCCTGAAAAATATACAAAACTGGGCGCAAAAATTCCAAAAGGCGTTCTTTTGGTTGGTGCGCCCGGGACTGGTAAAACCTTAATGGCAAAAGCTGTTGCAGGCGAAGCGGGAGTTCCTTTTTTCTCAATTTCAGGTTCTGATTTTGTTGAAATGTTTGTCGGCGTTGGTGCAAGCAGAGTTCGTGACTTGTTTGAACAAGCAAAAAAACATCAACCTTGCATAATTTTTATAGATGAAATTGATGCAGTTGGCAGACAAAGGGGCGCAGGCCTTGGCGGCGGCCATGATGAACGTGAACAAACCTTAAACCAATTGTTGGTTGAAATGGATGGTTTTGATGAAAATACAAATATTATTGTAATTGCTGCTACAAACAGGCCTGATATCTTAGATACTGCACTTTTAAGACCGGGAAGGTTTGACAGGCAAATTTATATCAGCTTACCCGATATTAAAGGCAGAGAAGATATTTTAAAGGTTCATAGCAAAAATAAAGTTTTAAACCCATCTGTTGACCTTAAGGTTTTAGCCAAAAGGACATCAGGCTTTACAGGGGCAGACCTTAGAAACCTTTTAAATGAAGCTGCACTTTTAGCCGCAAGAAACAATGAAGAAAATATTTCAATGGATGATATTGATAAATCTATTGATAGGGTTGAAGCAGGCATTGAAAAGAAAAGCAAGGTTTTAACAGATGAAGACAAAGAAACAACAGCTTACCATGAAGTTGGCCATGCTTTAATTAATGTTCTTCTTGAAGATTCAAGAAATGAACTTCATAAGGTTTCAATTATTCCTCGCGGCTATGCTTTGGGTATTACTTGGTCAAGGCCAAAAGATGAGAGAGTTCACACCTCTAAAAACGATTTATTATGCCAAATCGCAATAACTTTAGGCGGCCGTGCTGCTGAAGAAATTGTTTACGGTAAAGACAATGTTTCAACAGGTGCATCATCTGACCTTCAAAAAGTTTCTGAAACCGCAAGAAAGATGGTTATGTCATGGGGTATGAGCGATAAACTCGGCAATTTAACCTATGGTAAATCTCAAGAACACATTTTTATGGGCAGAGATTTTGGCCACCAAAGAGATTATTCAGAACAAGTTGCTTTTGAAATTGATGAAGAAGTTAAATCTATTGTTGATAATCAATATAAAAAGGTAATTGAACTTTTATCAAGCAACAGAGATATTTTAGATGCGCTTTCTCATGAATTATTGGAAAAAGAAACAATGGATGCAGATGAATTCATTGAATCTGTTAAAAAGATAAAAGAAAGAAGAAACTTTGCATAGAAAGTTTTAAAATATTAAAATGCTGCTCTATA
>CALYDL010000062.1 GCA_944325145.1 Candidatus Gastranaerophilales bacterium
CGCTACCAAACGTAGCAGAGGATTTCGCCGCCGATGTTATCTTTTCTGGCAGCTTTATCTGTCATAAGACCTTTGCTTGTTGAAACAATTGCAACACCCAAACCGCCAAAAACTCTTGGAAGGTTTTTAGCTTTTGAATAAGCTCTTAAGCCCGGGGTTGAAACTCTTTGCAAACCTCTGATAACAGGTTTGTTTCCAATGTATTTTAATTCTACATTGATAACTTTGAATGCATCTTTATCAACGAGTTTGTAATCAGCGATATAGCCTTCTTCTTTTAAAAGTTTAACAAGTTCAACTTTTAATTTTGAAGCAGGAATTTCAACGCTTGCGTGGTTAACCATATTAGCGTTTCTGATTCTTGTTAATAAATCAGCGATAGGATCTGTAATTGTCATTTTTCTCTCCTTACTACTTATAAGTTCATCTTACAGTTTAGTATTCAAATGCAAATTGCATTATATAAAAACTTAGAAAGACTGTTTAATTGTGCTTTCGAAGGGGGAATACCCCCCTTCATTTAAACGTTTGTTACCAAGAAGCTTTTGTAACGCCCGGTAATAAACCTCTGTGGGCAAATTCTCTCAAGTGGATTCTGCAAAGACCGAAATCTCTGTGGTAGCCATGAGGTCTGCCGCAAATAGAACAACGATTGTGAAGTCTTACTTTAGGGTATTTGCCAACTGCAGCAAGCGCTTCTCTTTTTTGTTCTTTATCTATCATAGATTTTTTAGCCATTTTCCGTCATTCTCCTTAGTGTTTTTTAAAAGGCATACCCAAATGTTTTAATAAAGCTCTTGCTTGTTCGTCATTTGGAGCAGTTGTAATAATAGAAACGTTCATCCCTTTAACGATATCAACTTCTTCATAGTGGATTTCAGGGAAGAGTGATTGTTCTTTTAAGCCAAATGTATAGTTGCCTCTGCCATCAAAGCTTTTTGGTGAAATACCTCTAAAGTCACGAATTCTTGGCAATACAACGCAGTTTAACTTTTGAAGGAAGTCATACATACGTTCGCCTCTTAATGTAACCATAGCACCAACCGGCATACCTTCTCTCAATTTGTATGAAGCGATTGATTTTTTAGCTTTTGTAGCAAGAGCTTTTTGGCCTGCGATTTTTGTTAATTGGTTAACGATTGATTCAGCAAGTTTTGAGTTGTGGCTTGCTTCACCAACACCCATGTTAAGAACAATTTTATGTAATCTTGGAATTTGCATATCGTTTGATAAGTTAAATTCCTTTTTTAATTCAGCTCTAACTTCGTTATAATAACGTTCTTTTAAGCTTGTTGTTTTTGTTTGTGCCATTTTTATATTCCTTAAATTAGCCTTTGAGATTTTGCCTATACATCATATAAAGAACATATGGGCCTGTCAAACCTCAATGCCCGAGTTTTTAACTCGTTAGTATTAAACATCTAATGATTCGCCGCATTTTTTGCAAACGCGAACTTTTTTGTCGTTTTTAACTTCCATTTTAATTCTTGTTGCTTTTTCGCAAGCAGGGCAAACAACCATAACATTTGAAGAATCAACCGGTTTTTCAATTTTGTTCAAACCGCCTTCAATACCTGCCATTGGGTTAGCTTTTTGAGCTTTTGTTGCCATATTAACGCCTTCAACAAGAACTTTGCCTTTAGCTAAATCAACTTTTTTAACGTTGCCGATTTTGCCTTTGTCTTTTCCTGTTAAAACAACAACACGGTCGCCCGTTTTTGTATGTATTGATTTTTTTTCGTTTGACATTTTATGCATTCCTATATCTAAAAAATTAAATAACTTCAGGAGCCAAAGAAACTATTTTCATATAGTTTTTGTCTCTTAATTCTCTGGCAACAGGTCCGAAAACACGAGTTCCTCTTGGGTTACCGTCTTTGTTGATGATAACTGCTGCGTTATCGTCAAATCTGATAACTGAACCGTCATTTCTTTTGATGTCAGCTTTAGTTCTAACAACAACTGCTGTTACAACTTCAGATTTTTTAACGGCTGTTTGGTTTCCGGGCTGAGCCTGTTTAACGGCAGCGATAATTACATCGCCAACGCCTGCATATTTTTTGCATGAAGACCCCATAACACGAATGCACAAAAGTTCTTTTGCGCCCGTATTATCTGCCACTTGCAGTCTTGTTTCTTGTTGTATCATTGTCTTTTACCTTTATTTACTTATATTAAATTAACCCAAAATACAAAAAATGAATTTTATTTTTTAGCTTCAACAACTTTGTCCAAAACCCATCTGATTTGACCTGATAAGGGTCTGTTTTCAATAATTGAAACAACATCGCCTTCTTGAGCAACGTTTTCAAAATCACGAGCTTTGTAATTTTTTGTTGAAATCATTCTTTTTTTGTATTTATCGTGCATTTTGTGTTCCATAACTTCAACAACAATGGTTTTATCCATTTTGTTTGATACGACCACACCTTGTTTTACTTTTTTGGGCATCTTATCTGTTCCTTTTTCTTTATTCAATATGAAAACTAAGCTTTAAGTTCTTTTTCTCTTAAAACGGTTTTCATTTGTGCTACTTGTTTTTTCAATGTTTTGATTTGAGCAGGATTTTCAAGAGGAGTCATTTTGTTATGTTTAATTCTTAAACCGAATAACTCTTGCTTAGCGCTCAAAATCGCATCTTTTAATTCTTCAATAGTTTTATCTTTAATTTCTTGAAGTTTCATAATTCACCTATTTTTCTATGATTCTTGTTTTAATCGGTAATTTTTGGGCAGCTAATTCAAGGGCTTTGATTGCTTCTTCACGAACTGTGTATTCAAGTTCAAAAAGCATTCTGCCGGGTTTTACAACGGCTACCCAGTATTCAGGGTTGCCTTTGCCTTTACCCATACGAGTTTCAGCAGGTTTTTTAGTGATGGGTTTGTCGGGGAATATTTTAATCCAAACATTACCGCCACGTTTAATCTGTCTTGTCATGCAACGACGTGCAGCTTCTATCTGACGTGATGTAATCCAAGCAGGTTC
>CALYDL010000063.1 GCA_944325145.1 Candidatus Gastranaerophilales bacterium
TTCAGATGCTTCAACAAGTTCATCTTCAATCGTCGCATCTTTTTTAATGTTAATCGTTGAAGAGGTTGAAGAATTGGTTGATGCTGTTTCTTCACTTTTTTTATCAACGGAATCAACGCCTGTGGCTTCTCTTAGCAGACGATTATAAATTAATAAATCAGAATCAGAACCGGTCATAAAAAAATCCTTTATAGCATAGCGTATATATGTATAAAGTATATAATTTGCTTCAAATTTCAATTTTTAAAAATATTGTAAAATATTGTTACAAAAAAAGCGGCCCCTTTAAGACCGCTTTTTATTTAGGTTTAAAACCTTGTTAGTTCATTGCTTTTTCAACAGCAACAGCAACTGCAACGGTTGCACCAACCATTGGGTTGTTGCCCATGCCGATAACGCCCATCATTTCGACGTGAGCAGGAACTGATGATGAACCTGCGAATTGAGCATCACCGTGCATTCTGCCCATAGTATCTGTCATGCCATAGCTTGCAGGGCCTGCTGCAACGTTATCAGGGTGAAGTGTTCTGCCTGTGCCGCCGCCTGATGCAACTGAGAAATATTTTTTGTTGTTTTCAAAGCACCATTTTTTGTATGTGCCTGCAACAGGGTGTTGGAACCTTGTTGGGTTGGTTGAGTTACCTGTAATAGAAACATCAACGCCTTCTTTTCTCATAATAGCAACGCCTTCTGAAACATCATCTGCGCCGTAGCATTTAACTTTTGCTCTTTCGCCGTCTGAAAATGCTGTTTCTTTAACAACTTTTAATTCGCCTGTTTTATAGTCATATTCTGTTTCAACATGAGTAAAGCCGTTGATTCTTGAAATGATATAAGCGGCGTCTTTTCCAAGACCGTTTAAGATAACTCTTAAAGGTTCTTTTCTAACTTTGTTAGCGTTTCTTGCAATACCGATTGCGCCTTCAGCAGCTGCAAAAGATTCATGACCTGCTAAGAAGCAGAAGCATTTTGTTTCTTCTCTTAAAAGCATTGCGCCTAAGTTACCATGGCCTAAGCCAACTTTTCTTGTATCGCCAACAGACCCGGGCACTGCAAAAGCTTGTAAGCCTTCACCGATTGCTTCTGCTGCATCTGCTGCATTTTTAATGCCTTTTTTAATTGCAATAGCGCAACCTAAAGTATATGCCCAAGAAGCATTATCAAAAGCGATTGGCTGAATGCCTTTAACTATTTCATCAACATTTATACCTTTTGACAAACATAATTCATTAGCTTCGTCTAACGAACTAAAACCGTATTTTTCAAGAACGGGAGCCAATGATTTTTCACGTCTGTCTTGTCCTTCAAATTTTGCCATTTTTATTTCCTTTACGATTAAACTTTAAACTAAACCAATAAACTATTCTTTTCTCGGGTCAACTGTTTTAACAGCATCGTTAAATCTGCCGTATGTACCGATATTTTTTTCGAAAGCTTCTTTGTAATCAACGCCTTTTTTAATAGCATCCATTACTTTTCCTAAGTTAACGAATTTGTAACCAATGATTTCATCGTTTTTATCAAGGCCGAGTTCTAAAATGTAACCTTCTGTTAATGAAAGGTATCTTGGGCCTTTTTGTTTTGTTGAATGGATTGTACCAACCATTGAGCATAAGCCTTTGCCTAAGTCTTCCAAACCTGCGCCAACAGGAAGGCCGCCTTCAGAGAATGCTGTTTGTGTTCTGCCGTAAACAATTTGTAAGAATAATTCTCTCATGGCAACGTTAATAGCATCGCAAACAAGGTCTGTATTTAATGCTTCAAGAATTGTTTTGCCGGGGAGAATTTCAGCAGCCATAGCAGCTGAATGAGTCATGCCGGAACAGCCGATTGTTTCAACCAAAGCTTCTTGTATAATGCCGTTTTTAACATTTAAAGTTAATTTGCAGGTGCCTTGTTGAGGTGCGCAGCAGCCGCAGCCATGGGTTAAGCCTGAAATATCTTTAATTTCTTTTGCTTTTGTCCAAGCCCCTTCTTGAGGTATAGGAGCAGGTTCACCTTTAACTCCTCTTTTGATTGGACACATTTGTTCAACTTCATGAGTGATTTGTATCGAATCCATTTCTTACTCCTTTTTGAATATCAAATTACAATAAATAATTTATCGTAAACAAAAAAGAATGTAAAATGTATCTATTTTAATTTTCCCAATGAAAGCCTTGACATTTCAGAGGCCGAATAAGAGGAGCGAATATTATTAATTTTTTCAATGGCTGCTTTTTTGGTTAAATCTTTTTGAAGATGAACGGCTTGCACAAGCGCCTTTGTAATTCCTTTCGGCATATTATAAGTTTTATGTAAAAATAATTTGCCGGTGTTTGAATTTGCAAGAAGAATATCGCAGGGGAAATTATCTTCTTCAAATGAAAAAAGGTTTTTTGTGCTTTTGGTAAAAACAAGCGGAATATCTATCCATTTAAGGTCTTTAAATTTTAATAATAAAAACATTATATCGTTTTTAAAATAAAGCTGAAAAAAAGGAGCAGCCGAAAAATTTTCAATAATTGTTTCATCAGGGTTTTTCCACAAAAATTTTAAAGTAAGCCCTTTTGGCGATAAATGCGCCAAAATGGCTTCTCTGTTTGAAATAAATTCTTCGTAATATTGGTTTGGCTCGTAGTTTTTATTTAACATTTTTTAAAATTTGCTAAAGTTTTTATGTTATTTTTCCGAATTTAAAAATATAGTTGTAAGGATTATTATGTTAGATTTTATTTTCAGTTTTATATTTAAAAAATCAGCTTACTGTCTTATTAGAATATCCGACAGATAACATTATTTCATTTTGATTACCTTTTATCAATAACCTTGATAACATGCCAGCC